>NC_012778.1:875000-1475000 GCF_000146185.1 [Eubacterium] eligens ATCC 27750 | reverse complement strand
GTCGGTGGAGGTAATATCCACTGTATTACACAACAGATTCCGGAGGTAAAATAGTGTGAGAAATGTAAAGTATGCAGGCATACAGATGCAGTGTTCACGGTCGGTAGAAGAGAACATTGCAAAGGCTGATAAGATGGTTCGTGAAGCGGCAGCTAACGGTGCACAGATAATACTGCTTCCTGAGCTTTTTGAAAGACAGTATTTCTGTCAGGAGAGAAATTATGATTATTACGCATTTGCAACACCTGTTGATGAGAATCCGGCTGTGAAGCATTTTCAGAAGCTGGCAGCCGAACTTAAAGTTGTGCTTCCAATAAGCTTTTATGAAAGAGATATAAATGTGTTCTATAACACTGTTGCAGTTATTGACGCAGATGGAAGTGTTCTTGGAATATACAGAAAAACACATATTCCTGATGACCATTATTATCAGGAAAAGTTCTATTTCACACCGGGAGATACAGGTTTTAAGGTGTGGGATACAAGATATGCGAGAATTGGAGTAGGAATATGCTGGGATCAGTGGTTTCCAGAGACAGCCAGAGGAATGGCGGTACAGGGAGCAGAAATCCTTTTCTATCCGACAGCGATTGGCTCAGAGCCGATTCTTGAGGTTGACAGCATGCCGCACTGGAGAAGATGTATGCAGGGACATTCAGCGTGCAATATAGTTCCTGTAGTAGCTGCCAACCGTATTGGTGAGGAGAAGGTTACACCATCTGAAGCTAATGGTTATCAGGAATCATCACTTTTATTCTATGGTTCTTCATTTGTAACAGATGCAACAGGCGAGATAGTGACACAGGCATCAAGAGACAAGGAAGAAATTGTCTATGGGGAATCCGACCTTGACGCAGATGCCGACCTTCGCGTGAGCTGGGGCCTGTTCAGGGACAGAAGACCAGAAATCTATAAAGGTATCAGATAAAATAAGCCAGTTAATCTTAATTGCTAGATTAACTGGCTTTAATATTATTAGTATGGTGTTAGTTCTCATTAGCGATAGCAGCTTCTGCTCTTTCTAAATCCTCTTTAGTGTACCTGGTTAATATCTGTTCTTTGGTTATGCCGAATTCTAGCATGGAGATGATAGAGTTGACTTTTTCGGAATCGATACCTTCTTTCATACCTTTGCTTTCACATTCAGCCTGAAATCGTTTCATTGCTTCACACATATTGACAGTCCCTCCTTGTTCAGTATCTGTACATAAGTCCATAAGCTTTGGAACTGAGGTTATGTTACATATCAGTTCCATTACATCAATATCTACATTGCGGGATTCATATTCACGATATATTGAATCGAAATCATCATTATATATGTTCCTTATAATATTAAACACATCTCTTACATCTTCATTATAAAATGTATATTTATCAGAATCAAGTATCTGAACCAGATTTAACTTATAGTCGGAGAAGTAAGCCTTGATATTATCAGGCATGGAAATCATCATGTCAGACAGGCAGGTAGGACCATCCCATAACGACTCACCATAGTAAAGAACGAGCGTTATTATAGGGTGGAAACGGTCAGACTTGTTAATTCCAGAAAGAAATTCTTCATGAGAACTGAAAGAATCTTTATTCAGCTTATGATGTTTTTTGATATCATTATATTCTTTTATGTAGCCGAGTGCATCATAAGTCATAGTTCTTAGAGGCATGGCATAATGGGTCTTGTCTTGAATCTCAAGACCAAGAATATTGAACTCAACGCCATCAGACATCTTCTTTACTACATCTCTGTTTCTGGTAATAGATTCATTGTAACTTTTGGAATGAATTGTAGCAGAGACATCAGTGTCCATTTCTGTAAGTTTGTCAGGTTTAAGCACCTGTTTACCATTAAAGACAGTAGCATTGAAAAGATCTGCAAAATGTTCATTATCACGCCAGAAAGTCTTAAGGGAGACATCTTTCTGGTGAGTAGTGCGGTTGCTATTATTCATATGTCGCCTTTCTTAAATGTTTCATATGTGAGATATAGTTAAAATATAAAATGATGCACCAATGTGTAATATATAATAACAATACAGAGAGAATATGTCAATATAATCTATAAAATATATTTAAAGAATAATATTGACGGATATATAAGAAGTTAATATAATAAAATTAATTTCTACTTTTAGGTAGATTAAAGTGATTTGTTAAAAGGTAACGCATAGGAAGCGTTATTTTTTTAAATATAATCGAGTATATATTACATCACTTTATAAAAATTGAACATAGTAAAGGAGGATATTTATATGAATGGAAATCGTAGCATAGTTTACAGAGAGTTTGTGGGGGTTATACCAGTAGCAAAGACACTAAGGAATGAATTAAGACCTGTTGGGCATACACAGGAGCATATAATACAGAATGGACTTATCCAGGAAGATGAGTTAAGACAAGAGAAAAGCACAGAGTTAAAAAATATAATGGATGATTATTATAGAGAATATATAGATAAATCATTATCAGGTGTAACTGATCTAGATTTTACTCTGCTTTTTGAATTAATGAATTTGGTTCAGTCAAGTCCATCAAAAGATAATAAGAAAGCATTAGAAAAAGAGCAGAGCAAAATGAGAGAACAGATATGCACACATCTGCAATCAGATTCTAATTACAAAAATATATTTAACGCAAAGCTTTTGAAAGAGATACTGCCAGATTTTATTAAAAATTATAATCAATATGATGTTAAAGACAAAGCTGGCAAACTGGAAACATTAGCATTGTTTAATGGTTTTAGCACATATTTTACGGATTTTTTTGAAAAGAGAAAAAATGTATTTACTAAAGAGGCTGTTTCTACATCTATAGCTTATAGAATTGTGCATGAAAATTCTTTGATTTTTCTTGCTAATATGACATCATATAAGAAAATCTCAGAAAAGGCATTGGATGAAATAGAAGTAATTGAAAAAAATAATCAGGATAAAATGGGTGATTGGGAATTGAATCAGATATTTAATCCGGATTTTTATAACATGGTATTAATTCAGTCAGGAATAGACTTTTACAATGAAATATGTGGTGTGGTTAATGCACATATGAATCTTTATTGCCAGCAGACAAAGAATAATTACAATTTATTCAAAATGCGTAAGCTGCATAAGCAAATCCTTGCGTATACATCAACTTCATTTGAAGTACCTAAAATGTTTGAAGATGATATGAGCGTATATAATGCTGTTAATGCGTTTATTGATGAAACAGAAAAAGGCAATATAATTGGAAAACTGAAAGATATCGTTAATAAATATGATGAATTAGATGAGAAAAGAATATATATATCAAAAGATTTTTATGAGACATTATCATGTTTTATGAGTGGTAACTGGAATTTAATTACAGGTTGCGTTGAAAATTTTTATGATGAAAATATACATGCAAAAGGTAAGTCTAAAGAAGAAAAAGTTAAAAAAGCTGTAAAAGAAGATAAATATAAGAGTATTAATGATGTTAATGATTTAGTTGAGAAATATATAGATGAAAAAGAACGAAATGAATTTAAAAATTCTAATGCTAAGCAATATATAAGGGAAATTAGTAATATAATAACTGATACAGAAACAGCACATTTGGAATACGATGATCATATAAGTCTGATTGAGAGCGAAGAAAAAGCTGATGAAATGAAGAAAAGGCTTGATATGTATATGAACATGTATCATTGGGCAAAGGCATTTATTGTTGATGAAGTACTGGATAGAGATGAAATGTTTTATTCAGATATAGACGATATCTATAATATATTAGAAAATATAGTGCCATTATATAACAGGGTGAGAAATTATGTTACACAGAAACCATACAATTCTAAGAAAATAAAACTTAATTTTCAAAGTCCTACACTTGCTAATGGTTGGTCGCAGAGTAAAGAGTTTGATAATAATGCAATAATTTTAATAAGAGATAATAAGTATTATCTGGCAATTTTTAATGCTAAAAATAAACCCGATAAAAAGATTATACAGGGAAATTCTGATAAAAAGAACGATAATGATTATAAGAAGATGGTATATAATCTGTTGCCGGGGGCGAATAAAATGCTTCCTAAAGTGTTCTTATCAAAGAAAGGAATAGAAACATTTAAGCCATCTGATTATATAATTTCCGGTTATAATGCACACAAACATATTAAGACAAGTGAGAATTTTGATATCAGTTTTTGTAGGGATTTAATTGATTATTTTAAGAACAGCATAGAGAAACATGCGGAATGGAGAAAATATGAATTTAAATTCTCTGCAACTGATAGTTATAGCGATATAAGTGAATTCTACCGTGAAGTTGAAATGCAGGGGTATAGAATTGACTGGACTTATATAAGTGAAGCTGATATTAATAAGCTTGATGAGGAAGGCAAGATATATTTATTTCAGATTTATAATAAGGACTTCGCAGAGAACAGTACAGGAAAAGAAAATCTTCACACTATGTATTTCAAGAACATTTTTAGTGAAGAAAATCTTAAGGATATCATTATTAAATTAAATGGACAGGCTGAATTGTTTTACAGAAGGGCAAGCGTAAAAAATCCAGTTAAGCATAAAAAAGATTCTGTATTAGTTAATAAGACATATAAAAATCAGCTTGATAATGGTGATGTTGTAAGAATACCGATTCCAGATGATATATATAATGAAATTTATAAAATGTATAATGGATATATTAAAGAAAGTGACTTGTCAGAAGCTGCAAAGGAATATCTTGATAAAGTAGAGGTCAGGACTGCCCAAAAGGATATTGTTAAAGATTACAGATATACAGTTGATAAATATTTTATACATACGCCAATTACTATTAACTATAAAGTGACAGCACGAAATAATGTAAATGATATGGTTGTAAAATATATAGCACAAAATGATGATATACATGTTATTGGAATTGACAGGGGTGAGCGTAATCTTATATATATTTCTGTTATAGATTCTCATGGAAATATAGTTAAACAGAAAAGTTATAATATATTGAATAATTATGATTATAAGAAGAAGCTGGTTGAGAAGGAAAAGACCAGAGAATATGCGAGAAAGAACTGGAAATCTATAGGAAATATTAAAGAGTTGAAAGAAGGATATATTTCGGGGGTAGTTCATGAGATAGCAATGCTTATAGTTGAGTATAATGCAATAATTGCTATGGAAGATTTGAATTATGGATTTAAGCGAGGTCGTTTTAAAGTTGAACGACAGGTATACCAGAAGTTCGAGAGTATGCTTATTAATAAGCTGAATTATTTTGCTTCTAAAGAAAAATCTGTAGATGAACCAGGGGGACTGTTAAAAGGATATCAATTGACATATGTACCAGATAATATAAAAAATCTTGGGAAACAATGTGGAGTAATATTTTATGTACCTGCTGCATTTACATCAAAAATAGATCCGTCAACCGGATTTATCAGTGCATTTAATTTTAAGAGCATTTCAACAAATGCTTCAAGAAAACAGTTCTTTATGCAATTTGATGAAATAAGATATTGTGCCGAAAAAGACATGTTCAGTTTCGGATTTGATTATAATAATTTTGATACCTACAACATTACCATGGGTAAGACACAATGGACAGTATATACCAATGGTGAGAGACTGCAGAGTGAATTCAACAATGCAAGGAGAACAGGCAAAACAAAATCAATAAATCTTACAGAAACAATAAAATTATTATTAGAAGATAATGAAATTAATTATGCTGATGGACATGATATAAGGATAGATATGGAGAAGATGGATGAAGATAAAAAGTCTGAATTCTTTGCACAACTGTTATCTTTATATAAACTTACAGTTCAGATGAGAAACAGTTATACTGAAGCCGAGGAACAGGAGAATGGAATAAGTTACGATAAAATAATATCACCTGTAATCAATGATGAAGGAGAATTTTTTGACTCAGATAATTATAAAGAATCAGATGATAAAGAATGCAAGATGCCAAAAGATGCAGATGCAAATGGTGCATATTGTATAGCGCTTAAGGGATTATATGAGGTGTTAAAGATAAAGTCTGAGTGGACAGAAGATGGTTTTGACAGGAACTGCCTGAAATTACCTCATGCTGAATGGTTGGATTTTATACAGAATAAAAGGTATGAATAATGGATGATATCATAATTATTTCTAACTTAAATGATTTTATATTTTGTCCGGCTTCTATATATTTTCATAAGTTATATGGAAGTCAGGACAATCTTACATACCATGCTGTTTAATATTGTGGATGCCATATTGCAGGTTTATGGATTTGACACATATTACGGGGTATTTCATAAATGCTTTTACATGAGAAAATCATTGGTTTGTGACTTGATGGAACCAATAAGACCGGTTGTTGATTATCAGGTAAGAAAATCAATAAATCTTGGACAATGTAAAGAAAATGATTTCGAAGTTATTAATAATAGATGGTGCTTAAAATTTAAGAACAATTTTTGCAAAATATTTGTCTAAATTCGGTCACAGGATACAGTATTCGGTTTTTGAAATTGACAATAGCACTAGAATATTAGATAATATAATCAGTGATTTGAAGAATAAGTATGAGAAGAGATTTAGTCAGGAAGACAGTGTTATGATCTTTAAATTATCTTCAAGTTGTGAAGTACTAAGGTTTGGATATGCAAAAAATGATGAAAAAGATTTTATTATTATTACATAATGCAAACATGGGCTTTGATAAATTATTATTTAAAGGTTATTCAATAAAATATGAAAAAATACACAAATAAATTGTTTTTTAAGGTTATATGCTTAATAATTTGTTTAATTTGACGAATTAAGAGTTTGAATAACCTTAAATAATTTCTACTTTGTAGATTGATACTTAGTGTCTGGTACTGGCTCAGTTTGAATAACCTTAAATAATTTCTACTTTGTAGATCACCCGATAATTATATAATAGTTGTGTTTGAATAACCTTAAATAATTTCTACTTTGTAGATAGTAATTGGTTACTGCCCTTGCTACAGGTTTGAATAACCTTAAATAATTTCTACTTTGTAGATATATCCAAGTAATTTTCTCATTGGTTTATGTTTGAATAACCTTAAATAATTTCTACTTTGTAGATTTTACTTGTGTTGTTACTTTATAATTTGTTTGAATAACCTTAAATAATTTCTACTTTGTAGATTTCCATGATCAATACAATATGTGTTAGTTTGAATAGCCTTAAATAATTTCTACTTTGTAGATATTGCTCTGGCCGTATCTTCTGCCATGTTTGAATAACCTTAAATAATTTCTACTTTGTAGATGGATATGGCATTTCCTAGCACAGATAAGTTTGAATAATCTTAAATAATTTCTACTTTGTAGATGACAAGTATTTTCTTGCAGTTTTTAACGCAAAAAGTAAGCCTGATAAAAAGATAATTTAGGGCAGTGGGGATAGAAAGAGTGATGCTGATTATAAGAAAATGGTATGCAATCTGCTTCCTGGACCTAATAAAATGCTGCCTAAGGTATTCTTTTCAAAAAAGGCATAAAAACATTTAAACCATCAGAGTATATAATTTCAGGTTACTATTGTAGATGTTAATCTTGCAAGCCTTATGGGCGTGTTGAATAACCTTTAATAATTTCTATACCAACACCTACTATAACTGCATTTTACGCATGATTAGTAGGTGTTTTTTCTGCTTTTCAAGCAATTCGCAACGAAAAATCCAAGAAATAACCTACTATTTAATGGAACTTGAGTCATTTAGTATGTTTTTTAGAATATAAAACTCTTTTTTAGTGCAAAAATGACCTACGAAATTATGATGATAAGGCAATCTAGTAGGTTATTGAATAATCATGTGGTGAGTGAGCTAAGCTTAAGTGCGATATTTAACATTATTTAAGTTACAACCAGTAAGCTTGGAAATAAAACGGTTACAAAACGGATATTTATTTACTATATTTTGGTTGACTAATGGATATACAACTCTTATAATGAGTATAGAAATTATATTTAATCATGTACGGATACTCATGTTTTGATTGGAGAGGGTTATATGACAATTAATGAGATGAAAGAGAAGAAGAAGGAAAAAGGATATTCATATGCCAAGATAGCTGAATTGTCTGGGGTGCCTCTGGGAACAGTGCAGAAGATTTTTTCTGGGGAAACAGAGAGTCCGCGATATGATACTCTTACAGCACTGGAACAGGTTTTTAATGAACAGTTGGAAGTAAGGGAGCCGGGTGGATTATATAAGGCAAGAAAGAATGGTGAATACACTATTGATGATTACAGGGCACTGCCTGATGAACAGAGAGTGGAGCTGATTGACGGATACTTTTACGATATGGCTTCGCCTACTTTCGGACATCAGTCGATTGGTGGAGAGATTCACAGGCAGATTGCTAATTATATTATGGAACTTGGTGGAAACTGTCGTCCATTTATAGCACCTGTAGATGTACAGCTTGATTGTGATGAGAGGACTATGGTTCAGCCGGACGTAGGAATAGTATGCGATATATCTAAGATTAAGAGATTTGGTATATATGGTGCACCGGATTTTGTTGTGGAGGTCGTTTCTTCGTCTACCAAGAAGAAGGATTATGCATTGAAGCTTTCCAAGTATATGGAGGCTGGAGTGCGTGAATACTGGATACTGGACTTTGCGCAGGAGAAGGTCCTTGTGTATTTCTTTGAGAGTGATGTGTATCCGGTGATATATGGATTTGATAAGCCGGTTCCGGTGAATATATATAATGGAGAACTTAAGATTGATTTTACTAATATTGCGAGATGGCTTAAAGAAGGTATGGAATAAAACTTGGAGAAAGGAAATGATATGGCACATAGTAATCCGATAACAATCGGCATGCTGGCACATGTTGATGCAGGAAAGACGACGCTGTCAGAGGCGATACTATATAGTGCGGGAAGCATAAGAAAATTAGGACGAGTTGATAATCAGGATACATTTCTTGATACAGGGGATATGGAGAGAGCAAGAGGAATCACCATATTCTCAAAGCAGGCGGCTTATAATTACAATGGAAGTTCATACACGCTGCTTGATACACCGGGACACGTTGATTTTTCGGCTGAGACAGAGAGAACGTTGTGGGTGCTTGACGCAGCGGTTCTTGTAATAAGCGGAATGGACGGAGTACAGGGACATACAGAGACTTTGTGGAGTCTGCTTAAAAGACTTGGAATTCCGGTATTTATATTTGTCAATAAGATGGACCAGCAGGGAACGAACAGGGCAAGAATTATGGAGCAGCTAAAGAACAGGCTGTCAGAGTCATGCGTGGATTTTAATAATATAGATTACGAAGAAGTTGCAATGTGCCATGAAGAGGCGCTTGAGCAGTTTCTTGAATCTGCACATGTTGATGATGCCCTTATGAGCCGCATGATTATGGAAAGAAAAATGTTTCCTGTATATTTTGGTTCGGCACTCAGAATGAACGGAGTTGAGGAACTTATAAATGGAATTGATACATATGTAAGCTGTCCTGATTACGGAGAAGAGTTCTCGGCAAAGGTGTATAAGATTACAAGAGATGACAGAGGAGAAAGACTTACACATCTTAAAGTATGCGGTGGTTCTTTAAAATCAAAAATGCTTATTGGCAATGAGAAGGTCAACCAGATAAGAGTCTATGCAGGAGATAAATTTACAAGCATTAATGAAGCAGTTGCCGGAACTGTCTGTGCTGTGACAGGACTTTCAGAGACTAAGGCAGGTCAGTTTATTGGAGCAGGCGGAGAGGATAATATACCTGTGCTTGAGCCGGTACTTAATTACAAGCTTAATCTTCCGGCAGGGACAGATCCGGTGGCACTTCTTTCAAAGCTTCGTACACTAGAGGAGGAAGAACCTGAGCTTCATGTTGAATGGGATGAGAACTTCAAAGAAATACATGTAAGCGTAATGGGTCCGGTGCTTATCGAGGTGCTGACCAATATTATCAGGACAAGATTTGGTGTAGATGTAACATTTGGTGAAGGAAGCATTGTATATAAAGAGACAATTAAGAATAAGGCATATGGAATCGGACATTTCGAGCCTTTAAGACATTATGCGGAGGTTCATCTGCTGCTTGAACCGGGAGAGCCGGGAAGCGGCATGAGATACGAATGTCATTGCAGTGAGGATATACTTGATAAGAACTGGCAGAGGCTTGTGTATACACATTTGTGTGAAAAAATGCATAGAGGAGTGCTTACAGGTTCTGAACTCACGGACATGAAGATTACGCTGGTTGCAGGAAGGGCGCATCCAAAGCATACGGAAGGCGGAGATTTCAGGCAGGCAACCTACAGAGCTGTAAGGCAGGGGCTTATGCAGGCAGAATCAGTATTGTTAGAGCCATTCTACGTATTTTCACTTGAGGTAAAGAGAGATTATGTCGGCAGGGCAATGACCGACTTCGAGAGAATGGGTGCAGCATTTAACATGCAGGAGGCTGATGGTGATAATGTTGTTATCACAGGTGAAGGTCCGGTTTCAGTGATTGGTAACTATCAGGCAGAGGTCAATGCCTATACAAAAGGAACAGGCAGGCTTGCACTTAAGATGGCAGGTTACAGACCATGCCATAATACAGAAGAGGTTATTGAAAAATTCGGCTATGAGCCTGAGCGTGATACAAGAAACCCGGTAGATTCAGTATTCTGTGCAGGCGGTTCGGGATATGTTGTGCCGTGGAATGAAGTAAGAGAGCATGCACATGTCGAGATAGCCGTGACGGATTCCGGGGTTGCCGGTGGACAGTCTGACAGGGAGGTTAAGCTGACTGCAAAGCAGGCTTCAAGAACAGTGTCTGACGAGTGGATTGGAACAGACGAGGTAGACAGAATCTTGAATGAAACATATTTTTCTAACAGCAGAGGAGATAACGAGAGAAGAAAGTTATCGAAAAGAAAAGCTGACACTGCAGTTGGAAGATATGTTACAGGCGGTAATGCAAATGTTAAGAATCATCCTAAAGCACCTGAATATAATCCGGCTAAGAAAAGCTTCCTTCTTGTTGATGGATATAATATAATACATGCATTTAAAGAACTTTCAGAGCTTGCACAGGTCAATCTTGACAGTGCAAGAGGCAGGCTGCTTGATATATTGTGTAATTATCAGGCAATGAAGGGTTGTGAACTGATTGCGGTATTTGACGCATACAGAGTTCCGGGACATGATGAGGAGTTTATAGATTTTCATAATATTCATGTTGTATTTACGAAGACAGCGGAAACTGCTGACCATTATATAGAAAAATTTGCACATGAGAATGGAAAGAAATATAATGTAACGGTGGCAACATCAGATGGCGTAGAACAGGTAATTATAAGAGGACAGGGATGCCTGCTTATATCTGCCAGAGAGTTCGAGAAAGAGATAGCTGCGATGGAAGAACACCTCCGCGAAAACTACCTTAATAAAACATATTGATGATAACACATATATTTAAAACGAGGTGACATACGATGAGTACATTATGGGTTGTTGGTGATTCAACATTAAGTTCTTTTGATGACAAATACTATTATCCAAGATATGGATACGGAACAAAGCTTGGCTGTTATCTTAACAGCATGGTGCAGGTTAATAATCTTGCACTTTCAGGAAGAAGCAGCTTAAGCTTTACTAAGGAAGAGAATTATAAGGAACTTCTTGCAGGCATGAAAGCAGGAGATTTTCTTATAATCGGATTCGGACATAATGATGAGAAAACAGAGACAGGAAGATATACAAGCCCGATAGGCGGCAGGGATAAGAAAGGCACATTTGCAGCATCATTATATGATAATTATATAAAGCCGGCACTTGATGTTTCATGTACACCAATACTGTGTACGCCTATTGTAAGAAGAACTGCAACAGGAGAGTGGACAAAGCAGGAGCTTCACATAACTGATGACGCTGCACAGTTTAAGGGAGGGGATTATTCACAGGCAGTCCGTGACCTTGCAAGAGACCTTGGAATCGTCTGTGTTGATATGACCGAAAAGACAAAGGCTTTATATGATGAGTTAGGACCAGAAGAGACAATTTATCTTCACGCATGGCCATCTAATAAAGAAGTAAGTGTTGACAATACACACACTAATATATGGGGCGGCAGGGTTAATGCGTTCCTTGTTATGCAGGAGCTTGAAAAGGCTGGAATATCAGGACTTTCAGAGAATATAGTTAATATAAGGGCAGATGAACCGCTTCCAGACAAGAACAGATATCTTGAAAAAAATGCTTCATACAAGCCGGTAGAGTTTAGCGATGAGCTTGCTGACAGCAAGAACTTTAAAGATGCATATGGATTCAAAGGCACAGTATTCGGGGATGTTACAACTCTGCCAACGGAATCTGATAATTATATACTTGAAGAAGTTCCAGGGGGAATACACATCGCGGTTAAGAATAATGATGGCAAGATATCTGCTGTTACAGACGGAATTGCAATGTACTATAAGAAGATTCCTGTAAATGTGAACTTTACCCTTAAGGCTAAGATGACAATTAATGATTATTTCTATAACAATCAGGTGTCATTTGGGCTTATGGTAAGAGATGACATGTATATTGATAAGAAAATGCCCGATGTACTTGGCGATTATGTAGCGGCAGCACCGCTTAACCTTACTTATAAAGACCAGGCATGGAGTTGTTTTGCAAGAAAGAACAGCGAGCTTATGCAGGGAAGCGTGACAGGAAGAGAGCTTAAGCCGGGTGATACCGTAGAAGTATGTATAAAGTCTAATCCGGACGGCTATGCAGTAAAATTAGGCGATGGAGAGTTCTTAACAGGCGGATTTGATTTTAAGCTGACAGCCGTAGACCCTAAGCATGTATACGCAGGATTCTTCGTTTCGAGAAATGCGGATGTTACATTTACGGATATAGAATATACAGAGAATTAATACAATTTTTATATATGATTGTATTTAATTTTACATAGGAAAATGTTACAATTACATCAGAAATATCGTGAAAAAATAGCGTTGACGCGGAAATGAGGCATATTATGAAACTAACATTTTTAGGCGCGGATCATGAGGTAACAGGAAGCTGTCATTTCTTACAGGCGGCAGGTCTTAATATTCTTGTAGACTGCGGTATGGAACAGGGTAATGATGTATATGAGAATCAGGAGCTTCCGGTTGTGGCATCTGATGTGGATTGCATATTGCTGACACACGCACACATTGACCATTCAGGTCTTATTCCACTTATGTATGTGAATGGATTCAGGGGGCAGGTGTATTCAACATCGGCTACAGCACAGTTATGTGAGATAATGTTAAGAGACAGCGCACATATCCAGATGTTTGAAGCTGAATGGAGAAACAGAAAGGCTGCAAGATCAGGTGGAAAGCTTAAGGAATTCGTTCCATTGTATGATATGGATGCAGCAGTTAATGTCTGCAAGCAGTTCGTAGGCTGTGAGTATGACAGGGTATATGATATTGCAGAAGGAATTAAGATAAGATTTACAGATGTAGGACATCTTCTTGGTTCAGCAAGTATTGAGGTATGGGCAACAGAGAAGACAGAGAATGGTGATGTAACAGAGAAGATTGTGTTTTCGGGTGATATAGGTAATATTAACAAGCCTATAATTAAAGACCCGAAGCATGTTACAGACGCTGATTATGTAGTCATGGAATCAACCTATGGTAACAGAAGCCACGGTGGAACTCCTAACTATGTTGAAGATTTAACGAATATATTCAAGAGAACATTTGAAAGAGGAGGTAATGTTGTTATTCCTTCATTCGCTGTCGGAAGGACACAGGAGCTTCTCTATATTATAAGAAAGATTAAAGAAGATAATCTTGTTGGCAGGGACTTTGATGTATATATGGACAGTCCGCTTGCAATTGAGGCAACTAACATATTTATTAAGAATGTTGAGAGCTGCTTTGATGATGAAGCAGTCGAGCTTGTAAGAAAGGGGATTAATCCGCTTTCATTTCCAGGACTTAAGTATGCAACTACGGGTGATGAATCAAAGCAGATTAACTTTGATCCTAATCCTAAGGTTATTATTTCTTCATCAGGTATGTGTGAAGCGGGAAGAATAAGACATCACCTGAAGCATAATTTGTGGAGACCAGAGTGTACAATTGTATTTGTCGGTTATCAGGCTGTTGGAACAACAGGCCGTATAATAGTTGATGGCGCAGAGGAGATTAAACTGTTTGGTGAACCGATACAGATAAAGGCAGAGATTGTACAGCTTAAGGGTTCAAGTGGTCATGCTGATAAAGATGGGCTTCTTTGTTGGATTAATGCATTTGACACAAAGCCTAAAAAGGTGTTTGTTGTGCATGGCGAAGACAGTGTGTGTGACGAGTTTACGGAATGCCTTAAAGAAGAATATGGTTATGATGCCATGGCACCATATACAGGCGGAAGTTATGATTTTATTGCAGACAGAGTTATCTCTGAAGGAGTTAAGGAAAGAAAGACTAGAAGAACGACGAGTACACAGCGTGGTAAAACTGTATTTGACAGACTTGTTGCTGCTGGAAAGCGTCTCATGACAGTTATTACACACAATGAGGGTGGTACGAATAAAGATCTGGCTAAGTTTACAGATCAGATTAATGCATTATGTGATAAATGGGACAGGTGATTATGATGAAGATGCTGTTTGTTTTTAATCCAAACTCAGGAAAAGCTCAGATTAAGAATCAGCTGATGAAGATAATACAGGTGTTTTCTAAGGCTGGATATGAGATTACTGTATATCCGACTAAGGCACCGCTTGATGGTTATCAGCACATTTTAGATAATGAAGGCAGGTATGATGTCATAACATGTAGTGGTGGAGATGGTACTCTTAATGAAACGGTTGCGGCTGTTCTTAAGTATAAAGGAGAGAAGCCGCCGATAGGGTATATTCCTAGTGGAACAACGAATGATTTTGCTGCGAGTCTGGGAATTCCAAGAAATATGACGAAGGCCGCTGTTAATATAGCAAAGGGTAAACGTTTTCCTTGTGATGTAGGAATTGTAAATGGAGAACGCTCATTTAATTATGTTGCTGCATTTGGGGCGTTTACAAGGGTTTCTTATGGAACTCCACAGAATCTTAAGAATATACTTGGACATCAGGCTTATGTAATTGAAGCAGTCAGAAGCTTATCAACTATTAAACCACAGTATATGCGTGTATATTCTGAGGAGATGAATGTTGAGGGCAATTTTGTATATGGAATGATAAGCAATACAGATTCAGTTGGTGGAATAAAGAATCTTACCGGCAATGATGTTAATCTGCAGGATGGATTATTTGAAGTTACCATGATAAGAGAGCTTAACAATCCTATAGCAGTCCAATCGCTTATTAATGCTTTTATAACTAAAGACCTAAGCAAATGTGACTGGGTATGTACATGGAAGACCGAGTCTGTAAGGTTTGAATCACCACAGCCTGTATCATGGACACTTGATGGTGAATATGGAGGAGAACATACAGAAATACAGTTTTCTGTTAAGGAGAAAGCAGTTGATTTCCTGATAGGAGGAGTACCTGTTAATAACTAATTGATAATCATTAATAATATAAAGTGATAAAACCTTGTAAATTAATATGCAGGGTTTTGTCACTTTATTTTTTTACTAATTTTATACGAATAGGTAAAAATGAGACACAATTTAGAAACAATTCAACTTTTATCTAAAAAACAGGCAGAGATTAAGCAAAAATCAGATTATAATAAATAATGTTAATATCTGTGTTTTAAGAGATAATATTGCAACAATTCTCTAAAATGTCTGATAATTATAATGAATAACACTAATAGTCATATTATCAGACAATTAGAACAAAAAAATATTTACAAAACCTATAAAACAGGAGTATATTATGTGCAAGCAAAGCTTTAGAATATACGAAAGGATGATTAGACTTATGGAAAATGAAATCAAACAGCCTGGTCTTTATAGATCTGAACTTGAGCATGATGCCTGTGGTATCGGAGCTATTGTAAGTATTAATGGAATTAAGACACATCAGACAGTATCTGATGCTTTAAGCATTGTAGAAAATCTTGAGCATAGAGCTGGTAAAGATGCAGAAGGAAAGACTGGTGATGGTGTTGGTATCCTTCTTCAGATATCACACAAATTCTTTAAGAAAGCCGTAAAGCCATTAGGAATTGAGCTTGGAGATGAGCGCGATTATGGCGTTGGAATGTTTTTCTTCCCACAGGATGAACTGGCAAGAAACAGAGCCAAGAAGATGTTCGAAATCATTGTTGAGAAGGAAGGACTTGAATTCTTAGGTTGGAGAGATGTTCCAACATTTCCTAATGTCCTTGGTAAAAAGGCGGTTGACTGTATGCCATATATCATGCAGGGATTTGTAAAAAGACCTGCCAATGCAGCTAAAGGAATTGAGTTCGACAGAAGACTTTATGTTGCAAGACGAGTATTTGAGCAGACAGCAGAAGATACAACTTACGTATGTTCATTATCAAGCAGAACGATTGTATACAAAGGTATGTTCCTTGTAGGACAGCTTCGTCAGTTCTTTGGCGACCTTGAAAATCCTGATTATGAGTCAGCTATTGCACTTGTTCATTCAAGATTCTCAACTAACACTAACCCAAGCTGGGAGAGAGCTCATCCTAACAGATTCATGGTACATAACGGTGAGATTAATACTATCAAGGGTAATGCCGACAGAATGTTAGCAAGAGAAGAGACAATGACATCTCCATATCTTGAAGATGAAATGTCAAAGATTACTCCGGTTGTTAATACTAATGGTTCAGATTCAGCAATGTTAGATAACACACTTGAGTTCTTTGTTATGAATGGCATGCCGCTTCCACTTGCTGTTATGATTACAATTCCAGAACCATGGATTAATAATGGTGCAATGGCACAGGAGAAGAAGGACTTCTACCAGTATTATGCAACAATGATGGAGCCTTGGGATGGTCCGGCTTCTATCGCATTTACAGATGGAGACTACTTTGGAGCAGTGCTTGACCGTAATGGTCTTCGTCCTTCAAGATATTATATCACTAACGATGGTTATCTTATTCTTTCTTCAGAGGTTGGTGCACTCCCAATCCCAGAGAGTAGAATTAAGTTAAAGGACAGATTAAGACCTGGTAAAATGCTTCTTATAGATACCGTTAAGGGTGAACTTATAGAGGATGATAAGCTTAAGGAAGAGTATGCAACTAAGAATCCTTATGGTGAGTGGCTTGACAGTAATCTTATCCAGCTTAAGGATTTAAAGATTCCTAACAAGAAGGTTCCTGTTCATACTAAGGAAGAAAGAGCAAGACTCCAGAAAGCATTTGGTTATACATACGAGGACTTCAAGACTTCAATACTTCCTATGGCGCTTAATGGAACAGAGCAGACAGGAGCAATGGGTATTGATACACCACTTGCAGTACTTTCTAACAAGCATCAGCCACTGTTTAATTATTTCAAACAGTTATTTGCACAGGTTACTAACCCACCAATTGATTCAATAAGAGAGAAGGTTGTTACATCAACAACTGTTTATCTTGGAACAGAGGGTAATATTCTTGAGGAAAAGGCTGAAAACTGCAAACAGTTAAGAATTAATGATCCAATCCTTACTAACACAGACCTTCTTAAGATTAAGAATATGAATGTTGAAGGATTTAAGGTAGAGACTATTCCTATTATATATTATAAGAACACTTCACTTGAAAGAGCTATCGACCACTTATTTGTTGAGGTTGACAGAGCACACAGAGAAGGTGCTAATATTATTATTCTTTCAGACAGAGGTGTTGATGAGAACCATGTTGCTATTCCTTCATTACTTGCGGTTGCTGCATTACAGCAGTATCTTGTACAGACTAAGAAGAGAACAAGCATGGCTGTAATCTTAGAGAGTGGTGAGCCAAGAGATGTCCATCATTTTGCAACTCTTCTTGGATATGGTGCTTCTGCAATTAACCCATATCTTGCACAGGAGAGTATTCAGGAGCTTATCGACCTTAATATGCTTGACAAGGATTATTATGCAGCAGTTGATGATTACAATAAGGCAATTATCACAGGTATTGTTAAGATTGCTGCCAAGATGGGTATTTCAACAATCCAGTCATATCAGGGTGCTAAGATATTTGAGGCAATTGGAATTAATTCAGATGTTATAGATAAATACTTTAAGGGTACAGTTTCAAGAATTGAAGGCGTGTCACTAAATGATATTCAGGAAGATGTTGAGACACTTCACTCTAAGGCATTTGATCCACTTGGACTTTCTACAGATACTACTCTTGACAGCTCAGGCGCTCATAAGATGAGAAGCGGCAAGGAAGAACATCTGTATAACCCACAGACAATACATTTGTTACAGCTTGCTACAAGAACAGGAGATTACAAGACATTTAAGGAATATACAGCTCTTGTTAATAAGGAAGAGGGTGTTAAGAACTTAAGAGGTCTTATGAACATTAAGTTCCCTAAGAAGGGAATCAGCATTGATGAGGTTGAAAGTGTTGATTCTATCGTAAGAAGATTCAAGACTGGTGCTATGTCATATGGTTCAATATCAAGAGAGGCACATGAAACTATGGCTATTGCCATGAACATGCTTCATGGTAAGTCTAACTCAGGTGAAGGTGGAGAGGACATTGACAGATTAAAGGTTGGTCCGGATGGTCTTAACAGATGCTCTGCAATCAAGCAGGTTGCATCAGGAAGATTCGGCGTTACTTCAAGATACCTTGTAAGCGCACAGGAGATTCAGATTAAGATGGCACAGGGCGCTAAGCCGGGTGAAGGTGGACATCTTCCAGGAAAGAAGGTGTATCCTTGGATTGCAAAGACTCGTCTTTCAACTCCGGGTGTTGCGCTTATTTCACCACCACCACATCATGATATATATTCAATTGAGGATCTGGCACAGCTTATATACGACCTTAAGAATGCTAACAAGAATGCAAGAATATCAGTCAAGCTTGTTTCAGAAGCTGGTGTTGGTACAGTTGCATCAGGTGTTGCCAAGGCGGGCGCACAGGTAATTCTTATTTCTGGTTATGACGGAGGTACTGGTGCAGCTCCAAGAAGCTCTATACATAATGCCGGACTTCCTTGGGAATTAGGTCTTGCAGAGGCTCATCAGACACTTACAATGAACGGACTGCGTAATAAGGTTATTATTGAGACAGATGGTAAGTTAATGAGCGGAAGAGACGTTGCTATCGCAGCAATGCTTGGTGCAGAGGAATTCGGATTTGCAACAGCTCCACTTGTAACTATGGGATGCGTAATGATGAGAGTATGTAACCTTGATACATGCCCTGTTGGTGTTGCAACACAGAATCCTGAGCTTCGCAAGAGATTTACAGGTAAGCCTGAATATGTTGTTAATTTCATGAGATTCATTGCACAGGAACTCCGTGAGATAATGGCTGACTTAGGAATTAAGACACTTGATGAGCTGGTAGGAAGAACAGATCTGCTTGAGCAGAAGAATGTTGCCAAGAGCGGACGTTCAGCAGAGATTGATTTATCACAGATTCTTGATAATCCATATGTTAAGCAGACAAAGATACATTATGATAAGAAAAATGTATTTGATTTCGAACTTGAGAAGACAGTTGATGAAAAGATTTTACTTAAGAAGTTCGAATCTGCCATGGAGACAGGAAGCAAGAGAAGTCTTGAAATCGATGTTGCCAATACAGACCGTACATTAGGAACACTTCTTGGCGCTGAGATTACAAGAAGATTTGATGATAAGCTTGATGATGATACATATACAGTAAAATGTAATGGCGCAGGCGGACAGAGCTTTGGTGCATTTATTCCTAAGGGACTTACACTTGAACTTGTAGGTGATAGTAACGATTACTTTGGAAAGGGACTTTCAGGTGGAAAGCTTATTGTATATCCACCAACAGGAAGTACTTATAAGGAAGATGAGAATATCATCATCGGTAATGTTGCATTATATGGTGCTACAAGTGGTAAGGCGTTCATCAATGGTGTTGCCGGAGAAAGATTCTGTGTAAGAAATTCAGGTGCAACAGCAGTTGTTGAGGGAACTGGTGACCACGGCTGTGAATATATGACAGGTGGTACAGTAGTAGTATTAGGCAAGACTGGCAAGAACTTTGCTGCTGGTATGAGCGGTGGAATTGCTTATGTTCTTGATGAAGACACAAGCCTTTACAAGAGAGTTAATAAGCAGCTCGTTTCAATGGAAGCAGTTTCTAACAAATATGATGTCCTTGAGTTAAAGCAGCTTATAACAGAACATGTTGCTTATACTAATTCTAAGAAGGGCAAGGAAATACTTGACAACTTCGGAGAATATCTTCCAAAGTTCAAGAAAATCATGCCACATGATTATAAGAAGATGCTTAACATGATAGTACAGATGGAAGAAAAAGGACTTAGCAGCGAACAGGCTCAGATAGAAGCATTCTATGCGGCTACCAAGTAGGGTGCGCAAGATGTAGAAAAAGGACAGTGCAAGTTTATAACATACATGAAAGGAGCTAACCATGGGAAAGCCAACAGGATTTTTAGACTATGAAAGAGTTGAAGCCACAGCGGTTTCACCTAAGGAAAGAATAAAGAATTTTAATGAATTTCATACACCTCTGTCAGAAGATGAGCAGAGAAAGCAGAGTTCACGCTGCATGGACTGTGGCGTGCCATTCTGCCAGTCTGGTATGACAATAAAGGGAATGACTAGCGGATGTCCTCTTAATAATCTTATTCCGGAATGGAATGATCTTCTTTACACAGGAAACTGGGAACAGGCATATCACAGGTTACATAAGACAAGTAACTTCCCTGAATTTACAAGCCGTGTGTGTCCTGCACTCTGTGAAAAGGCATGTACATGCGGACTTAATGGCAAGGCAGTATGTACTAAAGAGAATGAAATGGCAATCATTGAACATGCGTATGCCAAAGGTTATGCGAAAGCAAATCCTCCTAAGGTAAGAACTAAGAAAAGAATTGCTGTAGTGGGTTCAGGTCCTGCCGGACTTGCTGTAGCAGACCAGTTAAATCAGAGAGGACACAGTGTTACTGTATATGAAAGAGCTGACCGTATCGGTGGACTTTTAAGATATGGCATTCCTAATATGAAGCTTGAAAAGCATATAATTGACAGAAAGCTTGATATTATGAAGGAAGAAGGCATTGAGTTCGTAACTAATGCAAATGTTGGTGAGAACATTAAGGCTAAGAAGCTTATGGCAGATTATGATGCTGTAGTACTTGCGTGTGGTGCTGCTAATCCAAGAGATATCAATGCTCCTGGAAGAGATGCCAATGGAATATACTTTGCAGTAGATTTCCTTACAGCAACTACAAAGAGTCTTCTTGATTCAGGACTTAAGGATGGCAGATACATTTCTGCAAAGGATAAAAATGTTATCGTTATCGGTGGTGGTGATACAGGTAATGACTGTGTCGGAACATGTATAAGACATGGCTGTAAGTCGGTAACACAGCTTGAGATGATGCCAAAAGCACCAGATGAGCGTGCGGAGAACAATCCTTGGCCACAGTGGCCTTTAGTCTGCAAGACAGATTACGGTCAGGAAGAAGCAATTGCAGTATTCGGACATGATCCAAGAATATATACAACTACAGTTAAGGAATTCAAGAAGGATAAGAAGGGTAATCTTACAAGTGTTGTTACAGTAAAGCTTGAGTCTAAGACTGATGAAAAGACAGGAAGAAGAATGATGGTCCCTGTGGAGGGAACAGAAGCAGAGCTTCCATGTGAGCTTGTACTGATAGCAGCAGGTTTCCTGGGCTCACAGAAATATGTTACAGATGCATTTGGCGTTGAGCTTACAGAAAGAACTAATGTAAAGACAGCAGCAGACGGATTTGAAACAAGTGTACCGGGAGTATTTACAGCAGGAGATATGCATACAGGACAGTCGCTTGTTGTTAAAGCTATAAGACAGGGAAGAGACTGTGCAAGAGCAGTTGATTACTACCTTATGGGATATACTAATCTGTAATTATGAAAAAATAAGCAGTTGTGCATGTTGTATTGTGCATGACTGCTTATTTCATATTTTCTATTGTTTTAATGTATATAAAGTTGTATTATTAAAAGCATGATGTTTTAATTCATTAATGGGGAGAGTGGATTGTATGGGTGCGAAGGGAAAAATGATCGAATTAAACCGAGGGGTTTCTGATATTAATATGAAGAGGGCGTATTTATCTTCTGTTTTACTGTCTGTAGCTGTGCCCGTATCGGTAATTGCTGCATGTATTGGAAATTGGAGTGGAGTTTTTGCAAGAAATACATATATTGTTGTGGCTGGTCTTATGGAGGTCTTTCAGCTTTTATTTATGTTTGTTTTAAGAAAGCAGTATAGTCTTGATGAGTTTGACAGATTTCATGCTATATATACAGCTTATTTTTATGTTACATTTGTGTATCTTATGTTTGGCGCTGTATGTGATATTGCACAGTCAGGGAGCATACTGTTTTATCTGGCAGCATGTGTATACATAGTTTTTATACCTGCATTTACTAAGGCAGAATGTATAGGAATATTAATGTTCCAGACAGTTGTGGTTATTTTACTATCTATAGTAAGCAGTATGGATTTAAGAATGTTTTTTGATGTCTGTATTATTCAGGCTGCAACTATACTGCTGGTTGCATATCAGCATAATCTTGCAGTACAGAGAGTCCGCGTTAATATGCAGCTTAAAAGGAAGAAAGATTATTCTGAGCATGATGCACTAACAGGTCTTTATAATAGGAGAGGACTTGATGCAAGAATTAAAGCAATATGGCCTTTTTGCGAGAGAAACAGATTATCTGTGGCAATGATTGCAGTTGATGTGGATTATTTTAAAAAATATAATGATACATTTGGACATCCCAAAGGAGATGAGTGCTTAAAAACAGTTGCTGGCATACTAAAAAATTCAGCACAGAGAAGTACGGATGTGGTTACAAGAACAGGTGGAGAAGAGTTCATTGTTTTTGTGCAGGATATGGATGAGGAAAGTCTTATTTCACTTGCTATGAAGATAAGAAATAATCTGGATCAGAAACATATAGAACATGCATATTACGGTGTTTCAAAGTATGTTACTGTAAGTATGGGAATCGCAGGATTTGTTCCGGCTTATAATAATGATTTTAAGAAACTATATCAGGAAGCGGATAATGCACTTTATCTTGCCAAAAAGAATGGAAGAAACTGTATTGTCTATGATGGAAAAGTCTATGGCAGTATAATGAATGGGGCATCAAGAGTTGCTTCTACATAAGAAATGGTGTATATTAGTGACTGATATTGCAATTACAAGATGAGGAAGCGGAGGAAATAATATGCTGACAGTGACGATTCTTTTGGATTCTGTGGAGAAGGTTCAAAGGTTTGTAAGTACAATTAGTAAGTACTCATGTGGATTTGATGTGGAGTCGGGGTATAGCTGTGTTGATGGCAAATCCTTAGTTGGTTTATTCAGTCTGGATATCAGTAAACCATTGCAGCTTACAATTAATGACGGAGAAGGCGAGATAGAGGATGTATTAAGGGATATACAGGAGTTCATGGAATACTAATTAAATATATCAGGAGAATAATAAGTTGAAGAAATTACTAGCAGTTATGCTTTCGGTTATTATGGTATTTTCATTTGCGGCATGTGCAGGAAAATCAGTCAATAATGAAGGTGAGAGTCAGACAGAAGAGACAACAACAATAAGAATCGGAGCTATGGCAGGACCTACAGCGATGGGGATGGTTAAGCTACGCAAAGATTCAGAGAATGGAAATACTAAGAACACATATGCATTTGAAGATTTTGCTACTGATGCATCTGCATTTGTAACGCCGCTTGCAACCGGGGAGATTGATATAGCAGCTGTACCATCTAATCTTGCAGCTAATATATATAATAAGACGGAAGGCAAGGTCCAGGTTGTTGCTGTTAATACACTTGGCGTTCTTAATCTTGTAGAAAGAGGCAACACTGTTAACAGTATCAGTGACCTTAAGGGTAAGACTATATATGCTACAGGAATGGGGGCTGTGCCGGAATATACCATAAGATATATTCTTTCAGGTAACGGACTTGATGCCGACAAAGATGTTGATATTGTGTGGTGTTCAGATACAACAGAAGCACTTTCTAAGTTAAAGTCAGAAGATGGTGCAATTGCTGTTCTTCCACAGCCTTTTGTTACAGCAGCAAGTGCCCAGATTAGTGGTTTAAGAGTTGTTATGGATCTTAATGAAGCATGGGAGAAGATTAATAATAATTCTAAGATTGTTACAGGTGTAATTGTTGTAAGAAAAGAATTTGCTGAAAAATATCCAGAACAGCTTAAGAAGTTCATTGATGAATATAACGAAAGTGTTGCATATACTTCAAGCAATATTGATGAGACAGCACAGCTTATTGCTGAGTATGGAATTGTTGCATCAGAAGCAATAGCTAATAAGGCTCTTCCTAAGTGCCATATTGTATGCTATATTAATAATAACATGAGAAGTGCACTAGAAGGGTTCTTACAGGTGTTATATGACCAGAATCCTAAGTCGGTAGGTGGCAGTATGCCGAAAGATGATTTCTATTATGAATATTAATAAGAAGATATTGAATGTAATATATAAAGTGCTGGCAGTTATGCTGGCACTTATTTTATGGGAAATAGCTGCGCTAAAGATTGATTCACCGATATTATTAGTGACACCGGTACAGGTGCTTGGCAGATTATTTACTATATGGCATGAACCGGATTTTGCAGGAACTGTGTGGTTTACAATGTATCATATTGTCGGTGGATTTCTCGCAGGATTATTGTGTGGAATTATATGTGCAGTGCTTGCATATATATGTAAGCCTGTTGAATATATTCTGTGGCCGTGGATGGTTACAATTAAGGCAGTACCTGTTGCGTCTTTTGTGGTTATATGTCTTATATGGTTTACGGCAAAGAACCTGTCGGTGTTCATTGCATTTTTAATAGTTGTGCCTGTTATATACCAGAATACACTGACCGGTCTTAGAAGTACTGATAAAGGCATTAGGGAAATGGCAGATGTATTTCATATTCCTTGGATTCGCAGAATACGTTATATTATCATGCCACAGCTTTCACCTTATCTTATATCAGCAGGAAGAGTTACTGCTGGTATGGCTTGGAAAGCAGGAGTGGCAGCAGAGATTATCGGAATGCCCAAAGGTTCTGTTGGACAAATGCTTTATATGTCGAAAATATATCTTGATACGGATGATTTGCTGGCGTGGACGGTTATAATTGTTGTATTGAGTGTGATATTTGAAAAACTTGTTGTGCTTACTTTAAAAGCAGCACTAAAAAAATAGCGTTGACAATGTGAATATTGCCAACGCTATTTTGCGTTAATTTTATTTGTGCATTGAAAATGCTGTTAAGTCATATTTACTTAAGTTGTCTGAAACATTACGGTTGTCTGCTTCGGCGAGCAGCTTGTCACGGTCTTTGGCAGCAAGAACAGGATTCTTTCCGCTTCTGTGACGGCTTGGTCCACCAACACAGCCGCCTTCACATACCATTCCCTCAATGAAATCTGCAGGGAGTTTTCCTACTTTAAGAAGTGTAAGTGCTTTCTTACATTCGGCAGCACCTGAGCATTTTTCTATATTGAATTTATCAGGGTCAGCACCTGCTTCACGCATACATTGTGCAACAGCAGCGGAAACACCGCCTCCGTTACCGAATCTTTTACCATATATGCTTGCCTGCTGGTCGCTGTTTTCCTCAGGCTCAAGAACTACTTCTTTAGCCCGCATCATTGCTCTGAATTCACCGAGTGTAAGTACGAAATCAGCATTTCCCTGACCCTTATATTCCTGCTTTTCATTCTTCTTGGCTATACATGGTCCGATAAATACGGTTATTGTATCAGGATCTTCTGACTTAAGAAGTCTTGAAAGTGCAAACATAGGGGATATAGTTGTTGATATATGTTCTGCAAGCTCAGGATACTGTTTCTTAATCAGATTAACAAATGCAGGACAGCATGAGGTTGTAAGCTTCTTTCCTTCTTTAGCTGCTTCAAGCCATTCTTCTGCCTCGGCCTGTGCAGTAAGGTCTCCGCCAAGACCTACCTCATACATATCATTAAAGCCCAGCTTCTTGCATGCTGTGCGGATGCTGCTCATTGTTATTGTGTCTCCAAACTGTCCTTCAACAGCAGGTGCTACCATGGCAACGACTTTCTTTCCGTCTACGATTGCCTTTATTACATCAACTATATCAGTTTTAGAACCGATAGCACCGAATGGACAGGCGTGGATACACTGTCCGCACTGGATACATTTGTTTTCATCTATTTCACAGATGCCATTCTCATCCATTGTAATAGCATTGGCTGGACAGATTTTCTTACATGGCCTTATGAGGTCTGCGATTGCATTGTATGGACAGGCTTTGGCACACATGCCGCATTCCTTGCATTTGTCAGGGTCTATGTAGGCTCTGTCTCTTGTCATGCTTACAGCACCGAACTTACATGCCTGCTGGCAGGCTTTCATCATACATTTTCTACAATTATCAGTTACGATATAGTGAGAAAGTGGACAGTCGGCACATGCGGCTTCAATTACCTGGATTATGTTATTGGCACCCGGATGGTCACTTTCTGTTGGACATTTGCCTTCTGCAAGGCGGATTCGCTGTCTTGCGATTTCTCTTTCTTTATATACACAACAGCGGAATCTTGCTTTAGGACCGGGAAACATCTTGTATGCCAGTTCGTCCTTTTCTTCTTCAAACCTTCCTGCATATGCGAGCTTGGCAACTTCATACAGGATTTCATGCTTGATATTCTGAATAGTAGCATCATTAGATAACATAATGAAACCTCCTTTGTAATAATTGACAAAAAATTATCGATTACTAATTACTATAGCAGATTTTTTAAAATGATTCTATATAAATGTGGTATTTTTTCTCATTATATGTAATAATATTTTTGAAAATCAAAATATATAAAGGGGGATTAATTATGCCTTACATTCCAATTATTCCAATCATTATTGTGGTACTGCTTATATTGTTATTCGCATTTGTACCAATGAGATTATGGATTACAGCATTAGCATCAGGAAGCCATGTCGGTATAGGAACTCTTATCGGTATGAGACTGAGAAAGGTTCCACCAGCAAGAATTGTGCTTCCACTTATTCAGGCAAGAAAAGCCGGATTACAGCTTAACACTAATCAGCTTGAGTCACATTATATGGCAGGTGGTCATGTAGACGCTGTTGTTAATGCGCTTATTGCATCAAGCAGAGCCGGTATGAACATACCATTTGAGATGGCAGCAGCTATCGACCTTGCAGGCCGTGATGTTTTAGAGGCTGTCAGAATGAGTGTTAACCCTAAGGTTATTGAGACACCTAATATTTCAGCAGTTGCCAAGGATGGTATTGAACTGTTAGTTAAGGCAAGAGTTACTGTTAGAACTAATATTAACCAGTTGGTTGGTGGTGCAGGCGAGGCTACTGTAATTGCCAGAGTTGGTGAGGGTATTGTAACAACAGTAGGTTCAGCAGATTCGCACAAGAGCGTGCTTGAGAATCCTGATTCTATCTCCAAGGCTATATTACAGAAGGGTCTTGATATTGGAACAGCTTTCCAGATTCTTTCTATTGATATTGCGGATGTTGATATCGGAAGAAATATAGGCGCTCATCTTCAGAGCCTTCAGGCTGAGGCTGATAAGAATATTGCACAGGCTAAGGCAGAGGAAAGAAGAGCAGCCGCTGTTGCTCTTGAGCAGGAGATGAAAGCAAGCGTTGTAGCTGCTGAGGCAGAAGTACCTAAGGCTTTGGCTGAAGCTTTAAGAACAGGCAGAATGGGCTTTAAGGATTATTATGACCTTCAGAATCTGAAGGCTGATACTAAGATGAGACAGTCGATAGCAGGAGAAACAGAGAAGCCGGCAACTATTTAATGAACTTGTGAATTAAAAGGAAAGCGGATTTGTATGGAAATAATAATTATATGGGCAATATTCATTATTATAGTTATAATGAATATGAATAAAGCCAAGAAGATGCAGCAGGAGCGCATGCAGGAACACCAGCGTAATATGCAAGAACATAACCAGAATGTGCAACAGACACAGAATGCTTATCCTGTTAATGGTCCGTTAAAGCAGGGAACATTAAGCCATGGAGCGAATCTTAACAGGGAACAACAGACATATTCAGGTAGTCAGAAGATGACAAGCGCAGAAGCTGAAAGACTCAAGCAGCAGATTCGTGAGAGAAATAATTTTCAGGGAAAAACTGCCGGCTCTGACGCAGTGAGTTCACACAGGGCAGAGGCACCTGTGCCACAGTATACTGCACCGCCACCAGCGGCAGATAATGCAGCACCTGTGATGAAGACTTTTGATAAAGCAGAATTTCATTCACCGGTTATGCAGGCAGGAAGCACAGGAACTTATTCTGATATGACAGGCGGACACACATTTACACAGTATGACTGCGGACATGAATATAATGATGAGATTGTTCCACAGAGTCAGATGGGAGATAAAGTTATTCTTGATGACCTTAAGTTCGATAAGAATGAGATGCGCAAGGCTTTTGTTATGCAGGAGATATTGAAAAGGAAAGTTATATAATTGATATGAAAAAAGAACCGTGTGACACAAAATCACACGGTTCTTTTAATGAGTGCAGAAGATGGGACTTGAACCCACACGCGGTAACCCGCACAAGAATCTGAATCTTGCTCGTCTGCCATTCCGACACTTCTGCATATATGATGTATAACAAACTTAATAAGTTACACAACATTGATATTTTATAGGAGATTTGAAAATGTGTCAATATGAATAGCTGTCATTTTTAAAATTTCTTATCTGAAAGGGAATCGAGGCTGGTTGGATTGGACGTTGAAGTGGAGGGAAGGCACGATGAAGTCCAAAAAAGAAGTCAAAGCTGTTCGGATTGGACGTTGAAGCAGAGGGAAGGCACGATGAAGTCCAAAAAAGAAGCCAAAGCTGGTTGGATTGGACGTTGAAGCAGAGGGAAGGCACGATGAAGTCCAAAAAAGAAGTCAAAGCTGGTTGGATTGGACGTTTATGCAGAGGAAAGGCACGAAAAAGTCCAAAAAGGAAGTCGAAGCATGAAAAAACAGAAAATTCAAAAAATTTCAAAAAAGTTTAAAAAAGCTGTTGACATTATATTGATGTGGTGATATTATAATCAAGTCGTCAGCGAGCAGCGAGCGACACGAAAACAAAACAAGCAGTCGTGGCGGAATTGGCATACGCGCTAGACTAAGGATCTAGTCCATATTGCTTGGGTGCGGGTTCAAGTCCCGCCGACTGCACTAAAAGCACCGAGGTAACCTCGGTGCTTTTTTTGTGCGGGCAGCGATGAGAGAAAACATGGAAAGTTCACAGTCGTGCGGGAAGCGATGAGAATAGATGTAGAAAGGAAATTATATGAATACAGCATTAACAATAGCAGGAAGTGATTGCAGTGGTGGAGCAGGAATACAGGCAGACTTAAAAACATTTGCAGCACATAAGGTATATGGAATGTCAGCAATTACTGCCCTTACAGCACAGAATACTTTAGGAGTTACAGGAATATCGGAATCTTCACCTGAATTTCTTAAGGCACAGCTTGATGCAATATTTACAGATATATATCCTGATGCAGTTAAGATAGGAATGGTTGCGTCAAAGGAACTTATAGAAACAATAGCAGATGCGTTAATTACATATAAGGCAAGAAATATTGTTCTTGACCCAGTAATGGTATCAACAAGTGGAAGCAGACTTATTAAGGAAGATGCAGCAGAGGTTCTTAAAGAACGCCTGATGGTGCTTGCAGATGTTATTACACCTAATATTCCGGAGACAGAAGTGCTTACAGGAATGACTGTTGACAGTGCAGATTCAATGGAGAAAGCAGCAATAAAGATATATGAGAATCTTAAATCAAAAGGAGGACATGCGGCTGTCTTAGTAAAAGGAGGACATGCTGTTCATACGGCTAACGACTGTCTGTGTGTAGATGGCAGAATAGTGTGGCTTAATGGGGAGAGAGTTGATAATCCTAACACACATGGAACTGGCTGTACATTGTCATCAGCCATTGCAGCTAATCTTGCACAGGGATTATCAATAGAAGAAAGTGTGAAGGCAGCTAAAGAGTACCTGACAGGTGCGTTGAAAGCAGGGCTTAATCTTGGAAGCGGCAGTGGCCCGCTTGACCATACATACTGGCTTGATATTAATAAGTAGTAGAAGGAGAGACAGATGGACAGCTTCTTATATAGTATAAATGCAACGGTACCAATATTTTTAGTTATGATAGTTGGCTGGGTAATAAAGCAGATTGGCGTTATAGATGACCATTTTGCAAATGTGGCTAATAAATATGTATTTAAGGTGGCACTTCCAGTACTGTTATTCAGGGATTTAGCAGCAGCAGATTTTAAATCGCAGTTTGATGTTAAGTTTGTACTGTACTGTATGATAGTCACTACTATAATGTTTAGCGGAATATGGATATGCACAGAGATATTCATGAAGGATGATACGCAGAAGGGTGCATTTGTGCAGGCATCATTCAGAAGCAGTGCGGCGATACTTGGGATGGCATTCATACAGAATATGTACCAGAGTACAGGAATGGCACCACTTATGATAGTTGCTGCAGTTCCGTTGTTTAATATATTTTCGGTAATAGTGCTTACCTTTAAGGCACATCCTGAGTGTCATGGCAGCACAGAAGAACAATCTACGGATAAGAAAGAAAACATTAAAAAAGCGTGCTTTAATATTGCAACTAATCCGATAATTATAGGAATTGTGCTGGGGTTGTTATCTTCTCTTGCAGGATTAAGATATCCGGTAATTATCAATAAGACAATTAATAATATTGCGCAGACAGCTACACCTGTTGCACTTATATGTATTGGTGCGTCATTTGAAGGGAAAAAGGCAATTAAGAAGATTAAACCTACGGTTATTGCTACATTTTTAAAACTCGTGGGTCTAGCAGCAATATTTCTTCCTATAGCAGTAAAAATGGGATTTCGTAATCAGGAACTTATGGCAATTCTTATTATGCTTGCTTCACCATCTACAGTTACCTGCTTTGTTATGGCTAAAGGTATGGATAATGACGAGGTGCTGTCATCAAGCATAGTTGTGCTTACAACATTACTTTCAAGTGTGACTCTTACAGCGTGGATATTTATATTGAGAAATTTTGGACTTATTTAGAATATTTATAGTGCTTTTATCAGGTAATTCATGTTATAATAGACAAGCTTGATTTACTGTGGTAAAGTGAAAGCATATTAAAGCGAGAAAGGCATGGATTTTTATATGGCTAAGAATATCAGAAAAGCCGTCCTGTTACTGGCAATGTTGTCTGTGATTGTGGGAATGTTCACAGCATGCAGTAATAAAAAGAGCGATGATGGACGAACTACATTTACAGTAGGATTTGATGCGGAATTCCCACCTTATGGTTACAAGGATGATAGTGGAGAGTATGTAGGTTTTGACCTTGATCTTGCACAGGAAGTATGTGAAAGAAATGGCTGGAATCTGGTTAAGCAGCCTATTGACTGGGATTCTAAAGATATGGAGCTTAGTTCAGGCTCTATTGACTGTATATGGAACGGTTTCACGCTTAATGGAAGAGAGCGTGAGTATACATGGTCTAAGGCATATATTGATAATTCACAGGTTGTTATAGTTAAATCTGGTTTAGGAATAAAGAAGTTAGAAGACCTTAAGGGTAAGGTTGTTATTGTACAGGCTGATTCATCAGCTCTTGCAGCATTTACAGGAGAGGATGCAACAGAAGAAAATCTTGCACTTGCGGCACAATTTAAGACACTTCAGCAGGTATCTGATTATAATTCAGCATTTATGAACCTTGAATCAGGTTCGGCAGATGCTGTATGTATGGATATGGGTGTTGCAAAGTACCAGCTTGAGCAGAGAGGTAACAAGTTCACAATGCTTGATGAGACTGTTTCATCCGAACAGTATGGTATTGGTTTTAAGTTAGGTAATACAGCATTAAGAGATGAAGTTCAGACAAGCCTTAATGATATGCTTGCTGATGGCACATTTGACAAGATTGCTGAAAAATGGGGACTTACAGACAGCGTATGTCTTGGAGAAGAAGGAACAGACAGTGCCTATCTCCTTGACAGTACCAGTACAACTAAGGATTCATTTGGTGAAAGACTTGTGGATATAGTTAAGCAGCTTTCATCAGGAATGTTAGCAACTCTTGCAATATTCTTCTTAACACTTATATTCTCAATGCCGCTAGGACTTCTTGTATGTGAAATAAGAAAGTCAAGAATAGGCATTGTAAGATGGATTGCGAGAATATACATATCTATAATGAGAGGAACTCCTCTTATGTTACAGCTTCTTGTTGTGTTCTTCGGACCATATTATCTGTTTGGAATGAAGGTTACGGCAACATACAGATTCTATGCTGTAATTATTGGATTTGCACTTAATTATGCAGCATATTTTGCAGAAATATACAGAGGTGGAATTGAGAGCATACCTAAGGGACAGTACGAGGCAGCAGAGGTACTCGGATATTCCAAGGTACAGACATTCTGGAAGATTATATTCCCTCAGATGGTTAAGAGAGTACTTCCTCCGGTTACTAACGAGGTTATAACACTTGTTAAGGATACATCACTTGCATTTGCACTTGCTTACACAGAAATGTTTACACTTGCCAAGCAGGTAGCGGCTTCAACAGCAAGTATCATGCCATTATTCATAGCAGGATTGTTCTATTACATTTTCAATTTCCTTGTTGCTATGGTTATGGAAAAGCTAGAAAAGCGTATGCAGTATTTTGATTAAGGAGGATTTTAATATGAAGAAATTATTAGAAATATCACATTTAAAGAAATCCTTCGGCGATACTGAGGTGCTTAAGGATATATCAATGGAAGTTAATGAGGGGGAGGTTGTTGCAATTCTTGGACCTTCCGGATCAGGTAAATCAACATTGCTTCGATGTGCAACACTTCTTGAGACAATGGATGCAGGAACTCTTAAGTTAGGTGGTGAAACTGCATGTGAGGACAAGGACGGAGTTTCAGTGTATGTTGGAAAGAAAGAATTAAGAGAAATCAAGAATACATATGGACTTGTGTTTCAGAACTTTAATCTTTTTCCACATTATACAGTCATGAAAAATGTTACTGATGCACCTGTTTGTGTCCAGAAAAGGGACAAGAATGAAGTAGAGAAAGAAGCCAAAGAGCTTTTAAAGAAAGTTGGACTTGATGGCAAGGAGAACAGTTATCCATGCCAGTTGTCAGGAGGACAGCAGCAGCGAGTTGCGATAGCAAGAGCACTTGCAATGAATCCTGAAATGCTTTTCTTCGACGAGCCTACATCAGCACTTGACCCTGAGATTACTGCAGGAATTCTTAAGGTTTTAAGACAGCTTGCTGATGAAAAGATGACAATGATTATAGTTACACATGAGATTGAATTTGCAAGAAAGGTTGCAGACAGGGTAATATTCATGGATGGCGGAGTTATTGTTGAGCAGGGAAAGCCGGAGGATGTTATTGACAATCCAAGTAATGAAAGAACCAAAGCATTTTTACAGAAGATGGAAAAATAATTTATGTGTATACAAACTAAATAGCTGGATATAATTGTTAATGGGAAGTTTTTTAATGAGAAAACTTCCCATTTTCTTGCATTGTGGATTTGGTTGTATAATGCTAGAATTGTATTGCTAAAGTTAGAAGAAACTAACTTAAAAGATTACAAAGCATTTGATTAGGAGGATTATATGGCAGCATATTTAGAGATTGAAAAGGTTATAGGCAGAGAAATTCTTGATTCAAGAGGCAATCCTACAGTTGAGGCAGAGGTTTATCTTGCGGATGGAACTGTTGGAAGAGGCGCGGCACCTTCAGGAGCATCTACAGGTGAATTTGAGGCGCTTGAGTTAAGAGATAAGGATAAGTCAAGATATTTGGGAAAGGGCGTTACTAAGGCAGTAGAGAACATAAACACTGTTATTAATGACTGTCTCTTTGGAATAGATGCATCTGATATATATGCAGTTGATGCAGCGATGATTAAAGCTGATGGAACTAAGGATAAGTCTAATCTTGGTGCAAATGCTATTCTTGCGGTATCTATTGCAGCAGCAAGAGCAGCATCTGTATCTTTAGATATTCCTCTTTACAGGTTCTTAGGCGGAGTATCAGGAAACAGGCTTCCTGTTCCAATGATGAATATTATTAATGGAGGCTGCCATGCATTATCAAGCGGACTTGATGTTCAGGAATTCATGATTATGCCTGTTGGTGCACCAAGCTTTAAGGAATGCTTAAGATGGTGTGCAGAGGTATTTCATGCACTTGCAGCTATACTTAAAGAAAGAGGACTTGCAACCTCTGTAGGTGATGAGGGCGGTTTTGCTCCGGCACTTAAGTCGGATGAGGAAGCAATTGAGACAATATTACAGGCAGTAGAAAAGGCTGGATATAAGCCGGGCAGGGACTTTAGGATTGCAATGGATGCAGCTTCTTCAGAGTGGAAGAGTGAGAAAGGAAAGGGTTATTACAAGCTTCCTAAGGCTGGAACAGAGTATACAGCAGAGGAGCTTATTGAGCACTGGGCTAAATTATGTGAGAAGTATCCTATTATATCTATTGAAGATGGTCTTGATGAAGAGGACTGGGAAGGCTGGAAGAAGCTTACAGACAGACTTGGAGATAAGGTTCAGCTTGTAGGTGATGATCTTTTTGTTACTAATACAGAGAGACTCTCTAAGGGAATTGAACTTGGAGCAGGTAATGCAATTCTTATCAAGCTTAATCAGATTGGTTCAGTTTCAGAGACACTTGAAGCTATCAAGATGGCTCATAAGGCAGGATATACAGCAATCAGCTCACACAGATCAGGTGAGACAGCAGATACAACAATTGCAGACCTCGCTGTTGCTCTTAACACTTGCCAGATTAAGACAGGTGCTCCTTCAAGATCAGAAAGAGTTGCTAAGTATAACCAGCTTTTAAGAATTGAGGAACAGCTTGGCGCCAGTGCGGTATATCCGGGAATCAGGGCTTTTAATGTTAATAATGATTAATCATTTGAAACAGATATTGAAAAAATATTAAGAAAGCCTTATAGTTGTGTATGATTATAATATATGTAACAGGAAGGCGGAACAATGATTAAGAAATTAGGAAGAAACGACCATTGCTGGTGTGGCAGTGGTAAGAAATACAAAGCGTGTCATGAAGCATTTGACGATAAGTTAAGATATCTCGAGGATATTGGACATATTGTGCCATCACACAAGTTAATCAAGACACCTGAACAGATTGAGAAAATTAAAGAGAGTGCCAGGATAAATGTTGCGTGCCTTGATGCGGTTGCAGCAGAAATACATGAGGGCATGAACACTGCGGAGATTGATAAGATTGTATATGATGTAACCACTGATATGGGAGGAATTCCAGCACCACTTAATTATGAAGGATATCCTTACAGTGTGTGTACATCTGTTAATGAGCAGGTATGCCACGGATTTCCATCTAAGGATGTTATCCTTAAGTCAGGTGATATTGTAAATGTTGACTGTTCTACAATTCTTCACGGATATTTTTCAGATTCATCAAGAATGTTCTGTATAGGTGATGTTAAGCCTGAGGTAAAGAAGCTTGTTGATGTTACTAAGGAATGTGTTGAATTAGGACTTGAGCAGGTTAAGCCTTGGGGCTTCTTAGGCGATATGGGACAGGCAGTACATGACCATGCATATGCTAATGGATATACTGTTGTAAGAGAAATCGGCGGCCATGGAGTCGGACTTGAATTTCATGAAGACCCATGGGTTGGGTACAACACCAGAAAAGGAACAGATATGGTTATGGCTCCGGGAATGATGTTTACAATAGAGCCTATGGTTAATATGGGTAAGGTAAATGTTGTTACAGATGAAAAGAACGGCTGGGAAGTATCTACAGCTGATGGACTTCCTTCAGCACAGTGGGAAATTCAGGTTCTTGTAACAGAGGACGGACACGAAGTAATAAGTTGGTAAGAAATAAAATAAGTTCCTGCCAATCAGGCACGCTTTCGCTGCTCTCGCCTCGCAGCGGTACTAAATTCGCGTTACACGCTCATTAAGAACCGGCGGGCTCAAAGCGCCTGATTGGCAGGAACTTTTTTATTGATGTGATACCTATAGGTAGTCGCATTATTCAGCACACAAATGACATTGTATATCCAGAATTAGACGACTTGTCGTCCATCTGACAGTAGATATCCGGTGTTAAGAGACAGTTCACAGACATCAGACTGTCATATAATTATCATCATATAACCGCCTTCTGTGTCCATTTTCCACGTATGAATCTTATAAGGAATGCAAGTGAACGGAATCCCCAGTCGATGAACATACCAAACCATACACCGAGCACGCCAAGTCCTAATGTACCACCAAGAAGGTAACTGCTTCCCACACGGAATGCCCACATAGAGAAGATGCTTACCATCATTGTGTATTTGGCATCACCGGCAGCACGGAGAGCATTAGGCATAGTAAAGCTAAGTGGCCATATGAATATTGCTACAATTGAGAAGCAATGGATAAGGCTTAAACCGGTTTTGGTTGCTTCCGGTGACAGATGGAAAAGTCCTACCACAGGAACGGCAACTATTGTCATTACAATGTTGGTTGCAAGAATACCTGCATATGCAATAAACATAAGTTTTTTTCCATATCTTTTGGCTTCATCAGGCTTCTTTGCACCTATACACTGGCCAATAACAGTAATCATTGCCATGCCAATTGCGTTACCCGGAATATTGGCAAACATTGTAACAGAATTGGCAACAGAGTTGGCAGCGATGGCAGCAGTACCAAATGTTGAAACAAGGCTTGAAACAGAAAGCTTACCTATCTGGAACATGCCGTTTTCCAATCCGCTCGGAAGACCAATAGACAGAATCTTCTTAATGATAGAAGGTGATGGAAGAAAATCTTTGCAGGTCTTTATTCTTATTGCTGATTCTGTTCTGAACATAAATCCAATAATAATTATGGCTGATATGATTCGCGAAATAAGAGTGGCTAAAGCTACACCGGCAACTCCCATATCAAATACAAATATAAATAAAGCATTCCCACAAATATTGATTATGTTCATGATAAGGCTTGTGTTCATACTTATCTTGCTGTTTCCAATACTTCTAAAAAGAGCTGCACCTGCATTATAAACACCGAGGAACGGGTATGAGATTGCTGTTATATAGAAATATATACTTGCACTTTCAAATACATCTGTTTCAATCTTGCCAAATATGAAATTGATGATACCGTGATTGCCTATGAGAGAGATAACCATTAGTAATGATGATAGTGCACTCATAATAAATATAAGCTGTCCGGCAGATTTCTTGGACATATCAATGTTCCTGCTGCCAAGATACTGGCTGCATACAACAGCACCTCCGGTTGCAAGAGCTGATAATATCTGGATAAGCAGGTTGCTTATATTATCAACAAGTGCGACACCTGAAACTGCCGCCTCTCCTGCTATTGATACCATGAATGTATCAACAAAACCTACGCTGACAGCCAGCAGCTGTTCAAATATCAGAGGAATAATAAGCTTCTTTAAATCTTTAGATGTAAACATAATAATCTCCTATATTAATACATAGCATATCTTAATAATATAAAACAATAATTTATGTGAAAACATAAGAAAAGTAGCTGTATTTAATGCAAAATACATAAAAATTGCGAAAAGACTTTTGAAAGAAGAATAATTATCTGAACAAATCTTTAGAATAAATGATTGAAAATAAGACTTGTACATGATATAATACGATATAATTTGAATATATGAAGGAGGTATTGTCGTGAAACATATTAAGACAATCAGCAACCGCGTATTAAAGGATACAATGAAGCACGGCGGATGTGGCGAGTGCCAGACATCATGCCAGTCAGCATGTAAGACATCTTGCACAGTTGGTAACCAGAGCTGTGAGAATAAGAATAACTAGTATTTTTAGTAAGAGAGTGTCGAGCTATTCTGCACTCTCTTATTTTTCGTAAATGTATTGAGAACATTTACGGTTTGGAGGCTTTTTAATGATACATCAGTATAAGAATAACGGTTATAATATCGTATTGGATGTCAACAGCGGCTCAGTACATGTTGTTGATGATATGGTATACGATATTATAGGACTTTATGAGAATAATACTCTTGAGCAGATTACAGATGCACTTAGAGACAGATATTCTGTTCAGGATATTAAAGAGGCATATGAAGAGATTGACGAACTTAAGGAAGCAGGTCAGCTCTTTACAGAAGATATATATGAACCATATATAGATAATTTTAAGGACAGACCTACAGTTGTTAAGGCTTTATGTCTTCATATAGCACATGACTGTAATCTTGCATGTAAATATTGCTTTGCAGAAGAAGGCGAATATCATGGAAGAAGAGCTCTTATGAGTTACGAGGTAGGAAAGAAGGCTCTTGATTTCCTTGTTGCCAATTCAGGCTCAAGAAAGAATCTTGAGGTAGACTTCTTTGGCGGTGAGCCAACTATGAATTTTGAAGTTGTTAAGCAGCTTGTTGAATACGGAAGAAGCATAGAAGAGGCTAATAATAAGAAGTTCAGATTCACACTTACGACTAATGGTATTCTTCTTAATGACGAGATTCTTGATTTCGCCAATAAGGAGATGAGTAATATTGTACTTAGCATAGATGGACGTAAGGAGATTAATGACCTTATGCGTCCGACAAGGAATAACCACGGCAGCTCATATGACATTATAATGCCTAAGTTTAAGAAGGTGGCAGAGAGCAGAAATCAGATGAATTATTATGTCAGAGGTACATTTACACATAATAATCTGGATTTTTCAGAAGATGTTCTTCATCTTGCTGATGAGGGATTTGAGCAGATTTCTGTTGAGCCTGTTGTTGCACAGCCGACAGATTCATATGCTATAAGAGAAGAGGATATTCCGTTCCTTTGTGAACAGTATGATATCCTTGCGAAAGAAATCATTAAGCGAAAGAAAGCTGGTAAAGGCTTTAATTTCTTCCACTTTATGATAGATATTAATGGTGGTCCATGTGTTGCCAAGAGATTGTCAGGATGTGGTTCAGGCTGTGAGTATCTTGCAGTTACACCTTGGGGAGATTTCTACCCATGTCATCAGTTTGTTGGTAACGAAGATTTCCTTATGGGTAATGTTGATGATGGAATAGTAAGACCAGACATCAGAGACATGTTTAAGAATAGTAATGTCTATTCAAAGGAAAAATGTAAGAATTGTTTTGCAAAATTCTATTGCAGTGGTGGTTGTGCAGCTAACTCATATAACTTCCATGGTAATATCAATGATGCGTATGATGTTGGATGTGAACTTCAGAAAAAGCGTATAGAATGTGCAATAATGATTCGTGCGGCCATGGCTGAGGAAGAATAAGTATAAGGGAGAGTTTTTAACATGAAGTACAGTTTACCTAAGAAGATTATTTATTCAATAATCGTTGCTGTTTTACTGGTTGGACTTGTATTAACAGCATTTTTCGGACTTAATGGAAAGGGATACGGAAGCACCTATGATATAGATCTTGGTCTTGATCTTGCAGGTGGTGTAAGTATCACATATCAGATTAAGGAAGATAACTTTACATCACAGGATGTAGAGGATACAATCTATAAGCTTCAGAAGCGAGTAGAAGGAAAGAGTACAGAGTCACAGGTTTATAAGGAAGGTGACAACAGAATTACTGTTGAGATTCCTGGAGTAACAGATGCTAATGAGATTCTTAAGGAACTTGGTACACCAGGTTCATTGGAATTCCTCGATTCTACAGGATATACAGCATTCTCACAGGGCAATGATTACACACCACTTCTTACAGGTTCAGATGTAAAGGCAGCACAGGCTTACACTGATACTAACAGTTCAGAAGATACACCTTATGGTGTCCAGCTTACATTTACAGATGATGGTGCTACTAAATTCTATGATGCAACATCAGCTAATATTGGTAACAGAATATATATAGTATACGACGGAGAAGTTGTAAGTGCACCTAACGTTAAGACAGCTATATCAGGTGGTACAGCAACTATCACAGGTATGGAATCATTCGATGAGGCAGATAACCTTGCAACATATATAAGAGTTGGTTCAATTCCTCTTACACTTGAAGAAGTAAGCTCTAACATCGTTGGAGCACAGCTTGGACATGCTGCTATCAAATCAAGTTTAATTGCTGCTGCTATAGGTCTTGCATTACTCTGCTTATTCATGATTGTTATGTTCAGAATTCCTGGACTTGTTGCAACATTATCACTGATTATCTATACATCACTTGTTTTATTCCTTGTAAGTGTATATGATCTTACTCTTACACTTCCGGGTATTGCCGGTATTATTCTTGGTATTGGTATGGCAGTAGATGGTAATGTTATTATCTACACAAGAATAAGAGAAGAGATTGGTGCCGGAAAGTCTGTAGAAAGTGCTATTCTTTCAGGTTATAACAAGGCAACATCATCTATAGTAGATGGTAACGTAACAACACTTATCGCTGCTTTAGTATTGTACATATTCGGTACAGGTCCAGTTAAGGGATTTGCTACAACTCTTGCAGTTGGTAATATAGTATCAATTTTTACATCACTTGTTATTACTAAGGTTATTATGAAGCTTTTATATAACTTTGGTATCAGGGATGCTAAGTGGTATGGTAAGAATGTATACAGAAAGACGCTTGATGTTCTTAGCATTAAGAAATGGGCTGCGATTGGCTCAGCAGTAGTTATTGCTGCAGGTATCATAACTATGGCAGTTCAGGCTGGTCTTGGAAACAGAGCATTAAATTTCAGCCTTGAGTTTGTTGGTGGTTCAACAACAACATTTACATTTGATAAAGAATATACAGCAGAAGAGATTGAGGATAATATCATTCCTGTAATCAGAGATGCTGCAGGTATTACAGAGGTTCAGCAGCAGAAGGTTGCAGATTCAACACAGGTTTCATTCAAGACATCAGATCTTTCACTTGAACAGAGAGAAGCTATTGAAAATGCGGTTACAGCTAAGTATCCAATCAAAGATGGAACAATCGTTGAGACAGATACAATCAGCTCATCAGTTTCTGCAACAGTTAAGAGAGATGCTATTCTTTCAGTTATACTTGCTACAATCTGTATGTTGATATATATCTTTGTAAGATTCCGTGATATCAGATTTGCACTTGCAGCTGTATTAGCACTTCTTCATGATGTACTTGTTGTTCTTGCATTCTATGCATTTGCAAGAATTCCGGTTGGAACAACATTTATTGCATGTATGCTTACAATAGTAGGTTATTCTATTAACGGTACAATTATTATCTTTGACAGAATAAGAGAGCAGTTAAAGACAGCTAATTCAAAGACTAACATTACAGAGCTTGTTAACTCATCAATAACAAGCACAATGTCAAGAACAGTATATACATCTATAACAACACTTATAATGCTTATTGTTCTTTTCATTATGGGTGTAACTTCGGTTAAGGAGTTCACACTTCCACTTATCGTAGGTATTGTTGTTGGTGCTTACTCATCAGTATGCTTAACAAGTGCTATGTGGTACGTAATGGGTGGTAAGAAGAGAGGCGTTGTAGAAGAGAATAATAAAAAAGCAGCTTCCAAGAAAGAGGTTTTTGAAGACGGTTCTCAGGTTTAATTAACAGATACAATAAGTTTATGACATGGCGGGGATTGTATATCAGTTCCCGCCATAATTGGTTTAATAATGAAACAGGGAGAAAAGAGTGAAAAGCAACTGGAAAGTATACACTAAGAAAGCTGATTTCAAAGCAATTGGGGAAAGATTTGGCATTGACCAGGTTATGGCAAGAATTATCCGTAACAGAGGGTTAGAAACGGACGAGCAGATAAATATGTATCTTAATGGAACCGTGGATGATATGCATTCACCACATTTATTAAAGGATGCAGACAAATGTGTTGATATCCTGACAGACAAGATACATGCTGGGAAGAAAATACATATTATCGGTGATTATGATATAGATGGGATATGTTCAACAACTATTCTTTATAAAGGGCTAAAGGCAGCGGGAGCAGATGTTACATTTGCAGTACCAGACAGAATTATTGACGGATACGGTATTAATGAGCATCTGATAGATGAAGCATATAATAATGGAACTGATACGATTATTACATGTGATAATGGAATTGCTGCGATTGAGCAGATTAAATATGCTAAAGAAAAGGGAATGACAGTAATTGTTACTGACCATCATGATATTCCGTTTGACTTTGTTGATGGAGAAAAGATACATAAAGTACCACAGGCAGATGCAATTGTTAATCCTAAGCAGGAGGACTGTCCGTATCCATTTGATAAGCTGTGTGGAGCCGGAGTAGCCTTCAAGGTTATTAAGATTCTATATGAGAGACTTGGACTTAATCCAATCGATCTTGAAGAATATGCAGAGCTTATGGCAATTGCAACAATAGGAGATGTAGTTGATTTATCAGATGAGAACAGGGTAATTGTCAAATATGGTTTAAAGCATCTGGCAGTAACTTCTAATATCGGTATAAGAGCGCTTGTAGAGGCGTGTGAGCTTGAAATAGACAAGATAAGCTCATATCACATAGGATTTGTTATAGGTCCATGTCTTAATGCGACAGGAAGACTTGATTCAGCAAGAAGAGCCATTGAGCTGCTTCTTACTACAGATATGGAAGATGCGAGAAAGAAGGCTTTAGAGCTTCGCACACTTAATGTTGAAAGAAAAGATATAACAGAAGAATATGCCGCTATTGCAATTGAACAGGTTGAGAACACTGAACTAAAAGACGATAAGGTGTTAGTTGTGTATCTTCCTGAATGCCATGAAAGTGTTGCAGGGATAATTGCAGGAAGGGTAAGAGAAAAATTCTACAGACCTTCAATAGTAATCACTAAGGCAGAAGATGGTGCAAAGGGCTCAGGGCGTTCAATAGAAGGCTATAACATGTTTGAGGAGATAAGCAAATGTGGTAAACTCCTTAACAAATATGGCGGACATCCAATGGCTGCCGGAATATCGCTTGATATTGATAAAATTGATGAATTCAGGAAAGCGCTGAATGAGAATCAGACAATGACAGAAAATGTACTAACGCCGACAGTGTGGATTGATGTGCCTATGCCGGTTGATTATGTTGATATAAAACTTATAAAACAGTTTGAGAAGCTGCAGCCTTTCGGGAAAGGTAATGAAAAACCGGTGTTTGCAGACAGAAATCTTACTGTCAGACAGTCAGCTGTGATTGGAAAAAATAAAAATGTATTAAGATGTCAGTTAGAAAGTGAGCATGGCAAGCTGGTGACAGCAATCAGGTTCAAATTAGACGGACAGGAGATACCAGAGGTTGGAAGGAAGATATCTATGGTGTATTACCCGGATATTAATGAATATAATGGGATTGTTTCAATACAGTTTCGGATAGAAGACTGGAGATATGTGTAAATAGCAGCCTTCCAATAAAAGAACCGTCGGTTCTTTGACCTGTATAGGTCAATGGGACCGGCGGTTTATATATTCTGTCTTATACTTAGAATAGACGATTTTCTGGCTGTTATACAGGCTGTAATATCCGGATAACAGATAACTTAATGCAATACACAGAATTGTGAATTTCATTGTTGATGCACCAAACATCTCAATAGATAGAATGAATGATGTGAGTGGGCAGTTAGTTACTCCACAGAACACACTTACCATACCACATGCTGCACACAATCCAACAGGGAGTCCGAATATAGGTGCTAAGAAGCTTCCAAGCGTTGCACCCACGAAAAGAGTAGGAACAATCTCACCACCTTTGAATCCACCACCCAATGTTACGGCTGTAAACAGCATTTTTAAAAGGAATACATACCATGCACAGCTTGTTACAAAGCTTTTTGCAATAATATCTGAGCCTGCACCGAGATAATCAGTTGTGCCAAATATGTAACGCATGGAAATAACAAGGACTCCGGCAATAATTATTCTTATGTATGGGTTGTTTATGTAATTAATGTAGAGCTTTGAAGTACCGTGTAAAACAACACACAGCAGAATGCTTACAAGAGCAAAAAGTACGGACATGATGATGAATTTACTGCCATTAATAAAAGAAAAAGAAGCGATTTCATCAACTACAAAATGTGTAGATTCAAGTCCCAGTGCAGAGGCTATGCCCTGTGCTACAAATGCAGCGAGTACGCATGGCACTAAAGCAGCATAATACATAACACCAACGCTTATTACTTCCATAGAGAAAACGGCTGCTGCAATAGGTGTTCCAAAAAGTGCTGAGAAACAGGCACTCATACCACACATAATCATAATTCGAGTATCCTTCTCATCGAATTTAAATAGTTTTGCAAATGTATTGCCTAATGCACCACCGACCTGAAGCGCAGCACCTTCTCGTCCGGCAGAACCACCACAAAGATGGGTAAGAAGAGTTGATATAATTATAAGAGGGGCAACTCTTCCAGGTACTTCATCATTCGACTGTATTGCAGTTATGACAAGGTTAGTTCCGCGGTTTCCTGCTTCGTGAACAATGTTGTACATGAATACAATGATGATACCTGCAACAGGCAGTCCGAATAGTAAAAATGGGTATTCAACCCGCAGGCTGCCTACATAACCAAGCATCAGGTGAAATACAGCACCGACAGAACCGATAAAACAGCCACATACAAACGAACAGAATAGCCATTTGAAAAGAGTTATTACTGCAAGTTTAAGCCGTTGAATATATTCAAACAAAGTTTCTTTATCCATATCCCAATACCTCATACTTTAAAAGTCCTTTTTACTCATGTTGCTGTTATGATAATCCGGATTATTGGTTACATCCTGTATAAACCATGAAGGTGGAGTGTATGAATTGGCTGCTTCAATAGTTGGAAATTCAACCTCAGCAAGAACAGTGCCTGCAAAAAGCCCCTCAAATATGTCTAGTTCAATTGTATATCCGCTATCATCAGGAATTTCATAACGTTTCTTGGTTATAATATTGCCATCAGCCTTTTTTATCAGATGATCATATGCATTCTTATTAAGTGGAAGATTATATTCTTCCCTTGCTATCATGCCGTTTCCTTTGTAGGTAAGATAAAAGTCATCATTGTCACGCCTTACGCGCACAACAGGGGAAGTATTAAGATAACCCTGTTCAATAATGCGGCATGGATATAAATCTATATCGTCAGGTATTCCTGACACAAGATATTTACGCTCGATTTCCATAATAAACCTCGATTCTTTTAACTTAATTAAATAAAGAGAAAAAAGGCTGCCACATAAGTGACAGCCTTTAAAAGTCATTCAATAATTACTTCTTCTTAGACTTCTTAGCTGGAGTGTTTACAACATCCTTTAAAGCCTTACCAGCCTTGAACTTAGGTGCCTTAGAAGCAGGAATCTGGATAGCCTTTCCTGTCTGAGGATTCTTACCTGTTCTTGCAGCTCTTTCAGCAACTTCAAATGTACCGAAACCTACTAACTGGATCTTTTCTCCAGCCTTTAACTGTTCTGCAACAGTGTCTGTAAAAGCCTTAACAGCCTTCTCTGCGTCCTTCTTAGAAAGCTCAGCCTTTTCTGCGATAGCAGCAACTAATTCTGACTTATTCATAATTAAATTGTCCTCCTTAAAAAATTAAGTAATAATAAGTATAAATTATTTATACTCCTAGATTGATAATTTGTCAATAAAAAGTGGCTCAAAATGGGGATTTTTGGCGCTTTTTGCTAATTGTAAACACTTACATTTCTTCCATTAATTCTTCCCAGTGTTCATATAATGTGTCTAATTCTTTCTTTAATTGAGTGGATTCATTATGAAGTTCCATTAAACGTGCTGTGTTACTGCCTATTGAAGGGTCAGAATATTCTGCATCAATAGCAGACATCCTGTCTTCGATTTCAGCAATTCTTTCTTCTGTTTTCTTGATTTCGTTCTGCTTTTTCTTAAGCTTATTCTGCTCTTCACGGGACTGCTGCCATGATAGTTTAGAGCTCTTTACAGAAATGTTGTCAGAAGAAATATCAGGTGTATCTGGAAAAGCCTTTGCTGTCAGTATATCCCTTTTTTCAATGTAATAATCATAATTGCCAATATAATTGACTATATTCTGGTTAGTGAGTTCAATAATTCTGGTTGCAGTAGCGTTGATAAAGTATCTGTCGTGGGAAACATATAGAACAGTGCCTGTGTAGCTGTTAAGTGCATTTTCAAGAATCTCTTTGGATACAATATCAAGATGGTTAGTAGGTTCATCAAGAATAAGCAGGTTGGCATTGGAAAGCATAAGCTTTGCCAGTGAAACTCTGCCACGTTCACCACCACTTAAATCGCGGATGTATTTGAATACATCATCATCAGTAAAAAGAAATGCAGCAAGGGTATTTCTTATTTGTGTGTTATTAAGGTCAGGATATGCGTCCTGAATCTCCTGAAAAAGGGTCTTGTCAGGGTCAAGCACATGATGTTCCTGATCGTAATAACCAATAGCAACCTTGGCACCAAGATAAATGCTTCCGCTGTCCGGCTGGATAATGCCATTAATAAGCTTTAATATAGTTGTTTTACCGGTTCCGTTATTACCTATTAAAGCAACACGCTCACCACGTTTAATCTCAAAATTAATATTATTGAAAAGAGTATTGCCGTCAAATGATTTGGTAAGGTCAGTAACAGTAAGAACATCATTACCACTTATAACAGATGGCTCAAGTTTAATGTTCATTTTTGCATTAAGTTCAACAGGCTTGTCAACAACCTTTATTTTATCAAGCATTTTTTCACGGCTCTCTGCACGTTTGATGGATTTTTCGCGGTTAAACTGCTTTAACTTGGCAATAACCTCTTCCTGATGCTTGATATCACGCTGCTGGTTTAAATATTCCTTTAACTTCATATTACGAAGAATTGCCTTCTTGGAAGCATAATCTGTGTAATTACCAGAAAAAACGGTACAGTCACCGTTATCAATTTCAATAATCTTGCTTACAATCTTATCAAGGAAATATCTGTCGTGAGCAACGATAAGAACAGCACCGCTGTAGTTGAGAAGATAATTCTCTAACCAGCTTATTGAATCCATATCAAGGTGGTTAGTAGGCTCGTCGAGCATTATAATATCGGGCTTGGAAAGTAATAGCTTACCTAAAGATACACGGGTTTTCTGACCTCCGGATAAAGTGTTTACGTGTAAAGAAAAATCCTCTTCAGCAAAACCAAGACCTTTGAGTACTCCCGTAATCTCACTCTTATACGCATAACCATTGTTCATCTCGAACTCATGATTAAGATTGGTATATCTGTTCATAAGGGATTCAAGTTCATCACCTGAAGCATTGTTCATTGCGGCTTCTATGCGTCTTAATTCACTTTCCATATCAAGGATATACTGTTTTACAGAAAGAAGCTCATCATAAATGCTTCTATCAGACTGAAGGTCCTGCTGCTGAGCAAGATAACCAAGAGTCTTATCCTTAGCAAGAGTGACAATACCTGTATCAGCAGGTTCTTCACCTGTGATAATCTTTAGCAGAGTAGATTTACCGGCACCATTGATTCCAACAATGGCAGCCTTCTCATGATCCTCTATATTAAAAGAACAGGACTTGATAATAACATCTGTTCCAAAAGATTTACTAATATTATTGCAAGATAAAATCATAAAAACTCCTTTTTATTATTCAGGCTATGACAATTAAGTTAGATACTTATATATCTGCTCATGTGGCGGTGTGCGTTTGCAGCTGTGTCTGTGTGTGCCATATGACCGATATATTGCGAACTGTGTGGGAGTTAATGCCGCTATATACATAAGAGCGGTGTGCTAAAGCTCGTTCAAGCGAAGCGTGTTTGATTTAGCACGCCGTAATAAGCTTTGTAGATAGCGGCATTTACTCCCACTAAGTGCAGCAATCCTTGAGGGCATATGGTATACACAGACACAGAAGTGAATGCACACAGCCTCATGAGCGGCTGAATATATGACATAACTTAATTGTCAAAGCCTGAATTAATATTCACATCGATTATATATGTACAAGAAATAAAATGCAATTATTACTTTGACTTATGGCTTTCTGTAATGTAAAATTAACAAGTTATAGAAATGGAGATTAAAGAATGAAATTTGATGAATTAAATATTGATGAAAGAATTTTAAGAGCGGTAGAGGATATGGGCTTTGAGGAGACATCTCCTATACAGACACAGGCCATTCCTGCAGTATTGGAAGGAATTGATGTTATCGGACAGGCACAGACCGGAACAGGTAAGACTGCTGCGTACTCTATCCCAATGTTACAGAAGATTAATCCAGATGTTAAGAAACCACAGGCAATTGTACTCTGCCCTACAAGAGAGCTTGCAGTACAGGTTGCAGAAGAGATAAGAAAGCTTGCCAAGTACATGAGCGACATTAAGGTGTTACCGGTATATGGTGGACAGGAGATTGTAAGACAGATTAAGTCTTTAAAAGCCGGCGTACAGATTATTGTTGGAACTCCGGGACGAGTTATGGACCATATGAGAAGAAAGACAGTTAAGTTTGATTCTGTTTCTATGGTTATATTAGATGAAGCTGATGAGATGCTTGATATGGGATTCCGTGAGGACATGGAAACAATTCTTACGGAGACACCAGAGGAAAGACAGACAGTTCTTTTCTCAGCTACAATGCCTAAGCCTATCATGGAGATTGCAAGAAAATTCCAGAAGGACGCCAGGATTATCAAGGTTGTAAGAAAAGAACTTACAGTCTCTAACATTGATCAGTTCTATTATGAAGTAAGGCCTAAGAATAAAACAGAAATCTTAAGCCGTCTTATTGATATATACAATCCTAAGCTGTCAGTTGTGTTCTGTAACACCAAGAGACAGGTAGACGAGCTTATATCAGAGCTTAAGGGCAGAGGATATTTTGCTGACGGTATACACGGAGATATGAAACAGCAACAGAGAGACCGTGTAATGGACGATTTCAGAAGTGGAAAAACAGAAATTCTTATTGCAACTGATGTTGCGGCAAGAGGAATTGATGTTGACGGAGTTGATATAGTATTTAACTATGACCTTCCACAGGACGAAGAATATTATGTACACAGAATAGGAAGAACAGGAAGGGCTGGAAAATCAGGACTTGCACTTTCATTTATATCTGGAAGAGAAGTATATAAGTTAAAGGATATCGAAAGATATTGCAAGACTAAGATTCTAGCAAAGCCAATTCCATCACTTGATGATGTCAAGAACACCAAGATGGATGGTATATTTGACAAGATTAAAGAGATGATTGAAGCTGATGAGCACAGAGCCATGCTTGATATGGTTGAGGAGCATGTTAATCAGGAAGACTACACATCAATGGATATGGCAGCAGCACTTCTTAAGATGATAGTAGGAGATACATTGGACAGAATCGATGAGGTTGAAAATTTCCATTTTGATGAAAATGCGGATACTTCAAGAATGGTAAGACTCTTTATTAATGTTGGTAAGAAGGACAAGATTACACCAGCCAATATTCTTGGAGCGATTGCAGGAGAATCTGGAATGCCGGGAAGACTTGTCGGTGCAATTGATATGATGGATAATTATACATTTGTTGATGTTCCTGCAAAGCATGCGGAAGCAGTACTTGCAGCAATGAATGACAATGTGCTTATCAAGGGCAGAAAGGTTAATGTAGAGAAGGCAAATGTATCTGCAAAGCCTGCAAGAAAATCCAAGTCAAAGCCAGATACAAGAAGAAAAAAAGACGAGTCCCGTGGAAAACATGACAAACTTAAAGAACGCAGAAGTAAAGGCGGCAAGGTAAGAAGAAATGGAGAAAAGTATTAAGCTTACCAGTCTTAACAGAAAAGAAGCGTTAAGATATCTGGGATATAAGAAAAATGCACCTGATGAGCGGGTGGAAGAGCTTATGGATGAATGTGAGGAGCTTGTATTAAAGACCGCAGTTCCAAGATTTATTTATAAGAAGTTCGATTTTACAGTTAATGAAGACGGTGTGGCATTTAAGAATACAAGCATGGTGCTTCCGGGTGAGTCTATTAAGAAGCACCTGTATAAATGTGATAGTGCAATATGCATGGCTGTAACGATATCGGAAGGTATTGACAGACAGCTAAGAGTGTTGCAGCTTACAGATATGGCAAAGGCACTGGTGTTTGATAGTCTGGCAAGTGTAGCTGTTGAACAGGCATGTGATAAGGTTGAAGAACTTTTAAGAGAGGAATATCCTGATTATTACCAGACATTCAGGTTCGGAATTGGTTACGGTGATTTGCCGATAAGCATGCAGGCTCCTTTCCTTAAGGTATTAGATGCCAGTAAAAAGATAGGACTTAATCTTAACAAATCATATATGCTTGCTCCAGTAAAGTCGGTAACTGCGGTTATCGGACTTACTAAGGAGCCGGTAAGTACTGAGAACAGAGGTTGCGCAACCTGCAATCTTAATAAAACCTGCGCATACAGAGGAATGGGAGGACATTGTAGTGGCTGACAGATTCAGAGAACTCTTAAAAAATAGAGATTATATAATATTTGATGGTGCTATGGGTACAATGCTTCAGGCAGCTGGCATGAAGATGGGAGAGACACCTGAAGTGCTTAATATAACAAGGCCGGAGCTTCTTGTTTCAATTGCAGAGCAGTATTTTAATGCCGGTTCAGATGTGGTATATGCCAATACATTTGGTGCAAACAGATATAAGCTTGAAGAATGCGGAAAAAGCGTTGAGGAGCTTGTAACTGCCGGAATTGTCAATGCAAAGAAGGCAAGAGATGCAGTAAAGCCTGACGGACTTGTTGCACTCGATGTCGGACCAATCGGACAACTTCTTGAGCCAACAGGCGTATTAAGCTTTGAAGAAGCATATGATATGTATGCCGAGATAGTAAAGGCTGGAGCTGCTGCGGGAGCAGACCTTGTTGTATTTGAGACAATGACCGACCTTTTAGATGTTAAGGCTGCTGTACTTGCAGCTAAGGAAAACAGCGACCTTCCTATAGCTGCTACGATGACATTTGAACAGAATATGAGAACATTCACAGGCTGTTCTATATCAGCAATGGCTCTTACGCTTACAGGACTTGGCGTTGATGCACTCGGTGTAAACTGTTCTTTAGGACCTAAGGAATTAGAACCGGTTATTGAAGAACTTGTAAAATGGACTAATCTTCCAATAATAGTAAAGCCTAATGCAGGACTTCCTGACCCTGAAACTAACCTTTATAATGTTACTGCAGTCCAGTTTGCAGATTTCATGAAGGATTTAAGAAAATATGGCATTAAGATATTCGGCGGCTGCTGTGGAACTAATCCTGAATTCATTAAAGAATTATCAGAAATGTTAAAAAGAGAAGGCAATCCGGCAGCACCACACAAATATATTCCGGGTGCAGTGTGTTCAGCAACAAGCACTGTTGTCGTTGATGAGCCAAGAATTATCGGTGAAAGAATCAATCCTACAGGTAAGAAGCTTTTTAAGGAAGCACTTTTAAGACATGATATGGATTATATTCTTGGACAGGCTTTAGAGCAGATATCAGGCGGAGCAGATATTCTTGATGTCAATGTAGGTCTTCCGGGAATTGATGAGCGTGAAATGATGATTGATACAATAAAGTCATTACAGGCAGTTGTAGATGTCCCACTTCAGATCGATTCTACAATACCTGAAGTACTTGAGGCAGCACTCCGTGTATACAATGGTAAGCCGCTTGTTAACTCAGTTAATGGTGAGGAGGAGTCTCTTAACAATGTTCTTCCTCTTGTTAAGAAATATGGTGCAGGAGTTATCGGACTTGCACTTGATAAAGATGGCATTCCTAAGAAGGCAGAGGACAGAGTTGCAATAGCAAAGAAGATTATGGACAGGGCTGTTGCAATGGGAATCCCTAAAGAAGATATTTATATTGACTGCCTTACACTCACAGCTTCTGCTGAACAGGAGGGCGTAATGGAAACTCTTAATGCACTTCATACAGTTAAGAATGAGCTTGGCTTAAAGACAGTGCTTGGTGTTTCTAATATTTCATTCGGACTTCCAAACAGAGTGCTTGTAAACCACATTTTCCTTACAATGGCACTTACTAACGGACTTGACCTTGCGATTATAAATCCTAACATCCCAGAGATGACAGGTGCGGTAAGGGCGTACAAGCTTCTTGCCAATATTGATAAGAATTCAGTTGATTATATAAAAAACTATGGCGCTATGCCAAATGTTTCTAAGATTGATCCTGTCAAGAAGGAAAAGAAGGATGGGAACTATACAGGAGATGACCTTTTCTATGCCGTAGAAAAAGGACTTAAAAATGAAGGGGCTGAGATAACAGAGGCACTTCTTAAAACTATGGATTCGATGGAGATTGTTAATCAGGTGCTTATTCCTGCGCTTGATAAGATAGGTGCTGAATTCGAGAAGGGTACATTGTTCCTTCCACAGCTTATTATGGCAGCATCAGTTACACAGGCAGCATTTGAAGTTATAAGAAAGCATATGGTTATGTCTGATAATGCTCCTGTAAGCAAGGGAAAGATTGTTATAGCTACAGTCAAGGGGGATGTCCATGATATCGGTAAGAATATTGTTAAGGTTCTTCTTGAAAATTATGGATATGATGTTATTGACCTTGGTAAAGATGTCGAGTACCAGACAGTTGTTGATGCAATAAGAGATAATGATGTTAAACTGTGTGGACTTTCTGCACTTATGACAACAACACTTGTATCTATGAAGGAAACAATTGCACTTATAAGAGAAAATAATCTTGATTGTAAGGTTATGGTTGGCGGAGCAGTACTTACTCCGGAATATGCTAAAGAGATAGATGCAGATTTCTATGCAAAGGATGCAAAAGAATCTGTTGATATTGCTAAAAGAGTTCTTGGTTAAAATTTTGACATATCGAGAAAAAATGTTTATAATTATAGCACTTAGTATAATTGATTTATATAATATTTGATGTGTTTTTTATATATGCAATTGTAGTCTGGAGGTTTATGGTAATGGAAGAAAAAAAGATTTCATCGGCGGTAATAAGAAGGCTGCCAAGATATTACAGATATCTGGGAGAACTGATAGAGTCTGGTGTACAGAGAATATCATCTAAAGAATTGAGCGCCAGAATGAAAGTGACTGCCTCTCAGATAAGACAGGATCTTAATAATTTTGGAGGCTTTGGTCAGCAGGGATATGGATATAATGTGCAGTACCTGTATGAAGAAATTGGCAAGATTCTTGGAATAGACAGAAATCATAATATGGTTATTATCGGAGCCGGTAATTTAGGCAAGGCAATAGTTAATTATAGTGATTTTGAAAAAAGAGGATTCGTTATTAAGGGAATATTTGATAATAATCCTAAGATTAAGGGCACTAAGATTCGTGGAATAGAAGTAAGGATGATGAATGAACTTACTGATTTTATTAAAGATAATGAAATCGAGATAGTTGCACTTACTATTCCTAAAGAAGCAGCAAGACAGATAGCAAAGGTTGTTGCTGATGCAGGAGTCAAGGCTATATGGAACTTTGCACATACAGATCTTAATCTTCCGGATGATGTTATTGTTGAGAATGTACATTTGTCAGAAAGTCTTATGAGACTTTCATATACTATTGCTAACAGAAAGTAACTGTTTGGGAGGATAATATGGCAGAACCTGATATTGAGAAGCTGAAAAGTTGTACAGCCATAAATGATATACCGATACTTACTCTTGATGAAAGATGGTATCACCTTATAACAGATAAGTTAAAGACGGACGAAATACGTTACTGGGAAAAGCGCCTTAATGAGCTGCTTAAGAAGCAGGGACAGGTTAATAATGACATAAAAGAAGTAAAAAAGATAAAAAAACAGCTTATTCAGGATGTTGTTGATAATATGCAGGATGAAGATAACGATCCTAAGAAAGCTAAGGTTATGGAGCAGAATCAGAGACTTATCCAGGAGGCAAAGGATAAGATTAACAGTCTTGAGGATGAGGCACTTGATATACCGAGGGATATTGTTGATGCTAACAGAAATCTGCTTATAGAGACAGTAAAGGTGTGTTATAATAAGATTAACAGTAACAAAGAAGATCTTGAAGTACTTGATAAATGGATTAATGCAACCAGAGTAAAGTTAAAGAAGAATATTCTTATCAGGCAGGATAAAGAAGAAGCTAATAATCGTATGTATTCATCAATGCATGATATTTTAGGAGCAGATGTCATGAAAGAATTAGACAGAATTAACGAGGAATAAGGTTATGGAATATTTAGCAGATTCACATACAATGAAGACAGTTGATAACTGTTCAATACAAGAGTTTAAGATTCCCTCAGTGGTGCTTATGGAAAGAGCCGCACTGGGGGTTTCAGTGTTTTTAAAAGGTCTGATTACCAGAGAGAAAAGTAATAAATGCATCAAAACTGTATGTGTATGTGGCAGTGGCAATAATGGTGCAGATGGACTTGCCGTTGCAAGACAGCTCAATGAGAATGGCATTAATGTAAGTGTTGTTATTGCGGGAACATCAGAGGGAACAGAAGAATACAGACTGCAGAAAAATATTGTCAGCAATCTTGGAATAGAATGTGTGGAATATAATGGCAATATTGATTTTTCTGAATATGATTATATTGTAGATGCAATGTTCGGGATAGGACTTTCAAGAAATATTGAAGGAAGATATGCACAGATTGCAGAAGCTGTCAACGAAGCAGGGGAAAAAGGCTCTGTGGTTGTTGCTGTGGATATTGCATCAGGAATTAATGCTGATAATGGTCAGATTATGGGAGTGGCTGTCAAAGCTGATTATACTGTAACATTTGGTTATAAAAAGACAGGTATCATGTTTTATCCGGGAGCAACATACAGTGGTAGTGTGGAGGTTGTTAATGCAGGATTTGTTCCTGAAAATGTGTTACATAATAAAGTGGATGGCTTTGGCAGAACATTCACATATACGGATGACGATATAGATAGACTTGTTGTGAGAACTTCGGACTCTAACAAGGGAACATACGGAAGAACGCTTATAATAGCAGGCTCTAAGGATATGGGGGGTGCTGCGGTTTTATCAGCAAGCGCAGCATACAGGAGTGGAACAGGACTTGTTAAGATTCTTACACATGAAGCAAATAAAACACCGTTACTTGTACGGATGCCAGAATGCCTGATTGCAACTTATCAGGATAATAAGCCTCTTGCAGCAGAATTGAAAAAGGATTTTGCATGGGCAAAAAGTATAGCTGCAGGACCAGGTCTTTCTATGAATGAAGTGGCAGCAGAGATTACCAGAAGTGTTATTGAAATTAATGATAAGGTCAGAATATTAGATGCAGATGCACTAAATATTATAGCTGCAGAAAAAATTGATTTTAGGGGAAATGCTGAAGGCAATATTATTGTTACGCCGCATCTTATGGAAATGTCAAGGCTTATAGGAAAAAGTGTGTCAGATATTAAAAAGAATCTGGTACAGTGTGCAAAAGAATTTGCAAAAGAACATCAGTGCATATGTGTATTAAAGGATGCAAGAACAGTTGTAACAGACGGAACAAATGTGTATATCAACAGTACAGGTAATGATGGAATGTCAACGGGAGGTTCAGGAGATGTTCTTACAGGACTGACAGCGGGATTTACAGCTATGGGAATTGATGCATTTGAGGCAGCATGTCTGGCTGTATATGTTCACGGAAAAGCTGGAGATATTGCAGCATTAAACAGGGGAAAGGCAGGGATGACGGCATCAGATATTGCAAATGCAGTTGCAGATGCTATTAAAAGATAAAAGATAACTGAATACACACTTAAAAGTAGGCAATACTAATGCCAGAGGAAACAATTTAGCTTTAGGAGTGTGACAGTTGTGGTAATAAAAAGAGGAGATATTTTTTATGCAGATTTAAGACCTGTGGTTGGCTCGGAGCAAGGGGGAATAAGACCGGTACTTATTATACAGAATGATACAGGAAATAAGCACAGTCCAACAGTTATATGTGCTGCAATAACGAGCCAGATGCATAAGAGTAAGCTTCCAACTCATGTAGAGCTGGATTCATCAAGATATGACATGGTTAAGGATTCAGTAATACTTTTAGAACAGTTAAGAACGATAGATAAAAGAAGACTCAAGGATAAGGTGTGCCATCTGGATAATGACATCATCGGACAGGTTAATAAAGCACTGTCTGTAAGCTTAGAGATGAATTGACTGTCAGCATAAAACTGTGTTATTATAGACAGGATAATTGTTATCGTACAATAGGATATTATTTATGGAGGAATATTATGAATGACGGCCATCCCGCGGATGGGAAAGAAAAGAAGTTTTCGTCACTGTTTAAGAGATTTGGCAGAGGAAAACGCGATGAGGATGTAACAGAAGAGATAATGGATATGGTTAATGAGAGCCATGAACAGGGTGTGCTTGAGGAGAATGAGGCTGAGATGATTGGCAATATATTCGAATTTGGAGAAAAGCAGGCATCAGATGTAATGACTCACAGAAACAATATTGTAGCACTTGATAATGATATTACGGTTAAAGAGGCATTTGACCGTGTTATGGAAGAAAATTATTCAAGGTATCCGGTATATGATGGAGATATTGATAATATAACAGGTGTGTTACATATCCGTGATCTTCTCAAAATATATGTAGAGGAAAGCAACCAGAGCAGAAAACTTGGTGAGGTTGGGAAAGAAATACTTTTTCAGCCATATTGCATACCTGAGACGAGAAATATAAGTCCATTATTCAGGCAGATGCAGTCAGATAAAATCCATATGGCTATAGTTGTGGATGAATATGGACAGACAGCAGGAATCATAACAATGGAGGATATACTTGAGGAAATAGTAGGTAATATCCTTGATGAATATGATGACGAAGAGGAACAGATAGTAACCGACGCAGACGGTTCTTATATAATAGAAGGTCAGGCTGATCTTGAAGATGTGGAAGCCAGGTTAGGAATAGAATTTGAGTGTGAGGATATTGATACACTCAGTGGTTTTATGATTTATAAGCTTGGCAAAATACCCGATGATGGGGAGAGCTTTGAAGTTGAGTATAATGGGTACATATTTAAGACTCTTGAAGTCCGTAACAGGATGATACTTAAAGTTAAAGTAGAAAAGGAAAATCGGGAAGGACATATTGACGGATAAGCAGCCGGATTCCTTAGAATGGGGGAATTATGCGTAAATATGAATTAGATATTTCATACGAAGGCAATATGCCTAATGAGGTTGAATTCACACTCGATGACAGATATGTTGTCAAAATTGGAGATGAAAGATTTTATAATCTTATGGGAGAGACAATGCTCTCAGCTTTTAACGGACTTGTTCACCCTGATGATGTAACTACATTTGAACATTTTGTTAATTCTGATATGTCAGAGGAATATTGCGTTGTCAGATGTCTTATTAAGAATGGAACATATCGCTGGATGCTCCTTCTAAAAAAGAAGATATATAATGTCGGTTCTGAACGTATGGTAAAGCTTGTTGCGCAGGATATTATTGTTATATCTAATGACTTTGACATGTATTATCACAGGGTAAGAAAATACAGAGCTTTAATGAATGTTATTGAAGAAAAGATTTTTGAATATGACCCAGAGACACGGATGCTGACAATATATTGCTACAGAAATAATAAATCCGAGATATTCGAGAGAATGGATCTTATTGAGTGGAGAGACGCATGCATTAATAAGGGATATGTTACTAATGATGATGTTATTCATTTTGAAGCATTATGCACAAGCATCTTAAGCGGCATGTCTAGTTTTACAGTGAAGTTCAGTTCATCTATTATGTCTAGGGGAGAAAGAGTCGATAATCTCGTGTTTAATGGACAGGCATTAATGATAGAGTCTGATAAGAGACTCACTGTTGGTGTTATTTCTGAGCCAGACAAAAGAACCAGAGTGGTTCAGGAGCACACAGATATGGACGAGGCAAAGCTTGACTCTGCTACCGGAATATATAACAAGAAAGCCATTACTGACATGATAACGGAAGAAATCAATAAAGCAGCTGTTGAAAACAAGAATAGACAAATGTATCTTATGATACTGGATATTGATAATTTTAAGAGAGTTAATGACAGCTACGGGCATTATTTTGGTGATGAAGTAATTAAATCTTTTGCAGATTCATTAAGAATGTCAGTAGGAGGAAGAGGCCTTGTTGGAAGAATTGGCGGCGATGAGTTTATGGTACTTCTTAAAGATGTATCAGTAGAAGAAATCCGCATAATGCTTAAATCCATGAGAAAAGGTCTGAAAATGTTACTGGCACAGAAGCAGCCTGAATATCTGTTTTCTACTTCAATAGGAATTTCCCAGTTTTCAAAAGACGGAACTGATTTTGAAACTTTATTTAAGATTGCAGATGCAGCATTGTATATTGCAAAAGAAAAGGGTAAAGACAGGTACATAATATATGATTACGACAAGCATGGCGATATATTGGCTGATATGAAGCATGATATTGCATTTGGCAATGAATTTATGAAGCCTATGGCGAAGTATGAGCTTGCAGCTAATATCGTTATGAAGGTTTCACTTGGACAGATGAAAGTCATGGATGTTCTTTCTGAGATAATGGATAAGCTTAATATTCATGGTATAAGTATATTTGCAGGAAATGATATGAAGTGCATATACAGTACAGGTCATTACAAGATTAAGGTCGAAAATGCTTCATATATATATAAAGATGGATATGAAAGCCACTTTGACGAATATGGTATCAATTGTGTTAATAATATTGCATCGCTTACAATTAATTTCCCAGAGGCATTTGGCAGATTAAGAGATAATAATATCTGTTCATTTGTCCAGATGAAAACTATGGGAAACGATGAGCAGGAATATACGTTTGAATTCGATATATTTGGAACTAACAGAAGAAAATGGAGTGACACAGATATATCAATGTTAAAAATGATTGTCCTTGGCATGACAAATGCTATAAGTGGGCGATTGACAGATTGATGTTGTGTGCTATAATTAATTGGCAATTAAAAGTAATTTGCAGATGAATTAGAGTTTTAGGAGTGTTAGATATGAGACGAGCAGTTTTTTCTATTCTCGTAGGTAATTCAGCCGGTGTACTTAGCCGTGTTGCTGGTATGTTCAGCCGCAGAGGATATAATATAGACAGCCTTACTGTTGGTGAGACTCTCAACCCTGAGTATTCACGAATGACTATCGCAGTAACAGGTGAGGATGATGTTCTTGAGCAGATTGAGAAACAGCTTAACAAACTCATTGATGTGAAGGAAATTGTAGAACTTCCTGCACATGAGTCTGTTTGCAGGGAACTTGTTATGATTAAGGTTGAATGTGGTCCGGAGAAGAGACAGCAGGTTTCATCTATAGCAGATATATTCAGAGCCAATATTGTTGATGTATCAAAAGAGTCAATGATAATTGCACTTACAGGAAGTTTGAGTAAGATGAATGCATTTATTGAACTTCTTGAAGACTTCAATATTACAGAGGTTGCAAGAACAGGTATTACAGGTCTTGCAAGAGGGAGTGCTGATTTGAAAAAGAGGTAATAATTCTTTGGAGTATCCAGAGAACTTTTACAATATAAAACACATTTATATGGAGGTAGTTTAAAATGGCAGAAGCTAAGATCTATTATCAGTCAGATTGTAATTTATCATTACTTGACGGTAAGACAATCGCTATTATCGGTTATGGTAGCCAGGGACATGCACACGCATTAAATCTTAAGGATTCAGGTTGTCATGTAATTATCGGACTTTATGAGGGCTCTAAGTCATGGAAGAGAGCTGAAGAGCAGGGATTTGAAGTATTCACTGCTGCAGAGGCTGCTAAGAGAGCTGATATCATCATGATTCTTATCAATGATGAGAAGCAGGCTAAGCTTTATAAGGAAGATATCGAGCCAAATCTTGAGCCGGGTAACATGCTTATGTTCGCACATGGTTTCAACATTCACTTTGGTTTAATTAAGGCTCCTAAGGGTGTTGATGTAACAATGATCGCACCTAAGGCACCTGGACATACAGTTCGTTCAGAATATCAGGCTGGAAAGGGTACTCCTTGTCTTGTAGCTGTAGAGCAGGATGAGACAGGTAAGGCTCTTGATATGGCACTTGCTTATGGTCTTGGTATTGGTGGAGCAAGAGCCGGTCTTCTTGAGACTACATTCAGAACAGAGACAGAGACAGACCTCTTCGGTGAGCAGGCAGTTCTTTGCGGTGGTGTTTGTGCACTTATGCAGGCTGGTTTCGAAACTCTTTGCGAAGCTGGATATGATCCACGTAACGCTTACTTCGAGTGTATCCACGAGATGAAGCTTATTGTTGACCTTATTTACCAGTCAGGTTTTGCAGGAATGAGATATTCAATCTCTAACACAGCTGAGTATGGTGATTACATAACAGGACCTAAGATTATCACAGAGGATACTAAGAAGGCTATGAAGAAGATTCTTTCTGATATTCAGGATGGTACATTTGCTAAGGAATTCTTACTTGACATGAGCGATGCTGGTGGACAGGTACATTTCAAGGCTATGAGAAAGCTTGCTTCTGAGCATCCATCTGAGAAGGTTGGAGCTGAGATTAGAAAGCTTTACAGCTGGAACAATGAAAAGGATATGCTTATCAACAACTAATAATCAGTAATTGATAATATTTAAGGGCTGCCGTTATGGCAGCCCTTTTTGAATGTAATGATGAGTCAGAGAAAATCATTTATTCCTGATCTTTTTTGAATTCGTCTTTATTCTCATTATATTTTTTTTGTATAAATTACGGGTTCTGGAAAACTGGAATCCGATTATTACTGCAACGAGTAAAATTGCAATTATATTGATTAATAATTCCATATATTATTTACTTCCTTTTATGACGACGATGTCTTTTTCTTGACTGTATCAGCTGATAATATCTGTAGGCAGCAAATAATATTATGATAACAATTAATATGAGTGCTGCAAAAATTATTATTTTCCTGCCAGACTGTCTGGTGGAATTGGATGTATTGCTTTTTACATCTGCTATACTTGATTCTTCTGCTGCAATAGATGCTTCGACTGATTCTTTTTCCGCTTTTTCTTTTTCGATTTTTTCCTGTTCTTCGTATGTTGTTATATTTTCCAGCATATCATTACCAGAGTCATTGCCAACGGTTGTTCTGTATAAACCAAAGTCAGCACAGCTGTATTCATAGTCATCTGAAACATAGAACCAGCACCACTGCTGTGATACATGTTTTTTATATGCAGCAGTCTGAACTTCAATAGATGTTCTGTTTCCCATTCGGGAAAGAGGAAGCCTTAAATTCATTGTGATTTTATTATCTGAATACAGATGAAGGTAAGTTTTAGGAACATCCCATGTTCCGTATTTTGAAGCTGAATCAGGAAAATATGATGGCTCGCTGCTTGATTCTACAGATTCTGCTACTGCATGTGAGAAAAGCATGTGACCGCCGTGCCCATATTCACCATTAAGATCCTGCGTTACAACCACAAGGGGTTTAAAACGTCTTATGGTTGAAGTTGTATATGATAACACATCATCATATATGTATTGTTTTTTGGCAGCTTCTAAGGATGTGCTGTATAAATCAGGGAAATCACCGCATATAGGATAATGTTTGATGCCGGATTCCCATAAACCATCTAATTTCTCATGTTCTCTTATCTTGGCAGACGATGTGAATTCACACATATATGCAACCTGTACAGCTAAATCCTGCTCGCCTCCATATGTTGCAAGTACTCCTCCCAGGAAAAGAATTTCATCATCGGCATGAGTTGCAAACACAAGTATATCTGCTTTATCACAAGGCGTTTTCCATGCCTGTACATCTGAAGGTGCTGTGCCGGCTGAATATGCATGCAGGTCACATATTGCTTCATTTGAAGAAAATGTAATCGTAAGTGTTTCAGCGCCTTCTGGAATTTCAACATATTCATGCAGAAATCCGTTAGTTCCATATGTTTTCGTTGTACCATTATAGCTTAGAGTCCATTCATCCGGAACAAGATCCCATTTGATATAGAGAGAATATATTTTATCCTTTCCGGTTACAGTTATGGAATCGCCAGAAGCAAATGAGGTTTTTGTGTTGTAAGAACCATCTGTCATTTTACTTACGTTTCCGCTGTTTGAAAGTGTTATTGTAGTATTTACCTCTGAGGCAGTATTTTCATCAGCCATTACTGGAGAAGAAAACAATACAACAAATAAAAACAGGACAGCAGCAATTGTTACTATGCTGCCTAAATATTGTTTCAGTTTAATTCGAATCATATATTATACCATTCCTTATTAAAATTTCCTTATTATTATAAACATAATGAACACATACTTTCAAGGATTGAAAGCAATATGTTATAATAAAAACCTAAACAGAATATAAGGATGCTTAAAACATATGGAAAAAGATAACGAGAAATCAGAAAGACTGGGAATGTACGGTCGGGGAATAGAACGCATTAAACTGAAAAAAGCAGCCGGCATAATGCAGAAGAACTGGAAAGGTAATCTGGATACTGTAGAAATTGGAGGAAGCGATATTTATCCTGCATTGGAAGCACTTATTGATGATAATATAGACATGGTGCTTGTTGACATGAGAATGCTTGTTGAAATGGAGAAGTCAGGACAGCAGTTAGATGATGGAATAGTTATATCGGGAGTTATAAAACGCAGAGATCCAAGGTATGTCATGATACGGAGAAGAGGAACAAAGGATGTTGTTGAAAATGCTGTGGTTGTAACGGACTCTGATGAAAATGCCGCAGTTATATGTGAAATGTACGATAATGTGGAGTGTGTAGTTGAAAACAATATAAAAGACTGCATGAGCAAACTGGATAGTGAAGAATGTGATGCTGTATTTGCATTTTATGATGATATCAGAATTGCCAGACTTTACAACGGATTAAAGTATAAATATACTCTTATGGACTTTTCAGATTGTGTTCCACCACACGGACAGGGAATATATTGCATTCTGACTAATGGAAAAAGAAGTGTAATAAAGCACATGTTTGATGTGTCACATCGGACGACGGCAATGAGCTTTGATATAGAGGAAGATATTATAAGAAGACTTCTTATGAATGATTATGTTAAATCCTGTAATGCATATGTGAAAATATCAGGAGATAAGATAGAAGTATATGCTGATGTAAAAGGATACAGAGGTAATATAAAGGTTCAGGAAAAAGATGAGCTAAAAAATAAAAATCTTATAATGAGAAAAATAGTAGACAGAATTAGCAAAAGTATGTAATAATAACATATTGATATATAAATATTTTTGAAAAGAGGATATATGGAATTCAAAAAAATTGATGATAGAAAGTTCCAGTGCAGACTCAATGAAGAAGACCTTGAGGATAATAATATTTCGCTGGATGATTTCTTTAAGAATGATACAGATAAGATACACAGCCTGTTAGAAGTTGTTATGGAAGAGGCTGAAAGGAATATAGGAGTTACATTAAGCGGAGAGGTTATGTCGTTACAGCTGGCACCACAGCCGGATCATTCTATACTTCTCACGGTTTCATCGGGTAAAGATGATTTAGGCAGTATGTTAAAGAAAGCTGGAGAAAGTATATCAAAAGCATTTTCTAAGCCAGAGAAGAGTAATGTTATAAAGAATGGTGATGGGATATATAGTGATGCAGAATTTGAAACATTTGGAGACAGCCTTGATAAGTTTGCGGTATCTGATGATGAATCTGATAGTTTTAAGCGTTCTGATGCGAAGAAAACAGGAAGCAATGTTTTAAAGGCTGGAACAGGAGTGTTCAGACTGCAAAGCTTTAATGACTTTGAGGAAATGTGTGCTGTCAGTGCAAGGACATGGGGAATAACCAATGCCTTATATAAGGATGAGACAGATAATACATATTATTTTGTATTGCAGAAAGGAAGATGTTCGGAAGAAAAATACAGGAGCCTTCTTAATCTGCTTATGGAATATGGTGAATTTGATTCTTCAAAGCAGGAAAGGGCTGCTTTTGTTAAGGAACACTTTAGCGTTATTATTAACAATAATGCTATTAATGTAGTAAAGAAATATATGTAGATTAATTATTCAGGCAGAATCTGAATGATGAGGTAAGGAGGCAGTATATGAGATATCCTGAATTCTTATCCGAAGGCGGAACTATAGGCTTCGTTGCACCATCTTTTGGTTGTGCGACGGAGCCTTATAAAACAGCATTCGGAATGACAATTAAAAGATTTGAAAAAGAAGGTTATACAGTAGAACTTGGACCTAACTGTTATGAGGACAAGGGAATTGGGATAAGCAACACACCGCAGGAATGCGGTAAGGAGCTTACACAGATGTATGAGAGCAATGTCAATGATGTGCTTATATCATGTGGCGGTGGTGAACTGATGTGTGAGATTCTGCCATATGTTGATTTTGACAGGATTAAGGCGGCAAAGCCTAAGTGGTATCTTGGATATTCTGATAATACCAACTTCACATTTTTACAGAACACGATTGCTGATACGGCAAGTGTATACGGACCGTGTGCAGGCGCATTTGCAATGAAGGACTGGCATCAGGCGCTTGTGGATACTTTTGATGTGCTTCGTGGAAAAGGCTGCAAGAACAATAACGGAGTTGTGGAAAAACAGGTCCATGGATATGACACATGGGAGAGAGAGTCTCTAAAGAATGAGGAGAACCCTGCACCACAATACAATCTTACTGAGAAGAAGATTTTAAGAAAATATGTTGGTGGGGATGAATGTGATACGGAGATTGCATTTGAAGGAAGGCTTGTCGGCGGCTGCATGGACTGTCTTGTTAATCTTACAGGTACAAGTTTTGACAAGGTTAAAGAGTTTAACGAAAGATACGCAGATGACGGAATTATATGGTTCTTAGAGAGCTGTGATCTGAATGTATTTGCAATCAGAAGGGCTATGTGGCAGATGGATAATGCCGGGTGGTTTAAGAATGTGAAGGGATTTCTCATAGGAAGACCGCTGTGCTACGGACAGGAAATGATGGGGCTTGACCAGTATAGAGCAGTTACAGATATTGCGGCAAAGTATAATGTGCCGGTTATAATGGACTGTGATTTCGGGCATCTTTCACCTTCAATGCCGATAGTAAGTGGGGCATATACACAGGTTAAGGTTAAGGATAACGACCTTTCACTTAATTACCGTTTCTGTTAATATTAACGATTGAAAAACACACTTTAATAGGGTAAAATGTTAAAATGACTATTAATAATACCTGTTATATCAGGGATAAGATAAGGAGAAAACAATGGGTAGGATATTTAAGTTTGATAAAGATGTTGATACAGATCAGATTATTGCATCGCAGTATCTTTTGTTTCCGACAATTGATGAGATGAAGAGTCATACATTTGAATCATTAGACTCTGATTTTGCTTCTGCCGTAAAGCCGGGAGATTTCGTTGTTGCAGATGACAACTTTGGATGTGGTTCATCAAGAGAGCAGGCACCAAGCGTACTTAAGGCATTAGGTGTCAAGGCAGTGATTGCCAAATCATTTGCAAGAATATTCTATCGTAATGCTATTAATATAGGACTTCCTGTTATTGTATGTAAAGAACTCCATGACGAAGTTAATGCGGGGGATGAATGTGAGCTTTCATTAGAAGATGGAATTATAACTGTTAATGGAAAGACTTATACATGTACTAAGCTTCCAGCCAAGATGCAGGCTATTCTTAATCAGGGTGGTCTTATTGCATCACTTGATGGTGAGAAAGAAGAGTCTGAGAGTACAGCCGTACCTGCAGATGAGGCAAAGCATGGCATGACTATTGCAGAGAAGATTATCGCAAGGGCAGCAGGTCTTTCACAGGTTAAGGCTGGTGATATTGCAACTGTTACTCTTGACAGACTTATGAGTAATGATGGAACAACACATCTTACTATTGGTATGTATGAGAAGTTAAAGAATCCTCATATTGCTGACAAGGATAAGCTTGTATGGATTGTAGACCACAATATTCCATCAGACAGTCCTAAGACAGCAGCCTCACAGAAGAAGATGAGAGACTTTGCTAAGGCTAATGATATTAAGTTCTACGAGGGCGAGGGTGTGTGTCATCAGGTTATGATGGAAAATCATGTAGTGCCGGGTGAGCTTATATTTGGAGCAGACAGCCATACTTGTGCATATGGTGCGTTAGGTGCATTTGGTACAGGTGTTGGTTGTACAGATTATTTGTATGCAATGGTTACAGGAACATCATGGGTAATGGTTCCGGGAACATTAAGATTCAACCTTAAGGGAAAGCTTAACGATGGAGTATATGCAAGAGATTTAATACTCTCTATTATTGGAAAGATTGGCGCTAACGGTGCTAACTATAAAGCAATGGAATTTGCAGGAGAAGGCTTACACAGCCTTTCAATGGCAGACAGAATATCAATCTGTAACCTTTGTGTAGAGGCAGGTGCTAAGACTGCACTCATGGAAGTTGATGATGTTGCAATGGATTATCTTAAGGAGCATGGCAGAGAGCCAAAGGCATGCTTTACATCAGATGATGATGCAGTATTTGAGCAGGTTTATGATATTGACCTTTCAACAATACAGCCAATTGTTGCAAAGCCACATTTTGTTGACAATGTAGTTCCGGCTAAGGAATCACTTGGTGTAAAGATTGATGAAGCATTTCTTGGTTCATGTAACAATGGACGAATCGAGGATTTAAGAGTTGGCGCAGCGATCATCAAAGGGAAAAAGGTTGCTCCTAAGGTAAGATTCCTTGTAGTTCCTGCAAGCCGTTCGGTATATCTTCAGGCTATGAAAGAGGGACTCCTTGATATATTCATGGACGCAGGTGCAATTGTTATGAATCCTAACTGCTCTGTATGCTGGGGAAGCTGTCAGGGTGTTATCGGTGAGGGTGAGACTCTTATCAGTACAGGTACACGAAACTTCAAGGGACGTGCAGGACATAAAGATTCTTTTGTATATCTTGCTTCAGCGGCTACTGTTACAGCATCAGCAATCAAGGGCGAGATAGCAACAGCAGACATGGTATAAGACAAGGATTTAACTTCAAAGGAGTAATTATGAACGAGAAATTTAGCGGTAAAGTATGGGTACTTGGTGATGACATTGATACAGATATCATTATCCCTACAGAGTACCTTGCATTAAAGACAGTAGAAGATATGAAACCATATGCATTTTCGCCATTAAGACCAGAACTTGCAGGTCAGATTAAGCCAGGCGACATCATTGTTGCAGGAAAGAACTTTGGTTGTGGTTCATCAAGAGAGCAGGCACCTGAGGTTATTAAGGCATTAGGTATTAAATGTGTTATTGCCAAATCATATGCAAGAATATTCTTCAGAAATTCTATTAATAACGGACTTCTCCTTATAGAGAATGCAGACCTTCACGACGAAGTTACGGAAGGCGATACTATTGATGTTGAAGTAAATGCAAAGATTACACACAATGGAAAAGCATATCCTATTGCTTCACTTCCTGATAATCTTGTGGATATACTTAATGCAGGCGGACTTGTTAAGGCAATGAGAAAGCTTAACGGTCTTGACTAAGACAGGGAGAGGTAAGAATAATGGGACATACAATTATTGAGAAGATTATTGGAAAGAATATTGGCAGGGAAGTAAAGCCGGGAGATATCGTAACTGTTAATGTTGACAGAGTAATGATTCATGATATTTTCATTCCATTTGTTAAAGAAAAATTCGAGGAAATGGGATTCACTAAGATATGGGACCCTGATAAGGCTGTTCTTATATATGACCATCTTGTTCCAGCAAGTCAGGTTGATGATACAAGACATTTCCGTATTGGTAATGAATTTGTGGAAGAATACGGAATGAAGAATATCCACCGTTCAGACGGAATCTGCCATCAGTTAATGACAGAGGCAGGTTATGTAAAGCCGGGAGATATCGCATTTGGTACAGACAGCCACACAACAACATACGGCTGTGTTGGTGCATTTTCATCAGGTATCGGATATACAGAGATGGCAAGTGTATTAGGAACAGGCAAAATGTGGGTTAAAGTTCCACAGACTATCAAGGTAACAGTTAATGGAAAGCTTCCTGAAAATGTGCGTTCAAAGGATATCATATTAAGACTTATCGGTGACCTTGGAGCAGATGGCGCAACTTATCAGGCACTTGAATTCACAGGTTCAACAATTGACGAGATGAGCGTTGCAAGCCGTATGACTATGTCTAACATGGCTATTGAAGCCGGTGCCAAATGTGCTCTTTTTACACCAGATGAAAAGACAGCAGAGTACTGTAATGTAGAACTTACAGATGAATTAAAGGATTTAAAGGGAGATGCGGATGCAGTATATGCAAGAGAGATTACATATAATGCAGAGGATTTAGTTCCAGTTATTGCATGTCCATCACAGGTAGATAACATCAAGCCTGTTACAGAGCTTGCCGGAACAGCAGTAGATCAGGTATTCATCGGTTCATGTACTAATGGAAGATTAGAGGATCTTCAGTGTGCAGCAGCTATTCTTAAGGGTAAGAAGGTTGCACCATTTGTCAAGTTAATAGTTACTCCTGCAAGCCGCAAGATATATAAAGAAGCTCTTGCAGACGGAACACTTGAGACACTTGTTGAAGCCGGAGCAATTGTTACACATCCAGGATGCGGATTATGCTGTGGACGAACAGGCGGAATTCTTACTGACGGAGAGGTAGTTGTTGCAACTAACAACAGAAACTTCCTTGGAAGAATGGGAACAAGCAAGGTTAAGATATTCCTTGCGTCTCCAGCTACAGCAGCAGCAAGTGCTATTGCTGGAAAGATTGTGGAGGCTTAAAAACAGACAGACTTTACATAATTTCTGAAATTCTTAGACAATATAATATTGTGATAAAGGGAGGCATATTCTACGGAGGATATGCCTTCTATGTAATTAGGGGTATAAGTTATATTTACAAGGCCTGAAAGCATGTCAACGGCCTTGTTATATGCAATTGCAGCTTCCGCTTCGGATGAGAATTCACCGAGTATATAGTCGCCGTTAATATGAATCCTGGTTCTGTACATAATTCGTCCATTCTTAGTAAACTGGGAAACACCATTGTATTTATTGACAACAAGAATGTTTTCGTATCTGTAATCATGCGTATCCCCATTTTTAAATACATAATCCCTGCCTTTTACAGAGTGGCTTCTTACTCCGAATCTTGAGAGAATGCTTGTCTGCATTCCATAATCATTTACAAAATAATATCCTCCGCGGCTCATAATTGTGTGGTTGGAATAGTAAAAAAGGTCATCAGTAGAAAACTGTAAAACCTCATGTTCTTTGAGAAAATACAGGAAATATTTATGGCACATATATATAGGTGTCTTTATATAAATGTTGTTATCCCTGAAATTGATAAGTGAGATGTATTTACCAAGAGAAAGTGTCATTGCTTCATTATATGAAGTTGTTCTGTGGTCAGTATCAATCCAGTGGTCAGAAGAATTGTTTATTATCTCACAGGCTTCGTTGTACATGGCATGACAGGAAGCCTCGTCAGAGGAACTTCCGAGGCTGATGTGTTTATTCTTATATGTAAATGACGCACGGTAATATATTTCACCGCTTTTCTTTCTTGCCTCGTAAACTCCTGTCATGGTGAGTCTCCTTTAAATATTGTTACATGGATTATAACATATATTAAAAGAATGCGGGAAAACATATAAGTGAAATGTGTAGAAAATGTGGCAAAATATCAAACAAATGATGAAACTGATATATAAAGGTATTGTTTTTGCACAGAAGTCTGTTGTATAATATCAAAAGCCTACGACGTTTTCGCAGGCACACTATATTAATTATGAGGTGTATTAAAGATGAGCATGTTCTACAGAAGTACTAGAGACGACAGTGTTAAGGTTACTGCATCGCAGGCTATATTAAAGGGGCTGGCAGCAGACGGAGGACTTTTTGTACCAGAGAGTATTCCATCATTAGATAAAAGCTTAGAAGAGTTGTCTAAGATGAATTATAAGGAAGTTGCTTATGAAGTTATGAAGCTTATGCTTGATGATTTCACAGAGGAAGAACTTAAGAGCTGTATAGACAGAGCTTATGATTCTAAGTTTGATACAGAGGAGATGACTCCACTTGTTAAAGTTGAGAATGAATATTTCCTTGAACTTTTCCATGGAGCTACAATAGCTTTCAAGGATATGGCACTTTCTATACTTCCACATCTTCTTACAACTTCTGCAAAGAAGAACAATGTTAAGAATGAAATTGTCATTCTTACAGCTACATCAGGAGATACAGGAAAGGCAGCTTTAGCTGGATTTGCTAATGTTCCTGGAACTAAGATTATCGTATTCTATCCTAAGAATGGTGTAAGCCCAATTCAGGAGAAGCAGATGGTTACACAGAAGGGTGACAATACATATGTAATCGGGATCAAGGGTAACTTTGATGATGCGCAGACAGGTGTTAAGAATATTTTCTCTGATAAGGAATTAGAGAAGGTTATGAATGATGCCGGATTCCAGTTCTCATCAGCTAATTCAATCAATATCGGAAGACTTGTTCCTCAGATTGTCTACTATGTATATGCATATGCCAAGTTATTAGCTAATGGAGAGATTAAGGATGGCGAGAAGATAAATGTAGTTGTTCCTACAGGTAACTTTGGTAATATCTTAGCTGCATTTTATGCTAAGAACATGGGACTTCCTATTAATAAGTTTATCTGCGCATCTAATGAGAATAAGGTATTATATGATTTCTTTACAACAGGTGAGTACGACAGAAACAGAGAATTCGTTCTTACAACTTCACCATCTATGGATATTCTTATTTCAAGCAACCTTGAGAGACTTATATACAGAATTGCCGGCAATAATGCAGCTAAGAATGCAGAGCTTATGGCATCATTAAAGTCAGAAGGAAAATACAAGATTACAGATGATATGAAAGCACAGTTAGCTGACTTCTATGGCAATTATGCTACAGAGGCAGAGGACGCTGCTACAATCAAGAAGATATATGAAGATTGCGGATATGTAATCGATACACATACATCAGTTGCTGCAACTGTATATGATAAGTACAGAAAGGAAACTGGCGATACAACTAAAACAGTTATTGCTTCAACAGCAAGCCCATATAAGTTTACAAGAAGTGTTATGAATGCTATTGATTCTAAGTATGATTCAATGGGAGACTTCGAACTTGTAGATGAGCTTAGCAAGATAAGCAATGTCAAAGTTCCTAACGCAATTGAAGAAATCAGAACAGCACCAGTTCTTCATGATACTGTATGTGATTCTGATAAGATGTGTGATGAAGTTAAGAAGATTCTTGGAATCTAATATTATAAGAAAATAAAAATCTCCGGACCGTGTGATGATGGTCCGGAGTTTTTTTATTTATCTGTCAACAATTACTCCCTGACAGCCAAGTTCAAGCCATCTTTGATAAAATACAGAAAATTTATATGTTTTTATTTCTCCTAACAGAGGATCAGCCGTGTATACTTCATCTGCTGATGCATCAAATCCAATCATAACCAGGCAGTGTTCCATACCGGGCCAGATAACAAGCTGACCATCCTTAGCAATCCATACAGAAGAACCATAATCAATAGAATTCATATTCATAGCTGCCCACACAATAACAGGCTGTCCATTTTCAACATACTGGCAGAGCTGGTCGATTGAGGCTCCAGATATATTAATGGCATGGGCACCATACAGATTAGCACAATCTGTAATAACTGGAGCATAGCAGCCGTATGATGATTTATCAAAAGGTGTTCCTACAAAAGCTGTGTTAGGATTGGCAGCAGGGTAGTCTTCTTTTTTTAAATAATTAGCAGCCAGGTCTGTCTTATCAGCATCATATCCAAGATAGTTAAGAACCATAGTGAGAGATGTGACTTCACAGCCGGTAGGAAGCTCCGGTAACTGATTCAGACACGGAAAATTATCTATATACGCTTTTCTTCCAGATGTCAGTAGTTCTTTCAGTTCATTTTCAGAATGAATTGTATTGTGAAAATCTTTATAAGAATCCTCTGGATTATTATTTTTATTATTATCCTGTGAACTGTCAGAATTATTAACTTCTCCACGCGATAAATCATCCGATGAAATAGTCCCAACTGGTGTTATGTTAATACTTACATTATCAGGAGAAGAATTTTTCATATTGATAAGGAATGATGATATTGTAACAGATGCAGCGATAAGAGAAAGTATAAGCAGAATCTTTAAAAATGTTTTTTTTGAACTGTGTTTTTTCATTATAACTCCTTGGTAAATATCTCTATATATAATAATGATATTTATAGCTGAATTATATAGTATGTTAAGATTCTGTTCAATAAATTTATAAATTATTTATAGAAAAAAGAAATATTATTGTTGACATCACGAAAGGGTAGTGATATCTTAAATGTATCGATATTAGCACTCCAATCTGATGAGTGCTAACAAGATGAAAGGAGAGGATGCCATGGAGACGGATGGACGACTGGATGACCGTAAGGTTAAGATACTTAAAGCTGTTATTCAGAATTATCTTGATACCGGAGAACCGGTTGGCTCAAGAACGATTTCCAAGCTGACTGACTTACAGCTAAGTTCAGCAACTATAAGGAATGAGATGGCAGACTTAGAAGAGCTTGGCTACATTGTACAGCCACATACCTCTGCTGGAAGAATTCCAACTGATAAGGGTTACAGATTATATGTTGACGATTTAATGGCCCAGAAAGAGGAAGAGATATCCTTAAGAGAACAGCAGGTTGGTGATAAAGAGAAAGAACTTGATTCTATGAAGGATGCCTTATCAGAGAAGGTAGACAGAGTAGAGGAGCTTCTTCAGAATGTAGCAAAGGTTCTGGCGAATAATACTAATTATGCCACGATGATAACAACTCCTAAGGTAACTGGTAATAAGTTAAGATTTGTTCAGCTTTCACAGCTTGAACCGAATAAGCTTCTTGCTGTTATTGTTATGGAAGGTAATCTTATAAGGAACAAGGTTATAACTATCAGCGAGGATATTTCACCAGAGAATCTTCTGAAGCTTAATCTTCTTCTTAATACAACACTCACAGGTCTTACATTGCAGGAAATGCATCTGGGACTTATATCCAAGATGGAGAGCCAGGCAGGTGAGCATATGGGTATTGTTAAAGAAGTGTTAGACGCGATTGTTGAGACTATAAGTAAGGCTGACGACCTGAAGATATACACAAGCGGCGCAACTAACATATTCAAGTATCCGGAGCTTAGTGATTCCGGGAAAGCAAGTGAGCTTATATATGCCTTGGAGGAAAAACAGGGCTTGTCTGGACTTGTTAATGACAAGGATGATTCAGATAAGACTGAAGATGATAACCACGGCATTCAGGTATATATAGGAAATGAAACACCGGTTGAGTCCATGAAGGACTGTAGTGTGGTAACAGCCACATATGAATTGCAGGATGGAATGAAGGGAACAATTGGTATTATTGGACCGAAGCGTATGGATTATGAAAAGGTTGTTGATACCTTAAAAGAGATGCAGACGCATTTGGATGATGTATTTAAGAAAACTTAGGAAAGGTTGGTATTGAAGTGTCAAAGGATGTAAAGAAAAAGAAATCAGAAGAGACAGTTCAGGATGAAGTAAAGAATCAGGAGACTGATGCTAAGAAAGAAGAAGCCTGCAACTGCGAATCAGAATGTAAGGCTGATGAAAGTCAGAATACATGTGAAGCTGATGAATCAGACAAGGCCGAGGCACAGGATGAGAGCACTGAGAGCTCTAAGAAGAAAGATCCTAAGGATGCAGTTATAGAAGAACTTCAGGACAGAGTAAAGAGGCAGATGGCTGAGTTTGATAATTTCAGAAAGAGAACAGAGAAAGAGAAATCTACTATGTTCGAGATGGGAGCCTCAGATATCATTAAGAAGCTTTTACCTATTGTTGATAATTTCGACAGAGGATTTAAGAGTGTGACAGATGAGGAACTTGAAACTCCATTCGCTAAGGGAATGGATATGGTTCACAAGCAGCTTTTAAAGATGCTTGAGGATGCAGATGTTAAGCCTATTGAAGCTTTAGGCGGTGAGTTCAATCCAGATTTCCACAATGCAGTAATGCATGTCGAGGATGATTCAGTTGGAGAGAACATCGTAGTTGAAGAGTTTGAGAAGGGCTACACATACAGAGACCAGGTTATAAGACACAGCATGGTCAAGGTTGCTAACTAGCGATAAGCCAGAAAGCATATGTAACACAAGGTATTAATCAATTTAATTATAGAAAGGACATTTTATCATGGGAAAGATTATTGGTATTGATTTAGGTACAACTAATTCTTGCGTAGCTGTAATGGAAGGTGGTAAGCCAGTTGTTATCGCTAACGCAGAAGGTTTAAGAACTACTCCTTCAGTAGTTGCATTTTCAAAGACAGGAGAGAGACTTGTAGGTGATCCTGCAAAGCGTCAGGCAGTTACTAATGCTGATAAGACAATCTCTTCTATCAAGAGACATATGGGTACAGATTACAAGGTTGAGATTGATGGAAAGAAATATACTCCACAGGAAATCTCAGCTATGATTTTACAGAAGTTAAAGTCAGATGCAGAGAATTATCTTGGTGAGAAGGTTACAGAGGCAGTTATAACAGTTCCTGCTTACTTCAACGATGCACAGCGTCAGGCTACTAAGGATGCTGGTAAGATTGCAGGTCTTGATGTAAAGCGTATTATCAACGAGCCTACAGCAGCTGCTTTAGCTTATGGTCTTGATAATGAGCATGAGCAGAAGATTATGGTTTACGATTTAGGTGGTGGTACATTCGATGTGTCTATTATCGAAATCGGTGATGGTGTAATTGAAGTTCTTGCTACAGCTGGTAATAACAAGCTTGGTGGTGATGATTTCGATAATGCTGTTACACAGTATATGTTAAATGATTTCAAGGCTAAGGAAGGCGTTGACCTTTCTAAGGATACAATGGCTCTTCAGAGACTTAAGGAAGCAGCTGAGAAGGCTAAGAAGGAACTTTCAAGCACAACTCAGACAGAAATCAATCTTCCTTACATCACAGCTACAGCTGAAGGACCAAAGCACTTTGAGATGACTCTTACAAGAGCTAAATTCGATGAATTAACACATGACCTTGTAGAAAAGACTGCAGAGCCAGTTAAGAATGCACTTTCAGATGCAGGTCTTACAGCTTCAGAGCTTTCAAAGGTATTATTAGTTGGTGGTTCTACAAGAATCCCTGCTGTACAGGATAAGGTTAAGTCATTAACAGGACATGAGCCAAGCAAGACTCTTAACCCAGATGAGTGCGTAGCTATCGGTGCTTCTATCCAGGGTGGTAAGTTAGCTGGTGATGCAGGTGCTGGTGATATCCTTCTTCTTGATGTAACACCACTTTCACTTTCAATCGAGACAATGGGTGGTATTGCTACAAGACTTATTGAGAGAAATACAACTATTCCTACAAAGAAGAGTCAGATTTTCTCTACAGCTGCTGATAACCAGACAGCCGTTGATATCAACGTTGTACAGGGTGAAAGACAGTTTGCCAGAGATAACAAGTCACTTGGACAGTTCAGACTTGATGGTATCCCTCCAGCAAGAAGAGGTGTTCCACAGATTGAAGTTACATTTGATATCGATGCCAATGGTATTGTAAATGTATCTGCTAAGGACCTTGGAACAGGTAAGGAACAGCACATCACAATTACTGCTGGTTCTAACATGTCTGATGAAGATATCGATAAGGCAGTTAAGGAAGCTGCTGAGTTCGAGGCTCAGGATAAGAAGCGTAAGGATGCTATTGATGCACGTAACGAAGCTGATTCAATGGTATTCCAGACACAGAAGGCTATGGATGAGGCAGGCGACAAGCTTGATGCTTCTGACAAGGCTGCAGTTGAGACTGACCTTAACGCATTAAAGGCACTTGTTGATGGTTCTGACCCAGAAAACATGACAGATGCACAGGTTGATGAAATCAAGGCTGCCAAGGAAAAACTTATGGAAAGTGCTCAGAAGCTTTTCGCTAAGTTATATGAGTCACAGCAGGCTGCTGGTGGTGCAGGCCCAGACATGGGAGCAGGTGCAGGTCCTGATATGGGTGCTGGTGCTTCTAATGGTTCAGCTCCATACGGTGATGATGTAGTTGACGGAGATTACAAAGAGGTTTAATTGTCAGCAATAACTGACTGGAATAAGGACTGCATGGGGTGTAAACTCCGTGCAGTTTCTGTTGATTAAATAAGAAAGAGGAAGCAATCATGGCAGATAAGAGAGATTATTATGAAGTCCTTGGCGTGCCTAAGGATGCCGATGACGCTGCTATTAAGAAAGCATACAGACAACTTGCAAAGAAATATCATCCTGATATGAATCCAGGGGATAAAGAAGCTGAAATAAAATTCAAAGAGGCTTCTGAAGCTTATGCGGTGTTAAGCGATGCTGAAAAGAGAAGACAGTATGACCAGTTTGGCCATGCCGCATTTGAAGGCGGAGCAGGTGGAGCTGGAGCAGGTGGCTTCGATTTCGATTTTGGTGACATGGGAGATATTTTCGGAGATCTCTTTGGCGGTATGTTCGGAGGCGGCGGAAGCAGACGAAACAGCAATGGACCAAGAAGAGGTGCTGATGTAAGAGTTAATGTAAGAATTACATTTGACGAGTCAGTAAGGGGAACAACCAAGAAGATAGATGTTACATTAAAGGATGAGTGCTCAAGCTGTCACGGTACAGGAGCTAAGCCTGGTACATCACCAGAGACCTGTAGCAAATGTGGTGGTCGTGGACAGGTGACTTTCACACAGCAGTCATTCCTTGGAATGGTAAGAAGCCAGCAGCCATGTCCTGACTGTCATGGAACTGGTAAGATAATTAAGGAGAAGTGTCCGGATTGTTACGGAACAGGCTATATAAGCAGCAAGAAGACTATCGAAGTCAATATCCCAGCAGGTATCGATAATGGTCAGTGCGTACGTATACAGGGCAAAGGTGAGCCGGGAGTTAATGGCGGACCAAGAGGTGACCTCTTAGTTGCTGTTATTATCTCAGCAAGCACAGAATTTGAAAGAGACGGATACAATATATTCTCTAATGTTGTAATAAGCTATCCAACAGCGGTACTTGGCGGTGAAATCAAGGTTAAGACTGTTGATGGAGAAGTATTGTACGAAGTTAAGCCGGGAACAGCATCAGGTACAAGAGTAAGACTTAAAGGCAAAGGTATGCCAAGTGTAAGAAATGCAGCACAGAGAGGCGATCATTATATCACTTTAATAGTTGATATTCCTACAAAGCTTAATCAGGAGCAGAAGGACGCACTTATGGCATATGAAAAGGCGCTTACAGGCAATGAAAGACACGGTAAGAAGAAAGGTCTTTTCGGCAAATAAATACTATAGCTTACATATGTAATGTAAGTTTACACTCACCCCACAATGTGGTAAAATCCTACATTGTGGGGTATTATATTTATATGTATAATTCCTTATTGTAAAGATTGGAGATTAAAGCAGTAATATGAATTTAGAGACAAGATATAACAAACTTAATAAAGATTACGGTGCATATGAGCTTGTTAATATTGAAAAGCTTAATGACCTTAATTCTGTAGGACTTTTATTAAAGCATAAGAAATCAGGTGCGAGAGTTGCAATTATTTCTAATGATGATGATAACAAGGTATTTTCTATAGGTTTTAAGACACCACCGGATAATGACACAGGAATGCAGCATATAATTGAACATTCTACCTTGTGTGGCTCAAGAAAATATCCGGTTAAAGACCCATTTGTAGAACTATGCAAGGGTTCTCTTAACACATTTCTTAATGCAATGACTTATCCGGATAAGACAGTATATCCTGTTGCAAGCTGCAATATGGCGGATTTTAAGAATATTATGGATGTCTATATGGATGCGGTATTCTATCCTGCAATGTATGAGCATGAGGAGATATTCAAGCAGGAAGGCTGGCATTATGAACTTGAAGATGTAGATGGAGAGCTTGCTTATAACGGAGTTGTATTTAATGAGATGAAGGGTGTGTATTCTTCAGCAGATGATGTACTTTCAAGATATACATTTGTATCACTCTTCCCTGATTCTGAATACAAGAATGAATCAGGTGGTGACCCTGAGGCTATACCACAGCTTAAGTATGAAGATTTCATTAAGTATCACAAGGAATATTATCATCCTGTGAACAGTTATATCTATCTGTACGGAGATATTGATGTTGATGAGAGACTTGAATATCTTGATAAGGAATACCTCTCAGCTTTCGATAAGAACGATGTTAATATAGATGCCGAGGTAACTTTCCAGAAAGCATTTGACGCACCTAAGTATGAAACAAGAGAGTATGCAATTACTGATGATGAGCCAGAGGAGGATAACACTTATCTTTCTTACAATGTTGTTATCGGAACATCAACAGACCCTGTAAGCTACCTTGCATTACAGATTCTTGATTATGCACTTATCATGGCACCGGGTGCTCCGCTTAAGCAGGCACTTATTGATGCCGGAATTGGAACAGATGTGTATAGTGTGTTAGAGACATCTGTGTACCAGCCGGTGTATTCAATTATTACCAAGAATGCGAATGAAAGTGACAGAGACAGATTCGTAAAGGTTGTTGAAGACACACTTTCTGATATTGTTAAGAACGGTCTTAGCAAGAGAATGGTTAAGGCAGGAATCAACTATTACGAATTCAAATACAGAGAAGCTGATTTTGGGCCATATCCGAAGGGACTTATGTATTATCTTACAATGATGGACAGCTGGCTTTATGATGAGAACAAGCCATTCATTCATGTTGAGGCAGGTGAGACATTTGAAATAATCAAGAAGGATTCAGAGAACGGCTTCTTTGAGAAATTCATTGAAGACAATATTATTAATAATAATCATGAGGTAGTGTTAAGTCTTGTTCCAAAGCATGGACTTGCAGAGAAGAAGGAAGCAAAGGAAGCAGAGCAGCTTGCAAAGTATAAGGCAACACTTTCTAAGGAAGAGCTGGAAGAGCTTGTTAAGCAGACAAAGGCATTAAAGGAATATCAGGATACACCTTCAAGCCAGAAGGACCTTGAGAAGATTCCACAGCTTGAGTTAAAGGATATCACAAGAGAGCCGGCCAAGTTATATATTGACCCTAAGAAGACTGGTGGTGTTGATGTAATCCACCACAATATGTTCACTAATGGAATTGCATATATAATGATGTGCTACGACTGTAAGAATGTGCCTGATGAACTGCTTCCATATATCGGACTTTTAAGCTCGGTTCTTGGACTTATGGATACTGAAAAGTACACATATACAGAGCTGACTAATGAAATCAATATTAACTGTGGTGGAATCTCAACTGATGCTGCCATATACACAGATAATAAGGATTTTGACAAATGTACTATCATGTACGAGGTTAAGGGTAAGGTTCTCTATGACAATATCCAGTTTGTGCTTGATATGATGAATGAAATTATATATAAGACAAAGTTCTCAGATTATAAGAGACTTAAAGAGATAATTGCGAAGCTTAAGTCAAGGATGGAAAGCACAATGACAAGTGCGGGACATTCAACAGCAATGCTTGCAGGTATGGCACAGTTTTCAAGAAATGCATATTATTCTAATGAGATGAGAGGATATGGGTTCTATGAGCTTATACAGAAGCTTGACTCACAGTTTGATGAGCTTAAGGAAGATATCGCAGATAAGTTAAGCAAACTTGTCGATTATATATTCCACAAAGAGAATATTATTGTCAGCTTTACTGCTGATGATAAGGGATATGATGCATTTGCACCTGCTTTCGGAAAGTATGTGGAAGGATTGAAAAAATCGGACATGCCAGCATGCGAAAGAAAGTACACACCTGCAAATGTCAAGACAGGATATACTTCAGCTTCACAGGTCCAGTATGTTGCAAGATGTGGTAATTTCAGGGATGGAGGATATGAATACACAGGAGCATTAAGAGTGCTTAAGGTTATATTCTCGTACGATTATCTCTGGATTAATGTTAGAGTAAAAGGTGGCGCATACGGCTGCATGAGCGGTTCTTACAGAAACGGTGACATGTATATGGTTTCTTACAGAGACCCTAATTTAAGAAAGACTAACGAGATATATGAAAATGCAGCAGACTATCTTGAGCATTTTGATGTAAGTGACAGGGATATGGTTAAGTTCATAATCGGAACAATAGGTGATATGGATACACCTATGAATCCGGCAGCAAAGGGAACAAGATCCTTTGGTGCATACATCTGTAACACAGATTATGAATCACTCAAGAAAGAAAGAGGTCAGGTTCTTGACTGTAATGTAGAAAGAATAAGAGAGCTTGCACCGCTTGTAAGATGTGCAATGGACGAGAATTATTTCTGCGTTGTGGGAAGCAGCAAGGAAATCAATAAAGAGAGTGAACTTTTTGATAAGATACAGCCACTTATCAAGGTACAGGGATAATAGAAAGGAAGAATGTATGAATTTAGATGAGATGCTTGCAGCCAGCGGAATTACCGGGGGCGCTAAGGCAGAGAACACAAGAACTAAGACAGGCTTTGTAACATTTATAGGAAGACCTAATGTTGGTAAGTCAACACTTATGAACCAGATAATCGGACAGAAGATTGCGATTACTTCTAACAAGCCTCAGACTACAAGAAACAGAATACAGACTGTATACACTGATGAGCGTGGACAGATTGTTTTCGTTGATACTCCGGGTATCCACAAGGCTAAGAACAAGCTTGGTGAATACATGGTTGGTGCGGCAGAGAAGACAATCAGCGAGGTTGACCTTATATGCTGGCTAGTTGAGCCTACAACACATCTTGGAGCTGCCGAGGAGCATATCGTAGAGAAGCTTAAAGAGTGTAAGACTCCTATAGTTCTTGTGATCAATAAGACTGACACAATTAAGAAAGAGGAGATTCTTCCGGTTATTGACTGCTACAGAAAGGAACTTGATTTTGTTGATATTGTTCCTGTATGTGCAAGAAACGGCAATAATGTTGATGACCTGCTTGATGTTATATTCTTACATCTTGATTATGGTCCGATGTACTATGATGAAGATACAGTAACAGACCAGCCAATGAAGCAGATTGTTGCAGAACTTATAAGAGAGAAGGCACTTCATGCATTAAATGACGAGATTCCACACGGAATTGCGGTTGTTATTGACAGCTTCAAGGAAAGAAGAAATGCAAGAGGTCCTATAACAGATATCGACGCTACTATCATATGCGAAAGAGATTCCCACAAAGGAATTATTATTGGCAAGGGCGGCGAAATGCTTAAGAAAATCGGAACTAATGCAAGATACGAGATTGAGAAGCAGCTTGACATGAAGGTTAATCTTAAGCTCTGGGTAAAAGTTAAGAAGGAATGGCGCGACAGTGATATTCTTCTTAAGAACTTCGGATATGACAAGAAGAAGGACAAATAATATACATGACAGGAGGGTGCGATGGCGGAGGTTACTACTGTTACAGGCATGATACTTTCCGCCATGCCTGTCGGTGAATATGACAGAAGACTGGTTATACTGACTAAGGAGTATGGCAAGATAACGGTATTTGCGAAAGGTGCGAGAAAGCCTAATAGCACACTGATTGGTGTTACGAGAAGCTTTATATTTGGAACATTTGAGGTGTACCGTGGACGCGAATCATATACGATGTATAAAGCATCGGCTAAGGAGTACTTTGAAAATGTGGTAAATGACCTTAATGCCGTGTGCTACGCCTGCTATTTTGCTGAGATTGCAGATTATTATGGCAGGGAGAATCTTGATGCATCAGAAATGATTAATCTGCTCTATATTACTCTTAAGGCATTGGGCAGAGGTGCTGTCAGTCATGAGCTTATAAGATTCATATACGAGATAAGAATGGTTGCGGTTAATGGTGAGTGTCCTGATTTCTTCACATGCCACGAGTGTGGCAGAGAAGATAATCTGTATGTATATTCGTATTCAAGAAACGGACTATGTTGTAAGAATTGTGCCACAAATGTATATGATGGAATTACACTTTCAGGTTCGACGGTATATACACTACAGTATATTGTCACAGCACAGCTTAACAGGCTGTATTCATTTACAGTTACAAAGGAAGTTCAGGAAGAATTAAGGCTTGTGGTGAACAGGCTGGAAAGCATTGTGTTTGATAAAGAATTTAAGTCGAAGGAAATGCTTAATCTGACCATATAAATATTACATAAACTGGCTATGTTATCATATGCCAGTTTTTTGTATATTAAAAGATAAAGATTTTATGTGTGGACTGCAGTCAGATTATGGCAGAATTGTCATATAACAGGCTGTCAGGTTTATGCCACATTTAGACGAAAGGAGAGACAATATGCCAGAGAATAATGTGTCTCATAATAACCAGAAGAAAATAGCAGCAATTAATGATTATTCTGGTTTTGGAAGATGTTCTATTGCAGTTGAACTGCCTGTTATATCAGCAATGAAAATTCAGTGCTGTCCAATGCCTACATCGATATTTTCTAATCATACAGGCTTTGACAGCTTTTATTTTAAAGATTTCACAGAGAATATGCCACCTTATATGGCAGAGTGGAAGAAGTTAAACCTTAAATTTGATGGAATTGTAACAGGATTCTTGGGTTCACATAATCAGATTGCTATTGTTGAAGAATTTTTCAAGAATTTCAAGACGGAAGATAATATTGTTGTTATCGACCCGGTTATGGGGGATTACGGAAATCTGTATCCGACATATACTGATGAGACATGCCAGGAGATGAAGAAGCTTGTAAAATATGCAGATATTCTTACACCGAACCTCACAGAAGCATGTATTTTAACTGACGAGCCATACAGACCGGATTATTCCAATGATGAGCTTAAAAAAATTGCAATGAAGCTTGTTGCAATGGGACCATCTAAGATTGTTATTACAGGAATCCAGCGGGGCCATTATATTGGTAATTACTGTTATGAAAAGAACAGGGAAGACTATCTTATTAAGACTATGAAGGTTGGAACACAGCGTTCCGGAACAGGAGATATATTTGCATCTATAATAGCTGCAGATGCTGTAAATGGTGTGAATTTCCATGAGTCAGTAAGAAAAGCATCTACATTTATAAAAAAATGCATACTCAAGGCTATAGAGATGGATATTCCTCTGACAGACGGTGTGCCGTTTGAGGAACTGCTGACTACGTTGAAGTAAGTGGTTGGAGTGTGGGAATATGTGTCATGTGAGCTGATGTGTCGTAGCTTTTCGCAAACTACGGTGCTGGCGGCGTGGCGGATTGGACGTTGAAGCGGTGGGAAGGCACGAGAAAGTCCAAAAAGGAAGTCGAAGCGTGGCGGATTGGACGTTGAAGAAGTGGGAAGGCACGAGGAAGTCCAAAATTGTGCTGGCGGCGTGGCGGATTGGACGTTGAAGCGGCGGGAAGGCACGAGGAAGTCCAAAAAGGAAGTCGAAGCGTGGCGGATTGGACGTTGAAGAAGTGGGAAGGCACGAGGAAGTCCAAAAAGGAAGCCGTAGCGTGGTGGATTGGACGTTGAAGCGGCGATAGGGCACGAGTAAGTTCAAAAGAAAAGTTGAAGCGAGGCGGCAAAATGAAAGGAGTTAAATCATGGAAATATTATATAAAGTTCATAACAATTTATATGTTAATCTAACTAATAAATGTCCATATGCATGTACTTTTTGTTTAAGACAGACAATGGACAGAATTGGAGAGTCTGGAAGACTCTGGCTTGAGAGAGAACCTTTATATGATGAGGTTATAGCTGAATTTGATAAGTTCAATATGGATGAGTATGAAGAGGTTGTATTCTGTGGATTTGGGGAGCCAACAGAAAGATTTGATGTTCTTATCAAGGTAGCTGAATATGTCAAAAAAACATTTGGCAAAAAGACAAGAATTAACACCAATGGGGTTGGCAATCTTGTGAATGGTAGGGATATTGTGCCAGAGATGAAGGGGCTTATAGATACAATATCTATCAGTCTTAACAATCCACACAAAGATGAATACAATGCACTTGTAAGAAGTAAGTTCGGTGAGAAATCATTTGATGAGATGATAAGCTTCGCAAAGGAATGTACCAAGTATATCCCTAATGTTGTTCTTACAACAGTTGACACAACCATATCTCATGAGGAAGAGGCAGAGTGCCAGAAGCTATGTGATGAGATAGGGGCTGCTTACAGGATTCGTCCTTGGGAGGATTAATGCATAGTTCTGTTGCACTGCTATTATGGGAAATCTAGCTGCCAATATTGTTGTAATTGAATAAAATCGCCGTGGTGTTAAGAGGGGGCTTGCTGGTTATTGCACATCAGCAGGTACTCCTCTATCTTTGATTCTGCAATAACTCCTGATAGAGGATTGGGAGATGTCTCAAATGTCATTATTAAATTAATTCCAGGAATAATATTTCCAGCTATGTATCTGGAGATTTTTCTTGAAGCATTAAGAGAGTATTGCGGGTCATCCATCATACCAAAGTGTTCCCAGTACACAAGTTGCCCAGATATAGGATTAAACAGTGTAAAGTCAGGATAGAAACTTATGTTGTCAAGCTTTAGTTCACATTCATACCTGTATGGAATTCCATACTGGTTAAGTAACAAATCAATCATAGCTTCGGACTTTGACCTGACGACATTGCCAGATGGACATGGATGCTTAAGCGCCTGTGGGTATGCTTCATTGTGATTATATTCTTCAGACAGCCATGAATCAATGACAGGCTGGAATTGCTCATTGTGGAAATCCCTGAATAAATCCCTGTTGCAATATATGTGCTTGGAATTCTCCGGATAGTCTGTAAGCAGTTTCCTAAAATCGTTATCTTTTAATAATAATTCGGACTGGATATCGGTGCTGTTACATTGCTTGTATGTGGCAAGAAGCCTTTTATTATCTTCAATTCTTGATAACAGAAATTTTTTCAAGGCAAGCGTGGAAGCAAGCTGTCTGTCTTTCTTGTGTATGTAAGATATATTATTCCCATCGCTTAGAAACCACTTAATATAACGTCCATTATGTGTGCAATTGAGCTTGCCATCAGGCAGATTCTTTACAATGCTTTCATCATAATGTATGGCAGATGAAAGTTGGCTGATAATCTCTGAAATGTTGTAATTGATAAACAAGAAATATCCTCCTTCTAATGCGTTTTGGTTATAATAAGAATATAAAGTATTCTGACATTAAAGTCAAGTAATAATTTATAAAATATTCATAGACGACAAATACATGCGTGGAAGTGGCGGATTGGATGTTGAAGTGGCGGGAAGGCAGGAGAAAGTCCAAAAGGAGTGAGAAAGAGCGGCGGATTGGACGTTGAAGCGGCAGGAAGGCGGGAGAAAGTCCAAAAGGGATTTGCAGAAGCGGCAGATTGGACGTTGAAGCGGCGGGAAGCACGGAGGAAGTCCAAAAGGGATTTGCAGAAGCGGCAGATTGGACGTTGAAGCGGCGGGAAGCACGGAGGAAGTCCAAAAGGGATTTGCAGAAGCGGCGGATTGGACGTTGAAGCAGCGGGAAGCACGGAGGAAGTCCAAAAGGAGTGAGAAAGAGCGGCGGATTGGATGTTGAAGCGGCGGGAAGGCGGGAAGAAGTCCAAAAGGAGTGAGAAAGAGCGGCGGATTGGACGTTGAAGTGGCGGGAGGCACGGAGGAAGTCCAAAACAAGATTCCCATCAGCCCTCTTGCTAATCAGCACTAAATGTTATAAAATAATTAAGATTATGTAGCAGCCGATGCAGTTCGATGTAGTCAGGCTGTTGCCTTTAGGAGGATTATATTATTATGGAAAAGACAATGGAGAAAATTGTTTCTTTAGCTAAGGCGAGAGGATTTGTTTACCCAGGTTCTGAAATCTATGGAGGATTAGCTAATACATGGGATTATGGTAATCTTGGTGTTGAGTTAAAGAACAATGTTAAGAAGGCATGGTGGCAGAAGTTCGTACAGGAAAGCCCATATAATGTTGGTGTTGATTGTGCAATTCTTATGAACCCTCAGACTTGGGTAGCATCAGGTCATCTTGGTGGATTTTCTGATCCATTAATGGACTGCAAGGAATGTCATGAGAGATTCAGAGCAGATAAACTTATAGAAGACTGGGCAGATGAGAATTCATATGATCTTGGCGGTTCAGTTGATGGATGGACACAGGAGCAGATGAAGAATTTCATTGATGAGAAGAATATCTGCTGTCCTTCATGCGGTAAGCACAATTTCACAGATATCAGACAGTTCAACCTTATGTTCAAGACATTCCAGGGTGTAACTGAGGATGCCAAGAATACAGTATATTTAAGACCGGAGACAGCTCAGGGTATCTTCGTTAACTTCAAGAATGTCCAGAGAACATCAAGAAAGAAAGTGCCTTTTGGTATCGGACAGATTGGTAAGTCATTCCGTAACGAGATTACACCAGGTAACTTCACATTCAGAACAAGAGAGTTTGAGCAGATGGAATTAGAGTTCTTCTGCAAGCCTGGAACAGATCTTGAGTGGTTCACATACTGGAGACAGTACTGCATAGACTGGCTTAAGGCATTAGGAATTAAGGAAGATGAAATGAGAGCAAGAGATCATTCACCAGAAGAACTCTGCTTCTACTCTAAGGGAACAACAGATATCGAATTCCTCTTCCCATTCGGATGGGGCGAACTCTGGGGTATTGCTGACAGAACAGACTATGACCTTACACAGCATCAGACAGTATCTGGCGAAGATATGTCATACTTTGATGATGAAGCTAAGGAGAAGTATATACCATATGTTATCGAGCCTTCACTTGGCGCAGACCGTGTAACATTAGCATTCCTCTGCTCAGCTTATGACGAAGAAGAACTTGAAGGAGGAGATGTAAGAACAGTTCTTCATTTCCACCCTGCAATAGCACCAGTTAAGATTGGTATTCTTCCACTTTCTAAGAAGTTAAATGAAGGCGCAGAAAAAGTATATGCAGAGCTTTCTAAGTACTATAACTGTGAATTTGATGACAGAGGTAATATCGGAAAGAGATACAGAAGACAGGATGAGATTGGTACACCATTCTGTATCACATATGATTTTGATTCGGAAGAAGATGGTGCTGTAACTGTAAGAGATAGGGATACAATGCAGCAGGAAAGAATAAAGATAGCAGATCTTAAGGCATATTTTGAAGATAAGTTTAGATTTTAATTAATAAAAGAACAGAATTTAAATCGATAATTAAAAGGAAAGAATTATGCTGTGTACTAAATGTGGTCAGGAATATGAGGGCAGTCAGTGCCCAAGATGTGACGGACCTGTCATATTAGTTAACAATAGTGATTATCTTGCCAGAAGAAAAGCATATGAAGAGAAGCAGGCTTTGAAAGACAGGTCTGCTTCTTCTGATAAAAAAGAGAAATCACCAGGAGACTATGGACAGGAATTAGTTAAGCGCGTGCAGAAAAGAACAAGTCAGAATAAAAGAAAAAATGATACGGGCAGACAGAATAGAAATAACAATATGAAAGCCGGCGAGGATACTAAGGAACACTCAAAGGTAAGAATTGCACGCCGCAAAGTGAACAAAAGAATGAAAATGATAGCTGCGCTGATTGTGGTTCTGATAATTACAGGGGCGGCAGCATTTGGAATATACAAGCTTGCAACAAAGAAAAATTATGCTCTTTATGTAAGTTATAATGGAAAGATATATGATATTGCGGGTTTGGACAGTAATTATGTGTGCGATGAAAAAAATGCTATATTTGCATCTGACAGCAAGACATTTTATACACCAGAGTGGCCGGAACAGATTGATTCTGACAAGAATATTTTAAGTGTTGCAAGTGATAATGGAAGATATTTTGTCACTGTGACTTATGATGAAAATAAAACATCCAGAAAATATTCCATGTATATATGGAATAAAGATGAGTGTGTTCTTGTTACAGAGGATGATCTTCAGAAAGAAATTGTGTATATATCTAATGATGGTAAGGTAATATATACGAATAATAATGTTATCAATGATGAAGGCTCAACGAATGGCACAAGTCTTGCAATGAGCAGTATTATGGAAGTTAAAAAACATTCAGAGGCACAGACAACGCTGATAGAAGGAAACCTTAATAAGGCATATGTATATGAAGCAAAGCACATAATAGTATGTCTTACAAATGCAGGATCATTGTATACATATGACTATGAGCGTAAAGAAAAACCAGTGACAGTTGCTGATACAGTTATGCAGATATGGCCGGCATCCGAGAATACATCAGGCGTATATACAGGTAATGCGGACAGCCTTAATACAAGAAAAGATGTTGATGCTTTTCTGTATTCCAAGTCAGATGGGGTGTATTATTATTCCTGTAAGGATGCAGCAGTACATAAAATTGATAAGAAAACTGATACGGATGCAGATTATATAATTGATAAGAATAATTCTCTTATATACAGATTATCAGGTGCTACACTTACATCAGCCTTATATAAGGATGGTAAGACAGGAGATTATATTGATATAGATTCAATGACTAAGGAGAAGAATTATATATACAATTCTGCCAGTGGTGAAATTGTATATGTAAATGCAGATAACCGGTTAAGAGTTATTGATAATAATAAAATCACTGATATCGCTTCTGATGTAAATGCAGGTTCATTATCAAAGGTGTATAATAAAAGCAAGGCGATAACATATATAGCAGATAATAACCAGTATTATATGAATAGTATTAAAGAAAAGGCAGTACTTATATTTAAAGCAGATTCAAATACAAGCACGCAGGGAACACATTTCTATAAGAACAGAATATATTCATATGATTCTGATAACATACTGTATTCTAATACACTTAAAGGCAATAACAGCAGTCAGATTGGATATGTTGACAGGCTGTGGCTTGGAACAGAACTTAAATAAATGTTTTGTGGATAAGGAATTGATTATGGATTTATTTGAATACATGAGGGAAAACAATAAGAACAATGAGTCTCCGCTTGCGATGAGATTACGACCAGAAACTCTTGAGGAGATGGTTGGACAGTCACATATAGTTGGTAAAGATAAACTGCTTTACAGGGCTATTAAAGCTGATAAGCTAAGTTCAGTTATTTTTTATGGACCGCCGGGAACAGGAAAAACTACACTTGCAAGAATTATAGCCAATACAACGAGTGCAGAGTTCTGTCAGGTTAATGCGACAGTAGCAGGCAAAAAGGACATGGAAGAGGTTGTTGCAAAAGCAAAGGACAATCTTGGAATGTATGGAAGAAAAACGATACTTTTTGTAGATGAGATTCATAGATTTAATAAAGGTCAGCAGGATTATCTGTTACCTTTCGTTGAGGATGGAACTATAATTCTTATTGGCGCGACCACGGAGAATCCATATTTTGAAGTAAACGGGGCTTTAATATCAAGGTCAATAATATTTGAGTTGAAGCCTCTTGAAAAAGACGATATAAAGACAATAATAAAAAGAGCTGTATATGACGAAAAGAAAGGTATGGGGAGTTATAAGGCGGTAATAGATGATGATGCACTGGAGTTCTTAGCTGATATATCCAATGGGGATGCAAGAAATGCACTTAATGCCGTAGAGCTTGGTATACTTACGACAGACAGGTCAGAGGATGGATTTATCCATATAGACATTGAGACAGCGCAGGAATGTATCCAGAAACGTTCAGTCAGATATGATAAAGAGGGCGATAACCATTATGATACAATATCTGCATTTATTAAGAGTATGCGAGGATCAGATCCGGATGCTGTAAGCTATTATCTTGCCAAAATGTTATATGCAGGTGAAGATATAAAATTCATTGCCAGAAGAATTATGATATGTGCAAGTGAGGATGTAGGCAATGCGGATCCTAATGCATTGCAGGTGGCAGTTGCTGCAGCACAGGCTGTTGAAAGGATAGGAATGCCTGAAGCACGGATAATACTTAGTCAGGCAGCACTTTATATTGCCACTGCGCCTAAGAGCAATTCGTGTATTATGGCAATTGATAAGGCAATGGATGTGGTTAAAAATTCAAAGACTGCGCCTGTGCCTGTACATTTGCAGGATGCACATTATAAAGGAAGTGCAAAACTTGGACATGGAATAGGATATAAATATGCACATGACTATCCTAATCATTTTGTAAAACAGCAGTATCTTCCTGATGCATATGTGGATGAGAAATTTTACGAACCATCTGATATGGGATATGAGAAGGACATTAAGAAACATTTGGAGAAGATTAATTCGGAGGCATAGTTTTCAATGAGGGATTACATTAACAGACTATCAAGAGGTAAATCAATTATTGAAGTTCCTAAACTGACATTTGAGAATGAGCAGGCAGCAATGAATGTTTCCTGTGATAAATGTACAGAGGGGAACTTTAATTTTACTGCTTCCATACAGACGGCGGGAATGGTGTATTCAGACAATGAAAGAGTTAATGTAATTACAAAGAGTTTTAATGGAACTGATATAGATATCAGTTATACTGTCAATGCTGAAGGAATAGAGGAGAAGAATGATATAGAAGGCTGCTTTACGATAGTCAGTAATGCAGGAGAAAAGGTTATCCCATATGTATTTACATGTGAACCGGAAACTGTTAAAAAGCCAGAGCCAGAGCAGGATGCCTCTATTAAAGTAGAAACAGGGCAGATAAGAATTAATGTATCTGATGAGAAGTATGAAGATACAATTGTGATTGAAAAAATCGGACATGGAACAACAGAGGTAAGTATATATTCTGAGGCACCATTTATTAAAATCGGGAAGGCTTCTATAGGTGATAATGAATTTATTGGAGACAGATATAAGCTTGAATATATTATTGATCCGGAGAAGCTGCATGCTGGTAATAACTATGCATACATATGTATCGATACATTTAAGCAGCATTTTAAGGTGCCTGTGGCTGTTTCGTCAGCAGTAACTGAAGATGAAACAAATGATAATCGGTATGATTTAAGACTGGAAAATAAAAAGGCAGTTGAAGGACTTACAAAATGTTACCTTGATTTTAGAATGAAAAAAATCAAGAAGGAAAAATGGATTTCTGAATCGTTACAGATTATTGACAGGATAAGAGGAATCAGGGGAAATGATCCGTTTTATGATATAGCGCAGGTACAGCTTTTTGCAATGTCAGGAAGAGAAGAAGAGGCATCCGGTATGATGGAACTTCTTAAGAAAGACATAATTGGCAGAATTGGTGACGATGTGGAAATGTATTGCTACTTTCTTTATGTTTCAACTTTAATAGTAAAGTCAGAAGAATATACAGAACAGGTTAATAAACAGGTAAGAAAATTTTTTGAAAACGGGTATGATACATACAGATTATTATGGCTGCTTTTTTATCTGAACTCAGATACAGAAAATAATAAGAGTATAAGGCTTGTCAGAATAAAGGATATTGTTAATGACGGATGTACAAGTCCTGTTATATATCTTGAAGCAATAAATATATTAAACGCTCAGCCGGTTCTTTTAAGAGTACTTAATAAATTCGAAATAAAGGTTATTAATTTCGGATGCAGATATGGAATTATTAATGAAAAGCTCGCTTTGCAGATTGCGGATGTGGCTTTATCTGAAAAGAATGGGTCATATGAACTGGTGTCAGTATTAAAGAAACTAAATGACAGGTTTGAAAGTGACGAAATTCTTACAGCTCTTGTTTCTCACATGATAAGACTGGGACTTACAGGTGAACAGTATTATGAGGTGTATGAGCTTGGAGTACTCAGGGGACTGAGAATTACAAGATTATATGAGTTCTATATTGCCAGTATGAAAAAGGATGTTGAAAGACAGCTGCCAAAGATTGTTCTTATGTATTTCTCATATGATAATACCCTGATGGGGCTGGATAAAGCTTTTTTGTATGCAAATATAATAAGAGGCAGGTATAGTTATTACAAAGACATATATGCCTGCTACGAAAAGAATATTGAAATATATGTATATGAACAATTGAAAGCAGGAAATATTAATGAATATCTTGAAATATTGTATAAGTCATTGTTAGAACCACAATTAATAACAGAGGAAACTAATGATTTCATATGCAGACTTAGATACATATATAAGATAAATTGCTTTAGCAATTATGTTACAGGTATAGAAGTCTGGCATAACCAGCTTAAAGATAAATGTGATTATGAACTTATGGGAACGCAGTGCTACATATATATGTATAATCCTGATGCAGTTGTTGGGTTCAGATGTTGTGATGGCAGGGTAAGAAATTCTGGTGTTGATTACGAGATAGAAAAAGTCTTTGATGAAGAAGAATATAAAGAAGTATTTGAAAAATGTGATGATACGTTGAGCAAAGAAGCAGGTATACTTGTAAGCCGTGCATGCAGGCTTCATAAGAAGCAGATATTTAATGATCAGACACTGATGTGCTATAAGAATGTTAAAAAGCTTGAAGGTGTTAATGATTCATTCAGACAGACAATTAATTCGTGGATGATAGATTATTACCGGAAACATTATGAACTGGATGATTTCTGGCATGAGTATCCATTTGTTGATACAGACGGATTGTTGTCGGAGGATGCAAAGAATCTTATAGAAATACTTATAGACTCATCCATGTATTCGCAAGCATATGAGCTTGTGAGCATATATGGATGCAGCCGTGTAGCTGTTACAAGGCTTCTTAAAATGACAGATTATATTCTTAATAATGTATCAGATGAGCATAACGAAGTTATAGATGAGATTACAGCATATATGTTCAGGGAGCATATATACAATGAATCAGTTCTTTCATACATGTCCGAATTTTTCAATGGTCCGAATGAGGATATGTATGAAGTGTGGAAGGCAGGATTAAACTATGGAGTTAATGTGACACATTTGTCAGAAAGGCTACTTGCTCAGATGATGTATACCGGAGTACATAGTGGAAGATTTACGGAAGTATTTTCAGATTATTATGGTAAGATACCCGATATGCTGATTGTTAAAGCATATCTTTCATATAATGCGCAGCTTTACCTGATAAGACAGAAGAAAGCTAACGATATTGTATTCAGGGTAATGGATGAATGCATTGAAGATGGAACAGGACTTCCTGAGTGCTGTTATGTGGCATGGCTTAAAAATATTTCTAAAAATACTGCTGTTCTTGATGATGAAAAGAAGAAAAAATATGCACAGAAAATTTTAAATGAGCTGTGTGAAAATGACAGAATATATGCGTTTTATAAGAAATTTAACGGGGTGCTTGACATACCATATAATGTTATAGGAATTACAGTTCTTGAGTGTATTGCGGAACCGGAAAGCAAGGTTACAGTAACCTATACTTTAAATGATGACAAACAGCAGCATACACAGATTATGAAGTCAAATGACTGGGGAATATATACATGCAGGTTTAATCTTTTCTATGGCGATGTGCTTGATTATAATTATACGGTTGCAGGCAGCAGGGAAGAAAATGTGTCTGAGAATTATAATTTAAAATATGAGGAAGTAAGTCCCGATACTGTAAGTGGCAGATTTGATGCAATTAATGACTGCCTTGCAAGCAGGCAGTTACATGATATGGCTACATTAAAGAAGCTTATGCGCAGTTATAGTGTGGAAGAGTATGTAAGTAAGCAGATGTTTAAAATTGTGAAATAAGGAGACAGGGATGGAGCAGAATGGTGGTCTTATAGCAGGAATAGATATAGCCGAGAGAACAATTCAGGCTGGAATATATGACAGTGAAAAATGTGTTATAAGAACTGTGAATTTACTTCCGGAGGGAAAAGAAAAACAACCGGATGAAGTATACCCTGTCAATAAGCTGGTAGCAGAGTGTTTAAGACTGTCTGATGAAAGCAGAATACAAAGTGTATGTATAACAACATCAGATTTTCAGATGGATGAGCTTAACAGAATGCGGGATGAGCTCGAGAAAGCAGGCATACCAAGGGATAGATGGCAGATAATAAGCAAAGCAGAGAGTTTTGCTTATTATGCATACAGCCAGAAGAGGGAGCTTTATTCATCCGGTGTTGCGATTTTTGATTATGGCAGTAATGGCATTAAATGTGATATGCTGGCTATAAGAAAAAAGGATAATAATAATTATCTGTTACAGGAAAGTACACAATATTCGTCAGAAGCGGTATGTGCAGCTGCAGATATAAAAAATATTGATGGGATTGAGAATGAGCTTTGCAGCATGGCAGAAGAATATTTTGCTAAAAGACCTGTTTCGTCAGCATACCTTACGGGAGCCGGGTTCAATGTTGAAAAGCTTCCACCTAAATTTGCAAAATTAATGGTAACAAGAAGAAAAGCATTTGTTGGACAGAACCTGTATTGTAAAGGGGCCTGCCTGGGTGCAATAGAGGCAGTTAAGCCAAGAATATTTACAGATGTAACGATGCTTCTTGATAATCATGTAAAGTATGGAATTGAAACAGATATCGTCCAGTATGGAAAGAATAAAAGGTTCAGAATAATCAGGCCCGGAATGAACTGGTATATGGCAGACAGGACGATGGAGTATATACTTGATGATTTAAGAAAGATAACACTAAGAATCATAACACCAGATAACAGATATTATGATGAAGTCATTGATATAAGTGAAATTCCATTCAGGGAAGGAATGACAACGCGGATATCAATGAATGTTAAATTCATGAGTGCAGACAGATGCCTTATAAGTATCAAAGATATGGGATTCGGAGAATTATTTAAAAGCTCTGGAAAAGTTATTTATAAGGAACTTGAATTTGCTAATGAATAAATGTGGATAAATACACGGAATGGAGAACATAATGGGGAAAATGATTCTGTGCAGAGGAAGGCAGACTGATAAACCTCTTGTGATAGAGGGAACAGGTATGCGGCTGTATACTGCTGAAGAACTTTGCTACTACATTTATAATAATATATACCTTATTGGTCAGGATTTCATTAACGGCAGACTTATAGAGTTTCTAAGGCAGACGGGTGAGGAAGAATTATCGGAACGCATAAGAAGCCTGAGTGAAAAAAAGGCGGGGCTGGCGGAGATGCTTGTTACTATTCTCAAAACAGTCGATTATTATTCGGTGTCTGATATTGAGAAATTACGCGAAACACTGAATACGCTTGGTAGACAGAATGTGTGTGAGAGACTAAAGTCGCGTGGCGATGGTTATCTTGCGAACGAGTGCTTTTTTAGTGCTGTCAAATGCTACGAGAGCATAATAAATGAATATAAGGGAAATGGTCTTTCAGGTTCGGAGTATGCTAAAGTGTATCATAATCTTGGAACAGCTTATGCAAGAATGTTTATGTATAAAAAAGCTGTAAAGTATTATGATGAAGCCTACGCAATAGGACAACATGAGGAATCCAGAAAATGCAGCATAGCGGCAGGCATGCTGGCAGGCAGAAACAGTGGACCTGTTAATGTGGATGCCACAGAAGACGAATATGTAATAAACAGAGAAATAGAAACATTGATGGATAATGCCAGATATAGTGATGAATACAGGCAGATTGAACAGATTGAGGCTTTAAAGCAGCAGGGAATGATGAAAGAGTTTAATAATGCTATTGATTCTGAACTGGTTAAATGGAAAAATGATTACATGAAATATAGTAAGACATTTTAGAGAGTGTGTGGTTATATATGGGAATATTTAAAAAGAAAAAGAGAGATTATGGATATGGTTATTCTAACACTCTTGAAAAAATGATTCTTGAAGATGATGCGCCTGATGATGAAAAAGAAAAAATAAAAAGTACACATGCAATAGAATTGTATGAAGCATTTGACAAGGTCAGAGAAAAAAAAGAAAAGAATAATAAAGTTGAGGGTAAGCCGGATTACGAAACAAGAAAAAGACAGGAAAAGAGTAAGCTGGAGGAAGAAAAGTATGACCATCTTCTAAACAGTGTACAGGCACAGACATTAATACAGGCTGTTGAGAAAAATTATGGAACAGATATCAGTAAAAAGGATGAATCACAGGATGCAGAGATAATTAATGTCAGGAAGCTTGGAACACATGATATGGAAGTATATGTAAAGCAGCAGTGTGACATAATGGAAGAAGCAGCTGAACATATAGAAAATGTAAAGGCAGAGTATGAAGCCGTAACAGAAGAATTCAATGATATCCAGCTGATAGACGAGGCTCCTCAGGATATTAAGAATAAGATAATATCATGTGCTGAAATTATTGACAGTATGATGGTTGACCGGAGAATATTAAAGTCAACAGAACATAAACTTTCCAATTCAGCATACAGAAGAATGGAAACATTTGAAGATGAAATACCATCTGGAATTAAGCTGATGCAGGCACAGGAAGAATATTATGATGCAGTTAAGCAGGATTTAAGGGTTCTTGAAGGAGAAAGAATGAATCTGAGACTTGAATCCAAAGCACTTGTTAAACGGCAGTTACAGATAAGGTCACTTGCCAGAACAGCATTTGCTGCAATGGTTGTAGTTTTTATCATATTCATAGTATCTATGGCAATTGTTGAAAATGATGAGGAAACAGCATTTTTTATAGTGATTTCGTTACTTGCTGCGATACTTGCTGTTGGAATGTTTGCGATACTTAAGGTGACAGAGCGGAACGTGCTTGTTACAGAAATTAAACTAAATAAAGCGACAGGACTTCTTAATAAAATAAAAATTAAATATGTTAATGCGGCGAACACGCTTGATTATGAATATTCTAAATATGGTGTTAAGAGCGCATATGAGCTTGAAAACAAATATAAACTATATGAGGAAATGAAGGCAGAACAGAGCAGAATGCTTGATATGACATCATCACTTAACAGTGCTGAAAACGATCTTGAAAGTATACTCAGAAAGCTGGGACTGAGTGACCCTCATATATGGTTTGGAAGGGTTAAGGCATTTATCAATCCTAAGGAAATGGTAGAGGTAAGGCATGAGCTAAACACCAGAAGATATAAATTAAGACAGCAGATTGAATATAATGAAAAGCGTATAGAAGAGGCAAAGAGTAATATTAAAAATGCTACATTGTCTAATCCGGAACACAGTGATGGAGCTATGCGCGTAATAGAAATGTACGAGAAGAGACATTCACGGGTTGCAAAATAAAATCGATATGTTACAATAAACAGTGGCTTTTTACGCATATGAATGATAAAAAGCGAAAGAAGTATGGAGGCTATAAGGATGAAAGAAAGACTTGAAGCAATTAGAGAAAGAGCTTTAGCACAGATTAATGAAACTGATTCGCTTGATAAACTGAATGATATCAGAGTCGCTTTCCTTGGAAAGAAGGGTGAACTTACAGAAGTACTTAAAGGTATGAAGGAAGTTGCACCAGAAGACAGACCTAAGGTTGGTCAGATTGTTAATGAGACAAGACAGGCAATTGAAGAAGTATTAGATAAGGCTAAGACAGAATTAGCTGCCAAGAAGAGAGAACTTCAGTTAAAGAGTGAAGTAATAGATGTTACTCTTCCATCTAAGAGGGATGAGTTAGGACATAAGCATCCTAATACACTTGCATTAGAAGAAATCCAGAAGATATTCATCGGAATGGGTTATGAAGTAGTTGATGGACCAGAAGTTGAGTATGATTACTACAACTTTGAGGCACTTAACATACCAGCTAACCACCCGGCTAAGGATGAACAGGATACATTCTACATCAATGATAAGATAGTACTCCGTACACAGACTTCCCCTGTTCAGGCAAGAGTTATGGAGAAGGGCAAGCTCCCTATCAGAATGATTTCTCCAGGACGTGTATACAGAGCAGATGAAGTTGATGCTACACATTCACCATGCTTCCATCAGGTAGAAGGTCTTGTAATTGATAAGGGAATCACATTTGCAGACCTTAAAGGAACTTTAGCAGAATTCGCTAAGGAGCTTTTCGGACCTGATACTAAAGTTAAATTCAGACCACATCATTTCCCATTCACTGAGCCTAGTGCCGAGATGGATGTAAGCTGTTTCAAATGTGGTGGTAAAGGATGCCGTTTCTGTAAGGGCGAGGGATGGATTGAAATCCTCGGCTGTGGAATGGTTCACCCACATGTATTCGAGCTTTGCGGAATTGATAAGGAAGAATATACAGGATTTGCCTTTGGTGTAGGACTTGAGAGAGTTGCTCTTCTTAAGTACGAAATCGATGACATGAGACTTCTTTATGAGAACGATATCAGATTTATAAAGCAGTTCTAAATCGATTCATATAGTGGTCTAATGACTGGAATAAGATAAAGTATATTTAAGGAGAATGACGATATGAATACATCATTAAATTGGATAAAAGCAATGGTTCCAGGTCTTGAGTGTACAGATCAGGAATTCAGAGATGCAATGACACTTTCAGGAACTAAGGTAGAGTGTTTCAATGCATTTGACAAGAACCTTGATAAAATCGTAGTTGGACAGATTCTCTCAGTTGAGAGACATCCTGATGCAGACAAGCTTGTTATATGCCAGGTTAATGTTGGCAGCGAGAATGTCCAGATTGTAACAGGCGCACCTAACATTGAAGTTGGTTCAAGCGGACAGAAGGTTCCTGTAGTATTAGACGGAGGTAAAGTTGCCGGAGGACATGACGGAGGCGCACTTCCAGAAGACGGAATTAAGATTAAGAAGGGCAAGCTAAGAGGCGTAGAGTCATGCGGTATGATGTGCTCTATCGAGGAACTTGGTTCTTCAAGAGAATTCTTCCCGGATGCACCAGAGGAAGGAATATATATATTTGGAGATGATGCTGTTGTTGGTTCAAGTGCGGTAGAGTACTTAGGACTTAATGATACAGTATTTGAATATGAGATTACTAATAACCGTGTAGACTGCTACAGCGTTATCGGTATCGCAAGAGAGGCTGCTGCTACATTCAGAAAGCCTTTCAATCCACCGGTTGTTACTAAGACAGGTAACGATGAGGATGTTAACACAATGGTTTCAGTTGATATTGAAGCTAAAGAGCTTTGCTCAAGATATGTTGCAAGAGTTGTTAAGAATATCAGACTTGCTCCATCTCCAAAGTGGATGCAGCAAAGACTTATGACAGCAGGTATCAGACCAATCAACAACATCGTTGATATAACTAACTATGTTATGGAAGAATATGGTCAGCCAATGCATGCGTATGACTATGATACTATTGCAGGTCACAAGATTGTTGTAAGAACAGCAACTGATGGCGAAAAGTTCGTAACACTTGACGGACAGGAGAGAACTCTTGACGCACAGACACTTCTTATCTGTGATGGTGAGAAGCCAGTTGGTATTGCAGGTATCATGGGTGGCGAGAATTCAATGATTACTGATGATGTCCAGACAATGCTTTTCGAAGCAGCTACATTTGACGGAACTAACATAAGAAAGACAACTAAGAAGATTGGTTTAAGAACAGACGCATCTGGTAAGTTCGAGAAGGGACTTGACCCAGAGAATGCTATGGAAGCTATTAACAGAGCATGCCAGCTTATCGAGGAGCTTGATGCAGGTGATGTTGTAGGTGGTGCAGTTGATGTATATCCTGATCCTGTAACTAAGAAGAGACTTCCATTTGAGCCAGCTAAATACAACGCTTTACTTGGTACTGATGTATCAGATGAAGATATGCTTTCTTACTTTGAAAGACTTGAAGTTGAATATGATAAAGACGCTAATGAGCTTATCATTCCAACATTCAGACAGGATCTTAACAGAGATGCTGATATAGCAGAGGAAGTTGCAAGATTCTTCGGATATGACAACATTCCTACAACTCTTCCTAAGGGAGAGACAACAATGGGTAAGATTTCATTTGAGCAGAGCATTGAAGATGCAGCTTCTGAGGTTGCCCAGTTTACAGGATTCTCACAGGCTATGACATACTCATTCGAGAGCCCTAAGGTATTCGATAAGTTAAAGCTTCCTGCTGATTCTGTATACAGAAAGACAGTTGTAATCTCTAACCCATTAGGAGAGGATTTCTCAGTTATGAGAACACTTCCAATCCACGGAATGCTTACATCATTATCTACTAACTATAACAGAAGAAACAAGAATGTTAAGTTATATGAATTAGCTAAGGTTTACCTTGCAGCAGATGATGTAAATGAGCTTCCGGATGAAAGAGTTGAATTCACACTTGGAGCTTTCGGCAGCGTTGACTTCTACTCAATGAAGGGTGTTATTGAAGAATTCCTTGAGAAGATTGGAATGAAGAAGAAGCCAACATATGATGCCAAGGCTGGTATTCCATTCTTACATCCAGGTCGTCAGGCTGATGTATATTACGCTGATAAGAAGATTGGTTATATCGGAGAACTTCATCCGGATGTTGCCGATACTTACTCAATCGGTGAGAGAACATATATTGTTGTTATTGATATTCCAACAGTTACAGAAATGGCAAGCTTCGATAAGAAGTTCACAGGAATTGCAAAGTTCCCAGCTGTAACAAGAGATATCAGTATGGTAATGCCTAAGGAACTTCCAGTTGGTGAAGTGGAGAAGATTATTGAAAAGCGCGGTGGCAAGATATTAGAGAGCTACAACCTCTTCGATATCTACGAAGGAAGCCAGATTAAGGAAGGATTCAAGTCAGTTGCTTACTCAATCGCATTCAGAGCTAAGGACAGAACACTTGAGGATAAGGACATCACACCAGTAATGGAGAAGATATTCAAGGATCTTGAGGCTGACGGAATCGAACTTAGAAAGTAATACAGATATAGACCGCGATGTTGTGGCGGTTGATGAAGGGGCGGCGTGTGGCGCCGCCCCTTTTATGTAGCGTTTCGGGAAGCTGTAGGCGCGGATTGGACTTTAAAGTAGTGTGAGACACGGAGGAAGTCCAAAACCGGGAAGCTGTAGGCGCGGATTGGACTTTAAAGTAGTGTGAGACACGGAGGAAGTCCAAAACCGGGAAGCTGTAGGCGCGGATTGGACTTTAAAGTAGTGTGAGACACGGAGGAAGTCCAAAATCGGGAAGTTGTAGACGCGGATTGGACTTTAAAGCGGAGTGAGTCATGTAGGAAGTCCAAAACCGGGAAGCTGTAGGCGCGGATTGGACTTTAAAGTAGTGTGAGACACGGAGGAAGTCCAAAACCGGGAAGCCGTAGGCGTGGATTGGACTTTAAAGTAGTGTGAGACACGGAGGAAGTCCAAAATCGGGAAGTTGTAGACGCGGATTGGACTTTAAAGCGGAGTGAGTCATGTAGGAAGTCCAATCCAGTGAAGTATAAAGTACGGAAAGGAGTATAAGCATGGATTTACATGATTTTTATTATGATCTGCCAGAGGAGCTTATTGCACAGGATCCATTGTCGGACAGGTCAAGTTCAAGACTTATGGTGCTTGATAAGGAAACAGGAGAGATTGAACATAAGATATTCAGAGATATCGTAGATTATCTTAAGCCGGGTGATTGTCTTGTTGTTAATGACACTAAGGTAATTCCAGCGAGACTTATAGGTACTAAGGCTGATACAGGAGCTACTATTGAAGTGCTTCTTCTTAAAAGACTTGAAGACAGACAGGATACATGGGAAGTTCTTGTTAAGCCGGGAAAGAAGGCTAAGGTTGGAGCTAAGATAAGTTTTGGCGAAGGCAAGCTTATAGGAGAGATTATTGATATAGTTGAAGAAGGAAACAGACTTATCCAGTTCACATATGACGGAATATTTGAAGAGATTCTTGATGAACTTGGACAGATGCCACTTCCACCATATATAACACATAAGCTTGAGGATAAGAACAGATATCAGACTGTGTATGCAAAGCATGAGGGTTCTGCGGCGGCTCCTACTGCCGGTCTTCATTTTACAACAGAGCTACTTGAAAAAATCAAAGCTATGGGAGTTAACATTGCAAGAGTAACACTTCATGTGGGACTTGGAACATTCAGACCTGTCAAGGTAGAGAATATTCTTGACCATCATATGCATTCGGAGTTTTATGTTGTTACACAGGAAGCAGCAGACATGATTAATAATACAAGAAAGAATGGTGGAAGGGTAATTGCTGTCGGAACAACAAGTACGAGAACACTTGAATCTGTTGCGCTTGAAGATGGAACAATTCCAGCCAAGAGTGGATGGACAGAGATATTCATATATCCGGGATATAAGTTCAAGGCAATCGATTGTCTTATAACTAATTTCCATCTTCCAGAATCAACACTTGTTATGCTTGTGTCGGCGCTTGCTGGAAGAGAACATGTACTTCATGCATATGAAGTTGCGGTGCAGGAGAAATACAGATTCTTCAGCTTTGGAGATGCTATGTTTATTAAATAATAATATATATTTATAGAAAAGACTTGCACATAAAAATAAAAAATGATATATTAAATGAGTAAAATGACTCATGAACACAGACGAACCCCCTCGGTGCCGTTTACGCCGAGGGGGTTCTGTTCCAATCAGGGAGCGGTAACAAAAATATTTTAACACGATACAAAATATAAAGCAATAAAAGTATATATAAAATATATTTGAACTTCGCATAAGTTAATGTTATCATTAAGTAGATTAAATGAAGAAGGACAGGCAGAGCACCTGTTTATAACAGAGGGTAATCATGGGGATTGAAAAAAGAAGGTCAAAAAGAACAGATATTGATGTTACTATTTCATTAAGACAGCTTGATGATAAATATGTAACAGGATACTCAGGTGACACAGTTACTGTTAATGTTATTAATATATCTAAAGATGGAATTGCATTCAAGTCAGATTATGAATTCAGGCTTAACACATATTATGATACTGATATTAGATTATCTAATGGTGAATCATTTGAAGCGGTTATTGAAGTAATCAGAATGGAGAATCTTGGAGAAATAGAGACAACCTATGGATGCAGATTCGTTGGAATTAATTCTGAAGACCAGTTTAAGATAGAAGTTTATCAGATTGTGTACGAGAGTAATAACAACTAAATATTATGAGTAGCACAGATGATCGCGGCTGCATTCGTGCAGGTGAGGAAAGTCCGGGCTTCACAGGGCAGGATGCCGGATAACATCCGGTGGAGGCGACTCCAAGGCCAGTGCAACAGAAATATACCGCCATGGCGAAAGTTATGGTAAGGGTGGAAAGGCAGTGTAAGAGACTACCGCATTGCTGGTAACAGCAGTGGCACATGTAAACCCCATTCGAAGCAAGACCAAATAAAAGCGATATAAAGGCTGCCCGCCGAGCTTTAGGTAGGTTGCTTGAGCCTGCTGGCAACAGCAGGACTAGATAGATGATCATCACAGCTTATGCTGACATAACCCGGCTTATAGTGCTGCTCATTTTATTATAATAATTATTTCCGGCTATATGCCGGATTTTTTTATGCGTTGTAATCAGTATAAATGAAAAGTCTAATCCCTCAGCTATGCTGGGGAGAATGGAATAGTTGGAAACGGTGAGGAAGTACCCTGATGATATGGTTGGTTGAAATTATGGAAGTTAAGTAGCATGACATCGATGTGTGTCTGTTGCAGTTCTTTTTCTGTTGTCAATAATGTAATAATTGTTTTCAGAATGGGAAATTGCATGTATAATATCTATGCAATAAATGTTTTTGGTGAGGATATTAATGAAAAAGGTGAATAGTGTCCGCCGAATTGTTTTCACAATTCTTGCGGTTACATGGATGGTTGTTATATTTTCTTTCTCGGCAAGGCCGGGGGATGAATCGGAAGAACAGAGTATTAAAGCAGGAATGATGGTTTGTCATGTATTTGTTCCGGGGTTTGATGATTTAAGTGAGCAGCAGCAGATTCATATGGCTCAGGCTATTGATCATCCGGTAAGAAAGACTGCACATGCGACAGAGTATGCTATGCTTGCCGGACTGGTTCTGGGGGCTGTTACAGTCAGCATAATCAGATGGAAAAATGTATTGGTTTCAGTATGCATAGCCGTACTATATGCATCAACGGATGAGCTTCACCAGCTTTTTGTGCCGGGAAGAAGCGGACAGGTAAAGGATGTTTTAATTGATGGCTGTGGAGCAGTTATTGGAGCATTAATTATATGGGGAATATCATATCTGATTCATAAAAAGAAAAAATGATTATCAGTTGCAAATCTTTTCATAAGGACTATAATGGTTAAGAATTATTAGTAATTATGATGGGATGGAAGAAAAATGGAAAATGCCAACACTATGGATAATGCAAAAATGACTAATGGACCAATAACAAGGATTTTATTATCATTTGCAGGTCCGGTGCTTTTAGGTCAGTTACTGCAGCAGCTTTATAATATTGCTGATGCAGCTATTGTCGGACAGTTCTTAAGTTCTAAGGCACTTGCAGCGGTTGGTGCAACATCTTCTCTTACATATATAGTATGTTATTTCTGTATAGGTTCATGTATAGGAATAAGTGTTCCTGTGTCACAGGCATTTGGAGCAGGAAAGAATGATGATTTAAGAAAATATTTTGTTAATGGAGTCTACTTTGCGCTTGCAATCGCGGTTATTATGACAGCAGTTACAGCGTCTATGAGTGGACTCTTTTTAACGTGGTTAAAGACACCTGAAAATATATTTAAGGATGCACATGTGTATCTTGTTATTATATTCTTAGGACTTCCGTTGACGGTTCTGTATAACTTCTGTTTTGGGATTCTGATGGCATTTGGAGACAGCAAAAAGTCAACAATGTTTATGGCAGTATCAACTGTTATTAATATATTTCTTGATCTGTTTCTGGTTGTTGTTGTGAAATGGGGTGTTGCCGGAGCTGCAGTTGCTACTATATTTTCACAGGGAATTGCAGGCGTTCTTAGTGCTGTATACATCTTTAAGAAGTACAAACTGTTATTTCCAGTTAATGCAGATGAAAGAAAGTTCCATCCGTATTACATGAAGAACATTATTAAAATGTGCATGCCAATGGGACTGCAGTATTCTATTACTGCAATTGGCGCAATTATTCTGCAATTTTATGTAAATGCACTTGGAGAAGACGCCATTGCAGGATTTACATCCGGATATAAGATTAAGAATCTGATTCTGTGTCCGTTAAATGCGTTGGGAACAGCTCTTTCATCATTTATCGGACAGAATTTCGGAGCTAAGAGATTTGACCGTATCAGTGAAGGATTTAAGAGAACTTTGGAGATAGGTCTTATCTATTCTGTAATTACTATGGTTGTATGCTTTTTTACAGGTAAATATATGGCGCTTATATTCGTAGATGCAGCCGATACGGTTGTTGTCGGTTACACTGTGAAATTCATAAAATATATAAGTGTGTTTAATGCGGAGCTTGCACTTTTGTTTACTGCGAGATACTCTGTTCAGGGTATGGGATATGGCAAATATTCTATCCTCTCAGGACTTGCTGAGATGGCTGGTAGGGCGGCTGTTGCTGTGCTTCTGATACCGCATTTTGGCTTTGATGCAGTGTGCTGGAATGAGGGACTTACATTCCTTGCAGGAATTGCAGTTATTCTGCCAATTTATATTAAACTATTTTGCCATTTGCGTAAAAGTATGATATAATTTTTACAATTTTGGGATGAGGAAAGGTGGCGCTTATGTCTAAGATTATATTAACAGGTGACAGACCAACCGGAAGACTTCACTTAGGTCATTATGTTGGATCTTTAAAGCGAAGAGTTGAATTACAGAATTCAGGTGAATACGAGAAGATTTTTATTATGATTGCGGATGCACAGGCATTAACAGATAATGCTGATAATCCGGAGAAAGTAAGACAGAACATAATCGAGGTTGCACTCGATTATCTTTCAGTTGGTATTGATCCAGCTAAGTCTAATATATTTATCCAGTCACAGATTTCACAGCTTACAGAGCTTACATTTTATTATATGAACCTCGTTACAGTTTCAAGACTTCAGAGAAACCCTACAGTTAAATCTGAGATTCAGATGCGTAATTTTGAGGCTAGTATTCCGGTAGGATTTTTCTGTTATCCTATAAGCCAGGCTGCGGATATTACTGCATTTAAGGCTACTACAGTTCCTGTAGGAGAAGATCAGGAACCTATGATTGAGCAGTGCCGTGAGATTGTAAGAAAGTTTAACTCTGTATACGGAGAGGCTCTTGTTGAACCTGAGATTCTTCTTCCAGATAATAAGGCATGTTTAAGACTTCCTGGTACTGATGGTAAGGCTAAGATGAGCAAGTCATTAGGAAATTGTATTTACTTATCTGACACTCCAGAGGAAGTTAAGAAAAAGGTTATGAGTATGTACACAGACCCTAACCATATTCAGGTATCTGATCCTGGACAGGTTGAGGGTAACACAGTATTTACTTATCTTGATGCTTTCAGCAGTGATGAGGATTTTGCTGAATTCCTTCCTGATTATAAGAATCTTGATGAATTAAAGGATCATTACAGAAGAGGTGGTCTTGGAGACGTTAAGGTTAAGAAGTTCCTTCTTAATGTTATCAACAAGGAGCTTGAACCAATCAGAGCAAGAAGACATGAATATGAAAAGGATATTCCAGAAGTATATAATATCCTTAAGAGAGGTACAGAAGCGGCTTATGCTGTTGCACAGGACACTCTTGATGATGTCAAGGCTGCTATGAAGATTGATTATTTTAATGATGCAGAACTTATTAAGGTTCAGTCAGAAAAATACAGCAGAACAGAGTAATTATTTTAATTAAATATACACACGGAGGCTTTTCTATTATGAGACATTTACTTAGTCCGCTTGATTTAAGCGTTGATGAACTGGCAAGATTATTAGATCTTGCAAGAGACATTTCAAAGGATCCATCAAAGTATGGTCATGTATGTGATGGAAAGAAGATAGCCACATTGTTCTATGAGCCAAGTACTAGAACAAGATTAAGCTTCGAGGCTGCCATGATTAACCTTGGCGGTCAGGTATTAGGCTTTTCTGAGGCTTCTTCAAGTTCAGCGTCAAAGGGTGAAAGTGTTGCAGATACTATAAGAGTTATCTCTTGTTATGCAGATATATGTGCAATGCGTCATCCAAAGGAAGGTGCTCCAATGGTAGCTTCTGAATATTCGCACATTCCTATTATCAATGCAGGTGATGGAGGACATCAGCATCCTACACAGACACTTACAGATCTTATGACAATAAGGGAACTTCGTGGTTCGCTTGATAATTTTACAATAGGATTATGTGGTGACCTTAAGTTCGGAAGAACAGTTCACTCACTTATAAGCTCATTAGTAAGATATAAGAATGTAAAGTTTGTCCTTATATCACCTAAGGAGTTAAGAATTCCTGATTATATCAGGGATGATGTACTTAAGGCTAATAACTGTGATTTCGTAGAAGTTGAGAACCTTGAGCAGGCTATGCCAGAACTTGATATTCTCTATATGACAAGAGTACAGAGAGAAAGATTTTTCAGCGAAGATGAGTACTTAAGAATGAAGGACTTCTATATACTGGATGAAGATAAGATGGCACTTGGAAAGCCTGATATGTATGTTCTTCATCCGCTTCCAAGAGTTAATGAAATATCTGTTGATGTTGACAATGATGACAGAGCTGCTTATTTCAAGCAGGTTCAGTTTGGTGTATATGTAAGAATGGCACTTATACTTACTTTACTTGGACTTGATACAGTGGTTAATCCATCATTAGCTCATGTACTTGATTCACTGGATGCATAAGGAGGAAAATTTATGTTAAATGTAGGCGAACTTAATGAAGGCTTTGTTCTTGACCATATTGAAGCAGGAAAGGCCATGATGATATACAATTACTTAGGACTTGATAAGCTTGACTGTCAGGTTGCTATTATTAAGAATGCAAGAAGTGGTAAGATGGGAAAGAAAGACATTATTAAGATTGAAGGTGGTCTTGATCTTGTTGATCTTGATGTTTTAGGATTCGTTGACCATAACATTACTGTAAATATTATTAAGAATGGTGAAATAGTAGAGAAGAAGAGACTATCTCTTCCAAAGCAGGTTACTAATATTATCAAATGTAAGAATCCAAGATGTATCACATCTATCGAGCAGGGCTTAAATCAGGTGTTCGTACTTGCTGATGAGAAAAAGCAGGTTTATAGATGTAAGTACTGTGAAGAGAAATATTCATAAAAATTAATGGCTGTCGTTACTAAACGGCAGCCATTTTAATATATGTGTCAAAGACACATTTACTTAAGTTCTTTAATTATCATATTATTAGGTCTTGAAATCTTAAGCTCCGGACCATTCATTATTATGAGCCCTTTGTCGTATTTTACAGTAAATATCGTGATAGAATTCCCTTCATTATTCATTGACATTAAATGCTTGTCGTCAGGGAAGAGCCTTATGTACTTAGGATAATCACCACTGATAGGGAGAGAATTAAGGCTTGAGAGCTTTCCTGTTTTGGAATCAACCTTGTATATTGTAACTGTATTATCGCCGGCGTTAGAGCAGAGCAGATGCTTTCCTGTGCTGTCAAATGTTATGTTAGCAGCGGCACTGTTAGATTTATGGTCTCTTCTTACAGTGAATATATTCTGTACTAAATCAAAACGGTCTTTGTCTGAATTCTTATCATAAGAATATACATTAATATAATTCTTCATTTCGCAGACAACATAAGCAAACTTACCATCCTGACTGAATTCAATCTGTCTTGGTGCAGATTCCTGCTGTGAACGGATTATATCGTATAACTTTAATTTACCGGTTACATGATTGAATTCATAAAGTTTAATCTGGTCAATTCCAGGGTCACATACACATAAAAGTTCTTCATCAGGTGTGAATGTACTCCAGCTTATATGAGGACGGAAGTTTCTTTCTGCAACACTTCCGATTCCTTTATGAAATACTTCATCAGCTATAAATCCCACTGAACCATCAGCATTGATGTGCAAAACAGTAATCTTGCCGTCATGATATCCGGAAACAACAAGGAATCTGTTATCGCTTGTTACGCATATATGACAGCCACGCATTCCGTTAATGGATGCAACATTCATAAGCTCAAGGCTGCCGTCTTCTAATACAGCATAAGCTGAAACACCCTGGTCACATATAGCATATAAGAAATTCTTATCATGTGAAAATGTAATGAAAGAAGGGTTATCAATTGCCACCTCTTCACGTTCTGTTATTCTTCCTTTAGCTACATCACAGTCATATATATGGATACCATTACTGCTTTCGTGTGTATAGCTGCCTGCATAAGCTACATATTTCTTATCCATGATTATCCGCCTCCGTAAAACATATATATTATTATTTTATAGCATAAGTAAAGGATTTTCAATACTGGTCAGATACATTTTTGCTTAACCTTGTCAGGACAAATGCTTACAAGTATAATATCAGGTCCGATTGTGCGGATGCATTTGAAAGGAATTACATATTCAAAATCTCTTCCAAGCAGTCCGCATAATCTGGCGGGACCGGGGACAATGAGTGCCAGTATGCAGCCTGATGACGGGTCGAAATCAATATCAACCACAAAGCCTAATATGCAGCAGTCGGTATCATTTATTACAGTTTTTCCTTTAAGTTCACATAGACGCATTATAATACCTGGTTAAGTGCTTATATTATTATATTACGAATATCAGCAAAGGTGTCTTTTCATATCACGCAAGGCACATTTTTCAAGACGGCTTACCTGGGCCTGTGATATCCCAAGGCCTTTGGCAACTTCAGTCTGTGTGAGACAATCAAAGAAACGGAGTATTATTATCTGGCGTTCTCTTGGGGAAAGCCGGTTTATTGCTTCTTGCAGTGCAATATTTCTTACCCATCGGTCTTCAGTGTTTTTCTTGTCCTTTACCTGATCAATAACATACAGGGTGTCACCACCATCATTGAATACCGGTTCATATAATGATATTGAAGGTGTGACTGCTTCAAGGGCAATTACGATATCAGCTTTTGAAATGCCTATTTCTTCTGCTATTTCTGTAATTGATGGTTCTTTAAGATTTTTCTTCATAAGTGTTTCACGGGTAGTTATTGCTTTATAGGCTGTATCTTTTAAGGAACGGCTGACTCTTATAGTGCTGTTATCACGCAGGAAACGCTTTATCTCACCGATTATCATGGGAACAGCATATGTTGAAAACTGTACATTTAACGATATATCAAAATTGTCAATCGCTTTAATCATTCCTATACAGCCTATCTGAAACAGGTCATCAAGATTTTCACCACTCTGGCTGAAGCGTTGTACAATGCTTAATACAAGCCTTAAGTTTCCTTTTATAAATGTTTCTCTTGCCTGCGTATCTCCTGATTTTATCTTTACAAGCAGTTCTTTTGCCTGGGCGGGTTTAAGAAGAGGAAGGTCACTTGTATTGACTCCGCATATTTCGACTTTGTATCCAGCCATAATCCCTCCTTAAATAATAATTGGTTTTTCAATTTATCAACATTAAAAGGATTGACATTTTGGCTGGGCTTATTCATAATTAATTTATATATTTAATTTGGAGGTAGATAGCGTGAAGTGTCCATTTTGTGGTAAAGATAACACTAAGGTAATTGATTCAAGACCGACTGATGACAGCTCAATAAGAAGACGTCGTCAGTGTGACGAGTGTGGTAAGCGTTTTACCACATATGAAAAGATTGAATCTATGCCTCTTATTGTGATTAAGAAGGATAATAACAGAGAACCATATGACAGAGAGAAGATAACTGCGGGTATTGTCAGATCGTGCCATAAAAGGCCTGTATCTATCTCACAGATTAATAATATGGTTGATGAGATTGAGACACAGATATTTAATATTGGAGAGAAAGAAATCTCAACTAAAACTATTGGTGAGATTGTAATGAGCAAGCTTAAGGCAGTTGATGAGGTTGCCTATGTAAGATTTGCATCTGTTTACAGAGAATTTAAGGATGTTGATTCATTTATGGAAGAGATTAAGAAAATCCTTAAATAATATATATCAGTAATTAAGAAAGGCAGCATTTTTGTTATGTTTAAGAGGTTTTATCCTGATATATATATTGATTCAGCTTACGACATAGATTATGAAGGACTGTATAATAAGGGCTACAGAGGTATTATATTTGATATTGACAATACTCTTGTGGAACATGGTGCACCAGTTACGAAGAAGTGCAGTGATTTATTTGACAGTTTAAGAGCGATAGGGTTTGATACATGTATTATATCGAATAACAAAGAACCGCGTGTGAAGCCGCTTGCTGATGCATGTGGTTCAAGATATGTAAGTAAGGCAGCAAAACCATCGCCGGTCAATTATATTAAGGCAATGGATATTATGGGAACAGACAGGAATAACACATTCTTTGTTGGTGACCAGCTTTTTACAGATGTGTGGGGCGCTAATAGGGCAGGTATTATGTCTGTGCTTGTAAAGCCTATTGATAAGCATGAAGAAATTCAGATAATTCTTAAGAGAAGACTGGAATGGATTGTATTATTTTTCTATAAAAGAAGAAAGCATTAATTGCTTAAAGGAGCTTAGATTATGGACATCAAAGGAACAACAAGAGTATGCGGACTTATTGGTAATCCGGTAGGACATTCTGTGTCACCGGCAATTCATAATAATCTTGCACGGCTGACAGGAAAAGATATGGTTTATACTACATTTAAAGTGGAAAAAGGAGATGTGGAAGCTGCTGTAAGGGGCGCTTACAGTCTTAATATACTGGGACTTAATGTCACTGTTCCACACAAGTCAGAGGTTATTGATTCTCTTGTAGACATAGATCCGCTTGCAAAGGCTATAGGTGCTGTTAATACTCTTGTAAGAGCTGATGGTGGATTTAAAGGATATAACACTGATATTCTTGGCCTTGCAAGGGAACTTGAAGATGAAGGAATTGAACTGGCTGATTCTAAGGTTATTATTCTGGGAGCAGGAGGCGCAGCAAGAGCTATTACTTTTCTTTGTTCAAGTAAGGGAGCAAAGAAAATTTATCTGTTGAACAGATCTGTAGATAAGGCACAGGATATAGCGCATGCTGTGAATACACATTTTAACAATGAAAAAGTAATTCCTATGAATATTGCTGATTATGCGGATATTCCAGGAGATGATTATATTGTTATCCAGACAACAAGCGTTGGACTTCACCCGAATGATACTGCAGTTGTTATTGATGATGAATCATTTTATAAGAAGGCGGCAGTTGGTGTTGATATTATATATAATCCGGCTGAGACTATGTTTATGAAGCTTATCAAGGCACAGGGGAAAAAGGCTTATAATGGACTTAAGATGCTTCTGTATCAGGGAGTAAGTGCTTATGAACTCTGGAATGACTGTAAGATTTCTAAAAAAGAAGCGGATGAAGTATATAAGTGTCTTGAGAAGGAGCTTGGGATTAATGAATAGTAAGAATAATATTATCCTTATTGGTTTTATGGGAAGCGGTAAGACTACATTTGGCAGGTGGATATCGATGTCCCATTCAATGAAGTTCCTTGATACTGATGAGTACATAGAAAAAAAATACAATAAGCTTATTAAGGATATATTTAGAGAGTCAGGAGAAGAAGCCTTCAGGGATATGGAGACACAGGCAGTCAGAGAACTTGCTGATTCATGTGATAACTGTGTTATATCTGTTGGAGGAGGGCTGCCGGTAAGAGATATTAACCGCAGGCTTCTTAAAGAGCTTGGAGTAGTTGTATATCTTGAAGCTGAAGTTGATGAACTTGTAAAAAGACTGTCTAAGGATACAAGCAGACCACTTCTTGCGGGAGGTAACTTAAGAGAAAAGATTGAAAGTCTTATGACTGCAAGGGAGGAGCTTTATAAGGATGCCGCTGATGTTATAGTTAAGACTGATGGAAGAAGATTTGAAGACATGTATGCTGATATAGTTTCAGCTATTAATATAGGCATAATGGAGGATTGATATGAAGATACTTGTAATGAATGGACCTAACATTAATTTTCTTGGAATAAGAGAGAAAGGTATATATGGAGAGCAGAATTATGAAGCTCTTGTTTCAATGATTCAGAAGAAAGCAGAGGAGCTTGGAGCTGATGTTGAGGTGTTCCAGAGCAATCATGAAGGTGCTATAATTGATAAGATTCAGGAAGCATATTATAATGATGTTGATGGAATAGTTATTAATCCGGGAGCGTTTACTCATTACAGCTATGCAGTAAGAGATGCTCTTGCATCTGTGGCAGCAATTCCTAAGATTGAGGTTCATATATCTAATGTACATACAAGGGAGGAATTCAGACACACATCTGTGACCGTTCCTGTATGCAACGGACAGGTTGTTGGACTTGGACTTAAGGGATATTTATATGCCATGGAAGCAGTTGTTGACCTTGCTATGAAAAAGTAGTTGCCAAATGTTTATATTTATTATACAATATTAGAAGTCATTTGATTATTTAGGAGGTATACCAAAGAATGGTAGATGCAGGTAGTTTTAAGAACGGTATTACAATTCAGTATGAGAACGGAATTTGGCAGGTAATCGAATTCCAGCATGTTAAGCCTGGTAAGGGATCACCTTTCGTTAGAGCTAAGTTAAAGAATATTATTTCTGGTGGTGTTATAGAGAATTCTTTCAGACCAACTGAGAAGTTTGATCTTGCACACATCGACAGATCAGAATATCAGTATTTATATGCTGATGGAGATCTTTACAACTTTATGAATACAGAGACATATGACCAGATTGCATTAAGTGCTGATCAGGTTGGTGATTCTCTTAAGTTCGTTAAAGAGAATGAGATGGTTAAGCTCTGTTCACATGAAGGCAATGTATTTGCTATCGAGCCACCTATTTCAGTTGAGCTTGAAGTAACAGAGACAGAGCCAGGTATCAAGGGTAACACAGCAACAGGTGCTACTAAGCCAGCTATCGTTGAGACAGGAGCTAAGATTATGGTTCCATTATTCGTTAACCAGGGCGATAAGATTAAGATTGATACTCGTACAGGTGAGTACACATCAAGAGCATAATCAATATGTATTATTAAAGGGCTGTCATGCATATGCATGACAGCCCTTTTTGCGCGAGTAGCGATGAGAATAGCTGCAGAATTTATAATCATGCTTGCATGAATTATAAATTGGGCGGATATTCGAGGAGCACCGCGACAATGCCAGACTTTAGTCTGGCATATGCGCTACTCGCGCGAGTAGCGATGAGAATAGTTCTAGACTTATCCCCTTGCCTGGAATGTTGTACAGACAGTATCATTTTCAGTAACAGCCTTAATGCCTGATATATCTACATGGTCTGCATCACATTTTTTATTCGTATTATATATGCAGTTAGTTGCCTGACAAGAGATTGTCAGCGAATCTTTAGGAATATGGCACATATTAGTTGATCCATGCTTCTGATGTTCATAATCACTGCAGCATGTTTCATCACATTGACATGCCAAGCTTCCTTCTACACAGATTGAATTAAGACAGCACTGGTTGTCACAGTTATGCATGCACGAAGCAGCATTACAGTTAAGATTTCCCATAGCATTTCTCCTTTCAAAAAACAAATATGACCGCTATTGTTTGTGAAACATAGCGGCCATATTATTGTACCCTTTATATTATTCTTTATTCAGAGTGTTATTTAATGAAAGAAAATGTAAAACGCTTCGTTCTGACATTGAAATATCTGAAAGAAACCTTAGCAATAATCTTATCTTTTGATACAAATGTGTTGGTCCAATATCTGGAATCCTTGGAATTATTTCTGTTATCTCCGAGCATAAAATATGAATCAGCAGGTACAACATAGGTTAGCTCATCACCATCATTATACATAGGTTCTCTTAAATAATCTTCTTCAAGAATATCACCATTCACATATACATGCCCATTGGTAATCTGTATTACATCACCAGGGACTCCTATTACCCGTTTAACGAAATTCTGAGATTCGTCATCAGGATATTTGAATATTACAATATCTCCGCGCTTAGGCTCACTGAAAAGGTAGGCGAGTCTGAAACCTATAAGTCTGTCACCTGTGAGAATAGTATTCTCCATAGAACCAGAAGGTACCTGGGCATTAACAATGATAAATCTTGTAAATAGAAATGCCATGATAATAGCCAATGTCAGGATTTTTAAGAAACTAAAGATTTCAGAACCAACACTGGTTTTAGCAGCCTGCTTCTGGGAATCCTTAGTGTCATTATAGTATTCTTCATTGTAGCGCGGAATATCTGTTTCGTATGAAGCATTATCATCATAATCTGAAAAATAATCATTGTCATGATGCTCATAAGTATCATCAAGAAATTCTATGCCATCATCAAAATCGTATTTTGATGTTTTATCATCGTCGAATTCATTATTTTTATAATCTGTCATATTAAATAGTCCTTATCTTTATATAAGACAATGATAGTTTAAAAGGCGTTATTTTGCAAGCAATTCCATGATTTTATTACTTCTTGCAATGAATCCTGTCATCTGCTCTGGTGAAAGAGGCGCATGACTGAGCATTGCAAGGTCATAGAGCTGTTCACATATAATCTTAGTATTTTCACCGTCTGCATGTTCTGCAACATATTTGACAAGGTCATTGTTAGCATTAAGTACAAGAGTCTGACCCTCAGCACCAAACATATTAGGGTCCATACCTGCCATACCGTACATTTTCATCATATCCTGCATACGTCTGCTTTCTTCTGAAAGAGTAATCATTGAAGATATAGATGAATCATTTAATTTCTCGACATTAACAGTTAAATTTTCTTTGCCAAGAGCATCCTTGAAAGTCTTAGAGAGCTTTTCAGTCATGTCCTTCAACTCGTCTTTAGAAGTCTCTTCCTTAAAGCTGTCTGAAAGATCTGCATCGATACGCTTGAACTTGAGATTTTCATTCTTGGATTCCATGTTAGTTATGAATGGCTGGTCAATGTTATGAGTAAGAATTACAGCATCAATTCCTTCGTTCTTAAACATGTTGATATACTGACTCTGTTCAACTTCATCTGTTACATAGAATACAGTGTTTTCGTGTTTTTCTTTATTCTCTTCGAGACATTCCTTAAGAGTCAAATATTTGCCATCAAGGTTCTTGAATATGATGTAATCATTCATCTTCTCTGCAAATTTCTCATCCTTTAAGCAGCCGAATTTAATAAATGGATTGATGTCATCCCAGTATTTCTCATAGTTCTCTTTATCTGTTTTACACATTCCTGAAAGCTTGTCGGCAACCTTTTTAGTAATGTAATCAGATATCTTCTTAACAAATCCATCATTCTGAAGTGCTGAACGTGATACATTAAGTGGAAGGTCTGGGCAGTCAATAACACCTTTAAGAAGAAGTAAAAATTCTGGAATAACTTCTTTGATGTTATCTGCTACGAATACCTGATTGTTATAAAGCTTTATAGTACCTTCAATAGATTCATACTCTGTATTAATCTTAGGGAAGTAGAGAATACCCTTAAGATTGAAAGGATAATCCATATTAAGGTGAATCCAGAATAATGGTTCTTTATAATCGTGGAATACCTTGCGGTAGAATTCCTTGTAATCTTCATCTGAACATTCATTAGGATGCTTTGTCCAGAGTGGATGGATATCGTTGATTGCAACAGGTCTTTTTACAATCTTAGCCATCTTTTTGGCTGGAACTTTCTCAACAGTTTCCTTAGTCCCATCTTCTTTCTCAACTTCTTCTGTAACAGCGTCCTTTATAAATGTATCAAGAACTGTATCTTTTTCTGTAACTTCTTCTTCAGGAATTTCCTCAGTCTGTTCACCCGCATCTTCGTTAGTTACAAAGATTGGAACCGGCATGAAAGAGCAGTACTTATCAAGAACTTCTTTAGCCTTATATTCGTTGGCAAATTCATAGCTGTCCTCATTGAGGTAAAGAGTAATCTCAGTGCCAGGAGTTGTTTTGGTTCCCTCACTTATATCATATTCAGTTCCTCCGTCACATGACCAGTGAACTGATTCTGCTCCGTCCTTAAATGAAAGAGTATCAATAGTAACCTGGTCAGCAACCATAAATGCTGAGTAGAAACCTAAACCAAAATGTCCGATAATCTGGTCATCGTTAGCCTTATCCTTATACTTCTCAAGGAATGCTTCAGCACCTGAAAAAGCAATCTGGTTGATATACTCATCAACCTCTTCCTTAGTCATACCGATACCGTTATCAATGATTTTAATGGTCTTATCTTTTGCAGAAAGCTTAATTTCAACCTTATATTCAATATCATCAGGAGCTTCATACTCCCCAATCATTGAAAGCTTCTTGAGCTTAGTGATAGCATCACATGCATTAGAAACTAACTCTCTATAGAAGATATCATGGTCAGAATACATCCATTTCTTGATGATAGGGAAAATATTCTGGCTGTTAATAGATAAATTACCATGTTCTTTTGACATAATATTTCACTCTCCAATCTGTATAGTATTAAACTAAATGTTAATTTAATACACAATAAAACATAAGTCAAGCAAAAATTAGCACTCCTTAAATAAGAGTGCTAACAAAAAACCGCCTGTGCGTGTAAACAGGCGGTTTTGCAGCATTTATTAAATAATTCTAAATTATTCTTCATAGGAAATATCAGCATCAGTTAAGAATTTGACAATATATTTTTCAAATGCTTCATCAAGGGAGTGGTCAAGTGTAAATGTGTTTAGTGAGGATGCTGTCGTCATTGTCACACTTCCGTCCTGATATCGTATATTAAGGAACAGACCGTTCACACAATCAGGGTCAAAATTCAAATCATTCTCCAATATAAGTCTGGCAGCAACAGTTTCTGGAAGAACAAATGTGATTCTTAGTAGTTCAGGCACTTTTTTACCTTTTATAATACTGAACACAAATGGCTTGATAGTTTTCCATGAGGAGTATCTGGATGAAGACATGGTATTTAATTCATCCTCATTATAAAACTGCGTATTGAGCTTACCATCTATGGTAAAGCTGCATCCTGTGCATATATATGCTTCTGAAAGGCACATGTTATCAAATGTGTTGTTGATAAGAAGCTTATTCATAAATTGCTTTAAATCTTTAATAGTAAGAGAAAGCATAAATCCTCCTTGTCTGCCTCCTTGTTTTGCTTATAGTATCTTAATTATAATATATAATCAGTCTTTTAGAAACAGCTTTTGAATTATATTTATAAGTGCAAAAAGAAGCGTTGATATAATGCAGAGAATAACAATTCCAAGTACAACATAGCTCATCTTAAATACCTGGCTGCCATATATTATAAGATAGCCAAGCCCTTTTTTAGCAGCTAAGAATTCTCCTATGATTACGCCTACAAGGCACAAACCAATATTTACTTTCATGTTACTTATAATAATTTTTTTAGAACCGGGAAGAATAAGCTTGCATAAGATATGCCATTTTTTGCCGCCAAGGGTGCGTATAAGAGTTATTTTTTCCTTGTCGATTTCTAAGAATCCTGTGTAAAGATTAATAATCATACCAAATATTGCGACAGACACGGCTGTTATAATTATCGCTTTTGTATTAGTTCCGAGCCACACAATAAGCATTGGAGCCAGTGCTGATTTAGGGAGGCTGTTAAGAACAACCATGAAAGGTTCAAGACAATCTGAAAGACCTTTAAAACACCATAGAAGAATTGCAAATATTATTCCCACAATGGTAATAATTGCAAATGCAACAAGTGTTTCATAAAGTGTTACCCATATATGCATGAATATCACACCATCTCTGGAAAGATCTATAAATGTCTGGTATAGTCTTACGGGTGAACTGAATATAAATGCATTGATAATACCTTTGTCAGCAGTAAATTCCCATATGCCAATGAACCCTAAAAACAGTATAAGGCGGGAGAGAACCACTGATATGGAATATATACGCTGCTTAATTATAAATCTTCGCTGTAATGGGCTCACATTCATTTTAACACCTCCCTTATTTCATCAAAATATTTCTGATTTGAAAGAGTATCTCTTGCTTCAATATCAACTGTTTTTAAAAGCTTTGCAGGTCTGTTAGTCAGAATAAGAACACGGTCAGTCATAGCTATGGCTTCAGAGATATCATGAGTGACAAGAATTACCGTTTTTTTCTCTTTTCTTAATATACTGCAGATATCTTCTCTTACTTCAAGTCGTGTCTGATAATCGAGGGCAGAAAAAGGTTCGTCTAAAAGCAAAATATCCGGTTTCAGAGCAAGTGTGCGTATAAGTGCTGCACGCTGTCTCATGCCTCCGGATAGCTGGGATGGCCTTGCTGATTTGAATCCTGCAAGGTCGTATTGCTCTAAGAGATGATTAACATAGGCAATGTTTTCAGGAGTTTTTTTGTTATTTATTTCAAGACCTAACATAACATTTTTATATATACTGCGCCATTCAAACAGATTATCTTTCTGTAGCATATATCCCATCCGGGAGTCATGATTATTCTCTGGCGGTCTTATATATATTGTTCCTGCTTCAGGCTTTATAAGATCGCATAGCAGAGAGAGCAATGTGGATTTGCCACAACCGGATGGACCGACAATTGATGTGAAACTACCGGGTTTTATTTCAAAAGAAAGGTCATTGATTACAGGTGTTTCTCCATTTTTATCATGATAAGAATAATATATGTGGTCTAAAGATAGTATTGCTTCCAATAGATTACTCCCATATTATGGTTATTATAATTTATGAAAAATATCAGAAAAAGTGATAATCAAGATTGAATAAAACAGGTATTAAGAATATAATAAAACTATTAAAGTCAAATGAGGGGAGCTTTATGAACTATTTAGAGGAAATTATTGCTAATATAAGTGGGAACAGAGTGCATATACAGACGCATAATTTTCCTGATCCTGATGCGATTGCATGTGCGTATGGATTATCTGAATTACTAAAAGCAAAAGGGGTAGAAGCAGAGATATGTTATAAGGGGAACATTGAACGGACAGTAACAGCTAAAATGGTTGGACTTCTTAACATTAAAGTGAAAGAATACACGAATCCGGATGAATTTAATGAAGGGGATGAGATTATTCTCGTTGATGCACAGAAAGGCAATTCTAATATTGTAGACATGAATGGACAGGAAATTATATGCATAGACCATCATCCTATATATGATCCGGTAGATTACAGATTTTCTGATATAAGACCTGATGTGGGAGCATGTGCATCTATTATTGCAACTTATTATTTTGACAATAATATAGATATGCCTGAAAATGTTGCAACAGCACTTCTTTATGGTGTTAAAATGGATACTGCAGATATGAAAAGAGGCGTCACACAATTGGATCTGGATATGTTCTATAAGATGTATATGATGGCTGACAGAGATATTCTTTCAGAACTTGACAGCAGTGTATTGCATTATGATGATATCAAGGCATATAAGGATGCATTCAGCACGATAGACATAAGGGAGGATGTATGTTTTGCATGTGCAGGATATGAATGCAAGGAAGCACTTATTGCGGCTATATGTGATTTTACACTGACACTGGATGGGGTTAATCTTTCGATAGTCTATTCACCGAAGCAGGATGGAATAAAGATCTCTATAAGAAGCAGTGGAAAATATCTGTCAGGAGTAATTACCATGAATGCACTTAAAGGAATTGGAACTGGCGGAGGGCATGATAATATGGCTGGAGGTTATGTTTCATACTGGAGACCAGATGGTGAGAAAATAAGTGAGGCTGAGGTTTTGAAAATTGAGCAGGAGATTAAGACAAGATTCTTGAAGGAAGCAGGTATTGAATAATAAATATATTAATTGCCGGTAAGTGTACTACCGCTCGTCAGATGTCAGATTTTAAGTCGGATTTTTATGAGCGGCATGTAATTCTTACCGGCAGTTTTTGTTTTGTATGCTATTTTATATTAATCTGTATTCTGTCAATGAAATGTCCGAAAATGCCGGCATAGCCATCCATTCCGTTATCAGTGTTGTTGTCTTTTTGCAAACTGTAGTAATTGTTATTCCTAGGGCTTACCCTGTAGAATGCATAATGATAACCTGATGAATTAATAATATCATCAGGGGTGTAATAATATATCTCAACAGCATCAACAGGTGTGTCATTGCCGGCATATCCGTTATAATAATCGTTAATATCAGTGTTGCGGCTGTCTATGAAACCAAGCCAGCCATTATTTACATGGACTCTGTATTTTATATAGCCGGTATCTGTTGTGACTGCAAGACCGGTAATTCTCTGACCGGATATTCCGGCGTAGTCATCATTATTCTTAACAACAGGAAGCCAGCGACCCGTTGCAAGCTTTGTCTGATAGTAAACATTTATATTATTGGATGAACTATCATCGGTACGGATAGTTTCATCAGTATTGCCATCATTTTTTACAGAATAATCTGAGTAATATATATTGCCATCATATTCTTCATCTTCGATTTCTACTGCACCAAACTGCCACATGGTACAGTCAAGGCTTGGAGAATCAATTCCCCAGTGCGCAAGCCAGATATTCATCTCTGGGATTGATTTCAGTCTGTCAAGGTTAAGCACATTTGTAAAATAGTTGTAATTGGCATAGACGCCGGTTTTATATCCGCTGACACGCATAGCATTAACAAACATTTCGCAGAAATCAGACAGCAGTTCGCCTTCGGAGTATACATCCAGACCGTTTCTTGCTTTATATCCATCAGCATCTTCCATATCAAACCACACACCAAGTTCGGGAGATCTACCTTTAAGAAGTCTTAGCGCATGGGCAGTTTCGCTTGCTGCATCGTAATAATCTAATGCATAACTGTATAGATAGACGCCGTAAGGAATTCCAAGCCTTTCACATTCATCCATATTTCTTATGGCAGCAGCATCATCCTGTGATTGGATATCATTGCCATATCCTATACGGATAATTGTACCCTCAATATAGTTTTTCATATTATCCCACTGTATGAATCCATTATAGCTGCTCACATCTATAACAACGGCATATATATCAGCTGAAAATGACATGAACAGGCATACAGATGCAATAATTGCAATATATATTCTGATGATTTTCTTCATTTACATAGCCCCTTTCTTTTAATGTTCTAATATAGAATATTCGAAAGATGATGGAGAGTGAGGAGGGAAGGTGATGCACAGTGTAGCGTGAAACTGAAGCGTGGCAGATTGGGCGTTGAAGTGGAGTAAGGCACGGATGAAGTCCAAAAAGGAAGTCAAAGAGTGATGGATTGGACGTTGAGGTGGAGGAAAGACAGTAGAAAGTCCGAAAGGAAGGTCAACGCGTGGCGGATTGGACGTTGAAGTGGAGTGAGGCATGGATGAAGTCCAAAATAGGAATGTATGCGTGCAAAAATGGACTTTATGATGCATAACAGCATTCATAAAGTCCATTAGTTACAAAGCCACCTGCCGGAATCGAACCGGCGACCTTTTCATTACGAGTGAAACGCTCTACCGACTGAGCCAAGGTGGCATGTCTGTCTGCCAATATTGTGGCGACGAACAACAATTATTATATATATTAATTCTTTTTTTGTAAAGTCGTTATTTCACGGATATATAAGCCTGACATGATGAATAATAATTCTCTATACGGACAATTATAGATTAAGAACAGATAACTAGCAACAAAGAAGGAGGCAGCCATGAATACAATAGGTAATGATGAATCGTACAACAAGAAACCAGACAATGAGATATCAGACAACGAGAAATCCAACAACGGGAATACCGCAGATGACTACAAAGATGGTGCTGTTACGAAAAATGCTCTTCAGGTGATAACGATTATTGGAGAGATAGAAGGACATGATAATCTTCCTGCAACAAGCAAAGCAACCAAGTATGAACATATGCTTCCTAAGCTGGCGGAGATTGAGATGGATAAAGATATTAAAGGTGTACTTTTTATTATGAATACAGTTGGTGGGGATGTCAGTGCGGGACTGGCACTGGCAGAGATGATTGCTTCAATGAAAAAGCCAACAGTTTCACTTATCATAGGCGACTCACATAGTATAGGTGTGCCGCTTGCTGTGAGTACAGATTATTCATTTATTGTGCCTACAGCTACCATGATAATACATCCTGTGAGGATGAACGGAACACTTATCGGAGTTCAGCAGACATATGATTATTTTGAACGGATATCTGACAGGATAACATCATTTATTGCGACTCACAGCAATGTAAGCAAAGAAAGAGTAGAGAAAATGATGGTTGACACCACACAACTCTCTAAAGACTTAGGAACAGTGCTGGTGGGTAGACAGGCTGTTGAAGAAGGTTTAATATGTGAAGTAGGAGGAATCAGCGATGCACTTGCAAAGCTGGATTCATTGATTGATGAACAATAACGCAATAAGGGGAAATTATGAAATGTAATATGTGTCCAAGAGCCTGTAATGTTGACAGAAATGTTAATACAGGCTTTTGTGGAATGACTAATGATATATATGCGGCAAGAGCCGCTCTACATATGTGGGAAGAGCCATGCATATCAGGTGAACATGGAAGTGGGGCAGTGTTCTTTTCAGGGTGTACATTAAGGTGCATATTCTGTCAGAATTCTGAGATTGCTGCGGCACAGGTTGGAAAGAAGATAACAGTGGAGAGGCTTTCAGACATTTTTCTTGAACTTCAGGACAAATGTGCCAACAATATTAACCTTGTAACTGCAACACATTTCGTGCCACAAGTAGCAGAGGCACTTGTCAAGGCAAAGAATAAGGGGCTTGTCATACCAGTTGTGTACAATTCAAGTGCATACGAGAATGTCAGCACGCTTAATATGCTTGACGGGCTTGTGGATGTGTATCTTCCAGACATGAAATACATAGACAGCAGGCTTTCGGCAGAGTACTCGAAAGCACCAGATTATGCTGATGTGGCTAAAGCTGCAATACATGAGATGGTCAGACAGACCGGGAAGCTGGAATTCTTCATAGAAGATGATGAACTCGTGAAGAGCGGAAGAGTTGAAGCCGGGATTATGAAAAAAGGCGTAATTGTAAGACATCTTGTACTTCCGGGAACAACTAAGGATTCCAAAGCGGTTATAAAGTATCTTATTGATACATATGGAGATGATATATACATAAGCATAATGAGCCAGTACACGCCATTTGACAGACTAAAAAAACATCCACTCCTGTCGCGTAAAGTGACAAGAAAAGAATATAATTCTGTGGTAGATTATGCAATAGACTGTGGGATTAATAATGGATTTATTCAGGAAGGTGATGTTGCTGAGGAAAGCTTCATACCTGAATTTGACTATGAGGGCATATGATTATATAATCGTAACAGAGATTATTACAAATGTATTGGCAGGATTAATATATGGAGAATAAGCATGGGCATATAGAGCAGAACAGAGCCAGAATATGGCAGATTGGCTTGTTTTCTCTTAATAATACATCTACAAATCTGTTTCTTGCGATGATGGGATATGTCTCATATTATGCTAATGGAATAGCAGGTCTTTCAGTTGTGCTTATTTCAGTTATTCTTACGGGAATGAGAATATTTGATGGGGTAACAGATCCGGTAATAGGGTATTTTATAGATAAGACTAATGGAAAATATGGTAAATTCAGGCCTTATATTGTTATAGGATACTTACTAATGGCAATTAGCAGTCTTGTACTGTTCTTTACTACAAGCCTTGTTCCAGTTATTTTAAGACCATTGTATTTTATAATTGTATATTCAGTATATATAATAGGATACACATTTCAGACAGCAGTTGTAAAGTCTGGACAATCGGTAATTACTAATGACATGAAGCAGAGGCCAATGATAACATTTTTTGACTCAACATTTATAATGTTCGCACATGGTCTGGTTGCTTTTTATGTGTCGGTGTATCTGATTGAGAAATACAAGACATTCCAGTCACAGGCACTTTTCTCAGAGTTCGTAATCACAGTGGTTATTGTAGCCGGAATATGCTCAGCACTGGCTGTTGTGGGAATATGGAGTAAGGATAATGTAAAGTACTTCAAGCTTGATGAGGATAAGAAGCAGCAGATACATTTCAGGGATTATGCGGCTATAATTAAACACAACAAGCCAATCAGAATGCTTGTTATTGCGGCGGCATCTAACAAATTCGCACAGATGGTATATGGTAATTCAACAGTTCTTGTAATGCTTTATGGAATACTGATGCAGAATTATCCGCTGGCTGGTATAATTGGAATAATTGTAGGTATTCCTAATCTGGGAATAATATATATTGGGATAGAGCATGCCAAGCGATGCGGACAGAAGAAGACACTTGTAAGGTCAACATATCTTGCAATTATTTTTCAGACGATACTTATGTTTATGATGATATTTTCAGACCTTACAAATGTATCATTAAGACATATTAACTTTATATCGGTAGCGTTTTTGTTAGTGTTTACACTGCTTAACGGAGTAAAATCAATATCTAATAATATAGTTGTTCCTATGATTGCCGATTGTACTGATTACGAATATACACTGAGCGGACATTTTGTGCCGGGAATAATGGGAGCACTGTTTTCATTTATTGACAAATCATTTTCAGCACTTGGAACAGGATTTGTAGGAATAGCACTTGCGATAGCAGGGTATTCTAAAGTTTTTCCGCAGGTGGAGGACCAACTGACACCACAGCTTAAGTTTCTGACAATATTTTTCTATTGCATAATTCCGATAATAGGCTGGATTGTGACAATATTTATAATGAGATTCTATAAGCTGGATAAGAATACTATGAGGGGCTTGTATAAAAAATAGAGTGGAGATTAATATGCTTATTAGTAAAGGAAATCCCATGCTTATGGGATGCAGCAGATATAAGGACGGATATAATTTTACATATGAGGCAGAATGTGACAGTGCAGCTTTGCTGATTTTTGATGCACATATGAAGCCAAAAGAACGTATAGAACTGGATTCATCAATGAAATGTGGCAACATATTTTCAGTATATGTATGTGACAGGAAGCTGGACAAAAGTTTCTATTGCTATGAGATAGATGGCTTAATGTATCTTGACCCATATGCAAAGGCGATAACGGATTGCGGAAGATTTGGACAGACGGACGAGAAAGATGTGTATCTGGCTGCGATTGATGTGGCAGATTATGACTGGGAAGATGACAGACCGCTTAATTATGATTACAGCGACTGTATATTCTATAAGATGAATGTAAGAGGTTTTACTAAAAGCAGAACATCTAAGGTTAAAGATAAAGGAACATTTTCAGGAATAATTAACAAGATTCCATATCTTAAGGAACTTGGAATCACAACTATTGAGTTACAGCCCGCATATGAATTTGATGAAATAGGCCGTTTTCCACAGCTGACTGATACTATAATGTCAAAATACGGAGCCGGAACACATTACAGCGTGGATAAGAATACGCGGAAAATTAATTACTGGGGATATACGGGAGGATTTTATTTCGCACCTAAGGCATCATATTCTTCAATTGCTTCAAAGCATCCAGGGGTGTTTAGGGATTATACAGTTGAATTTAAGAATGTGGTTAAAGAATTGCACAGAAATGGCATTGAAGTCGTTATGGAAATGTTTTTTACTGACGAAAGTACAGGCTTTATCCTGCAGTGTGTAAGACACTGGGTTACAGAATATCATATTGATGGTGTACATGTATATTGTGATGAGTCTGCACTTAAAGCACTTTCACAGGATGCACTTTTAGCGGATACCAAGATTATAACTGTATACTGGAATGGTAAAACCGGAACGAAGAAGCATATGGCTAATTATAATAATGATTTCCAGAATATTGCGCGCCGCCTGTTAAAGGGTGACGAGAATATGCTTGGAGAATTTGCAGCTATATCAAGAAAGAATGAAGCAAACAGTGCAAGTATTAATTATATTGCCAACAACAATGGATTTACTCTTAATGACCTTGTGAGCTTCGACAGAAAGCATAATGAGCTTAATGGTGAGAATAACAGGGATGGCGAGGATTTTAATTTCAGCTGGAACTGTGGCGAGGAAGGTTCGACAAGAAAGAGAAAGATTAAAGAACTAAGAATGCGTCAGATTAAAAATGCACTGGCATTTGTTTTCTTGTCGGCAGGTACTCCGCTTATACTTGCCGGAGACGAGTTTGGCAATTCACAGAACGGTAACAATAATCCGTATTGTGTTGACAGTGAACTTTCATGGGTTAACTGGAAGGAAACTAAAGAGGGAAAAGAAATTCTTGAATGGACAAAGGCTCTTATACAATTCAGACAGAATAATAAGATACTTCATATGCCGCAGTCGCTTACTTTAAGTGACAGGGTATCATGTGGCTACCCTGATATATCATATCATGGAACTAATGCGTGGTATGCACAGATGAATACATATGACAGACATTTAGGAATTATGTATTCATGTGTATATGGGGATGAAGAAGACCACAGTCTGATATATGCTGCATATAATATGCACTGGGAGAATCACAGCTTTGCACTTCCTAAGATTAATGGTACATGGAAGGTTGATATGAGTTCTAATGTATCAGGTGCTGTGATTGAAGATAATAACAGAAGTGTATGTGTTGAGCCACGGAGCGTTGCAATACTCACAGGAACATATGAAATTCCTGCTAAAAAGGAGAAATAATGGATATAAAGAAGCTTGCAGATGTCAAAGACAGATTTGCAGATTATGAGAAGATATTTAATTCAGGTGATTATGACAAAGCGGCAGATATATTATCTGCAATACTTGAAAGAATAGAAGAGTGTACGGACGAGCGTAAAGCCGGAACTATGGATGATACATTTGTGAAAAAATCGGACATGGACGGCAGACCAATATATATAAGCCTTAATCATGTTATGGAATATTATGTGTACGCATGTTATTTTGAACCGGAAACGGATGTGCTGTGTACAGAGCTGCCGGTTGGAGAGTACTACAGGACTTATGGCAGTCTGTGCCTGAAGTTATCGAAGTTTCGCAGAGCTGAGGATGCATTTAAGAAGGCTATATGCTGGAATCCTGTTGACCTTGATTCGTATCTTGGACTTGCAGAATGTTATAAGAATCTTAATATGCTGTCGAGATATCTTGATGTTACAAAGCAGGCATACAGATTCTGCTGTAGCCGCGCAACGATGGCAAGATATTACAGAAATATGGGATTTTATTATGTTGCCAGGTATAATACTGAGGCGGCAAGAGTGTGCTACACCTACAGCAATATATATTATAAGACAGATAATGCTGATAATGAACTTAAGTATCTTGAGCAGGCATTAAATGACAAGACACCGGAATATTCTGTTAAACAGATGCAGGAAATACTTGATAAGAATGAGGTGGAACCAGGACCTGACTCTAAGACGATAGGAATTATATACAGAGTCGGTGAACTTATGATGAATGATAAAGATTACCGTCTGGCAAGAGACTGCTTTTCAATTGTTTATGATATAACACAGGAAGCACAGTTAAAGACATTGCTTGATGAATTAGATAAAGACCTGGAGGATAACAATGCTTAATAAATCTTATGATGGAATAATATTTGACCTTGACGGTACTATGTGGGATACAAGAAAGCCAATATGTGAGGCGTGGAATATAATACTTTCTCGTCATGAAGAGATTCACAGAACACCAATTGTCGAGACAGACCTTAACGACTGTATGGGACTTCCGATGTACGACATAGCTGCAAAGCTGTTTCCACAAGAACAGGAGCAGGTAAGAAATGCACTTATGGACGAGCTGTGTACATTTGAGAATGGATATCTTGCAGAAAGAGGTGGAATTCTTTATCCACAGCTTGCAGAAACTCTTTATACACTAAGCAAGAAATATCCATTGTATATTGTGAGCAATTGTCAGGATGGTTATATTGAAAGTTTTCTTACAGCACACCTTATGTCCGATTTCTTCAAAGATACTGAATGCTGGGGAAGGACATTTCTGCCAAAGAGCGAGTCTAATAAGATACTTATAGAAAGAAACAATTTAAAGAACCCTGTGTATGTCGGTGATACTGCAGGTGATGCAAAGTCTGCCAAAGATGCTGGCATAGATTTTATATATGCTGAGTATGGATTTGGAGACGTATCCAAAGATTGCTATGTTGCTAAGATAGAGAGCTTTGCAGAGCTTGCAGAGATATTGTAGGATGGGTTTTAAGCTGGAGAGTACTTTGGGGCTTAAAGCTGTGTCATGATATGTGGAGAGTTGGGCTGGGATAGGCTGAGAACTGTGCCAGAATATGTGAAGTTTGGAAAAGACCTACGCAAGATAGAAATTCAAGTGAGTGAGTAGGCTTTTAGCAAGAAATAAGATAAAATTCAGTAGAGATACAAATCAATCTCAATAATAGCAGTTTACAGGTGATATAAATTAATATATACTAAAAAAGTAAATATGGCAAACTTATAGAAATATAAGGACGCAAAACTAGAAGTCTAGAGGTATAAAGCTGAAAAACACTATTTTCAGTTGAGAGATTCACATAAGCATAAGTCTCTAATACTATGATAGTTCGGTTGCATTAAGAAATCTTTTAAAAATTTCTTAGTGCAGCCTTTTTTGTTTTAAATTCAGGCTTCAAAAATACCATAGGGGGAAAGAAAAATTGAAGAATTTATTTAACAACTCTGGGGAAGTTAGAGAAAATACAAATAACAGCATTAAATATATTAGAAAGCATGCGAACACATTGCATCTGACGCTGTCGAATAACATGAAATATGAGGTGTAGGAAGTGGAAGGACTGGTTATGAGTATTATATTGGATATGATTTTTTGGGCTAGATTTATATACATAAAAACTCAATTTTATAAAACTGAAGGCATCGCATATGGTAATAGCAATCATTACTTTTCTGAGTTTCTTATCCGTGACGATAAAGGGTATAATTATGTCGGTTGGGTAAGTATGAATATATTTTCACCGCTTCATACAAGGGGGGCTGTTTATACAATATATGTTAATAAAAATAATCCCAAGAATGCAGTGATGGGGAACGAGCCAACTATATATTTAGTCCTGAGTATTGTATTTTTTGTATTTGTTATTTTCTATTTGATAGTATTAGCATTGTATTGGCTTATGTAAGTGCTAATTAAAATTGAAATAAATTTTTTGATAATGGAGGATAAAAATGAAAGCTATAAAGAATATGCTGATAGAAATAGTAACATTAATTTTGATGATAATAAACCTATATATGTTTTTTATTCAGAGTGGAATTGCAAGGATTCAGCAGACCACACAGGAAGAGTTTGATGCTTTTTGGAGAACACTTTCGATTCTGAGTTTGATTATTCTGATAATCGTTGTTATGGTATATATTGTAAGCGTTAAAGTATTTAAAAGAACAATCGGAAAAACACTTTTAGGAGTAGTTATTCTTCTTACTGTGAATGTGATTATACTGGTACTTACAAATGCAACAACGGTTCTTATTTTTGTAGCAGCTGTTTTATACATAGTATATCTGGTTCAGACAATTGTTAATATCAGGAAATTTTAAGCTTTTGTGCTTGACGGCAGATAAACATAGTGCTATTATAGGTGGCAGTTAAATATTTAAAGTCGATGATCAAAAGAGTACTTTCGGAAGGTACATCACAGAGAGCTGGCGGTGGTGGAATGTCAGCATGGAGAGCCGTAAGGAATGGGTTTGTGAGATGCGTAGATGAATTAGCAGTAGTTTACGACGTGGCCTCGCGTTACAGGGGAAGGATATATTAATTGTATCTGATAATGAGTTGAGCATACAGGTGGCATATCCGGTAAGGAGTGCCACCTTTTTTATTAATATTACAAGTATGTTCATAAATAAGGGTGGCACCACGGTAATTCGTCCCTGACAGGAATCTGCAATATACAGGTTCCTGTCAGGGACATTTTTTGTAAGCAGCAGACGCCAGTAATGAACAACGAAGGATAGGGAGGAACTATGAAACGAAGATTAAGAGCTTATAAGAAGACGGTAAGTATCGTTAATGAGAAAGCTATTGAACTATACAAAGGACTTGGAATTGAAAAGAAGGGATTTCTTCTTGAAGGAACTGACAAGGAAAGCGGACAGTATACTTTTATGGGAGTTGAACCGAATGAGATAATCCAATCAGATAAGGACAGCCTTGTTATTACAAGAAAAGATGGAAGCAGAGAGGTAAGAGAGGGCAATCCTCTTATAAGACTTAAAGAGTATTTTGATGAATTCGAGATAGTAAAGGATCCGGGAGAACTTGATTTCATCGGAGGTCTTGTTGGAAGCCTTGGATATGATTATATAAGATACACAGAAGTCCTTCCTGATGATAATCCTGATGAGATAGGAATTGAGACAATACAGCTTATGCTTGCAGACAAGTTCATTGCTATCAATCATACAGCAGAAACATTCACAGCAGTAGTGCTTGGAGAGGATTCAGAGGAAGGCAGGATTAAGGCTTTAAAGGAAGCGGAGGAGCTTATAAAGACTGCAAGAGAGGGTGTAGATAAGTTTAAGGATGATAAGCCTGATATGTCACTTGATGGTGTAATATTGAAAAAATCGGACACGCTTGAACAATATAGCAAGAAGGTTAATAAGATTAAGAATTACATAAAAGAAGGTCATATATTCCAGACTGTTCTTTCGCAGAGATGGACAATAAAGACGGGACAGAGCGGTTTTAATCTCTATGAAAAATTAAGAGAACTTAATCCTTCACCATATATGTATTATTTTAATTTCGGCGATTTTGAGATAATCGGAAGTTCACCGGAAATGATTGTAAAGCAGTCAGACAATAAAGTATATACATGTCCTATAGCGGGCACAAGAAAAAGAGGAGCAACAAAGGAACAGGATATTGCTTTAGAGGAAGAACTTCTTGCAGATGAGAAAGAGAGAGCAGAGCATGTAATGTTAGTTGACCTTGCACGTAACGATATGGGTAGGATAAGTGAGATAGGAACAGTCAAGGTTGACCAGTTCATGAATATCCAGAGATATTCACATGTTATGCATATTGTTTCACTTGTTGAGGGAAGAAAGAATGGAGAATATCATCCACTTGACCTCGTATCATCATTCCTTCCAGCAGGCACATTAAGCGGCGCACCTAAGATAAGAGCAATGGAAATCATAGATGAGCTTGAGACAGTAAGAAGAGGCCTGTATGGAGGAGCTACAGGATACCTTGATTTTGGCGGTAATATGAACTTCTGCATTACAATCAGGACTATGATTAAGAAAGGCGATAAGGTATATCTTCAGGCAGGTGCAGGAATTGTTGCTGATTCAAAGCCTGAGATGGAATATCAGGAGTGCTGCAATAAAGTAATGGCACTTGCAAAGACACTTGTTAAGGAGGAACATTTATGATTCTGCTGATTGATAATTATGACTCATTTACATATAACCTGTATCAGTTTATTGGAATATTTAACAGTGATATTAAGGTTGTAAGAAACGATAAGATAACAATTGAGGAGATAGAGGAGCTTGACCCTGAATCAATAGTTGTATCTCCTGGCCCTAAGAGCCCTAAAGATGCTGGAATATGTGTTGATGTAATAAAGCATTTTACAGGAAAGAAGCCGATACTTGGTATATGTTTGGGACATCAGTGCATAGGAGAAGCATTTGGCGCGACTGTTTCTTATGCAAAATGTATCATGCATGGTAAACAGTCTGAAATATACCATGATGGAACAGGAATATTTACCGGACTTGATTCACCAGTAAAGGTTGCAAGATATCATTCACTCGCTATAATTGAAGAGACTTTGCCAGACTGCCTGGAGATTATTGCCAAGACACAGGATGGAGAAATAATGGCTGTAAAACATGAGGATTATCCGGTGGTCGGATTGCAGTTCCATCCGGAGTCAATATATACAGAGCATGGCAAGAGAATGATTGAGAATTTTGTTAATGGGGTGATTTAATGATATTAGATGTTATTGTAGAGGATAAGTTAAAAAGACTTCCAGAACACAAGAAAAGAATCAGTGAAGAGGAGATGACAAGACTTGCGATTGAGAGCCAGAGAGTGTCACACAGCTTCTATGATGCACTTGCAAAGGACGGCCTTTCAATTATAAGTGAGTTCAAGAAAGCATCACCAAGTCATGGTAATATGAACAATAAGATTACTCTGGAAAAAAGAATAAAACAGTACGGCGAAAGCGCAGATGCTATTTCATGTCTTACAGAGGAAGACCATTTTAAGGGAAGTACAGAATATCTTAAGCAGATAAGACAGATGACAGACCTTCCGATTATCAGAAAGGATTTCATAATTGATCCATATCAGGTGTATGAAGCAAAGGTAATAGGAGCGGATGCAGTTCTTCTCATTGCTGCGATTCTTGATGACAGTAGATTTAAAGAACTATATGACCTTGCTTACAGTTTAGGACTTGATGTTTTATGCGAGGTTCATAACGAAGAGGAAATGCAGAGAATGCTGAATCTTGATGTGAAGATTATAGGAATTAACAACCGTAATCTTAAGACATTTGAGGTTGACCTTGATACTACGAAAAAACTTGCAGATATGGTTACACCAGAGATGAGAAAAGCTGGAAAACTGCTTGTATCAGAAAGCGGTGTTGCGGATACAGACGATATTAAGGTGCTGGCAAAGAGTGGAGCAGATGCACTTCTTATAGGAACAGTGCTTATGGAAGCACCGAAGCCGGAAGAATTAATATCAGAGTTTAAAGAGGTATATAATGCTGAAAGAAAATGATTCTTTAGTACAGGTTAAGATATGCGGACTTACAAGTATGGATGATGTACACATTATAGAAAAATATGGTGCTGACTATGCAGGTATGGTACTATATTATCCAAAAAGCAAACGCAATATTGACATTAATCTGGCAGCGGTGCTTGTTGCACAATTGAAGAAATCGGACATCAAGAGCGTTGCTGTTGTTGTGTCCCCCGATGTATCACAGCTTGAAGCAATACAGAATGCAGGATTTGATTATATACAGATTCACGGTGAATTAAGTGATGATGTGTATAATGCATGCAGTGTCAGGATTATAAGAGCCGTTAACATTAAGCATCAGTCAGAAGAAGATATATATCTGGAGACTAAGCGATGGCGAAGTCTGGATAAAATATATGGACTGCTTTTTGATGCGGGAGTTCCGGGGAGCGGTAAGACATTCGACTGGGAAAGTCTTAAAAAAGCGGACTGCGGTAATAAAAAATTATTCCTTGCAGGAGGACTTACACCAGACAATGTAAAAGCTGCGATAGAAGCAGTAAGGTCTGATGTTGTTGATATAAGTTCGGGCGTTGAATATGATGATGTGTCCGTTAAAGGAAAAGATGAGAGTAAAGTTAAAGCATTTATACAGAATGCAAAATATTAAGAAAAAGAGGTAAAGAGAAAATGGCAGAAAGCAAGTATTATGGACAGTTTGGAGGACAGTATGTTTCAGAGTCACTTATGAATACTCTGGCAGAGCTTGAGAAAGCATTTGATGAGGCAATTAATGATCCACAGTTTATTAAAGATTATATGTACTATCTTAAAGAGTATGTTGGAAGGGAAACACCTCTTTACTATGCTGAAAGAATAAGCGAAAAATATGGTGCTGAAATATATCTTAAGAGAGAAGATTTGAACCATACAGGAGCACATAAGATTAATAATGTTATCGGTCAGATTCTTCTTGCAAAGAGAATGGGTAAGACTAAGGTTATCGCTGAGACAGGTGCCGGACAGCATGGCGTTGCAACAGCTACAGGTGCAGCACTTTTTGATATGGAGTGTACAGTTTTCATGGGTGCTGAGGATATCGAGAGACAGAAACTTAATGTATTCAGAATGGAAATGCTTGGAGCTAAGGTGCAGCCTGTAACAACAGGAAGTGCAACATTAAAGGATGCTACTAATGAAGCAATCAGAACATGGGCTGAAAAGGCAGAGGATACATTTTACATCATTGGTTCTGCTGTAGGACCACATCCATATCCTAAGATGGTTAAGGAATTTCAGAGAATTATCAGTACTGAGGCAAGAAAGCAGATTCTTGAGAAGACAGGAAAGCTTCCTGACGCAGTTGTTGCCTGTGTTGGCGGTGGCTCTAATTCAATCGGAATGTTTGCTGATTTCATCAATGATAAGGATGTTGACCTTATCGGTGTTGAGGCAGGAGGTCTTGGCATTGAGACTGGAAAGCATGCATCAGCAATGGCACTCGGACAGGTTGGTGTCCTTCACGGAATGAAGACATATCTTTTACAGGATGAAATCGGTAATATCCAGCTTGCACATTCAATCTCAGCTGGTCTTGATTATCCGGGTGTTGGTCCGGAACATGCTTATTTAAGAGATTCTGGAAGAGCAAAATATGTTTCTGTAACAGATAAAGAATGTATGGATGCACTTATGGAACTTTGCAGAATGGAAGGAATTATTCCGGCAATTGAAAGTGCTCATGCACTTGCACATGTGTTCAAGATGGCACAGGGTGAATATAAGGGTAAGACAATTATCATGTGTCTTTCAGGCCGTGGTGATAAGGATGTTAATACAGTTCAGAAATATCTTAACGGAGAGGAGACTAACAAGTAATGAATAGAATAGAAGAAAGACTTGCAGCACTTAAAGAAGAGGGAAAGAAAGCATTTATTACATATACAACAGCAGGACTTCCAGATTACGATACAACTAAGAAGATTATGTTTGCACAGGAGAAGGCAGGAATCGATATTATGGAAATAGGTGTTCCTTTCTCAGATCCTATTGCAGATGGCCCTGTAATTCAGGATGCATCTTTCAAAGCAATACAGAATGGAGCTTCACTTGAAGGCATATTTACAATGATGGGTAAGGTAAGAAAAGCTGGTCTTAACAGCCCTGTTGTATTCATGCTTTACTATAATACTGTATATCATTATGGAGTTGAGAACTTCGTGAATAAATGTATTGAAAATGGTGTTGACGGACTTATCATACCTGACCTTCCATTCGAGGAGCAGGGCGAGATTAAGGATGTCCTTGCAAAGAACGAGAAGTCGCCAATTCTTATCCAGCTTGTATCTCCGGTATCTAAGGGCAGGATTCCAATGCTTTTAGAGAACGCAAGAGGTTTTGTATACTGCGTTTCACAGATGGGTGTTACAGGAAAGGGAGCTAACTTCCATTCACAGATAAGAGAATATCTTACAGAAGTTAAGAAAGAATCTAAGATTCCTGTTATGATGGGATTCGGAATAAGAACAGCAGCAGATGTTGCACCGCTTGAAGATATTATTGATGGTGCAATCGTTGGTTCACATTTTATCAAGCTTCTTGAAGCTAATAATTATTCAGAGGAAGCTGCCACAGATTATGTTGCAACATTTAAGAAGGAGCTTAATGCCTGATGGTACCGATATTAGCTAAGCAAGCGCTTGCGCGCAAATGTGAATTTTCTAATGCAAGAATGACTGGCAATTATGAATGTGCCTATGCTCTTGGAGTTGTGTCAGGGGCGTTGGCAATTCCTAAGGAGGAAAATGCTGCTAATCTTGTGGAATTGAAAAACAAAATAGAACCACAGTATAAAAAACTATCTTCTGAAAATGAACAGATAAAAAAATTGATTCTTTTGTTGTGTGATTATGAACCTTCTGATATATTTGATGAGCAGATGAGAGAACTTTATAATGAGGGTTATGAAGATAAATCAATAAATCTTACAATCAAATGAGGGCTGTTTATTAATTAAATTGCGAAAGCAGATGTTGACTTATATTTACTATTAGGGTATATTTACAAAAGTAACTGAAATTAAACGAAAGTAAGGTGTAATTTGTAATGACTGAGACAATCAACGTTGCTAACATTGATAAAGTACATAAGAATCCAATTGCTGAGCTTGTTCAGACTGCTTGTCAGTTTGAGAGTCATATTGATATTTCATCAGAAGGCAAGAATATTAATGCTAAAAGCTTAATGGGGATTATGGCATTTGGATTAAGAGACGGAATGTCTGTTACTATTTCAGCAGAAGGCAATGATGCAGATAAAGCTGTAGAAACAATCAAGAAGTTTCTTATTGGAGAGTAGTATTTTTATTAAGGAGGATGGAAACATGGCAAACAATGAAAAAAAGGATGGCAATGTATTTGGTGGTGCTGTAAAGACAGCAGATGTAAAGGCAGCAGAAGCTAAGACAACTGTTAAGAAGACTGCTAAAAAAGCGGCAGCTAAGACAGAGACAGCCAAGAAGGCAGTTGAGACAGCAGCAGTTAAGGCTGAGACTAAGGTTGAAGAAGCTAAAGAGACTGTTAAGGAAGCAGCTAAGGCTACAACAAAGAAAGTGTCAGCTAAGAAGACAGCCGTTAAGACTACGGCTAAGAAGGCTGTTGCAAAGAAAGAAGTTAAGACTGAGACGTTTATCCAGTACAACGATGAGCAGACAGATATGGATGCTGTATTAAAGAGAGTTGAAGCTGATCTTAAGGCACAGAAGGTAGCAGCTAAGGATATTAAGTTATACATAAAGCCACAGGATGGAGCATGCTATTATGTTGCTGATGGAAAGGTTGCAGGAAGAGTAGATTTATTCTAATTAATAACCAGATTGATATTTGAACGTCGTTTTGATGAGTGATTCATTGAAACGGCGTTTTTTATTTATTATGTCATATGACAGATAGATTTTGTTTCGAATTTCCAGTAAAAATATACTTTGAAAAAATCTTAGAAATGTAATATAATATTAATAATTGATACGGATTTAACGAAGAATTGGAAGGAAGTACGGAGAGCATGTTTGAGATTGGTGATAAGGTAGTATACGGAGTTGTTGGAGTGTGCGAGGTTGAAAATATTGATACACCACCTATTAAGGGAATATCAGGGGATTATTATTTTCTTCAGCCGGTATTTGACAGCAAGGGAATTATATATTCACCCGTTGACAGCAACAAGGTTATGATAAGAAGCATTATGACTGTTAAGGAATGTGACAAGTTAAAGGAAAGAGCCAGAAATTGTAAGAAAGATGGAGAACTTTCAGAAAAGGTTACACCTATGCAGTATGATGAACATATGAAATCTCAGGATGCTTTAAAGCTTATGCATCTGATTCGTGCATTATATGTCATTAAGAATGAAAGAGCTAAGGATTTAAGAAAGATGAAATCAGCAGACAGCAGGATGCTGCTTGCGGCAAGGAAGCTTTTGTATGGTGAATTTGCAGCTGTTTATAACCAGACTTTTGATGAAGTTGCTGAAGAGATGGATGCATTTTTATCAGTGGATTAATTGGGCAGAATTAAGAACTATATAGGAATATTTGTATGAAAGATTTAACTAAGGGAAGTATAACTAAGCTTATATTCTGGTTTGCATTACCGGTTTTTATAGGCTCGTTGCTTCAGATGACTTATAATCTTGTGGATACCAAGATTATAGGGTATGTATTAGGAGAAAGTTCACTGGCGGCTGTAGGGTCTACTAACTCAGTGAACACCCTTGTTATAGGCTTTTTACAGGGACTGACTAATGGATTTGCTGTTATTGCTGCACAGTTTTTTGGGGCAGGAGATACAGCTAATTTTAAGAGGACAGTTGCAGGTTCGTTCAAATATGGAATTATGATATCAGCAGGTCTGACAGTGGTTGTGCTGATATTTTTACGACCTCTTCTGAAAGTACTTAATACACCAGAGGATTTGTTAAAGGAAGCCTATGATTATATATTTATAATATTTGCAGGCATGACAATACTTATGCTTTACAATGTCTGTGCAGCCCTGTTAAGGTCGATAGGAGATTCATTTACTCCGCTTATTTTTTTAGGAATATCAGTAGTGCTTAACATTGGTGGAGACTTATTTTTCCTTAAGGTTATTCCAATGGGGGTAAGAGGTGCTGCAGTGGCAACAGTGCTTTCACAGCTCATAGCACTTATCGCGTGTCTTATATATTCACTTAAAAGATACAACATACTGTGGATTGAAAAGAAAGATTTTAAGAGTGATGCCAGTCTGTGTGGAAAACTTATGTCAACAGGCTGTTCCATGGGCTTTATGAGCAGTCTTGTATCAATTGGCTCTGTTACATTGCAGAGTGCAATCAATTCATTTGGACAGGATATAATTCTTGCCCATACTACTGCAAGAAGATTATCAGAGCTTTTCATGATGATGTTCGGTGTGCTGGGAACTACGATGGCAACCTTTTGTGGACAGAATCTTGGAGCAGGAAAGTATGAAAGAATAAGAAAGGGCATATTAACATCTATTCTTATGGGATGGGTATGGTGTGTGTTATGTGTAATCACATCTTATACGATAGTTCCTGCATTTGTTAAAATGCTTATAAGTTCGGATAACAAAAATGTAATAGATACAGCAACGCTGTATTTAAGAGTTGACTCGTTGCTTTATTTTGTGACAGCGATGATAACTATCATAAGAAATTCACTGCAGGGAATAGGTGACAGGCTTACGCCTATCATATCAAGCGGGATTGAGCTTGCAGGAAAGGTTGTTATAACATTTACACTTGTTCCATTAATGGGATACTGGGGTGTTATAGTTTCAGAGCCTATAGTATGGGTTCTGATGGTTATTCCGCTTATTGTGCAGTTAATAAAGAATCCGGCATTTGCCAGAGGAAAGAATAACGGAGGATGATTTATGGCAGAGAATACCAAGAATGTTGAATTTAAGAATCCACATCCTGAGCTTCCTGTAAGGGAACCAATCCTTAAACTTGGAAAGATGGTTACTGACAGGGCAGCAATAAAGCTTGGATTGGAGAAGCTCACAGCAGATGACCCTGAGTACTGGGGACTTGCAGCAATCTGTACTGATGAGATGGCTGAGGTTGCATTAAAGATGGGAGTGCGTAAGCCAAAGACACTTCCTGAACTTGTTAAGATTACAGGTATGGATGAGAAGTATCTTGAGGAGCTTCTTAATAAGATGGCTTTTAATGGTGTAATCGAGTATAACTGGGAGAATCCAAAGCACGAGAAACAGTATGTGCTTCCTATGTTTGTTCCTGGAAGTGCGGAATTTGCCAATATGAATGATGCTGTCTTAGAGGAACATCCTGAGATGGGAAGATTCTTTGAGCGTATGAGCCGTATTCCTCTTGAGGGACTTACACATATGGTTCCACCAGGAGGTGCCGGAATCGGTATGCATGTCATTCCTGTACAGAAGGAAGTTGATATGTGTAATGAAGCCATCTCGCTTGAGAAGATTTCATACTGGCTTGATAAATACGAGGGCAAATATGCAGCAAGCCCATGTTCATGCCGTAAATCAAGAAAGACATTTGACGAGGGATGTGCAGATGATCCTGCTGACTGGTGTGTTGCTGTAGGTGATATGGCTGATTATGTCGTTGAGACTGGCAAAGGCGGAAGATACATCACTAAGGAAGAAGCGCTTGAGATTTTCAAGAAGGCAGAGGATAACGGATTTGTTCACCAGATAACTAATATTGATGGTGAAGATAAGATATTTGCTATATGTAACTGTAATGTTAATGTCTGTTATGCGCTCAGGACATCACAGCTTTTCAATACTCCTAATATGTCACGTTCAGCATATGTTGCACATGTCAACAAGCAGAACTGTGTTGCATGTGGACGCTGTGTTGAATACTGTCCTGCAGGTGCATTGTCTCTTGGACAGAAGCTTTGCAGAAAGGACGGCTCAGAGGTTACATATCCTAAGATGCCGCTTCCTTCAGAACAGAAGTGGGGCAGACACATGTGGTCAGAGGACTACAGGGACAAGAACAGAATCAATACACATGAGTCAGGAACTGCTCCATGTAAGACAGCCTGTCCAGCCCACATTGCTGTACAGGGCTATTTAAAGATGGCTGCACAGGGAAGATACCAGGATGCGCTCGCTCTTATTAAGAAGAACAATCCGCTTCCTGCAATATGTGGTTATGTCTGTAACAGGCGTTGTGAAGACGCATGTACAAGGGGAACTATTGATGAGTCAATTGCTATTGATGAAGTTAAGAAATATATCGCAATGTTAGATATCAATGCAGAAACAAGATATGTTCCAGAAAAGGTTGTTCCTGCAACTAAGGGATATTTTGACGAGAAGGTTGCGATTATAGGAGCAGGTCCGGCTGGTATTTCATGTGCATATTACCTTGCAGAGAAAGGCTATACTAATGTGACTGTATTCGAGAAGAATAAAGAACCGGGCGGTATGGTTGTATATGGTATTCCTTCATTTGTTATGGAGAAGAATATCGTACAGGCAGAGATAGATGTATTACGGGCTATGGGTGTTGAGATAAAATGTGGTGTTGAAGTAGGTAAGGATATCACAATCGCACAGCTTCGCGAACAGGGCTATAAAGCATTTTATGTTGCAATTGGATGTCAGGGCGGTAGAAAGACTGGCGTTGCCGGAGAAGATGCTAAGGGAGTTATGACTGGCGTTGAGCTTCTCCATATAACAACTGATGATGAAAGCTATAAGCTTACAGGTGACACAGTAGTCATTGGCGGTGGTAATGTTGCCATTGATGTATCCAGAACAGCAATACGTTGTGGTTCACCTAAGGTTTCACAGGTATCTCTTGAGACAAGAGACATTATGCCAGCACTTCCAGAAGAGATTGAGACTGCTGAATCAGAAGGTATCAATATTATTGGTGGATGGGGACCTAAAGAAATCCTTACAGAAGATGGCAAGGTTACAGGCATCGTATTTAAGAAATGTACTTCTGTTAAGGATGCAGATGGAAGATTCAATCCACAGTACGATGAGAATGAGACTATGACAATAGAATGCAGCAATGTGATAATGTCTGTCGGACAGACAATTGAATTGGGCAACCTTCTTGAGGGTACTAAGGTTGAATTCTGGCATGGTAATTATCCTGTTGCTGACAAGGTTACATATCAGACAGCAGAGCCGGATATTTTTGTCGGTGGTGATGTATATACAGGTCCTAAATTCGCTATTGATGCTATTGCAGCAGGTAAGCAGGGGGCTATATCTATTCACAGATATGTACAGCCACACAGCTCACTTACAATAGGCAGGGATCCTAACTATTATGTTGAACTTGATAAGGATGATTACAGCGTTGAGAAGTATGACAATACAGGCCGTCAGCGACCAGCTAAGAAGTCGGGAGTTGATAAGCTGTCATTCAGAAGTGATGCAGGTGTATTCACAGAGGAACAGGTTAAGAAAGAAACTGCAAGATGCTTGGGCTGTGGTGCAACAATCGTTGATGAGAACCAGTGCGTAGGCTGTGGTATCTGTACAACAAAGTGTGAGTTTGATGCTATTCATCTTCAGAGAGACTTACCAGAGTGTTCTACAATGAGAAGAAGTGAGGATAAGCTTAAGTACATTCTTCCATATGGTGCAAAGCAGGCAATCAAGATTAAATTCAAAAAGAAAAAGGACTAAAATGTATGCATGAATTAGGCGTAGTATTTCACATAATAGATGATCTCAAAGCAGTAGCTTCAGATAATGATGTTTCAAGCATATCTAAAGTTACAATTGAGCTTGGCGAAGTATCAGGAGTTGTAGAAGAATATCTTACAGACTGCTGGAAGTGGGCTTGCAAGAAAGAAGCACTTGTAAAGGACTGTGAGATGGAAGTCGAGATAATTCCGGGTATAACTTACTGCGAGGACTGTGGGGAAACTTATGAGACTGTGAAATACGCCAAAGTCTGTCCGAACTGTGGCAGTAAGCACACATATCTTATTCAGGGCAATGAATTTAATATTAAGCAGATTGAAGTTCCTGAATAAAATGCTTGCATTTTTTTCTGTCAGATATTAAGATAGAAAAGAATTTTATATTTAAAGGCATTGAAAAAGAGGAGTACATATCCTTATCCGACAGAGAGAACCGTTCACTGGCTGGAAGATGGTTCAGGTAATAATGATATGGAAGGTAGCTTTGGAGCCGCATGGCTGAACTGTTGATTTAAGTAGGCTGTGACGTATTCCGCGTTAAGGAATAATGAGGATTATCACAAGATAATTAAACAAAGGTGGTACCGCGTTAATAAGTTTATTTACGCCCTTTGCAGAGTATATGCCCTGCAAAGGGCTTTTTTGCGCGAGCAGCGATGAGAGAAGTCATGGAAAGTTCGCAGTCGTGCTTGCACGAACTGAGAACTTTGTATGGGTTCTCGAGGAGCGCCGCGACAATGCCAGAATGAAATTCTGGCATATGAGCAGCGAGCGCATAATTGGGAAAGAACCCGGAATGCAATATTAAAAAGGAGATTAATAATGAGCAAGGAATTGGAAAAGAATTATAATCCGTCTGAAATCGAAGACAGATTATATCACAAGTGGCTTGAAAAGAAGTATTTTCATGCAGAAGTAAACAGAGATAAGAAACCATTTACTATTGTTATGCCACCACCTAATATTACAGGTAAGCTGCATATGGGTCATGCGCTTGATAACACTATGCAGGATATTATCATCAGATTCAAGAGAATGCAGGGCTATGAAGCTCTCTGGATTCCTGGAACTGACCATGCTTCAATCTCAACTGAGGTTAAGGTTACTAATGCTCTTAAGGAAGAAGGAATTGACAAGCATGAGCTTGGAAGAGAAGGCTTCTTAAAGAGAACATGGGAATGGAAGAAAGAATATGGTGGAACTATCACAAGCCAGTTAAAGAAGATTGGTTCTTCATGTGACTGGGACAGAGAAAGATTCACTATGGACGAAGGCTGTTCTAAGGCAGTTCAGGAAGTATTTATCAAGCTTTATGAGAAAGGTCTTATATACAAAGGTTCAAGAATTGTAAACTGGTGCCCGGTCTGCAACACTTCTATATCAGATGCAGAAGTTGAGCATGAGGAGCAGGCAGGACATTTCTGGCATATTAACTATCCTGTAGTTGGTGAGCCGGGAAGATTCGTTGAGATTGCAACAACAAGACCAGAGACATTACTTGGAGATTCAGCTTTAGCTGTTAATCCGGATGATGAAAGATACACAGACCTTGTTGGAAAGGAAGTTGAACTTCCACTTACAGACAGAACAATACCTATTATTGCAGACCCTTATGTTGATAAGGAATTTGGTACAGGTGTAGTTAAGATTACTCCAGCACATGACCCTAACGATTTTGAGGTTGGTAAGAGACATAATTTACCAGAGATTAACATTTTAAATGATGATGCTACAATTAATAATCTTGGCGGCAAGTATGCAGGCATGGACAGATATGAAGCAAGAAAGGCTATGGTAGCTGACCTTGATGCACTTGGACTTTTAGTAAGAGTTGAAGACCATACACACAATGTTGGTACTCATGACAGATGTAAGACAACTGTTGAGCCAATGATTAAGCAGCAGTGGTTCGTTAAGATGGACGAGCTTATCAAGCCTGCTGTTGAAGGCGTTAAGAATGGTGATATTGAACTTATCCCTGCTTCTATGGATAAGACATATTATAACTGGACAGACAATATCAGAGACTGGTGTATTTCAAGACAGCTTTGGTGGGGACACAGAATTCCTGCATACTATTGCAAGGATTGTGGAGAAATGACTGTTTCAAGAGATAAGGTATGCACATGCCCTAAGTGTGGAAGTGCTAATGTTGAACAGGATCCTGATACACTTGATACATGGTTCTCATCAGCATTATGGCCATTCTCAACACTTGGCTGGCCAGATAAGACACCTGAACTTGACTACTTCTATCCTACAGATGTGCTTGTAACAGGATATGATATTATATTCTTCTGGGTAATCAGAATGATATTCTCAGGATATGAGCATATGGGCAAGAAGCCATTTGGCAAGGTATTATTCCACGGCCTTGTAAGAGATGACCAGGGAAGAAAGATGAGTAAGTCATTAGGAAATGGTATTGATCCGCTTGAGGTTATTGATAAATATGGTGCAGATGCATTAAGATACACTCTTATTACAGGAAATGCACCTGGTAATGATATGCGTTTCTACTGGTCAAGAGTTGAGGCTAGCCGTAACTTTGCTAATAAGGTATGGAATGCTTCAAGATTTATCATGATGAATGATCCTGATAACAAGATTAAGGCTACAGATGCAAGACCTGCTAACTTAACTGATGCTGATAAGTGGATTCTTTCTAAGATGAATGGACTTATCAAAGAAGTTACAGATAATATGGAAAAATACGAACTTGGTATCGCTGTTGCCAAGCTTAATGACTTCATCTGGGAAGAATTCTGTGACTGGTATATTGAGATGGTTAAGCCAAGACTTTACAATGATGCAGACGAGACAAAGACAGCAGCTATCTGGACATTAAAAACTGTTCTTATAGATGCACTTAAGCTGCTTCATCCATATATGCCATTCATTACAGAAGAAATATTCTGCAATATTCAGGATGAAGAGGAGTCAATCATGATTTCTTCATGGCCTGTATATGATGAAACTAACAATTTCGCAGCAGAGGAGAAGGCTATTGAGACAATCAAGGAAGCTGTCCGTAATATAAGAAACTTACGTGCAGACATGAATGTTGCACCAAGCCGTAAGGCACTTGTATATGTTGTTTCAGCAAGTGATGAGGTTAAAAATATATTTAATAATTCACTTGGATTCTTCGGAACACTTGCATACGCAAGCGAAGTCAAGGTTCAGTCAGATAAGGCTGGAATTCCGGATGATGCTGTTTCAACAGTTATACCGGATGCTGTTATCTATATTCCTTTCGCAGAGCTTGTTGATATCGACAAGGAAATAGAGAGACTTAAGAAAGAGGAAGGCAGATTACAGGGAGAAATCAAGAGATGTAACGGAATGCTTAACAATGAGAGGTTTACATCAAAAGCTCCTCAGGCAAAGATTGACGAAGAGAAGGCAAAGCTGGTAAAATATACACAGATGCTTGAGCAGGTAACTGAGCGTCTTGCAACACTTTCTAAGTAGTTTTCACGGATAAGGAGAATAATTATGGCAGAAGTAATGAAAGCAATTCCTTTTACACAGTTTTCTATGGAGATGAGAAGCGGTAAGATTATTGATATTGATGATGGATTTACAGAGCTTCTTGGATACACAGAAGATGATTTTGAGGCGGGAATTGTATTTAAGCAGTTCGTACCAAGCGTTGAGTATGAGGAAGTAATAACAGAGTTAAGAGAAAAGTTCATAGATAAGAGATATGTAAGCTATGTACAGGAGTTTGTTGCTAAAGATGGCAAGCCTCTTAAGGTAGTTGCATTCTATAAGATTGAGAATAAGCTCTTAGCTGGACACAGAGTAATAAAGGTTAGTGCAGCCGTAATTGAATAAGCACATTTAAAGTATAATAAAACCTCCACTGGTTCATAATAGATTTATGGACAGTGGAGGTTTTTATGTTAGAAGATGGAATAAAGAAAAAGCTGACAGCGAGACTATTGGCTCTGGTGGTTATTATAAGTATGATAACTGCTTTAATAGGGTGTAATGAGCCGAAAGAGCAGGAAAGCGGCGTGACACTTGTTTATGGACAATATAATCAAAAGTGACTTTTTTGTGACCTTTATTGTAAATATATACCCAGTCTGATATAATTTTAATGTTTGACGAAAAGACATATATTGAAAGAGAGGGCAAATTGAAAGACGGATATATAAGAGCAGCGGCCATGACTCCGAAGATTAAAGTGGCTGACTGTGAGTATAATATAGAAAATATTAAGGCTCTTATGATTGAGGCTTATAAGAAGGATACTGCGATAGCTGTTTTTCCGGAAATGTGTATAACAGGTTATACATGTAATGATTTATTTTTGCATGACAGGCTGTTAGATTCAGCATTGGAAGGGCTTGTTTCGATAAAACATTTTTCGGAAAATGTAAAAGGAATGATAAGCTTTGTAGGACTTCCATATGAAATGAACGGGAAGCTTTACAATGTTGTTGCAGGAGTTATGAACGGACAGATACTTGGTATGGTCCCGAAAATGTATCTTCCTAATTATGGAGAATTCTATGAAAGACGACAGTTCACACCGGGATTCAATGAATGTGTATATGTAAATGTTGATGGTGAGGAAGTTCCCTTTGGAAGTGAATTATTATTTACATTTGATAATAACAGAAAAGTTAAGATTGGCGTTGAGATATGTGAGGATCTGTGGACACCACAGCCGCCAAGCATAAAGCATGCTATGAATGGTGCAACTATTATTGTAAATGCATCGGCAAGCAATGAAACTATTGGCAAAGATACATATAGGAAACAGCTTGTTTCAGGGCAGTCTGCAAGACTTGTGTGCGGATATGTGTACTCAAGTGCTGGAGGAGGAGAATCTACCCAGGATATTGTGTTCTCAGCACATAACCTTATATGTGAGAATGGTTCTACACTTGCAGAGGCACATAAATTTGCTGATGAATCGGTATATGCTGATATTGATGTAGAGAGAATATGCTCTGAACGAAGAAGAATGACAACCTATGCAGTTGACGAGAACAGCGCATATACAGAAGTTCAGGCTCATGGACTTATCAATAAAGAGTTAAAACTCATAAGATATTTTGATAAAGCTCCTTTCGTACCTTCTGATAAGAAGGAGAGAGACTCAAGATGTGAAGAGATTCTTAATATCCAGTCATACGGACTTAAGAAGAGACTGGAACATACGAATTGTAAGAATGCAGTAATCGGAATATCAGGAGGACTTGATTCTACACTGGCACTTCTTGTAACTGTAAGGGCATTTGACATGTGCGGCTTTGACAGAAGCGGTATACACTGTATAACGATGCCTTGCTTTGGTACAACAGACAGAACTTATAATAATGCTGTCAAGCTTACTAAGCAGCTTGGCTGTTCGCTCAGGGAAATCAATATCATGAAGGCTGTAAGACAGCATTTTGAAGATATCGGACATGATGAGAATAATCATAATGTGACTTATGAGAACGGTCAGGCAAGAGAGAGAACACAGATACTTATGGATATTGCCAACCAGACTAACGGAATGGTAATAGGAACAGGTGATATGTCGGAGCTTGCATTAGGCTGGGCAACATATAATGGCGATCATATGTCAATGTATGGAGTAAATGCATCAGTACCTAAGACACTTGTAAGGCATTTGGTACAGTTCTATGCAGATACATGCGGCAATGAAGAACTGTCATCAGTTCTTAACGATGTGCTTGATACACCGGTAAGTCCTGAGCTTCTTCCACCTAAGGAAGATGGTACTATTGCACAGAAGACAGAAGATCTGGTTGGACCTTATGAGCTGCACGATTTCTTTATGTATCATATGCTAAGATTCGGTGCAGAGCCTGAGAAGATATTCAGAATAGCAAAGTACGCATTTGCAGGAGAATATGATGATAAGACTATCTATAAGTGGCTAAGAACGTTCACATGGAGATTCTTTGCGCAGCAGTTTAAGCGCTCGTGTCTGCCTGACGGACCTAAGGTCGGTTCAGTTGCAGTATCGCCAAGAGGTGATTTAAGAATGCCGAGTGATGCATGCTCGCATGAGTGGATGAAACAGTTAGACAGAATTAAAGAAATTAACGGATATGAATAGGGAGGACATTATGGCTGATAATAATGCGGCATCAGATAAGGAGAAGGTTGTTACTAAATATGACCGTAAGATGCAGAAACGAAAAGAAGAAGAGAGAAAAGAAGCTAAGAGAAGATTTATTACTAAATGGGTCAGCATAGCAGTTTTAGCTGTTATCATACTTGGCTGCGGTACGGCAGCAGGTCTTAAACTTAATAGCATTTATAATGATTATATTGAGGTTAATGATGATAAAATAAGTCAGATAGAGTTTGACTTCTATTATGGAATTGCCAAGACAAACAATCTTAACACAGCTATATATGGCACTATGACATATGGTGATTATTACACATCTTATATGGGATATAAGACAAGCCAGTCAGATAAGAGCCAGGAATATTCAACAGATTATACATGGTATGATTATTTTGCTAATTCAGCAGTTTCAACTATTAAAGAGACTAAAGCCTTATTAGAAGATGCTGATGCAAATGGATTTGAATATGATAATGAAGCTGCTGATTATGATGAATTCATTGGTAAATTAAAGGATGCAGCAGGCGAAGCAGATATGTCTTATTCAGATTATCTTAAACAGCTTTTTGGAAAGAAAGCAAATGAAAAGAGGGTTAAGGTGTTTTTAAAGGATTATCTTAAGAGCACTGCATATCAGGAGGTGCTTACAGAGAAGCTTGCAGCAACTGATGAGGAAGCAGATGAGTATTATCAGTCAAATAAAGATACATATGATAAGTTTAAGTACAGAACATTTACAGTGAAAGCCGGAAGCTCTGACTCATCAGATATGGCAGAAGCAAAGACAAAGGCAGATAAATTTGCTTCAGGAGTAACAAGCGAAGCTACATTTGCCACTCAGTGCAGAATTTATTCAAATGATGAAGAAGATAAGTATGCTGCTGATGATGCATCATTAGTCAGCGATGTTAAGAAGAGCGACATTGAATCAGCATGTGCTGACTGGATTGTTTCATCTGACAGAAGTGAGGGTGATGTAACTGTTATAGAAGACAGCGCCAATTCATGCTACTATATTGTTTATTATATTAATAGAACTTATGATGGGGCAGATGATGATTCTATAAAATCGACAGTGCTTAATAAAAAATATTCAGAATATATCAAGAAATATACTGATGAATATAGTGTTAATGTAAAGAAGAGATTTTCATATAAGTAGTACATAAATCTGGAGGAGTTATCCATGTTAGATCTTAGTAACTGCCGGTGTATCATATTCGACCTTGATGGAACTATACTTGATTCAACACAGGTATGGGCTAAGGTTGACATGGATTTTTTGGGCAGAAGAGGAATTCCTGTATCTAAGGAATATATGCAGGAGATTAAGACACATACATTTGAATCCGGTTCGGTATATACTAAGGAAAAGTATAATCTGCCGGAATCTACAGAAGAAATCATGAAAGAATGGTATGATGCAGCATGTAAGGCATACACTGACAAGGTGGTGTTAAAGCCGTATGCGAAAGCTTTTATAGAACAAATGCATAATAATGGCTTTAAGATTGTATCGGCAACATCATCAGACAGGGCACTTTTTGAGCCATGCCTTAGAAGAAATGGAATATATGATTTTTTTGATGCATTTACACAGACAAATGAAGTATCCAGAGGAAAGAAATTTCCGGATGTATATATGAAAGCAGCCGGCAAAGCAGGGTGCAGTGTGAATGAATGTATTGTGTTTGAAGATGTGTTATCGGCTGCACAGGGAGCCAAGAGTGGCGGTTTTACTGTTGTGGCAGTATATGATGAGGCTTCAGCGGATGACTGGCAGGATATTTGTCAGATAGCCGATTACAATATCAGAAGTTACAGTGAATTAATGTGATAATGGAGAAAATATGACTAAGAGATATATATTATTTGACCTTGATGGAACAATTACAGATTCAAGCGAGGGAATTACCAAAAGTGTGCAGCATGCACTTAAGAAACTTGGAATAGAAGAAAATGACCAGGCGATGCTTCGAAGATTCATAGGTCCTCCTCTTGATGAAAGCTTTGAAAAATTTTATGGATTTGACAAAGAAAAAGCACTAAAGGCAGTTGATTATTACCGTGAAAGATATTCTGACAAGGGAATATATGAAAATGTTCTTTTTGACGGGATAGCAGATATGCTTGAAGGATTAAAGAGTGATGGATATATAATTGCACTTGCTACATGTAAGCCTGAAATATATGTTCCAAGAATATTAGAGTACTTTAATGTTGATAAGTATTTTGATGTTGCTGTTGGAAGTGAATTAGAAGGTGGAGAACGTAGACATAAGAACCAGGTTATTGATGAAGTGTTTGTAAGGCTTGCTGCTGCCGGACTTGCGGACGCTGACAATCTGCCAGAAACAAAGTCACAGTCTATTATGATTGGTGACAGAAAAGACGATATATTAGGTGCTAAAGCTTCTGGAATTGATTCTATGGGAGTAAGATATGGTTTTGCAGAAGAACAGGAGCTTGAGATAGCGGGAGCAGATTATATTGTTGAAACTGTAGAGGACATAAGGAAAAAACTAAAGACACTATAATCGTTTCTAAGATTAATAATATACGGGAGGAAAACCCAATGAAAAAATTCATTCAGGAATTTAAAGAATTTGCTTTGAAAGGAAATGTTATGAATCTGGCAGTAGGTGTTATTATCGGTGCTGCATTTCAGAGCATTGTAACAGCACTTACAAGCAGTTTTATTAATCCGCTTATTGCCGTAGTTACAGGTGGTACTAATGGTGAGGGTGTTACCGTTGGTGGTACATTTACAATAAGAGGAGTTGTGTTTGATTATGGTTCATTCATAACAGCAGTTATTAATTTCCTTATTATGGCATTTGTTCTGTTCCTTTTAGTTAAAGCAATGAACAAGATGATGAGCTTAGGTAAGAAGAAAGAAGAACCGGCTCCAACTACAAAGGATTGTCCATACTGTTTCAGCAAGATATCTGTTAAGGCAACAAGATGTCCTTTCTGTACAACTGAATTAGTAGATAAGAAATAAAATAAAGCCATATATGCAGGTCTCCCAACTGCATATATGGCTTTATTCATGTTTTTCATAAATGGATGTATCCCAAACCTGTGTTCACGTCCAATTCACAGGTGTATAACTAAAGTACAATGATATAGTACTATTTTGCTATTGAATGCGCTTCCCTCTTTTAGTGGGAGATTTTATTAGAAAAGATATATGTCTAATAAAAAAAGTTGTCGTAAAATTGAGAAGAATATGTTAATATTATTAAGTGTTTTTTAATATTTATAAAATTATGGAGGTTGAAATGGACAAATTGTTCAAACTTAAGGAAAACAACACCAGTGTAAGAACTGAGGTTGTAGCTGGAATTACAACATTTATGACAATGGCTTATATTCTGGCTGTTAATCCATCTATCCTGTCAGCATCAGGAATGGATTCTAATGCAATTCTTATGGCGACTGCAATAGCATCTGCTATAGGTTGTTTTGCAATGGCTTTCCTTGCTAATTATCCTTTTGCACTTGCTCCAGGACTTGGACTTAACGCTTATTTCGCATATACAGTATGCGGAAGCATGGGATATAGCTGGAAAGTAGCACTTTTTGCTGTATTTGTTGAAGGACTTGTATTTATTGTGCTTTCACTTACTAATGTTCGTGAAGCTATATTTAACGCAATTCCTACAACATTAAAGAAGGGCGTATCAGTAGGTATCGGTCTTTTTGTGGCATTTATCGGACTTCAGGGTGCTAACCTAGTTGTTGCAAGTGAGTCAACAAAGGTTACTGTTGTTAATTTCAGAACTAATTTTAACACAGTAGGAATAGGTGCTTTACTTGCAGTTATCGGTACATTTATCATTGCTATTCTTTATGTAAAGCATGTTAAGGGTTCTATCCTTATCGGTATCGTTGCAACATGGGTGCTTGGTATTATCTGCCAGCTTACAGGACTTTATAAGGTTGATGCAGCAGCAGGATTCTATTCACTTATTCCTTCATGGAGAAGCTTTGATATCACAGCTATCAGCCTGACATTTGGACAGTGCTTTAACCTTAAGGGTCTTAATATTAATATATTAGATTTTATTGTTATTATGTGCTCATTCCTTTTTGTTGACATGTTTGATACACTTGGAACACTTATCGGTGTTGCCAATAAGGCTAAAATGCTTGATGAGAACGGAAGACTTCCTAGAATTAAGCAGGCTCTTTTAGCTGATGCTATCGCAACAAGTGCAGGAGCCATCCTTGGTACTTCTACAACAACAACATTTGTTGAGAGCTCATCAGGTGTTGCAGAAGGCGGAAGAACAGGACTTTCTTCAGTTGTAACAGGTTTCTTATTCCTTATTGCAATTATATTTGCACCTGTATTTACTACAATTCCTGGATTTGCAACAGCTCCGGCACTTATTTTTGTAGGATTCCTTATGGTTAGTGCGGTTGTTGAAATTGATTTTAATGATTTAACAGAGAGTATTCCGGCTTACCTCTGCCTTATCTGTATGCCGCTTATGTACAGCATTTCAGAAGGTATTGCAGTTGGTGTTATTTCGTATGTTATTGTTAATCTTGTTGCTGGAAAGGCTAAGAAGATTACTCCACTTATGTACGTGCTTGCATTGCTGTTCATATTGAAGTATATTTTCCTTTAATTTTTAGTGCAAATTAAACTTAATAATGATACAATTTTGGAGTCACTTATATAAGGTGGCTCCTTTTTTAAGTTGAATGTTAAAAGATAAGGGGACTGGGCATGAAGTATACAGGAACAGCAGGAATATTATATGACAGATTAAAGAGTGAAATACTGGTGGCAGATGGTGCGTTTGGAACATACTATGCTAAGAAGTATGATACGGGCAGCCTGCCTGAGCTGGCAAATTTACAGGCTTCAGACAGAGTACTGGCAATTCATAAAGAATATATTGAAGCTGGTGCTAAGATTATCAGAACTAATACATTTGCAAGTAATACCGTGTGTCTTGGAGCGGGATTTGATGAGGTAAGAAATAATATTAAAAATGCCGTTGACATTGCAAGGGAAGCCGTAAAGGGGACAGATGTGCTTGTAGCAGCTGATATTGGCCCTATTCCTGGTGAAAATATGATTGAAAAAGAGCATATTGAAAAAGAGTATGTTGATATAGTTAATGTTTTTAAGGAATGTGGCGTTGATATATTTGTTTTTGAAACATTTCCAGAACTGGGATTTATTGATAAAGCAATTGAAAATGCAGGAGAAAACGGATTTGTTATAACTCAGTTTGCAATAAATCAGTTTGGCTATAGCAGTGCAGGCTTTAGTGCAAGAAAGCTGATTGAAGAAGCTGGGAAAAATTCATATATTGATGCATGTGGATTTAACTGCGGAGTTGGTCCGGGACATATGAAGAAGCTTGTGCAGAGCCTTATTAACAGGAATGACAAGTATTTTGCGGTGCTTCCAAATGCAGGATATCCACAGGTTGTAAGCGGTCGAATGGTATTTGATGATAACAATGCAGCATATTTTTCACAGATTATGCATGATCTGGCTGAGGATGGAGCTGATATTATTGGCGGCTGTTGTGGAACAACACCTGAATATATAAGACAGATGGTTTTAAAAACTGCTGATGTTGTTCATATGAAAAATGCTTCCATAGAAGAAGAGATATCAGAAAAGAAAACTGCAAATGATGTTTCTTTCTATAAAGGAAAAGAAGGAAGAAAACTGATTGCTGTAGAACTTGCTCCTCCGCTTGGAATTGATGATGAGAAGATTATGGATGCTGCTTTTTTGATGAAGGAAAGCGGAGTTGATGTGCTTACATTTCCGGATTCACCATCAGGAAGAACACGTGCAGATTCAATACTTATGGCAGAAAAGGTTTCGAGAGAAACGGGAATGTGTGTTATGCCGCACATATGCTGTCGTGACAAGAATGCTATAGCAATGCGTTCACAGCTTTTGGGAGCACATATAAATGATATTAATAATTTTCTCGTTATTACCGGTGATCCCATACCATCAGTTGTAAGAGCGTCTGTAAAGAGTGTGTTTAACTTCGATTCAGTTGGACTTATGAATATAATAAGTGATATGAATCAGGAACAGTTTGCCGGGAAACCGGTTATATATGGTGGAGCAATTAATCAGGGAAGGGTTAATTTTAAAGTGGAACTTGAGCGTGTTAAGAAAAAAATGGAGGCGGGAGCCACATTTTTTATGACGCAGCCTGTATTTTCTGATGAAGATATAGACAGACTCAGACAGATTAAAGAACAGACAGGGGCAAGGATTCTTTGTGGAATAATGCCATTTGTAAGTCTTCGAAATGCAACATTCATGAAAAATGAGATGACAGGTATTAATGTTACTGATGAGATTCTTTCAAGATACAGAGCTGATATGTCAAAAGAAGAGGGAGAAGAGACCGGTATTCAGATAGCAAGGGAAATAATTGCAAAGACTACTGATTTTGTTGATGGGTATTATTTTTCATTTCCATTTAACAGGGTACATATGTTAAAGAAGATTATTGGGAAGAACAATCAGTAAGTAGGACTATTCTATTGACTTATTAGAAATGTATCTGATATAATGTTGAAAAGTTTCGATGCGGAATAATTTAATAATATGTGAGGTGTGAGGTGTGGTATGGACGAGACTCAGGTTAAACATTTTATTATGATGGAACGCCGTAAGGGAACGAGTATGGAAGAACTTATATTCATACTTCATGATAATGGTGTTCCAGATTATGAAATATCCAATTTTTTAGAGATTTCTATTAAGCATGTGGAAGATGTTCTGAGTGACTATTAATCAAATTGTTTAAAAGAAACCAATATAATAGTTTTCCCCGTATATGATGAATTGTGTCTCATCGTATACGGGGAAAGTTTTTTTGCCTTAAAAAAGAGCGTAAAATAAAGTATCTTGAATACTTTGACTTAAGGGCTTATAATTATTGTTAATCGCTAAGAAAGGTGTGACTTGTTTATGGAGATAATAGAGTTATCAATAACGGCAGAAGAATCAGAAAATTATAGAAAGATAACCAACAGACTTAAAGTTCTTGGTGCTGTTGGATGGATAAAGGCTTATATATGGGCTGTGGTATATGTTGTTATATTTTGTGCAATAGGATTTGCGCTTGCAGGAAGATATGCACTTACAATTATGCAGTATATTCCTGTATGGGTGTGGCCAGTGTGTTTTGTTGCTGTTTGGATTGTGTCAGCTATAAGAAGATCCGGGAATAAACAACTTAAGGTATTGTTACAGAAATATCTGTTTGCTGATTTCGCAGATAAGATATTTGCAGGTGAGATAAGACCGAGCAGGGTTAAGATATTAAAGGATAAAATGATTGTTTATTGCAAGGTATATAATGATTAGAATATAGAGGATTGTAGCAATATGAAGATAGGAATATTTGACTCAGGGATAGGTGGTCTGTCGGTGCTTCATCAGGCGATGATTACCATGCCAGAGGCTGATTACATATTTTATGCTGATGTGGATAATGTTCCATATGGAGAAAAAACAAGGGAGGAAGTAAGAAAGCTTGTTGATCATGCGGTTGGATTTCTTGTTGATAAGGGCTGTCAGGCAATTGTGCTTGCATGTAATACAGCAACAAGTGCAGCAATATCATATCTAAGAGAAAAGTATAAGCTGCCAATAATTGGAATAGAGCCGGCAGTCAAGCCTGCAGTTGAACATACTTCTGAAACCGGAAGAAGGGTTATGGTAGTATCTACACCTGTTACAGCAAAAGGGGAAAAGTTAAAAAGACTTATAGATAAATATGATGATAAGCATGTTGTTGATGTTGTGGCACTTCCAAAACTTGTAAGGTTCGCACAGGATGATGATTTTGATTCTTCAGATGTGACTGATTATTTAAAATGTGAATTTGCTCCATACAATCTTAATGATTATTCTGAACTTGTGCTTGGGTGTACACATTTTAACTATTTCAAGGATTCATTTGCAAAGCTGTTTCCTGATGATTTAGAGATGGTTGACGGAAATACGGGTGTATCTAATAATCTTAAGAATACTGTTATGAAAAAAGGGATATTTACTGAGAAAGATAAAGGGAAAAAAGGCAGTGTAGAATATTATTATTCAGATAGAAAAATGGAGAGTGAAGCTGAGATGAAACATATAAAAAAGCTTCATGAAAGACTTGAGAGAATGAGACAGATATAGAATTGCCAGAGGAATGTAATTATGGGAAAATCAGACGATAAGACTAATGTATGCAGAGTGCTTGACCAGAAAAAAGTACCTTATAAAACACATGTGTGCCCCGATGCAGAAGGGCTAAGCGGTGATGAGATAGCTGCTGTTCTTAATGAGAATCCGGCACAGGCTTTCAAGACACTTGTTACAGTTGGCAAGACAGGTAAGAATTATGTATTTGTTGTTCCTGTTAATAAGGAACTGGATTTGAAGAAAGCAGCAAAGGCTGTTGGAGAAAAATCAATAGAAATGATTAAATCAAAGGAACTACTTCCGCTTACAGGCTATGTGCATGGGGGCTGTTCGCCTATAGGAATGAAGAAGTTCTTTCCGACAACATTTCATAAGACTGCTGAGAATTTTGAAACTATAATGTTTAGTGCAGGTAAAATCGGACATCAGGTAGAAGTTAAGCTGTCTGATGTAGATAAAGTTATAAGATATCAGATTGCTGATATCGTTACAGACTAAGGAGAAGATAAGGATTATGAAACTCAGGGTTCCATTCTATTATGACCAGTTCCACTGTATAACTTCAGAATGTAAAGACAACTGTTGTGTTGGCGGCTGGGAGATAGATATTGATGATGATACTTATAATTATTATATGAGTCTTGATGGCGAGCTTGGAGACAGAATAAGAGAATCAATTACTAAAAGTGAAGACGGTTCGAACTGTTTTAAACTCGTAGATGGACATTGCGGTTTGTTAGATAAGTGTGGATTATGTACAATTCATAAAGAACTTGGAGCAGAGCATTTGTCTGTAGTGTGTGACCAGTTTCCAAGATATTCTGAATATTATGGAGAAATCAAAGAAAGCGGTATTGGGCTTGCATGTGAGGAAGTGGAAAGAATTATATTTTCTGAAAACAAAACATTTACAACTGTATTAAAGCCGTGTGATGAGGAATATTCAGAGGATGATGAGTATGACAGTGCTTACGCTGTCAGGATATTTAAGGCAAGAGATGAAATATTTAAGATTCTTGATATGCCGGAAATGTCTATTAATGAAAAGCTTGTTGTTATATTAAAATATTGTGCAGTAATGCAGGAATACATTAATAATGATGATTATGATGGACTTAAAGAGTATATCAATACATTTGGAAGAAGCGATATTGAACATATTCTTATTGAAATGAATGATGAATCAGAAAGCGATGAATTCGGTGATGTTGATGTATGGAAATGTATAAGAAGTATTATGTATCCGTATGAGGATATGGAAGTGCTTAATACACGCTGGGAACAGATATTAGCTGAGATGACAGAGACTTTTCATGACAATATGGATAATGAGCAGTATCAGGAAACTAAAGAAGAATTCATGACAGCAATGCTTGAAAGAGAGTATGAGTACAGAAACTTTATAACATATCTGGTGTTTCGGTATTTTGCAAAGGCTGTATATGATTATGATGTGGTTGGTAAAGCTAAAATGTTTGTTACTAATTATTTTATACTCCGTCAGATGGACATGCTTGTATGGTATAAGAAGCATAAGAAGTTTTGTTTTGAGGACAGAATAGATACGGTTCATATATTTTCAAGACAGGTCGAGTACTCAGAGGATAATATGGAAGCACTTTATGAGTCTTTTATTTTTGATGATGTGTTTGAGACAGATAACCTTTGTAAGCTGTTATGGATTGACAGCACGGCGTTATAGTAATACACTAAAGCTATCATTTAGATATGTTTATGGGAGGCTAAGGTAATATGATTAAAGAAGCTATTGCAAAGCTGGTTAAGAAAGAAGATTTAACTGCTGGGCAGATGAATGATGTAATGGAAGAGATTATGACAGGAGAAGCCACTGATGCACAGAAGGCAGCATTTCTTACAGCTCTGGCAGCAAAGGGAGAGACTATTGACGAGATTACAGCAGCAGCAAGAGTTTTAAGAGCACACTGTGAGAAGTTCTTAAATGATATGGATGTTCTTGAAATCGTTGGAACAGGTGGAGATGGTTCTAATTCAATCAATATATCAACCTTAGCTTCTATCATAGTATCAGCAGCTGGAATACCGGTTGCTAAGCATGGTAACAGAGCAGCTTCAAGCAAATGTGGTACAGCAGACTGTTTAGAGGCTCTTGGCGTTAAGATAGATGCAGCTCCTGCAAGGATGGCACAGATTCTTAAGGATATTAATATATGTTTTCTTTTTGCACAGAAATATCATCCGGCTATGAGATTTGTTGGAGGTGTGAGAAAGGAAATTGGAATCCGTACATTATTCAATATACTTGGACCTCTGGCCAATCCGGCAGGGGCATCTATGCAGCTTTTTGGTGTATATAGTGAGGAGCTTGTTGAGCCGCTTGCACATGTATTACATAATTTAGGCTGCAAAAGAGCTATGACAATATACGGAATGGACAGCATAGATGAGATATCTTTAAGTGCTGATACAAAGGTATGCGAGTTCAAAGGTGATGAGTTCAAATCATATACTATAAAGCCGGAGGATTTTGGATTTACAAGATGCAAGAAGGAAGATCTTGCTGGTGGTGAGCCGGCAGTTAATGCCAGGATTGCAAGAGATATTCTTGAAGGTGCAGAAGGACCTAAGACAGATGTGGTACTTCTTAATGCCGGAGCTGCCATATATCTTGCTTCAGATGGTATTACAATGAAGGAAGGTATTGAGAAAGCAAGAGAGATTATTAAGAGCGGAGCAGCTAAGAAGCAGCTTGAAAGATTTATAGAAGAGACTAATAAGTAATTAACAGAATATGTGTTAGGTATAACAAAACCCCTGTCGCATTAGCGGCAGGGGTTAATTGTTATTATAATTATAAAAAATTAAGCGGCTTCTTTAACTCCGTTGCCGAAGAAATCTTCATACCATACAAGGAACATGTAAATTGTCCATATCTTACGCGAATTATCGGCCTTTCCTTCTTTGTGTTCATCAAGATATTTAACAATCTCATCAGTGTTAAAATATTTCTCAGCAGCTTCACTTGTGAAAGCCTTTTTAATCATATTGTAATATTTCTCATCCTTGAGCCAGATTCTGATAGGAACAGGGAATCCAAGCTTCTTTTTCTCAGCAACCATGTCTGGAAGATGTCTGTGGGCAGCCTGTCTCATGGCATACTTGGTATTACTCTTGTTAACCTTGTACTTAGTTGGAATAGTACGGGCAACATTGAACACTTCCTTATCAAGGAATGGAACTCTTACCTCAAGAGAGTGAGCCATACTCATCTTATCAGCCTTAAGTAAGATATCGCCTATCAGCCAGAAATTGATATCAATATACTGCATCTTAGTAACATCATCCTTATCAGCAACCTTATCATAGAAAGGCTTTGTAAGTTGCTTGTGGTCATACTTGCCGGTAGGATTCTTTAATATCCTGGCACGTTCTTTTTCATTGAACATGAAAGCGTTACCGATGAATCTTTCTTCAACTGTCTTGCTTGCTCTGTTTAAGAAGCTTTTTCCCTTGAACTTGAATGGAATAGCATTGGCAATGCCGGCAAGTCCTTTTCTTAAGCCTTTAGGGAGCTTCTGGAATTCTGCAAGATCGAGAGGTTCTCTGTAAATGTTATATCCACCAAAAAACTCGTCAGCACCTTCACCTGACATGGCAACCTTTACATGCTTGGCTGCTGTCTGGCTTACAAAGTAAAGTGCAATCGCAGCAGGGTCAGCTAAAGGCTCGTCCATATGATACTGGATTTTAGGAATTGCAGCCCAGTATTCTTCACTTGAAACAAGCTTTGAATAGTTGTCAATTTTAATTTTGTCAGATAAAGCTTTGGCATAGTCAATCTCGTTGTATTTTTCATAATCAAATCCAACAGTAAATGTTTTGTCACCGTTAAATGTAGCAGCAACATAGCTTGAATCAACACCACTTGAGAGGAATGAACCAACCTCAACATCACTAATCTTATGGTGTTCAACTGAATCATGCATAACATCGTCGATTTCATCAACAAATTCATCTAAAGACTTGCTCTCATCAGCATCAAATGTAGGCTCCCAATATCTTTCAATGTTAAGCTCACCCTTGTGGAATGTAAAGAAGTGACCAGGCATCAACTTGAATATTCCTTTGAAGAATGTTTCATCAAGTACTGAGTACTGGAATGTGAGATAATTCTCAAGTGCAACAGGATTAACCTCTTTCTTATAAGCAGGATGCTCTAAGATACTTTTAATTTCTGAACCATATATCATGTTGCCGTCTGCAACTGTGTAGTAGAAAGGCTTAATTCCGAAGAAGTCTCTTGCTCCGAAAAGAGTTTCTTTCTCGCTGTCCCAGATTACGAATGCAAACATTCCACGAAGCTTGTTAAGCATGTCCTTGCCATACTCCTCGTATGAGTGAATGAGAACTTCAGTATCTGAATTGTTAGCAAATACGTGACCTTTCTCAATAAGGTCTTTTCTTAAATCCTGATAGTTATATATCTCACCGTTAAATGTTATTACTATCTTCTTATTCTCGTTAAACATAGGCTGGCTTCCGTTATCAAGATCAATGATAGAAAGTCTTCTAAAGCCCATGTACGCTTTATCATCAATGTATTTACCTGCGCTGTCAGGTCCTCTGTGAATAATCTTATTCATCATGCGTTCAAGAACAGCATCACCGTCAGCTAAGTAGCCGGTAAAACCAGCGAATCCACACATGTATCTGTACCTCCATATTGTGTCTGCACAATCAGTGCATTGTTAAATGTAGTATGTAAAATTTACTTATGAATTATAACAAAGTAATCAGGCTAATACAAGTCAGTTTCTGTTTACAAAACATTTGAAATAAATTATAATAATTAATCAGGTAAGAAAAGAAAGAGAGGTTCTTTATATTATGGACAAAATTAAGATGACAACTCCACTTGTAGAGATGGACGGAGATGAGATGACAAGAGTATTGTGGAAGCTTATCAAGGACGAGCTGCTCACTCCTTTTATTGACCTTAACACAGAATACTATGATTTGGGTCTTGTACATAGAAATGAGACTAATGATCAGGTAACTATAGATTCAGCAGAAGCTACTAAGAAGTATGGTGTTGCAGTAAAGTGTGCAACAATTACACCTAATGCGGCAAGAATGACAGAATATAATCTCAAAGAGATGTATAAGAGTCCTAACGGAACAATAAGAGCCATGCTTGATGGTACAGTATTCAGAGCTCCTATTATCGTTAAGGGTATTGAGCCATATGTTAAGACATGGAAGAAGCCTATCACAATTGCAAGACATGCATATGGTGATGTATATAAGGCATCTGAGATGAAGGTTTCTGAGGCTGGTAAGGCAGAGCTTGTATTTACTAACGAGGCTGGTGAGGAGACAAGAGAGCTTATTCATAACTTCAAGGGTGCAGGAGTTCTACAGGGAATGCACAACCTCAATGATTCTATTGAGAGCTTTGCAAGAAGCTGCTTTAATTTTGCGCTTGAGACAAAGCAGGATCTCTGGTTTGCAACTAAGGATACAATCTCTAAAAAGTATGACCATACATTTAAGGACATATTCCAGGAAATATTCGATGCTGAGTATAAGACTAAGTTCGAGGAATCTGGCATAACATATTTCTATACACTTATAGATGATGCAGTAGCAAGAGTTATCCGTTCAGAGGGTGGATATATCTGGGCTTGTAAGAACTATGATGGAGATGTTATGAGTGATATGGTAGCCACAGCATTTGGTTCACTTTCAATGATGACTTCTGTTCTTGTATCACCTAATGGATACTATGAGTATGAAGCTGCACACGGAACAGTACAGAGACATTATTATAAGCATCTTAAGGGTGAAGAAACATCTACTAACCCTATCGCTACTATATTCGCATGGACAGGCGCTTTAAGAAAAAGAGGAGAGTTGGATAACATTCCTGAGCTTGGAAAATTTGCTGATACTCTTGAGCGTGCATGTATTAAAACTATTGAAGATGGAAAGATGACAAAGGATCTTGCACTTATTACAACAATGGAGAATCCTGTAACACTTAATACACAGGATTTCATCAGTGCAATAAGAAAGACTCTTGAGGAACTTCTTTAATTAATGGGTTCTGGATTTTCCATTTGATGATGGAGGGGGACATTATGTCACATATAATGGGTATAACATTTAGAAGCATGAATATAAGCCAGCTGGTTATATGGTTTTTTATATACAGCTTTCTTGGATGGTGTATGGAATGTGTGGTTATCAGAAAGCAGCTTGGTTACTGGGAAAACAGAGGCTTTGCCAAGCTGCCGTTCTGTGTAATATATGGTTTCGGAACACTGATTGCTTTTAATATTTTTAAGCCAATAGAGCATAATTATATTGCACTATATATTTTTGGATGTATATGTGCTACAGCATTTGAGTACCTTACAGCACAGGTTATGTTAAAACTGTTTGGTGAAGTGTGGTGGAATTATGATCATCTTAAGTTTAATTACAAAGGCATCATATGCTTACAGTCAACACTTGCCTGGGGGTTTGTTGCCGTATTTATATTCGGATTTTTGAATAAATTTGTGGAGCGTTTTGTATTCTCAATCGATTACAGGATTGCCAGTGTTATGGCAATGATTCTTGTCTTTTCATATACTGCGGATTTTATGCAGAGTTTTTCGGAAAGTCTTAATATGCAGAATATGGATATCAGAGCGGAGATGAGAAAGTTTATTAAGATGTTTCACAGATAATCAGCATCTTATTGACAATTGATTCGGGGATAATTATATGATTTTTAAAAAGTTACGAAACAATTTTAGTCTTTTAATTGACAGCAGCAGGCATGTATGGACATTTGAACTGGCATACAAGCTTGTTGCTTTTGCTGTTATATTCCCTATTGTTTTATTTGCAATTAATTTTCTTATGAAGATAGCAGGAGTGAACTATCTTACTAATGAATATATTCAGAGAGCAATGACACACCCTGTAGTCATATTTGCAATTTTTCTTGCTGTGGGTATATTTGTATTCTATTGCACTTATGAGATGACATATCTTTCAGTCTGTTTCGAGACAAAGAGAACATCATGTAATGCATCTGTTGTTGATATATTTTATAATTCTTATAAGGTTTTTAAAAATGTTTTTAAGCCAAGGCATGTAGGTCTGAGTATATTTTACTTCATATCAATTCTGGCTTCCAATGTAACTGTATGGTTTAATGTCTTATACAGTGAGACTAATACTAACTTAATTAAAATGTATATCATTAGGAATCACTGGTATATTAAAGCTGAAGTTATATTTGTGTTTGTCATTATATACGCAATTGTAATTCCTGGAATATATGCAATGAATATATGCATGATGGAAGGACTGGGATTTAGGGAAGCATATAAGAAAAGTGCCCGTATGGTTAAGAAGCATCCAATGGGAACAATATCAGCACTTGTTGTGTATAATCTGGTTATGCTTGCAATTATTGGAATAACTTATGTGCTTATATCAGTATTTCTTGTTGCAGGTGTTAAGATTCTTAATATGGCATATCTTGGAAATGCTATATTTCTGTCTGCATTAAGGACAGAAAGACTAATTATAAAATGTATTCTTGTATGTGTAGCAATACCACTGTCTTTTTCGGCTATTTCACATATGTATTACAAATATACTGATGTAGACGATATTACATTTGAGTTCACAGATATACAGGAAGGTCCTGCAAGACGAAGAAAGATAATATATAGTGTTATTATTGCGTCAGCAGTTATTGCAGATTCATGCTATCTGTTAATGTCATTTAATAATAATCCTTTTGAAAATGTTGCTATATTCCATGAAACTAAGGTTATGGCACACAGAGGAGCATCAAAAGAAGCGCCAGAGAATACTATGGCTGCCTTTGAGAAAGCAATTGATGACATGGCGGATTACATTGAACTGGATGTACAGCTGACAGGAAGTGGAGAGGTAATTGTAATGCATGATTCAAATGCTTACAGAACTACCGGCATTGATGCAAATATAGTTGAAATGACTTATAGGGAAGTTAAAAGTCTTGATGCCGGTTCGTGGTTTTCGGATGAGTATAAAGGCGAAAATGTTCCGCTGTTAAAAGAGGTACTTGAATTTACTCAGGGTAAGATTAAACTGAACATTGAGCTGAAACCTTCAGATAATGGTGAACTTCTTGCAAAGAATACAGTAAGACTTATAGAGAAATATAATATGGTTAATGATTGTGTTATAACATCTTTCAGTAATTCTGCATTGCAGGCAGTTAAATCATACAATGAAAATATTAAGGTTGGATATATTTTATCAGCAGCATATGGAGATTTTTATGATATGAAGAATATAGATTTCTTTAGTATAAATGCTGCATTTTTATCAAAGAGAACTATAGATGCAATTCATAATTCAGGTAAGCGTGTTTATGCTTGGACAGTAAATAATAAAGAGTCAATCAAGAATCTGACTAACAAAGGCGTAGATGGGATCATTACTGACAATCCGGTGCTTGCAAGGGAGACAATATATTCGAGAGATACATCGGAAACTATTGTTAACATGATAAGGTATGTGTTTAATCAGTAGAATGGGGGCATATGTATGGAAAGAGGAATAGGAACTTCAAGAGGAATTGGCATAGGACATGTTCTTATTGTTTATAATGCCAGTGCTGTTGTAAACAGGGGAACGCATTATAATGCCGAAGAAGAGAAGAAAAGATTCTTTGAGGCCAGAAAAACATTTATAGAGCAGACGGAAGAATTATTGTCTGAACTGGAGAAAAAACTTGGTGAGTCTGACAAGGATGCACTGGTGCTTAAGAATCAGATATATCTTGCAAGAGATATAACAACAGAGAATGAAGTTGTTGCTGCAATTGATAATAGTCATATATGTGCAGAAGCAGCTTTTGATGATGTGTGTAATAAGCTGATTCAATTGTTTTCTTCAATGGATAATCCTGATATGCAGCAGCGTGTTACTGATATTCAGGATATGAGAGAAAGAATGATACAGATATTGCAGGGAACGAAAGCATTTGACCTTACTAATCTTCCGGATAATACTGTTATTGTTGCAGATGAGATTAAGCCATCGATGACAGCTTCTATGGACATAGCACATGTTGCAGGTATTATAGCTGAAAAGGGTGGCGATACGGCGCATGCTTCAATTCTTGCAAGAGCACTTGAGATTCCGGCAGTACTTAGTGTGAAGGGAATACTTCAGAAAGTAAAAGATGGAGATTTTATAATAATAGATGGAGCTTATGGAGAAGTTTTTATTAATCCGACACCGCGTACACTTTCTATATATGAGAAGAAAAAGAAAAAATATGAAGAACATATTGAGGAATTAAAGACCTTTATTAATAAAAGCACAGAGACAGCTGATGGAAAGAAGGTTATGCTTGCTGCCAATATTGGTGGAGCTGATGAAGCAGCCAAGGCAGTTAAGGACGGAGCTGAAGGCGTGGGACTTTTCAGGACAGAGTTTCTCTTTCTTAATAAGAATGCGCTGCCGACAGAGGAGGAACAGTTTGAGGAATATAAGAAGGCAGCAGTACTGACAAAAGGCATGCCACTTACAATAAGAACACTTGATATTGGTGGAGATAAGGATATTCCTTATATGGGACTTACCAAAGAGGCTAATCCATTTTTAGGATACCGTGCAATAAGATTCTGCCTTGACAGAGTTGATATATTTACAACACAGCTTCGTGCAATTCTAAGGGCAAGTGCATATGGCTGTATAAGAATTATGATACCTATGATTACATCAGTTAATGAAGTAAGACAGGTGAAAGAGCTGATTAAGAAGATATGCAGCGACCTTGACCGTAACGGAATTAATTATGATAAGAATATCCAGACAGGCATTATGATTGAAACTCCGGCAGCTGCTGTTATGGCAGATACATTAGCAAAGGAGGCTGATTTCTTTTCAATTGGTACTAATGACCTTACACAGTATACTATTGCAGTAGACAGATGCAATGAAAATGTGGCATATCTGTATTCTGCATTTAATCCGGCAGTATTAAGGCTTATAAGAAGGATAATAGAATGTGCCCATAATGCAGGTATTGAAGCCGGAATGTGTGGTGAGGCAGCTGCAAATGCTTTAATGGCTCCGATACTTTTATCATTTGGTCTGGATGAATTTTCAGTATCAACAGGAAAGGTATTAGAGACGAGAAAGACAATTGCAGACTGGTCAATTAAAGAAGCCGGACTTGTAACAGATAAGGTTATGTCAATGGTAACTGAGAAAGAAGTAACAGACTATCTTAGTGACTATATATCAGAAAGAAATAAAAAGTAAAAGGAAATATATATATGGCAGTTTATGAGACAGATGAGATTATCGAGAGAGTTATTCTGGTTGGAGTAGCATTTGATACAGATGATGATACAGAACGCTCTCTTGATGAGCTTGGAGAGCTTGCTAAGACAGCAGGCGCGCAGACAGTTGGAAGAATGATTCAGACAAGAGATAACTTTCACCCTGCAACATATATTGGCAAAGGTAAGATTGAAGAATTAAGACTTATGATTGATGAGCTTGATGCTACGGGAATTATATGTGATGACGAATTAAGTCCTGCCCAGTTTAAGAATCTTGAGGATGAGCTTGGAATCAAGGTAATGGATAGAACAATGGTTATTCTTGACATATTTGCGGCAAGAGCTACATCAAGTGAAGGTAAGATTCAGGTTGAGATGGCACAGTTAAAGTACCGTTCAATAAGACTTGCGGGTTTCGGAACATCAATGTCAAGACTTGGTGGCGGAATAGGAACAAGAGGTCCCGGTGAGAAAAAGATTGAGACAGACAGACGACTTATAAGGGACAGAATATCAAAGCTCTCAGCAGACCTTAAGGATATGAAGGAACACAGAGATGTCCAGAGAAGCAAAAGAGCTAAGACATCAACATCTGTTGCGGCTATAGTTGGATATACTAATGCCGGCAAATCAACACTTCTTAACAAGCTTACTGATGCGGGTGTGCTGTCGGAGGACAAGCTTTTTGCAACACTTGACCCTACAACAAGAAGTATGGAACTTCCTAATGGAGAGAAAGTGTTGCTTACTGATACAGTCGGATTTATAAGAAAGCTTCCACATAATCTTATTGAAGCATTCAAGAGTACTCTTGAAGAGGCAAAGTATGCAGACATTATAGTGCATGTTGTTGATGTATCCAACCCAGACTATGAACAGCAGATGTCAACAGTATATGCAACACTTAAGCAGTTAGGTGTTGAAGGAAAGCCTGTTGTTACATTGTTTAATAAATGTGATGTTTTACCGGAGAAGCCGGCAGCTAAGGATTTGCATGCAGACTACACATACAATATATCTGCCGTAAGAGGCAATGGCCTTGAAGCATTTAAAGAGTGCTTACAGGAAATTATTCTTAAGAGCAGAATAAGAATTGAAAGAGTATTTTCTTACAGCGAAGCAGGTAAGATACAGCTTATAAGACAGTTCGGACAGCTTGAAAGTGAAGAGTACACAGAAGACGGAATTAAGGTGCTTGCCTATGTTCCTAAGGAGATAGAAGGGAAGTTGTAATTATGAATCTGATAGCAACAGTAGATAAGAACTGGTCAATAGGAAAACAGGGACATCTTCTTGTTAATATTCCGGAAGATATTAAGCTTTTCCGAATGGAAACAGCTGGAAAAGCTGCAATAATGGGAAGAAAGACATATGAGCAGATTACGGACAGAACAGCTCTTATAGACAGATATAATGTAGTGCTTACTAGTGATTTGTCATATAAGAAGGATGGAGCTGTTGTAGTGCATTCAGTAGAAGAGGCACTTGAAAAGGTTGCATCATATAAGTCAGAGGATATATATGTAATCGGTGGAGAATCTGTATTTGAACAGTTTCTTCCATATTGCGATGTGGCACACATAACGAGTGTTGATTATAAGTATGATGCAGATGCACATTTTCCTAATCTGGATAAGATGCCAGAATGGAAAGTTACACAGATGAGTGAGGAACACACATACTTTGATTTGTGCTACGAATTTAAAAAGTACTGTAAAATGTAAATTATGTTTTGAATCGTGCAGAAACGGATATGAAAGAGCAGTTTGTGGCATATTTTTTTCATTGAAAATATACATTTTATTTGATACTATAATTATAAAACAAGAGAGGGGAGAAATGTTATGTTTTGCACAAAATGCGGATATAATGCAGGGACAGCAAAATTTTGTCCAAAGTGTGGAAATCCTTTAAATCCACAGCCAGTACAGGAAACACCTGTACAGAACGAACCGGCTCCACAGACGGTACAGAGTGAGCCGGTTGCACAGCAGCAGTTCGGAACACAGCCACAGTTTAATGAGACGGTACAGCCACAGTTCGGAACACAGCCACAGTCAGGGGCAGTTCCACCAGTGAATGTAGATGTACCAAGATATCAGGAAGCACCTCCTATGCAGCCACAGCCTAAGAAGAAAAAGAAGAAATGGCCATTGGTTGTTGCAATATTAGTTGTGCTTGTAGCTATAATAACAGCAGTTGTTATAGTTGTACTTCCTAAGCTGAAGAAAGAATTATCACCTACAAAGAATGCTGTAACTGCAATTAAAAATGTAGGGGCATCACTGGAAGATTCTGTGGATAATTTGTTTAATAATTTAGGTGCTGGTTCAATATCAGACAAAACAGAGTTTTCCGGAACATTTAAGTTTGATAACATGACTGTTAATGGTGAGTCATATAGCAAGTATGTCAAAGCTGATTCAGTTAAGTATGATATTCAGGCAGATACTTCGATGCAGAAGGCTGCAGGAGATTTAAAGCTTCAGAATGGTAATGCAGAGTTACTTACAGTTTCATTCTATACAGATGGTTCTACAGTGTACTTTAAGATTCCTGAATTATTTACAGAGACATTCAGTATGTCAGTGAATCAGATTGTTAATGATACAGATATAGATTCTTCATTTGGTTACCCATTTGATATGAGTGATATATCAGGTTATCTGTCAGCATTAAATTCAGGTAATCTTTCACAGTATAAAGAGCCGGCAAAGGCAGCAGCCAGAGCATTAGCTAAGGGAATTGATGCATTTGCAGATGAATGTCAGTACGGTCAGAATGAAAGCCTTACATATAAGTCAGATAATGGTGATATCGAAGTTACAGAATATAGTGTAACAGTTACAGAAAATGCCATTAAGGTCGGTGTTGATACTGCAATTGATGCTTTATACGCAGATTCAGCAACATCAGCATATATGTCAATGCTTACTATTGCTGGTGTAACACAGGACAGCCTTAAGAAAGAAATTGCTTCATCAATTCAGGGAATGGATCCTGTAACTTTTTCAATGTATGTTAATAAGGATGATAAAATAGTAAGAGTTTCAGTCGATGTATCTGATATTGATGAATATTCAAATGGAGAAATAGCAATTTCTTTTGTAGGAAAAGATAATATTTCTGATTATGTTGTTATTGAAGCAGCTGCTGATAACTTTAATACTAAATTCACAATACATAATTCAGATAATAGATCATCTGTAATTGTTGATGCAAAAAATGGAAATGAATACATGAAGATGAAGCTGGATTGTTCATTATCGGGAAGTAATGTGAATATTAATGAAATGTCTATTGATATGAATACAGAAGATGTTAAAGCTAATATGAAGATTACAGGAGACTATTCACAGAAAGAGTTCAGCTCAATGAAGTATTCTTCATCAAGTTTTCCTAAGCCTGTGAATGTAGACAAGATGACATCTGCACAGCAGACAGCACTTGTGACAGAGTTTGTCAAGAATTCTGCTGTATTCAAAAAGATAATAAGCGATGATCTTTATAAGCAGTTATTTTCAGTAGCATTGTCAGGTAATTAAATTACTAATGAAATAATAAAATGATTCACTAAGATAATATGGGGGATAATATGGAAATAGCAATTGTTATAGGTATTATAATAGTTTTGCTGATTATATTTATATTTGCAAGTTATATTAAAGCACCAACAGACAGGGCATTGATTGTTTCAGGTCTTAGAAAACATCCAAAGTTTGTAATTGGTAAATCAGCATTAAGAATACCATTTTTACAGAGAGTTGACAGACTGGAACTTAAAATGATTTCAGTAGATGTAAAGACTAAGGAATCAGTTCCTACTAATGAGTATATTAATGTTAATATTGATTCAGCCGTTAAGATTAAGGTTGGTTCAACAACAGAAATGCTTGAAAAAGCAGCCAGCAATTTCCTAAATAAGAATGAAGATTATATTAGAAATTCTGTAGGGGATGTGTTAGAAGGTAATGTCCGTGAAATTATAGGACAGATGAGACTTGAAGATATTGTTCAGGACAGAAAAATGTTTGCTGAGAAGGTACAGGAGAATGCTGCACCGGATATGGCAAGAATGGGTCTTGAAATTGTGAGCTTTAATGTCCAGAATGTTACTGATGAGGGTAATGTTATTGAAAATCTTGGTATTGACAGGGTTGTAAGTATCAGCAAGTCGGCACAGATATCAAGAGCTGAGTCTGAAAGAGATATAGCTGTTGCAAAGGCTAATGCAACCAAGCAGGCTAATGATGCAAGAATTGAAGCAGAGACAGCAATTGCAGAAAGAAATAATGAACTCGAAATTAAAAAGCAGGAATTAAAGAAAACTGCTGATGTCAAGAAGGCTGAGGCGGATGCTGCATATGAAATTCAACAGCAGGAACAGAGAAAAACAATCGAAATTACAACTGCAAATGCTAATATAGCAAAGCAGGAGAAGGAAATTGAATTAAGAGAAAAAGAGATTGCTGTTAAGGAAAAGACACTTGATGCTGATATCCGTAAACAGGCAGAAGCAGAGAAATACGCTACACAGCAGAAGGCTGATGCACAGCTTTATCAGAGACAGAAGGAAGCAGAAGCAAAGCAGTTTGAAATACAGAAGCAGGCAGAAGCTAAGAAAGCACAGGCAGAGGCTGACAGATTCGCAAAAGAACAGGAAGCCGAAGCGGTAAAGGCACAGGGAATTGCTGAAGCTGAGGCCATTAAAGCAAAAGGTATGGCTGATGCTGAAAGTATTAAGGCCAAAGGTCTTGCTGAGGCGGAAGCTATGGAGAAGAAAGCAGAAGCTATGGCGAAATATGGTAAAGCAGCAATGACAGAGATGATTATTAAAGTTCTTCCAGAGATGGCTGAGGCAATAGCTAAACCACTTGAAAGCATTGATAAGGTTACAATTATTGACGGTGGTTCTGGGGAGAATGGTGTGGGAACATTCAGCGGTAATGTGCCATCAGTACTTGCAAAGACTATAGAGAGTATCAAAGAGACTACAGGCTTTGACCTTACAGAAGTCATGAAAGCTAATACATATGATGCAAAGACTACTAAGAACGTGAATTTTACTGGATTTCCGGAAGGAATGAGCGCTGCTGCAAGTGAAGAAGCAGAAGTGAAGAATTTAGTTCCAAATTCAGAAGAAAACTAATTGCTATAGTTAAAATCAGGCACCAGATTGAAAATATTCAGTCTGGTGCCGATTTTATAATTATGAGTATACAATGTAGGTGTTGTATCGGAATTTACGCAGCTTCTGCTCCATTTTAATGGCGTTTGAAAGCTGTCTGAAAGCACCAACCTGAACTTTATAATAGTCATTCTCATATATGATAAAAGCTGGGAATCCTTCAATAAGCAGGGAATTAAGCATGCGGTCTGCATTATTTTTATTGCGGTAGGCACCAACCTGAACACGATAAAGTGGCTCAGGAGAGAGGTCATCATCACAGTTACATGCTGGTTTAGCAGGAGGTGCAGGCTTTTTTTCGCATGCTGCAGGCATGATTTCAGCGGATTTGGCAGAATCTGATTTCACTGATGGGACTTCACCTGAAGCAGCCTGTGCAGTAGTATTATTTGTCTTTGGTTTAATTCCAAGGGTCTTAAGAATACCATCTGCGATTCCATTTGCAATCTGGTTAAAGTTCTTATCAAATGTTTCATTATCTTTATCGTTGTTAATAAAGCTGGCTTCTACAAGTACGGCAGGCATTTTTGTCCGTTTAAGTACAACAAGGTTAGGACGTTCGGTAATTCCAAGATTTTTAAAGCCAGCCTTTTCCAGCTCAGAATTGATATTGGCAGCCATCTGTGATTTAATACCGGAATTATTGTAAACAAGAGTTTCCACGCCTGTGTACTGGTTAGGCGTAGGGGATGAATTTCTGTGGATTGAAACAAAATAATCAGCCTTAGCATCATTGGCATCAGTCGCTTTTTTAAAAGGTGTCTCATATTCATCAGTAGTACGGGTGTACACAACGTCAATACCATTTTTTTCTAATATATCACCTACGGCAAGAGCAAGCTTTAAGTTGTCATCTTTCTCAGCTCTGCCATTATATGTTGCACCATAGTCGCTACCGCCGTGTCCGGCATCTACAGCTATCTTATATTGAGCCATAATATCTCCGATAACATTAATCATATTATTGTATGCAAAAGACATAATAAGCGTACCTGTCACATATATTTATCTTAAGATGAGAAAGAGGACAGATTATGAACGTTGGATATGTACATACATTTGAAGTGCCAGAAAATAATATTGATAAAGGCCGATTGAAGGTAAGTGTTGTCAATGAAGAAAATGTGCCAATTAAAGGAGCGGCTGTAAGACTGTCGTATACAGGAAATCCTGATAATATAATAGGAGAAAGTGGTACAGACGGAGACGGGATAAGTATATTTAACGACTTAAGAACGCCTCCAATTGAATATAGCATGGAACCGGGGAACAGGCAGCCATTTTCAGAGTATGACATAGCTGTAAGTGCGCCAGGATTTGATAATGTAAATATATCAGGCAGTGATATGTTTTCGGGGGAGCTAAGCATTCAGAATGTAAAGATGTCTGCAAGGGATAATTCACAGAATAATATAGTCATACCTGTTAACACATTATATGGAGATTACCCACCTAAGATTGATGAAGAAGAGATTAAGCCTATGGGACAGTCGGGTGAAATTGTGCTTGACAGAGTTGTTGTTCCTGAAATTGTAGTTGTACATGACGGACCGCCTAAAGATACTGAGGCAGATAATTATTATGTTACTTATAAGGATTATATTAAGAATGTAGCAAGTTCTGAGATATATTCAACATGGCCGAGGCAGACAATTGAGGCAAATGTGCTTGCTATTATGTCATTTACATTAAACCGGGTATATACAGAATGGTACAGAAACAAATTTTATGATTTTACAATAACTTCATCAACTGCATATGACCAGAAATGGGTTAATGGAAGAAATGTGTTCGAAAGTATATCACAGGTAGTAGATGATATATTTGACAATTACATATCAAGACCTAATGTAAAGCAGCCAATACTTACACAGTATTGTGATGGAAAGAGAGTGACATGTCCTAACAGGCTTTCACAGTGGGGAAGCAAGTATCTGGGAGATCAGAATTATTCATCTATTGATATATTAAGATATTATTATGGTCAGGATGTGTATATTAATGCGGCAGAACAGATAAGCGGAATTCCTTATTCATGGCCGGGAACTAATCTTGATATAGGTTCATCAGGGCAGAAGGTAAGACAGCTTCAGGAACAGCTTAATCTTATAGGGGAGTATTATAATTCTATTCCGGTCCTAAGTACTGATGGAATATATGGTGAGCAGACGGCAGCAGCGGTTAAGGAGTTCCAGCGGATATTCAATCTGCCACAGTCAGGAATAACAGATTTCCCTACATGGTTTACAGTATCAGAAAAATATGTTGCACTTGCCGGATTGGCGGAATTATAAGAATGTTAATGAGGTATGTAAGGCTGTCACTTTGTGGCAGCCTTTTTAGGAGAAACATTTAAATAGCCTGTCCAAGACATGTCTTAATGTCATCTTCCGGATTACTTATAAGTCTTAACTGGAAAGTGTCTACAAGGTACTGCAATACATTAGGGCTTAAGAATGCTGGAAGTGTCGGACCGAGATAAATATTCTTAATGCCAAGGCTTAACAGGGCGAGAAGGTCTGCAACAGCCTTCTGCTCATACCATGAAACAATAAGAGATAAAGGAAGTCCATTGACATCTGTACCAAATGCATCTGAAAGGGCATTGGCAATAAGAATAGCAGAATATACATCATTACACTGTCCGATATCAAGAAGCCTTGGAAGTCCGGCAACTGTGCCGAAATCAAGCTTATTGAAACGATATTTGCCGCATGCGAGAGTGAGAATCATGCAGTCATCAGGAACCATAGTGGCAAAATCAGTAAAATAACTTCTGCCAGGTCTTGCACCATCACAGCCACCAATCAGGAAAAAATGTCGTATCTGTTTTGATTTTACCGCTTCAACAAGTTCAACTGCATGAGACAGAGCAGCTTCATGTCCGAATCCTACTAGAATTTCTTTTGCTTCCTGCTCTTCGGTAAAGCCTCCAAGTTCAAGAGACTGTTTTATGATTTCAGAAAAATCCTTTTCACCGTCAGGCTTCTTTTCTATATATTTTATGCCATCCCAGCCTACAACATTAGTAGAATATATACGGTCTTTATATGTGTCTCTTGGACGCATGAGACAATTGGTTGTCATAAGGATACAGCCGGGAAGATTATCAAACTGTTTCTGCTGGTCCTGCCATGCGCCGCCAAAATTACCTGCAAGATGCTTATATTTTTTAAGACCTTCATAACCATGGGAAGGGAGCATTTCCCCGTGGGTATATATATTAATGCCAAGTCCTTCGGTCTGTTTAAGAAGCATTTCAAGGTCTTTAAGGTCATGACCGGAAACAATGATGAAGGGACCTTTCTTAATGTGAACGTTGACCGAGTGTGGTGATGGATTACCATATATGGTTGTGTTCGCTTCATCAAGTTTTTTCATTATCTCAATAGCCATATCACCTGTTTTAAGAGTCAGACGGATAAGTTCTTCGACAGTCAGGGTGTTATCTGTTATTGCTTCGAGTGCAATTATATAGAAATTGTCAACATTATCACTATAGTATGAAAGTTCCCTTGCCTGATGACCGTAGGCGCTTATTCCTTTAAGACCATAAAGAATAGTCTGTCTTAATGAGCGGATATCAGGATCCAGAGTTTTGTCGTACATAATACCTGCCATTGGCGCGTCACGCAGCATATCAGCTTTAGTTTCTGGCAGTTCGTATGCAGCAGATGGGGTAATATAATCAGTTGTTCTTACTATATTTTTCAGATTATTCTTGATGTCCTGGGATTGTTTAAGAAGATGGACATGGTCATCTACATTGAAATTAACATTGGTAAGAGTGGTAAAAAGACAATTCTCAATAAAGCTGACAACAGATTTGTCAACATTAAGTCCTGAATCCAGAATATGTCTGGCATAGAAGCTGATACCTTTCAGCTGATAGATAAGCAAATCCTGAAGATTGGCTATTTCTGGTGTCTTTCCGCATACGCCGAGTTTAGTGCATCCTTTTCCGCCGGCTGTCTGTTCACATTGATAGCAGAACATATCGTATCCAAGATCCATATTATTACTCATATAATACTCCTTTTTGATTCATTATTATTAATTAATATTATGAATCCTGAATATCTGATTTATTCATAAATTTGTATGATTAAAAATGTATGGTACAATAATATATAGAAAGAATATGTGACGGATTCCGTCACATCCTTATCAAAGAGGAGGTACATGTTATGCATATATCAAAGAATTCTGCAACTCAGATTGTTGAAGAAATTTCAAAACTTGTTAAACAGAATATTAATCTTATGGATGAGACAGGACATATAATTGCAAGTCGTGATAAATCCAGAATAGGGGATTTTCATTATGGTGCGTATAAGATTATATCTGAAAATCTTGAGGAATATTATATTGATGAAGATGATTTATCAAAAGGCATAAAAAAAGGAATCAATCTTCCACTTGAACTTGATGGCGGAATAGTAGGAGTGATAGGAATGACAGGTGGATATGAAGAGGTTATAACGTCTGGAAAACTGTTAAAAAAGATGACGGAAATTCTTTTGATGGAGAGTCGTGCAAACTATAGACAGCTTATGAATAAGCGTGTAAGGAATGCTTTTTATGAAGAATGGCTTATAAATGGAGGATATAAGAATGCTGATTTAGAAGACCGTGGAATGGCTTTGGGAATAGATATTAATAAGCCAAGAAGAGTGTTTATTGCCAGCATAGATGAGTTGGACAACCTTAAAGATTCACAGCAGGGACAGTCTCAGATTGCAAAATTTGAAAATGATGTTGATGCATTTTTAAAGAGAAATAATTATAAAATGCATTTCAGGAATGCTTCAAGACAGATAATAATCATAGATAATATGGATACGGAAAATGTGGTTAAATTTGCAGGAGAGCTGGCAGGATATGTGTGGGAAAAAGATAAGTTTGAGCTGAATATTGGTATAGATTCAGCCCAAAGCTATGATATGCATGAAGCTTATGTTGAAGCACATAGGGCATGGACGGCTGCAGCTGAAAAACATGAACAGATTATATGCTATGAGGATATTAGTCTTGAACTTTTAATAAGCAATGTACCGACAGAGATTAAGCTTGAATATTTAAAGAAGGTATTCAAAGATATGGATTATAATGATGTATGTGAGAATATTGCGTTGCTGAAAGCGTATTTTAATGCACAGGGATCAATACAGAAAGCAGCAGACAATCTTTATATTCATAAGAATACATTACAATACAGAATATCAAAACTGAAAGAAATAACAGGACTTGATGTCAGGAAACCAACAGAAAGTCCAGCGTTGTATCTGGCATACATAATTACTGATGAATTAATTAATGAAAAATATGATTTACCATTATTGTTACATAATACAAAATAAAAATGATATTATGTGCTGTGTAACATTTTGCTATTAAACTTTACATGTTATTATTGTGTCATACAAAGCACAAAGGTTTGTGCAAACCGTACAACAATAAAATAGAAATGAGGTGTTTTTATGACAGGAGTAGCATTGATAATTGCATTTGTGTTGGCTATCATTGTGATGATAGTTGCAATCTCTAAGTTTAAGGTTCATCCTTTCTTAGCAATTATGGCGGTATCACTTATTCTTGCAATGATGGCAGGAATTCCATTTGTTGATACTGTAAAACCAGACGGAACAAAGGTGTCTGGAATTCCAACAGTTATAGGAGCTGGATTCTCAGGTACATTCAGTAGCATCGGTATTGTTATTATATTAGGTGCATTGATTGGCTCGGTACTTGAAAAAACAGGAGCAGCATTGAAGCTGGCAGATATGGTAATTAAGGTAGTAGGAAAGAAAAGACCAGAACTTGCAATAGAGCTTATGGGCTGGGTTGTTTCAATTCCTGTGTTTTGTGACAGTGGTTTTGTAATTCTTAATCCAATAAGAAAAGCACTTGTAAAAAGAACAGCAGTTTCAAGTGTAGCAATGACAGTAGCACTTTCAGCAGGACTTTATATTTCTCATGTTTTTATTCCGCCAACACCTGGTCCGATAGCAGCTGCTAATACACTTGGAGTGGGAGATAATCTTTTACTTGTAATGGGACTTGGTGTTGTATGTTCAATATTTCCTCTTATAGCAGGTCTTGTATATGCTAAGTTTATTGGAAAGAGAGTAAAGAGTGCTGATGAAGTAACAGACAATGGAGAGGTTACCAAGACATATGAAGAATTAGTTGCAGAGTATGGAAAGCTTCCTAATGGATTTAATGCATTAGCTCCAATTCTTGTACCAATCATTCTTATGGCACTTGGTTCAATTTCATCAATGGCTGGCTGGACTGGCGTACTTGACATAGCATGCCAGTTCCTTGGAAAACCAATTATAGCTCTTGCTGTTGGTACAATATTTGGAGTAATCCAGCTTGCAACGGCACATAAGATGTCCGATTTTTACAATATTACCAATGAGACATTAAAGACAGTTGGTCCTATACTTTTTGTAACAGCAGCTGGTGGCGTATTAGGAAAGGTTATTTCATCAAGCTCAATGGTTGCATTTATTACACAGCATGCAGAAGTGCTTTCAGCAGTTGGAATATTCTTCCCATTCCTTCTTGCAGCAATATTAAAGACAGCACAGGGTTCTTCGACGGTTGCAATTACAACTACAGCAGGTATCATTGCTCCACTGCTTGGAGCACTTGGACTTGCTTCACCTGTTAAGACAGTGCTTTGTGTAATGGCTATAGGCGCTGGTGCCATGACAGTATCACATGCTAACGACTCATACTTCTGGGTAGTTACTAATTTTGGTGACATGGATCCTGAACAGGGATATAAGACACAGACAGTGTGCACATTAATAATGGGTATTGCAGCAATGGTTGAAATATTTATTCTTTCATTAATTTTATAATATAAATGTTACATAATGCGGCTATACTTATGAGAACTATATGGACTTATCAGTATGGTCGCATTATTATATAAAAGAAAGGTTATAATAACAATACATTTAGAACAATATCAGGAGGATTATATATGGTTATAGGCTTTGTTGGATTGGGAATAATGGGAAAACCGATGGCAAAGAATCTTTGCAGAGCTGGATACACATTGATTGTTAATGACCATCATAAGGAAAATGTCGATGAACTTGTACAGGCAGGTGCGAGAAGTGGTGATTTAAAACAGATTGGCATGGAAAGTGATGTGGTTATAACAATGCTTCCAAACAGTCCTCAGGTAAAGGATGTAATGCTTGGGGAAAATGGTATTGCGGGTTATATGAAAAAAGGAACATGTTTTATAGATATGAGTTCAATTAATCCTGTCGACAGCAGATATATTGGTGATGTATTAAAAGAAAAAGGAATTGATATGCTTGATGCACCTGTGTCAGGAGGAGAACCTAAAGCAATAGATGGAACAGTTGCATTTATGGTTGGTGGAGATGAGAAAACATTTGATAAGTATAAACAGATTCTTACACATATGGGTTCATCAGTTACAAGATGTGGTGAACTTGGAGCAGGAAATACAACAAAACTTGCCAATCAGATAATTGTTGCATGTAATATCCAGGCAGTTTCTGAAAGCTTCATTCTGGCAAAAAAAGCCGGAGTAGACCCTGAGCGTGTATTTGAGGCAATAAAAGGCGGACTAGCAGGGTCTACTGTTATGAATGCCAAAGTTCCAATGATGATAGAGGACAATGTTGAACCAGGATTCAGAGTAGATTTGCATATTAAAGATTTGAATAATGCACTTGAGTGTGCTCATAGTGTTGGAGCTCCAGTACCGATGACGGCACAGGTTCAGGAAATAATGCAGTATCTGCATAATAATGGAGATGGAAGCAGCGACCACAGTGCAATTATACATTATTATGAAAAACTGGCAGACACAAAATTATAAATGTTGTTGACAGGTTATTATAATGTCAGGAAGGAGAATCTTATGAATAAAGAATTAAGAGCGGTTGCAGACAATATAATTGATGCGGCAATTAAAGCAGTTCTTCCGGATGAAGCAGTTAAGAAAACACTTAATGACAGGAAATTTGATGGAAAAGTTATTCTTGTAGCAGTAGGAAAAGCCGCATGGCAGATGGCAAAGGCGGCAAGTGACTGTCTGGGAGACAGAATAAATGAAGGAATTGTAATAACGAAGTATGGACATGTAAAAGAGCCGATTGAAAGAATAGAATGTTTTGAGGCAGGCCACCCTGTTCCAGATGAGAATTCATTTAAAGCAACACAGGCAGCTATTGAGATGGTAAGCGGACTCAATAAGAATGATACAGTGCTTTTTCTTCTTTCAGGTGGAGGAAGTGCTTTATTTGAGAAGCCGAAGATTACAGGAGAAGAATTGCAGGATATAACTAATCAGTTACTTGCATGCGGTGCAGATATTGTTGAGATTAATACGATAAGAAAACGCTTATCAGAAGTAAAGGGCGGACGGTTTGCAAAATTATGTGAACCGGCGCATGTATTATCAATAGTATTATCAGATATACTTGGTGACCCACTGGATATGATTGCTTCAGGTCCGGCATGTGCAGATACAACAACATGTGAAGAAGCAAAACATATTGTAGAAAAATATAATCTGAATCTTAGTGAGATGGCTAATAAACTGATGGATATTGAAACTCCAAAGAAACTTGATAACGTAACAACATTTATTAATGGAAGTGTGCGTGAATTATGCAGTGCAGTTTCAAGAGAGTGCTTACAGTATGGATATGAACCAGTAATGCTTACTGACCAGCTATGCTGTCAGGCAAAAGAAGCCGGAAGTTTTCTTGCATCTATAGCAAAGACACATTGTAAGTCAGGAAAGAAGCTGGCATACATAGCAGGCGGAGAAACTGTTGTTAATATTACCGGACATGGTAAAGGCGGAAGAAATCAGGAGATTGCATTATCAGCAGCAGAAGGTATTAAGGGAATGTCAAATGCAGCAGTATTCAGTATAGGCAGCGATGGAACAGACGGACCTACGGATGCGGCAGGTGGATATAGCGATGGTGATACAGCAGGAGTCTTAAAGAATAAAGGAATAGATATATTTGAAGTGCTTAAGAATAATGATGCTTATAATGCATTGAAACTAACAGAGGGGCTTATTATAACAGGTCCTACGGGAACAAATGTTAATGATGTTTCTGTGCTGCTTATATCAGATTGATAAGGTACATAAAGCGATAAAAATATATAATTTAATTATTTATTATAGTGTAAAGCCAGTATTTTGCTGGCTTTATATTTTTTTAATAAATTCATTAGCACTCACCTCTTGACAGTGCTAACAATGAGATGTATAACATCAATTGTAAGAGGAAAACAATAGATAAACAGTGAAGTTAAGCATTCATTGTAATAGAAGGAGGTAATCGTATGAACATTAATAAGTTTACACAGAAGTCTATTGAGGCTGTTAACCAGTGCGAGAAGATTGCCTACGATTATGGTAATCAGGAGATTGATCAGGAACATTTTCTGTACAGTCTCTTAACTATAGAAGATAGTCTTATCGCGAGCCTGATAGAGAAGATGGGAATTGATAAGGACACATTTATTAAGAATATTGAGACTTTACTTAGCCAGAAGAATAAGGTTTCAGGAAATGTACAGCTTTATGTAAGCAATGATCTTAATAAGGTTTTAGTAAATGCTGAAGATGAAGCAAAGAGAATGGGGGATGCATATGTTTCTGTTGAGCATCTTATGCTTGCGATGATTGCAGCACCTAACAAGGGTATAAAGCAGCTTTTTAAGACATATGGAATTAACAGGGAATCATTCCTGTCAGCCCTTGCGACAGTAAGAGGTAACCAGAGTGTTACTTCGGATAATCCGGAGGCAACTTATGATACTCTTAGCAAATATGCTACAGACCTTGTAGAAAGAGCCAAGGATGGAAAACTTGATCCGGTTATCGGAAGAGATAATGAAATAAGAAATGTAATAAGAATTCTTTCCCGTAAGACTAAGAACAATCCGGTTCTTATTGGTGAGCCAGGTGTTGGTAAAACAGCAGTTGTTGAAGGACTTGCACAGAGAATTGTAAGAGGTGATGTTCCAGAAGGCTTAAAGGATAAGAAGCTTTTTGCACTGGATATGGGCGCACTTGTTGCAGGTGCAAAGTATCGTGGTGAATTCGAGGAAAGACTTAAGGCTGTACTTGACGAGGTTAAGAAATCTGAAGGACAGATAATTCTGTTTATTGATGAAATTCACACTATTGTCGGTGCAGGTAAGACAGAAGGTGCTATGGACGCAGGTAATATGTTAAAGCCAATGCTTGCCCGTGGTGAACTTCATTGTATAGGTGCTACAACTCTTGATGAGCACAGAGAGTATATTGAGAAAGACCCGGCACTTGAAAGACGATTCCAGCCGGTTATGGTTGATGAGCCTACAGTTGAGGATACTATCTCAATCCTTAGAGGTCTTAAGGACAGATATGAAGTGTTCCATGGAGTTAAGATTACAGATGGCGCACTTGTAAGTGCAGCTACTTTGTCAGACAGATATATTTCAGACAGATTCCTGCCAGATAAGGCTATTGACCTTGTAGATGAGGCATGTGCAATGATTAAGACTGAACTTGATTCAATGCCTGCCGAACTTGATGAGAAGAGAAGAAAGATTATGCAGCTTGAGATTGAGGAGGCTGCTCTTAAGAAAGAGACAGATAACCTCAGTAAGGAAAGACTTGATGCATTACAGAAGGAATTATCTGAATTAAGGTCTGATTTCAATATCCAGAAAGCTAAATGGGACAGCGAGAAATCTTCTGTTGACCAGGTAAGCAAGTTAAAGGAAGAGATTGACCAGATTAATACCCAGATAGCACAGGCTAAGAGAGAATATGATCTTAATAAGGCAGCAGAACTTCAGTATGGTAAACTTCCACAGGCACAGAAGGCTTTGGAAGAAGCTGAGAAGAAGTCAAGTAATAGAGATATGAGTCTTGTTCATGAAAGTGTTACTGAGGAAGAGATTGCCAAGATTATATCAAGATGGACTGGTATTCCGGTTAGCAAGTTAAGTGAGTCTGAAAGACAGAAAACTCTTAATCTTGATGAACAGCTCCACAAGAGAGTTATCGGTCAGGATGAAGGTGTTACTAAGGTTACAGAGGCAATCATAAGGTCTAAGGCTGGTATTAAAGACCCGACTAAGCCAATCGGTTCATTCCTGTTCTTAGGACCTACAGGTGTAGGTAAGACAGAGCTTGCAAAGGCACTTGCTGAGAGTCTGTTTGATGATGAATCTAATATAGTAAGACTTGATATGTCCGAGTATATGGAGAAGTATTCAGTATCCAGACTTATCGGAGCGCCTCCAGGATATGTAGGTTATGATGAAGGTGGACAGCTTACAGAAGCAGTAAGAAGAAAACCATATTCAGTTGTTCTTTTTGATGAAGTTGAGAAAGCACATCCAGATGTATTTAATGTCCTCTTACAGGTACTTGATGATGGCCGTATCACTGATTCACAGGGAAGAACTGTGGATTTTAAGAACACTATAATCATAATGACAAGTAACATTGGTTCTTCATATCTGCTTGAAGGCATCAATCCTGATGGCTCAATTAAGCCAGAGGCAGAGGAAGCTGTTATGGGTGATTTAAAGAATCATTTCAGACCTGAATTCCTTAATCGTCTTGATGAGATAATTATGTTCAAGCCTCTTACTAAGGATAATATCAGCAATATTATCAATCTTCTTGTTGCAGATGTTAACAAGAGACTTGCAGATAAAGAGCTTGAGATTGTTCTTACAGATGCAGCCAAGGATTTCATAGTTGAAAACGGATTTGACCCAATGTATGGTGCAAGACCGCTTAAGAGATATGTCCAGAAGACAGTTGAGACACTGGCAGCCAAGTTAATACTTGCAGGCAATATCAATACAGGGGATGATATTGTTATTGACCTTGTAGATGGAAAGCTGACAGCCAGAGCCGCTGCAAGACAGAAATAATAAGTAATTGATATAGCAGGTGTAATGTGCAGAGTGAGTCTGTATATTATACCTGCTTTTTAAACAAACTGGTTCTTTTCACTATTATATTCGTAATTAATTGTCTTTAACTTATCAGTTATCTCTTCCTCAGAAACCATATAAGATTTGCACAGTTCCTCTAATGTATTGTAATTGTCTCGAAGTTGTGTATTGACAAAGCTTAAAAGCATAACAGGGTCTTTAGGCATAGAAAAATCCTCCTTATATTGTGTTTTCAGTGATGGCTCTATTGTTGTACTATTTAGTACAGCATGAATATTTTCCCATATTAAGCATATTCTGTAAATGTAAGGCTTGTATATAAAATTGTATTAAAATAAATACATTTATGGTTGCACGAAAACGATTACTATGTTATAATTTTAACAAGCTAAGAAATATACTACTTAAATAACTGAATATTAAATTATGGAGGTTTTGTTATGGGAAAGAAATGGGTGTATTTGTTTACAGAGGGTAACGCAGATATGCGTGAGCTTCTCGGAGGTAAAGGTGCTAACTTGGCAGAGATGACTAATATCGGTCTACCTGTACCACAGGGATTCACAATTACAACAGAAGCTTGTACCCAGTATTACGAGGATGGTAGAGAGATCAATAATGAGATCATGGGACAGATTAACGAACATATTGAGAAGATGGAACAGATTACAGGCAAGAAGTTTGGAGATATGGAGAATCCACTTTTAGTTTCTGTTCGTTCTGGAGCGAGAGCTTCTATGCCGGGTATGATGGATACTATTCTTAATCTTGGACTTAATGAGGATGTTGTTAATGTAATTGCACAGAAATCCGGAAATCCAAGATGGGCATGGGATTGTTATAGAAGATTTATCCAGATGTATTCAGATGTAGTTATGGAAGTTGGTAAGAAATATTTCGAAGAGCTTATTGACAAGATGAAGGATGAGAGAGGGGTTAAGCTTGATGTAGAGCTTACAGCGGATGATCTTAAGGAGCTTGCAACACAGTTTAAGGCTGAATATAAGTCTAAGATTGGCAAGGATTTCCCAGATGATCCTAAGGAACAGTTATACGGAGCTATAAAAGCTGTATTCCGTTCATGGGACAACCCAAGAGCTAATGTATACAGAAGAGATAATGATATTCCTTATTCTTGGGGAACAGCAGTTAATGTACAGTCTATGGCATTTGGTAATATGGGGGATGACTGTGGAACTGGTGTTGCATTTACAAGAGATCCTGCAACTGGTGCTAAAGGACTTTTTGGAGAGTTCCTTACTAACGCACAGGGTGAAGATGTTGTTGCCGGAGTAAGAACTCCAATGCATATTCAGGAAATGAGTGAGAAGTTCCCGGAAGCATTTGAGCAGTTTAAGGATGTGTGTGCAACTCTGGAAGAACATTACAGAGATATGCAGGATATGGAATTTACAGTAGAGCATGGCAAGCTGTTCATGTTACAGACACGTAATGGTAAGAGAACAGCACAGGCAGCATTAAAGATTGCATGCGATTTTGTAGATGAGGGGATGAGAACAGAGAAGGAAGCAGTTGCAATGATTGATCCTCGTAATCTTGATACACTTCTTCATCCTCAGTTTGATGCAGCTGCACTTAAGGCTGCAACTCCAGCAGGAAGAGGTCTTGGAGCATCTCCTGGCGCTGCATGTGGTAAGATTGTTTTCTCAGCAGAAGACGCAGAAGAGTGGAATGCAAGAGGAGAGAAGGTTGTTCTTGTAAGACTTGAGACATCGCCAGAAGATATTACAGGTATGAAGGCTTCACAGGGTATTCTTACTGTAAGAGGAGGTATGACAAGCCATGCAGCGGTTGTTGCAAGAGGTATGGGAACCTGCTGTGTATCTGGCTGTGGTGATATTGCAATGGATGAAGCTAATAAGAAGTTCACACTTGCAGGCAAGGAATACCATGAAGGAGATTATATATCTATTGATGGTACAACAGGCAACATATATGATGGACAGATTCCTACGGTTGATGCCAAGATTGCAGGAGAGTTTGGAAGAGTTATGGAGTGGGCTGATAAGTACAGAAAGTTAAAGGTTCGTACTAATGCAGATACTCCTAAGGATGCCAAGAAGGCAAGAGAACTTGGAGCAGAAGGTATCGGACTTTGCCGTACTGAGCATATGTTCTTTGAAGAGGACAGAATTGCAGCATTCAGAGAGATGATATGTTCTGATACTGTAGAAGAAAGAGAAGCAGCACTGGATAAGATTCTGCCATATCAGCAGGGAGATTTCGAAGCACTTTATGAGGCACTTGAAGGTAATCCTGTAACTATCAGATTCCTAGATCCACCTCTTCATGAATTTGTTCCTACAGAGGAAGAAGATATTAAGAAGTTAGCTGAATCACAGGGCAAGTCAGTAGAGACTATTAAGAATATTATTGCAAGTCTTCATGAGTTTAATCCAATGATGGGACACAGAGGATGCCGTCTTGCAGTAACATATCCAGAGATTGCCAAGATGCAGACAAGAGCTGTTATAAGAGCTGCAATCAATGTTAAGAAGGTACATCCTGACTGGAATGTTAAGCCGGAGATTATGATTCCGCTTATCTGTGAGGTTAAGGAATTAAAGTATGTAAAGAAGACTGTTGTTGAGACAGCAGATGAAGAGATTAAGGCAGCAGGAATCGACCTTGAATACGAGGTTGGTACTATGATTGAGATTCCAAGAGCTGCACTTACTGCTGATGAGATTGCTAAGGAAGCTGATTTCTTCTGCTTTGGTACTAACGATCTTACACAGATGACATTCGGATTCTCAAGAGATGACGCTGGTAAGTTCCTTAATGCATACTATGAATCTAAGATATTTGAGAATGACCCATTTGCAAAGCTTGACCAGAATGGTGTAGGCAAGCTTATGGAGATGACAATAAAGCTTGGAAGACCGGTTAATCCGAATCTTCACATAGGTATCTGTGGAGAGCATGGAGGAGATCCTTCATCAGTTGCATTCTGCCACAAGATTGGGCTTGATTATGTGAGCTGCTCACCATTCAGAGTACCTATTGCAAGACTTGCAGCAGCACAGGCTGCTATTGCAGAAGAGAAATAATCCAATTTCTGACCATAACACGAGTTTCGGGGCATGGAAAGCAAAAGCTTTTCATGCCCCGAAATGTTTAAAATGGAATATTTTTTCATTGCCCTAAATCTTATTATGTTCTATAATAATATGAAAATATATATTGATTGGAGCGTATTATGGAACAAAAGAAAATCGAACCTATTCGTGATGCCAGAAAGCTTGGTAAAGCGAAGATGCTGATTCTTGGTATTCAGCATATGTTTGCCATGTTTGGCGCAACTATTCTTGTACCTATTCTCGTATCAGGATATTTTCAGGCTGCCTGCGGTGAGGAGCTTACCAGAGGTCTGTCTGTATCAGTAACACTTTTCTGTGCAGGCTTTGGTACATTGATATTCCACCTGTGTACTAAATTCAAAGTACCTGCATTCTTAGGATCTTCCTTTGCATTTCTTGGTGGATTCTACACAGTAGCTAATCTTGACAGCGGTATGTATGCTGGAATGTCAGCTAATGATAAAGCTGCTTATGCATGTGGTGGTATATTTGTTGCCGGAATGCTTTACTTTGTACTTGCACTTATAATTAAGCTTGTTGGAGTCAACAGAGTTATGAAATTCCTTCCACCTGTAGTTACAGGACCTATCATTATATGTATTGGCCTTTCACTTGCAGGTTCAGCTATTACAAATGCTTCAACTAACTGGTTACTTGCATTTGTTGCACTTGCTGTAATTATTATATTCAATATATGGGGCAAGGGGCTTTTCAAGATTATTCCTATTCTTATGGGCGTAGTAATTTCATATGTATTTGCACTTATTCTTAATGCATGCGGCGTACATAATCCTGATGGTTCAGCAATACTTAATTTCTCATCAATTGCATCTGCTTCATGGGTTGGAATTCCAAAGTTCCAGTTTATGAAATTTGATGTAACAGCAATCCTTGTAATGGCACCTATTGCTATTGCAACAATGATGGAACATATCGGAGATATGTCAGCTATTTCGGCTACAGTTGAAGAAAACTATTTAGCAGATCCAGGTCTTCACAGAACACTTATTGGTGATGGTGTTGCAACAGCATTTGCAGGTGCAATTGGAGGTCCGGCTAATACTACATATGGTGAGAACACAGGAGTTCTTGAACTTTCTAAGGTATATGACCCAAGAGTAATCAGAATCGCAGCAGTATTTGCAATTATACTTTCATTCATACCTAAGTTTTCATCAGTTATATCAACTATGCCAACAGCAATTATCGGTGGTATATCATTCATGCTTTATGGTATGATTTCAGCTATCGGTGTAAGAAATGTTGTTGAGAACAAGGTTGACCTTACTAAGTCAAGAAACCTTATTATTGCAGGTGTTATATTTGTATGTGGTTTAGGCTTCGGTGGTGGACTTACATTTACAATCGGTGGAACATCTATAACACTTACAGCACTTGCAATCGCTGCTATAGCAGGTATTCTTCTTAATGCTATATTACCTGGTAATGATTATGAATTCGGTAAGAATCCAGCAGGTGACAGCAGCCGTGGAGTTTATGTTATGAACACAGACTCTGAAAAAGAAGAATCAGAAGATAATAAGTAAATAACAATAAAATTTGGAGGTACTTAATAATGATGGATTTTGAGAATGAGAAGAATATAACAATATTTACACATCCACTTATCCAGCATAAGATTTCAATTCTTAGAGATAAGAAAACAGGAACTAATGAATTTAGAAAGCTCGTTGAAGAAATAGCTATGCTTGAAGGTTTTGAGGCATTATCAGATCTTCCAACAGAAGATGTAGAGATTGAGACACCTATTGAGACTTGTATGACACCTATGATTTCAGGACGTAAGCTTGCAATTGTTCCTATCTTAAGGGCAGGCCTTGGCATGGTTCCTGGTGTACTTTCACTTGTACCAACAGCTAAGGTTGGACATATTGGAATGTACCGTAATGAAGAGACACATGAGCCGGTACCATATTACTGCAAGCTTCCACATCCAATTGAGGAAAGAACTATTGTTGTAACAGATCCGATGCTTGCAACAGGTGGTTCGGCAGTTGATGCAATTGACCAGATAAAGAAGGTTGGCGGAAAGCAGATTAAGTTCATGTGTATCATAGCTGCCCCAGAGGGAGTTGAAAAGCTTCATAAGGCACATCCGGATGTTCAGATATACATTGGACATCTTGACAGAGAGCTTAATGCAGATGCTTATATCTGCCCAGGACTTGGGGATGCCGGAGACCGAATCTTCGGAACTAAGTAAATAATTATGGGCATGTAATTGCTTTGCGCTAAGAGATATGATAGTGTGTAAAATGCGGCTCCCAACGGGAGCCGTTTTTGTAACTTATATTATTTAATTAAGGAGATTTCGATGAGCAAGGAGGAAAACAGAAAGAATTTTTCTAAATATGTATCGCAGAATATTCTCGGAATGATAGGGTTTTCATGCTACGTTCTTGCTGACTCGTATTTTATATCTATAGCAAAGGGAGCAGACGGACTTACAGCATTAAATCTTGTTATGCCATTATATAGTATAATATTCTCAATTGGTGAGATGATTGGTGTTGGTTCAGCTATAAGATATGCAATCAGTAAGATTAAAAAAGATGCAGATGCAGATGATTATTTCTGGAATGCATTAATATGGTGTATATTGTCAAGTATGATATTCGTTTTTGCCGGAATATTCTTTTCGGCAGATATCATGCGTGTTCTAGGAGCTGATGAACATATTGTAGCAGTTGGGAATAATTACACTAAGATATTCATGTGTTTTGCACCGATGTTTATGTGTAATTATGTGACTAATGCATTTGTAAGAAATGACGGAGCACCGGGAATTGCTATGAGTGCAACACTTTTTAGCAGTCTGTTTAATATAGTATTTGACTATATTCTCATGTTCCCGATGAATCTGGGAATGGAAGGTGCAGCACTGGCAACAGCTTTGTCGCCGATTATCGGAATGGGAATATGCAGCATACATTTCTTCTCTAAGAAAAGCAGTGTCAGGCTTGTTGTGTGTAAGCCTTCAGTCAGAAAACTTGTGGCAGGGTGCCAGCTTGGTATATCGGCATTTGTTGGAGAGATGTCATCAGCTGTTATTACACTTGTTTTTAATTTCGTAATTCTTAAGCTGGCTGGTAATGTCGGAGTAGCTGCATACGGAGTTGTGGCTAATATTGCAATTGTCACAACTGCGGTATTTAATGGTGTTGCACAGGGAAGTCAGCCACTTATAAGCAGTTGTTTCGGCAGGGGAGACAAGGATGGATGTAAACAGTTAAAACGAATGGGATATACAACAGCATTGGTACTTGCAGCGGTTATGTATAGTATATTGTTTATATTTGCAGGACAGTTTGTCGCAGTGTTTAACAGTGAAGGTTCAGAAATGTTAAGGCTTTACGCAACAGAAGGCGTTAAGTTATATTTTATTGGAATATTCTTTGCGGGAATTAATATTGTAGGTGGCGGTGCATTCAGTGCAACAGAGGATGCGTTTAAAGCGGCAGTTGTTTCTGTGGCAAGAGGATTTGTGCTGATTTTAGGTGCAGTTTTTGTAATGTCAGCACTTTTTGGAATGACAGGAGTATGGCTTGCGTATGCCGTTGCTGAGGGAATAACAACATTTATAATGCTTGTAATGGTGCTGAGAGTGTGATAGAATATTTGCGGACAAAATTATCCCAGAGATTGGGAAAATATGAAAGGAGTCTATATAATTATGAGCAATATTGCAGACAAATTTGAAGAACTTGGAGTAATTCCAGTAGTAGTATTGAATGATGCTAAAGATGCACTTCCATTAGCTAAGGCTTTAGTTGATGGTGGTCTTCCTTGTGCAGAGGTTACATTCCGTACAGCAGCAGCTGAGGAATCTATCCGTCTTATGCATGAAGCATATCCAGATATGGTACTTGCAGCAGGTACAGTACTTACAACAGAGCAGGTTGACAGAGCTGTAGCAGCTGGTGCTTCAGTTATCGTAAGCCCAGGATTTGATCCAGAAATCGTTGATTACTGTATTTCTAAGAACATTCCTGTTATGCCAGGTATCGTTACACCTTCAGAGCTTGCACAGGCTGTTAAGAGAGGCCTTACAAGAGTTAAATTCTTCCCAGCTACAGCTGCAGGTGGAATTAAGATGATCAAGGCTATGTGCGCAGCTTACACTAATGTAAGAATCATGCCTACAGGTGGTATCAACACAGCTAACCTTGAGGAATTCTTATCATGCGATAAGATATTCTGCTGTGGTGGTTCATGGATGGTTAAGGGTGATATGATTAAGGCAGGAGAATTTGACAAGATTAAGGATATGACAGCAGAGGCTGTTGCTCTTGTTAAGAAGATCCGTGGCTAATTACCAGTGATTGTTAATAGCAAAGATACATATAAACCCCGTATTCTGTTTTGCAGGATACGGGGTTTTGTACGTATATTATGTTTTTTAGTGAATTACAGATTAGAAAAAATATTCTCAATTTCTTCATGGGGAAGTACAAGGGCAAATCTTACATGACCTTCTCCAAGGCTTCCGAAGCTGCTTCCAGGTGTACATAAAACGCCAGTCTTATTAAGAAGTTCCATAACATAATCAGCTGAACTGGTATAGCCGTCAGGAATGGCAGCCCATACAAACATTGTGCCTTTAACATCAGCAGGTTTAAGTCCAAGCTTCTTAATTCCGGCAACGAGAGCATTTCTTCTTAACTCATATTCAGCACGGTTGTCAGCGACATATTCCTGCGGACCGTTAAGTGCAGCAACAGCAGCTTTCTGGTATATAAGACTTGTTCCATAGTCAAATTGTGAGCGGACAGTTTTGAATTTGCTTACGATTTCACGGTTTCCGATAAGAAATGAAAGGCGCAGACCAGTAAGATTATAAGTCTTAGAAAGAGAGTTGAATTCAACTCCGACTTCCATAGCACCTTCGTGGCTTAAGAAAGAGCCACCAATCTGTCCGTCATATATAATCTCAGAATATGCGTTGTCGTGAATAATAATGATGTTATATTTCTTTGCAAATGCGATGAGTTTATCGTAGAATTCATCAGGTGCAGTAGCACATACAGGATTCAGTGGATAAGATACAACCATCATTTTGGCTCTTTTTGCAGTATCTTCATCAATAGAATCAAAATCTATAAGATAATCATTCTCTGGAAGAAGATTGTAATAAGCAATCTGTGCATCACACAGGAATGGTCCAATCTCGAATATAGGATATCCCGGATTAGGAACTAAGCATAAATCTCCCGGATTGCACAAAGCAAGGGCAATATGAGCCATACCTTCCTGAGTTCCGAATACAGAGGTGACTTCATCAGGTGTGATAACAGTGTTGTAACGGCGTTTGTACCATTTGCATACGGCGTCAAGCAGCTCATCAGTATCACCAAGTGAGTATTTGTAATTCTCAGGATCAAGTGCTGCATCTGAAACAACCTTCATAACAGATTCATCAGGCTTGAAATCAGGAGTCCCTACAGTAAAGTTATATACCGGCTTTCCCTGTGCAAGTCGGTCGTTCTTCTTTTCATTAAGTATATTAAAAATGTTGCTGCCAAAGCGGTCAGCTCTTTTAGAAAATTCAATATTCATATGTATACTCCATTTCTTTAAATGCGTATCTGCATGCATTTTATTCAGACCGGAAATATAGAAAAATTTCAAGCCTATCGAATAAGATACTAGCATAATTAACAAAAGTCAATTTTAAGGTGTATTTTTTGGTGAAAATGTGATAGTTTTATATATGTAAGTAGAAATAAATAAGATATGGCGGTCTGCAAATGTTACATACAGGAACATTAAAGGGTAGAATGCAGACAGAAAGGAAAGGTAAAAGATATGTCAGTGCAGGATTATCTCAGTGCAGTAAAGATTGGTAAAAAAGAATATCATGCGTGTGTAAATAAGGGTACTTATCCATATCTTCCGGTTCTGGAGGATATTATTGATGAAAGCAGTATTGACAGAGAAGTCAGTCTTGGAAGTGACCAGATTCCATTAAGGCTGGTAGTAGGAACATGTACAGCAGGAAGAACTACAGCATTTGCAGACAACTTTATGCCTATACTTGACTGGGGAACAGAATTTTCGGCAAAGTGGGCTTCACTTAGCGACAGTCAGGTAAATGAGGGAATAAGAGACGATATTAAAGTATATGAGTACATGAATAAGTTCTATGTGCTTGAAGGTAATAAAAGAGTCAGTGTACTTAAGTATTTTAAGGCGGTGACAGTAAGTGCACAGGTTATAAGAAAGATACCTAAGTATAGTGATGATCCTGATGTTAAGATATATTATGAATTCATGGATTTTTATAAATCTACTAAGTTAAATGATATATATTTCAGTAAAGAGGGCAGTTTTACAACTCTTATGGAGCTGGTTGGAATTACACCAGGAGAACCAATGGATGAGGATGATAAGAAAGACCTTGTTTCGTGCTATCTTAATTTCAGGCTTGCTTATGAATCAAGAGGAGGGGATAAGTTCGATTTTCCGACGGGAGATTCATTTTTACGATTCATTCACATTCACGGATATGATGCTGTTAAGAGAATGACTAAGTCTGAGATGGCAAAGAATGTTGCCAAGACATGGGCTGAATTCGAGCTTATTGATGATAACAGCGAAGTGGAACTTAAGATGACACCAGCTGCAGCACCTAAGAAGAATATATTAAGCTATCTGCTTCCAATGGGAGGAGTTAAGAAGCTTAAGGTTGGATTTGTGTATGAAAAGACTCCGCAGGATTCAGAGTGGTGCTATGCACATGAGCTTGGAAGACAGTATATTGATGATACATTTGGTGACCAGATAGAAACATATGTAGAGGAGAATGTGATACCAGAGCAGAGTGATGAGGCAGCAATTAACAGACTTATAGAGAAAGGCTGTGACCTGATATTCCTGACATCGTCGGCAATGAGTATGGCCGGACTAAAAGCTGCAATAGCACATCCGTCAGTAAAGATTCTTGATTGTTCACTTAATATTTCACATAAATATATAAGGTCATATTATGCGAGAATGTTTGAAGCAAAGTTTATAACGGGAATTATTGCAGGCTCAATGGCTGATGATGATAATGTTGGTTATATAGCTGATAATCCGGTTTATGGAGCGTGTGCGAATATTAATGCATTTGCACTGGGAGTAAAGTTTGTTAATCCAAGAGCCAAGGTTTACCTTGAATGGAATAGTATTAATGATAATGATTCTGAGGGAAATCTTGCTAAGAAGAATATAAGCATTATATCTAATCAGGATATGATTACTCCGGGCAAGAGCAAGAGAAGATTTGGATTGTATAAAGCAAGTGATTCAGATAAGCATCTGGCTATGCCTGTATGGCACTGGGGAGTTTTTTATGAAAAGCTTATCCAGAGCATTATGAGCGGTTCATGGAGTAAGGATGAGGACGGAGATAATGTAAAAGCACTTAATTACTGGTGGGGAATGTCAGCAGGAGTTGTTGATCTTATATATTCAGAGAGCCTTCCATCAGCAACTAAGAGGCTTGTAAAGCTCTTTGAGAAAGAACTTAAGGAGGCAAGGTTCAGAGTGTTTGAGGGCGAATTAAAAGATCAGCAGGGTAATATAAGGGTTGAAGAAGGAAAGCTTATTGATCCGGAACATATAATTACTATGGACTGGCTGCTTGATAATGTGGTTGGCAGACTGCCTCGGTATGATGAACTTACAGATAATGCTAAATTAAAAATGGCACTTCAGGGTGTTATCAAAGAAGAAGAATAGAAAGCATGCTGCCTGCAGTGGTGGCTGGGGAATTATTAATGAAAATACTTGTGTTAGCGGATGTTGAATCAAAGTACTTATGGGATTATTTCGAAAAGGAAAAATTGGAAGGTATAGATCTTATACTTTCAGCAGGGGATTTAAAGCCCCAGTATCTGTCGTTTCTGGCATCATTTACAAAAGTACCTGTTCTTTATGTGCATGGCAATCATGATGACTGTTATGAGATACAGCCACCGGATGGATGTATCAATATTGAGAATAAGATATATGTGTATAAGGGGGTCCGTATAATGGGACTTGGTGGTTCTATAAGATATAAGAAGGGAAAGAACCAGTATACACAGAAAGAAATGAACCGCAGGATTAATAAAATGTGGTTTTCGATAAAGAAGAATAAGGGCTTTGATATATTGCTTACACATTCTCCGGCAGCGGGAATAGGTGACGGGCCTGACGAACCGCATAAGGGTTTTGAGGGCTTTAATTATCTGTTGGAAAAATATAAGCCTAAGTATTTTATCCATGGTCATATCCATAAGAGCTACCAGATGAAGTTTAAGCAGGAATATGAGTATAATGAGAATACTAAGATAATTAATGGGTATGAGAGATATATATTTGAATATCCGGATGTTTAATCTGCACCGTGGCATATTAGCTTACCAGCAAATGTGCTACGGTGTTTTACATATTTTTGACATATTTTCACATGAAATACATAAAAATTATGAATATGGTACCTATTTCCTACTTAACATACATGTACTTTTTGAGTAAAAGTTGCTAATATAATGACATAAACCCTTGCTTGTTAAAGCAAAATGCACAAATTAATGTATTGAGGAGGAAAAGCAAAACATGAAAGCTATTATTAGCAAAGCAGCCCGTAGAAAATGGGCATGGGTACTTGCACTAGTTATGGTTGTGAGTATCGTGATTCCTACATCACTTCTTACAGTGAAGGCAGATGTTGGAACAGTAAAATTTATTGATGGTGCGGCAGGATGGTTAGAGTCAGCATATGCACAGTGGTCCATTGATAATCAGGCAGAAGGATATACAGCATATATCAAGAAAGCCAGCCAGTCAGATTCTGCTTATGCAAGAATCGACAATGAACTTATCAGAAAGTATAAGAACTACTACAGGGTTGATGCAGTAGGACTTGCGGCAGGTGACTATGTTATTAAGGTAGTTCCTGTAAAGAACGGAAAGGAAGTTACTGACAAAGCACAGGTTACTAAGACACTTAATGTAAGTTCATATGACAGATCCGGATTTGCATTTTCATCTGAATCAAAGTATAAGACAGGTTCAGGTGCTTACAATGAGGATGGAACACTTAAGAAAGATGCAATTGTTCTTTATGTTACTAACGATAATGCAAAGACTATTAAGGCATCAGTAAAAGAGGCAAAGGGAGAGAAGGAATATACAGGTCTTCAGACAATAATTGATGCATATACAAAGAGTGCTAGCAAGGGGATAGAAACAAGAGCACTTGATGTCCGTGTAATCGGATGTGTTACAGATGCTGCAATGGATAAGTTTTCAAGTTCATCTGAGGGAGTACAGATTAAAGGCGCTAGTGCTTATTCAAATCTTAATATGACAATAGAGGGTATCGGAAATGATGCGACAATCAATGGATTCGGTTTCCTCTTAAGAAATGCAGGAAATGTTGAGATGAGAAATTTCTCAATTATCAATTTCATGGATGATGGTATTTCTCTCGATACAGCAAACTGCAATGTATGGATTCACAATGTTGATCTGTACTATGGTAAAGCAGGTGGAGATGCTGACCAGGCAAAGGGTGATGGTTCAATTGACATTAAAGGTAATTCACAGTATATAACAGTTTCATATGTACATTTTTATGACTCAGGTAAGTGCTCTTTATGTGGAATGAAGAGTGAATCTGGTCCTAACTATATTACATATCATCATAACTGGTTTGATCACTCTGATTCAAGACATGCAAGAGTAAGAACAATGTCAGTGCATATGTATAACAACTACTACGATGGCAATGCAAAGTATGGTGCAGGTTCAACAATGGGTTCTTCATTATTCATACAGAATAACTATTTCAGAAACTGCAAGAATCCAATGCTTTCATCTAATCAGGGAACAGATGCACTTGGTGAGGGTACATTCTCAGGTGAGAACGGTGGTATCATTAAAGCATCAGGAAATGTTATCGTAGGTGCACAGAAGATTATCTATGCAAATGCTGTTTCAGAAACAGGTGATTCTGCAAATGCTGCATCATTTGATGCATACCTTGCAAAATCAGCAGATGAAAAAGTTCCATCTTCATATAAGACTGTAGCAGGTGGAACATCTTATGATAACTTTGATACAACTAAGGATCTCGGGGTTAAATCAGGAAGCCTTAATAATGCAGAAGATGTACCTTCAGTAGTAACATCTGCAAAGGGAGCAGGAAGCCTTGGCGGTGGAGTAATTCCATGGACATTCTCTGATAAAGATGATTCTGTATATGCCATAGATAAGGAATTAAAGGCAACAGTTACTAATTACAAGAATACAGACCTTGTTTCTGTAGGTGGTACTAATGCAAAGATTGTTTCACCAGATCCAACAACAGAAGAAACTAAGGCAACAGAGAGTACAACAAAAGCTACACAGGCAACAACTAAGGAAACACAGACAACAACAAAAGCAACAGAGAGCGCAACAAAGGCAACTGAGAAGGAAACAGCTGGTTCAGATGCAACAACATCATACGATAAGACAAGTCTTTCTTACTCAGGTGCGTACACAGATATCAGTAATAAGAAGGATGCAGATTTCAAGAATGCAAAGTATGTATCATCTTCAAATGAAATTCTTAATGCAATCAGTTCAGCTAAGTCCGGCGATGTAATTATTGTAAAAGAGGGAACATATAAGTTTTCTGATACAATCGTAATTAATAATGCCATGAATGGAAAATCAGGCTCTTATATTATTGTAAAGGCTGAAAGTGGCAAGGAAGTTAAGTTTGATTTCTCAGCACAGAAGCTTGATGGAGCTAACAGAGGTGTAGTTGTAGATGGAGATTACTGGTATTTCCAGGGAATTAACTTCTATGGCGCAGGTGATAACGGAGTATTACTTGCTGGTAATAACAACATTTTTGAAAAATGTGTATTTGAGGCAAACAGAGATTCAGGACTTCAGATTTCAAGATATGACACAACAGCTGCTACTAAGGATTTATGGCCATCAAATAACCTGATTATCAACTGTACATCACATGATAACTGTGATTTCCCTGACCAGGGCGGTACAGGTGAGAATGCAGATGGTTTTGCTGCAAAGCTTACATGTGGTGAAGGCAATGTGTTTGATGGATGTATATCATACAGCAACTCAGATGATGGATGGGATTTATTTGCAAAGAGTGCAACAGGTCCTATAGGTGTAATTACAATTAGAAACTGTGTGGCATTTAATAATGGAACATTATCTAATGGTGTTCATTATGCTAATGGAGATATGAATGGCTTCAAGCTTGGCGGTTCAGGTGTTGGAACACCACATAAGGTAATGAACTGCTTATCATTTGACAATGGTGCAACAGGATTTACAGATAATAATAACCCAACAGGCCTTACAATTATGAATGTCACAGCATGGGGCAATGGTAAATTTGCAAAGAAGGGCAACTTCTTATGTTACAGAACATCAAGTGATGCAATATTCATGGGACTTGTTTCAGCAGGTGCAATAGATTCAGATAAGTTCACAGGCAAGATGGCTAACTCAATCTATTACAACTCTGGAAAGTATTTCAGTCTTACAGGTTCTGTTCTTACATCTTTAGTGAGTGGTGATAAGAAGGGAACTGTTGTAACTGACCCTGCTAAGACAGCCGGAATGTTTAAGAACACTGTTAATGCAATTGATATGAGCAAAAATATAGATAAACAGCTTAGAAATTCTGATGGAACTGTTAATATGAACGGTCTCTATGAGACAATAGGAAGCTATGCATCAATGGGAGCAAGATTCAATGTTGCTAATCAGATGATTAGTGTATCTTCAAAGAATTCATCATCTGAAGTAACTAAGCCAGAAGAGACAACAAAGGCTCAGGAAACAACAAAGGCGACAGAGGCAGCAACAAAGGAGACGCAGGCTCCGACAAAGGCGACAGAGGCAACAACAAAGGAGACACAGGCTCCAACTAAGGCGACAGAGGCAACAACAAAGGAGACACAGGCTCCGACAAAAGCAACTGAAGCAACCTCAGTATCCACAAAGGGTGAAAAGTTAATTCTTAATGCTAACGATGTATCAACAGGCAAGATTAAGAGCTCAACTGTTGTTGATGGATTTAAGATTGTTGCAACAAGCAAGAAAACAGTAACAGTTGATAAGAGTGCAAAAGACTATAAGAACATCAGCTTTACTAAGAGAATCAAGCTTGGCGGTGCAGGAAGTGAATATGCAAGAGCTATTGCATTTAAGACAGCAGGTGAATCTAAGGTAAAGATATATGCTACAAGCTCAGATACAGATACAAGCAGACTTATTAAGATTATTGATAAGAATGGCAATGATGTAACAAGTACATCAAAGATTCCAGGCTCATCACTTAAATCAGTATCATTCAGACTGGATGAAGCAGGTGAATATTATATTGTATCAGAATCTGGTGGAGTTAATATTTATTATGTAGAAGTATCTAATGGTATTGCTTACTAATAAAATATAATATTATTACAAGGCTGCTTCCGATGGAGTTATCCATTGGGGGCAGCTTTTTTGCTGTGAGCCTTTTTAATTGAAGAGGAATATCGGTTGTAAATGTATGATGTACGCATGGATATAATTAGTTATGTACAACATGCACAATATATAGTGGATTGAATGTTGATATTCATACAAGATAACGAAAAATCCCCCTTAAAGTAGGTATTTATCATAGAATAGTACTATTTAAAACAAACTGGTACCAAAAGCCTATGGAAGTACTATATCTTTATTTGTGAAAAATTGCTAAGATAGCGCCATAGTGCTTGCACATTATAACTAATGTGCATAAAAAGATGCATTGGGAGGAGAACTATGAAGGCTATAATAAGCAAAGCAGCCCGTAGAAAATGGGCATGGATACTTGTGTTAGTTATGACAGTAAGTATCGTTATTCCAACTTCACTTTTAACAGCAAAAGCTGAAGTAAGTGCAGTAAAGTTTATCGATGGAACATCGGCGGGCTGGTTAGAATCGGCATATGCACAGTGGTCTATTGATAAAGAGGCAGATGGGTATACAGCTTATATAAAGAAGGCTGATGCAGATGATTCTGCTTACACAAGAATTGATAATGAATTAATAAGAAAATACAATGATTATTGGAGAGTTGATGCTGTAGGACTTGCAGCAGGAGACTATGTTATTAAGGTTGTTCCTGTAAAGGACGGAAAAGAAGTTGCAGGAAAAGCAAAAGTAACTGATACACTTACTGTAAGTTCATATGACAGATCTGGATTTGCATTCTCATCTGAATCAAAGTATAAGACAGGTTCAGGTGCTTACAATGAGGATGGAACACTTAAGAAAGATGCAATTGTTCTTTATGTTACTAACGATAATGCAAAGACAATTAAGGCATCAGTAAAAGAGGCAAAGGGAGAGAAGGAATATACAGGTCTTCAGACAATAATTGATGCATATACAAAGAGTGCTAGCAAGGGGATAGAAACAAGAGCACTTGATGTCCGTGTAATCGGATGTGTTACAGATGCTGCAATGGATAAGTTTTCAAGTTCATCTGAGGGAGTACAGATTAAAGGAGCTAGTGCTTATTCAAATCTTAATATGACAATAGAGGGTATCGGAAATGATGCGACAATCAATGGATTCGGTTTCCTCTTAAGAAATGCAGGAAATGTTGAGATGAGAAATTTCTCAATTATCAATTTCATGGATGATGGTATTTCTCTCGATACAGCAAACTGCAATGTATGGATTCACAATGTTGATCTGTACTATGGTAAAGCAGGTGGAGATGCTGACCAGGCAAAGGGTGATGGTTCAATTGACATTAAAGGTAATTCACAGTATATAACAGTTTCATATGTACATTTTTATGACTCGGGTAAGTGCTCGTTATGTGGAATGAAGAGCGAGTCTGGTCCTAACTATATTACATATCATCATAACTGGTTTGATCACTCTGATTCAAGACATGCAAGAGTAAGAACAATGTCAGTGCATATGTATAACAACTACTATGATGGCAATGCAAAGTATGGTGCTGGTTCAACAATGGGTTCTTCATTATTTATACAGAATAATTATTTTAATAATTGTAAATATCCAATGCTTTCTTCTAAACAGGGAAGTGATGCACTTGGTGAGGGCACATTCTCAGGTGAGAACGGTGGTATCATTAAAGCATCAGGAAATGTTATCGTAGGTGCACAGAAGATTATCTATGCAAATGCTGTTTCAGAAACTGGTGATTCTGCAAATGCGGCATCATTTGATGCATACCTTGCAAAGTCAGCAGATGAGAAAGTTCCATCTTCATATAAGACAGTAGCAGGTGGAACATCTTATGATAACTTTGATACAACTAAGGATCTCGGAGTTAAATCAGGAAGCCTTAATAATGCAGAAGATGTACCTTCAGTAGTAACATCTTCAAAGGGTGCAGGAAGTCTTGGAAGAGGTGTTATTGATTGGAAGTTCACAGATGCAGATAATGATGATTATTCTGTTAATAAGGAATTAAAGGCTACTGTTACAAACTATAGAAATACAAGTCTTGTATCAGTAGGCGGTGTTAAAGGAACAGTTGTAGCACCTGAGCAGCCAACAAAGTCAACAGAGGCTACAACAAAGGAAACAGAAGCAACAACAAAGGACAATGAGACAACAAAGGCTGAGGAAACAACTAAAGAGACAGCAGCTACAGGTGCAACTCATACATATATTGCAGATAATGAAACAAATGATTCTTATTTTTCAATTAGTGAATCATTAAAGAGTATTAAAGCAACATATAATGGAAAAACATATAGTAAAGCAGTTAAACTTGATTCAAAAGGTTCAATTGCATTTAAAACAACTACAGATAATGCAACATTATCTATATTAGTTTCGGCTAAGAAGTCAGATTCTTCAGTAAAAGTAAATGATGATGTATTATTTAGTAATATTGGAACATCTGTTGAGTATAGAACAGTTGAATTAGGCAAAGCAGGAACATATGTAATTAAGCAGAAGAAGAACGAAAATTACATTTATATGGTAGTTGTAACTGAAAAAGGACAGGCTTCAACAGAATCTTCAACAAAGGCAACTGAGGCAACAACAAAAGCGACTGAGGCAACAACAAAGGCAACAGAAGCTACAACAAAGAATGAAGAAACAACAAAAGAAACAGAAGCTATAACAAAGAATGAAGAAACAACAAAGGAAACACAGACACCTTCAGTTCCTTCTGAGGCAGGTGAATATGATTCAAAGAGTCTTTCATATTCAGGTGCATATACAGATATAAGCACAAAGAAAGATTCTGAATTTAAGAATGCTAAATATGTTTCAACTTCAGAAGAAATCCGTGCAGCAATTGATAATGCAAAGGCAGGAGATGTAATCATTATTAAAGAAGGAACTTATAAGTTTGATTCAATCGAAAGCCTGATGGCAACGGATGACAAGGGAAAGACAGGCGCTCCTGCATTATACATCACTAATAATGGAGTAGCAGATAACTATATCATTCTTAAGGCAGAATACGGCAAGAGTGTTAAGTTTGATTTTTCATCACAGAAGTTAGCATCATTTAACAGAGGACTTATTCATTATGCTGATTACTGGTATTTTGAAGGAATAAACTTCTATCATGCAGGAGATAATGGTGTTCTTCTTTCTGGAAACAATAACATTTTTGAAAAATGTGTATTTGAGGCTAACAGAGATACAGGTCTTCAGATTGCAAGAAAAGATGCAAATGCACAGCCGATTAAAGATACATGGCCAAGCAATAACCTGATTATCAACTGTACATCATTTAATAATGTTGACCCAGTTGATGAGGGTGGAAATGGTGAAAATGCAGATGGATTCGCAGCTAAGCTTACATGTGGAGAAGGCAATGTATTTGATGGATGTATCTCATACTGTAATTCAGATGATGGATGGGATCTTTACGCTAAGCCAGCGACAGGTTCAATCGGAGTTGTCACAATCAGAAACTGTATAGCATATGGTAACGGAAAGCTTTCAGATGGTTCTGGAGAGGCTGCCGGAGATATGAATGGATTCAAGCTTGGTGGAAGCAATAAAGCTGTTCCTACACCTCATGTTGTATTAAACTGTCTTGCATTAAATAATGGTGCATGTGGTTTTACAGATAATGGTAACGGTGGTGCATTAACAATAATGAACTGCACAAGTGTTGCTAATGGTAAATATGCAAAGAAGAGCAACTTCACATTCTACAGATCATCAAGTGATTCTATGTATATGGGCCTTGTATCTGTAAATGATACGGATTCAGATAAGTTTGTTGGAAAGATGTTAAATTCAATCTATTTTAACTCTAAGAAGTATTATAGAATATCAGGCATGATACCAACAGTAATGGCAAGTGGAGACAAGAAGGGGGATGTTGTAAGCAATCCATCTGGTATATCAGGTATGTTTATTAACACTAATAATACTATTGATACTAATAAGAACATTGATTCTCAGATAAGAAATGCAGATGGAACCATTAATGTTAAGGGACTTTATGAGACAACTGGTGAATATGCAACTATGGGAGCACATTTTAGTGCTGCTAACCAGATTATAAAGGTTTTAGTAAACACTAATGTAAAGGAAGATGAAACAAAGACAGAGGAAACATCTTCTTCACAGGAAACAACAAAGGCAACACAGGCTCCAACAAAGGCAACAGAAGCAACAACAAAGGAGACACAGGCTCCAACAAAGGCAACAGAGGCAACAACAAAGGAGACACAGGCTCCAACAAAGGCTACAGAGGCAACAACACAGAATCCAACAACAGCTGCTCCTACAGAAGCAGCAGGAAAGAAGCTTGTTCTTAATGCCAATGATATGACAGCAGGAGATATCAATTCATCAATCTATGCGGATGGATTTAAGATTATAGCATCAGCAGACAGTATGGTTTCTGTTGATTCTAACAGCAAGTCATACAACGGAAAGAACTTTAAGCAGAGAATCAAGCTTGGTGGAACTGGAACAACAACAAAGAGAGCAATTGAATTCAAGACAGCAGGAGCATCAACAGTTACTGTATATGCTATGAGCTCATCTAGCAAAGAGGCTAGAAAGTTACAGATTCTTGATGATGATGGAAAAGTTGTAGCATCATCAGCAGAACTTGGTGGAAAGAATCTCGTATCAGCAACATTTAATATTAAAGAGGCAGGAGAATATTATTTAGCAGGAGTTTCAGGCGGTGTTAATGTATATTATATTGAGGTATCTAATGGTATAGCATTAACAGGCTCAACAGAGACACCAACAACAAAGCCAACAGAGACACCAACAACAAAGCCAACAGTAGCACCTACAGAGGCACCAACAACAGAGCCAACAGTAGCACCTACAGAGGCACCAACAACAGAGCCAACAGTAGCACCTACAGAAGCACCAACAACAGAGCTAACAGTAGCACCTACAGAAGCACCAACAACAAAGCCAACACAGGCAGCTGGAAGCACAACTGAGGCTAAGAGAGCAGAGATTGCAGCAGACGAGGAAAAGATTACTAACTCACAGGTTGAGACGGTAGCTTCAGATACAACAGCATCAGCTAAAACACCAGAAGTTGCAGCAGATGAGACAAAGACAGGTGATGCAAGCCATATGATGATGTATGTAATTATATTTATCAGTGCATTAGCAGTATTTACAGGGGTAGCAGTTGTATCAAAAAGACGCAGAGTAAAGTAATATTCGATTAATAATATACTTATAAGAATTTACTTCTCCTAATATTTCTAAAAGAGGCTTTCGGTATAATGCCGGGGGCTTCTTTTGATTTCAAATAAAAATATAAAGAAAAATGCTAAAAAACTTAAAAATCACTTGCATTATCCAATGGGCTGTGATATATTTTCTTAGACACAAAAACAAATGTCCGTCACAGAAAGACAGAACAGAGGGAAGTGTCTTTTAGATTTTACATATTGAAGGAGTTAAAAATGAGCGATAAGTTAAGAGTTGGTATCCTTGGCGGTACAGGTATGGTAGGACAGAGATTTATAACATTACTTGAGAATCATCCTTGGTTTGAGGTCGTTTTAGTAGCAGCTTCAGGACGTTCAGCAGGAAAGCTTTATGAAGATGCTGTTGAAGGACGCTGGAAGATGCAGACACCAATGCCAGAGTTCGTTAAGAAGATGACTGTATATGATATGGATAAGGATTTTGATGAAATTGTTTCTAAGGTAGATTTCGTATTCTGTGCAGTTAATATGCCTAAGGACCAGATTAAGGCTATAGAGGAAAGATATGCTAAGGCAGAAGTTCCAGTTGTTTCTAATAACAGTGCTAATCGTTGGACACCAGATGTTCCTATGGTTGTTCCAGAAATCAACCCAGAGCATCTTGAAGTTATTAAGTATCAGAGAGAAAGACTTGGTACTAAGAGAGGATTTATCTGTGTTAAGCCTAACTGTTCAATCCAGAGCTACACACCTGCTCTTAATGCATTAAAGGAATTCGGACCAAAGCTTGTTGTTGCAACAACATATCAGGCAATCTCAGGTGCTGGTAAGACATTTGAGCAGTGGCCAGAGATGGTTGAGAATATCATTCCTTATATTGGTGGAGAAGAAGAAAAGTCTGAAAAAGAGCCTTTAAGATTATGGGGTAAGATTGAGGACGGAAAGATTGTTCCTGCAAGTGATCCGGTTATCACATGCCAGTGTATCAGAGTTCCGGTTCTTGATGGACATACAGCAGCAGTATTTGTTAACTTTGAGAAGAAGCCTACTAAGGAACAGATTATTGAAAAGTGGAGAAGCTTCAAGGGAGTTCCACAGGAACTTAATCTTCCAAGTGCTCCAAAGCAGTTCATCCAGTATCTTGAAGAGGATGACCGTCCACAGGTTAAGCTTGATGTTAATTATGAGAATGGAATGGGTGTTTCACTTGGCCGTTTAAGAGAAGACAGTGTGTTTGATTATAAGTTTGTTGGTCTTTCACACAACACATTAAGAGGTGCAGCAGGTGGAGCTGTTCTTATTGCAGAGCTTCTTAAGGCACAGGGTTATATCACTCCTAAGGATGCAGAATAATTAAATTCTAATACACATACCAGAAAAGAGATGTCAGAGATGGCATCTCTTTTTACTTGCTTAAAAACCTATTATGATATAAAATTATGAAACGACTTAAAGAGTAAAGAGGGGACATTTACATTGAAGGAAAATTATTTTTATGCAATGCTGTCGAGAATGAAATATATTAACAGATGGGGACTTATGCAGAATACACGCCATGAGAATCTGTGCGAGCATAGTCTTGAAGTGGCATTCATAGCACATGCACTGGGAATTATCAACAATGAGATATATGGTGGGAATATTAATGCTGAAAGGCTTGCAATTCTTGGAATGTATCATGATGTTACAGAGATAATTACGGGTGATCTTCCGACTCCTGTAAAGTATTACAATCCGGTTATAAGAAATGCTTATAAGGAAGTAGAGCATGTTGCAGAGGAGCAGATGCTCTCAGGTCTGTCATCTGATATAAGAGCACATTATAAGGGTGTGTTATCAGAGACAGAAGAGGAAGAAGAACTCTGGAAATATGTAAAGGCGGCTGATAAGATGTCAGCTTATATCAAATGTCTTGAGGAAAAGAAGTCTGGTAATATGGATTTTGCTGATGCGGAAAAGACAATATATCAGGCTATTGTTGATATGAATATTCCGGAAGCAGATTATTTTATAAAAGAATATATACCAGCTTATATGGGAACTCTTGATGCTTCAGGAGAATAATAATTGTGTAATAGACACAGAAATGAGGGATATAATGGGAAAATCCGTATATATCGCGGAAAAACCAAGCGTGGCGCAGGAGTTTGCCAAGGCACTGCATGTGAACTTCACAAGAAAAGACGGATATCTTGAGGGTGGAGACCATATTGTGACATGGTGTGTCGGACATCTGGTAACTATGAGCTACCCGGATGCATATGATCCTAATCTGAAAAGATGGAGCTTTGACACATTGCCATTCATACCAAAGGAATTCAAGTATGAGGTTATACCTGCAGTTGCGAAACAGTTTAATATAGTTAAAGACATTCTTACAAGGAATGATGTTGAATATATATATGTGTGTACCGATTCAGGACGAGAGGGAGAATATATATACAGGCTTGTGAGGCAGGAGGCAGGCGTTAAGGGAAAGAAAGAGCGCCGTGTGTGGATTGATTCGCAGACAGAGGAAGAGATTCTTAAAGGAATTAATACAGCTAAAGATATATCTGAATATGATAATCTGAGTGATTCAGCGTATCTTCGTGCGAAGGAAGATTATCTTATGGGAATTAATTTCTCAAGAGTTCTTACATTGAAATATGGACGCAATATTGCCAATTATCTGCATCTTGACAGGGCAGTTGTATCTGTCGGCAGGGTTATGACATGTGTTCTTGGAATGGTAGTAAGAAGGGAACGGGAGATAAGAAGCTTTGTTAAAACTCCATTCTACAGGGTTATAGGTCAGGCACAGGTTGAGAATTCAACATTTGACGCAGAATGGCGTGTGAGTGATAAGAGTATGTATGCGGGCACACCGTATTTGTATAAGGATAATGGTTTTAAGGACAGGGAGAAGGCTGAGGAGCTTGTTAAGTTCTTATCTGACCCACTGCCGGCACAGGGAGTAGTTGATTCTATTGAGAGAAAGAAAGAAACCAAGAATCCACCACTTCTGTACAACCTTGCCGAGATTCAGAATGAATGCAGCAAGTTGTTTAAGATAAGCCCTGATGAGACCCTTAATATTATTCAGGAGCTGTATGAAAAGAAACTGGTTACTTATCCAAGAACTGATGCGAGAGTGTTATCAACAGCAGTAAGTAAGGAAATACATAAGAATATAGGCGGACTTAGGAATTTTCCTCCTGTGAAGGAGATAGCAGAGCATATATTACAGAATAATATGCAGAAGGGAATTGAAAAGACAAGATACTGCAATGATAAAGCAATCACAGACCATTATGCGATTATTCCGACAGGACAGGGGTTTAATAATTTAAAGAACTTGTCAGTTACAGCTGCGAGAACCTATGAGATAATTGTAAGAAGATTTTTAAGTATATTCTATCCACCGGCTATTTATCAGAAGGTAAGTATTATCAGTGATGTAAAGAATGAAAAGCTGTATGCTTCATTTAAAGTGCTTGTAGATGAAGGTTATCTTAGCGTAGCTAAGAACTCATTTGCAAAGGCGAGAAATGATGCAAAAGTAAAGGATGATGATAGCGTCGATAATAAGGAAGATAATAAATGTGATGTAGCTTTATTTGAGGTATTGAAAAAATACAGAAAAGGTTCTACAATCACATTTAATGGGTTTAATATCAAAGAAGGTGAAACATCACCTCCTAAGAGATATAATTCAGGTTCTATTATTCTTGCAATGGAGAATGCAGGACAGCTTATTGAAGATGAGGAGCTGCGTGCCCAGATTAAGGGTAGTGGAATAGGAACAAGTGCTACAAGAGCAGAGATTCTTAAAAAACTTAATACTATTAAGTATATTTCTATTAATTCTAAGACACAGATTATTACGCCTACATTTTTAGGCGAGATAATATATGATGTTGTAGACAATTCTATCAGGCATCTGCTTAATCCGGAGCTTACGGCAAGCTGGGAAAAAGGACTTACAGGTGTAGCAGAGGGGAATATTACAGCAGATGAGTATATGGAAAAGCTTGATGGTTTTGTTTCAAGAAGAACAAGGGCTGTTATGGCATTAAGGAATCAGGTGGGGCTTGTAGGGCTTTTTAACGAGACTGCTAAGAATTATAAGTAAATGAGTGAAAGGAATTAAATATATGTGCGGAATTGCAGGATATGTAGGAGACAGAGAAAGCGCAGATGTACTTGTAGATGCATTGTCTAAGCTTGAATACAGGGGATATGACTCAGCAGGTATTGCGGTATTTGATCATGGCAATATTAAGGTTAAGAAATGCAAGGGAAGACTTGCCAACCTTGTTGAGAAGATGGATGAAGAGGGAAAACCACAAGGACATGTTGGAATTGGTCATACAAGATGGGCTACACATGGAGAACCATCAGATATCAATTCACATCCACATGGTAATAAGAGAGTTACTATTGTACATAACGGTATTATTGAGAACTACAAGAAGCTTAAGGATTTTCTTATCGGAGAGGGATATAGCTTTGCAAGTGAAACAGATACTGAAGTTGCAGCAAAGCTGCTTGACTACTACTATGATGGCGATCCTATGAAGACTATTGCAAAGGTGTTATCAGAGATTAAGGGTTCATACGCACTTGGAATTATGTTCAGAGATTTCCCTGATGAAATATTTGCAGTAAGAAAGGACAGTCCTCTTATTGTTGGTGTTGGAGAACATGAGAATTTTATAGCATCTGATGTACCGGCTATTATTCATTATACAAGAGATTATTATCTTCTTGACCAGAATGAGATTGCAGTTATTAAGAAGGATTCAGTTAAGATATATGATGTTCATGGCAATGAGATACATAAGGAATTAAATACTGCTGACTGGGATGTTGATGCTGCAGAAAAGGGCGGTTATGCGCACTTTATGCTTAAGGAAATCCATGAGCAGCCAGATTCTGTAAAGAGAACAATCATGCCAAGAATCATGGACGATATGCCTGATTTCAGTGCAGAAGGATTCAATCCTGACAAGTTAAAGAATTATAAGAATATATATATTGTTGCCTGTGGTACTGCAATGCATGCCGGAATGGTAGGAAAATATATAATAGAAAAGATGGCAAGAGTATCTGTAACTGTTGATATTGCATCAGAATTCAGATACAGAGATCCTCTTATCAGTGAAGATGATCTTATGATTGTTATATCACAGTCAGGTGAGACTGCTGATACTAAGGCTGCACTTGAACTTGCAAAACAGGCAGGTGCTGATACTATGGCAATTGTTAATGTTAAGGGTTCATCAATTGCAAGAGAAGCAGATATGGTTGTATATACACATGCGGGTCCTGAGATTTCAGTTGCTTCAACAAAGGCATATATGGTTCAGATATCAATTATGTATTTAATTGCATTTGAATTAGCTTATGCTAATGGTAAGATGGATGAGGCAGAATGCAGCAGATACACTAAGATGCTTGAAGAAATACCTGAGGTTATTGAAGAAGCCATTGCACTTGAGAGTAAGTGTCAGTTTGCAGCTTCTAAGCTTATTAATGCAGACAGTCTTCTTTATATAGGACGAGGTCTTGATTATGCACTCAGTATGGAAGGCTCTCTTAAGTTAAAGGAGATATCTTATATTCATTCTGAATCATATGCAGCAGGAGAGCTTAAGCATGGAACTATCTCGCTTATTACAGAACAGATGCCTGTAATTGCAATTGCAACACAGAAGAATCTTGAGGAAAAGACTATAAGTAATATTAAGGAAGTTAAGTCAAGAGGAGCATTTGTAGTGCTTATTGCAGAACCAGAGCTTGATATTGAGGATGGAGTGGCAGATATTGTTATTAAGCTTCCACAGGCAGACCAGCTTCTTATGCCTATGGTTGCGGCAGTTCCATTACAGCTTATTGCCTACTATACAGCAGTTCTTAAGGGTAACGATGTTGATAAGCCAAGAAACCTTGCAAAATCTGTTACGGTTGAATAATTGATATAAAGAGGATATTAGATATGAATAATGATGCATTAAAGATAAGTAATCTGTATGACCTTAATGAAACTATTGCAGCAAAGGTATTTGAAGGCTGTACATATCCATGGGAAGTACTTGCAAAGATTGGTGATTTTATTGTAGAACTTGGCAATACTCTGCCAGAAGATGAATATGAGAAGCGTGGGGAGAATATATGGGTTCACAGAACTGCAAATGTATTTCCATCAGCTTATATTGCAGGACCTGCAATTATCGGTAAAGATGCCGAGGTAAGACACTGTGCATTTATCCGTGGAAAAGCTATTGTAGGTGAGGGTGCTGTTGTCGGTAATTCAACTGAGCTTAAGAATGTAATTCTTTTTAATAAGGTTCAGGTTCCACATTATAATTATGTTGGAGATTCAATTCTTGGATTCAAGGCTCATATGGGAGCAGGCTCTATAACATCTAATGTTAAGTCTGACAAGAAGCTTATTACTATTAAAGGACCTGACTGCAATATTGATACAGGTATCAAAAAGATAGGTGCTTTCCTTGGAGATAATGTTGAGGTTGGCTGTGGCAGCGTACTTAATCCTGGAACAATCGTTGGAAGAGAGAGTAATATTTATCCGCTTTCAAGTGTAAGGGGCTTTATTCCGGCAGGTTCTATATATAAGAAGCAGGGCGAAGTAGTAACTAAGAGATAATTATGTGAATTTTTTGTTTTATTAATGTAAAAATGTTGTGTCTCACATTGACTAATGCAAAAGTTTGTGAGAAAATAGTCAAGGCTTGGACGACGGCTTCTGGCCGTCGTTTCATTTATAGTAAACACTATGAATTACGAAAGGAGTAATAAGATGATTTACACACAGGAAGTAGAGAATATGTGTCCAGTAGCACAGGGCGTTCATCATGGAGCAGCTCCAGTGCCAACAGAAGGTAAATGGGTACAGAATAAGAAGGTTGAAGATATTTCAGGTTTTACACATGGTGTAGGCTGGTGTGCTCCTCAGCAGGGTGCATGTAAGCTTACTCTTAATGTTAAGGAAGGTATCATTCAGGAAGCTTTAGTTGAGACTATCGGATGTTCAGGTATGACACATTCAGCAGCTATGGCAGCAGAGATTTTACCAGGACTTACAGTTATGGAAGCTCTTAACACTGACCTTGTCTGTGATGCAATTAACACAGCTATGAGAGAGTTATTTTTACAGATTGTTTACGGAAGAACTCAGAGCGCATTCTCTGAGGGTGGACTTGCAGTTGGTGCCGGTCTTGAAGATCTTGGTAAGGGACTTCGTTCTCAGGTTGGTACTATGTATGGTACATTAAAGAAAGGTCCTCGTTACCTTGAGATGGCTGAAGGTTATGTAACAGGTATTGCCCTTGATAAGGACAACCAGATTATCGGTTACAAGTTTGTCAGCCTTGGTAAGATGACAGACTTCATTAAGAAGGGTGATGACCCTACAACAGCATATGAGAAGGCTTGCGGACAGTACGGAAGAGTTGCAGATGCTGTTAAGATTATTGACCCAAGAACAGATGAAGAAGTTAAGTAAGGAGGACAATTAGAATGGCTTTATTTGAATCATATGAGAGAAGAATAGATAAGATTACTTCAGTTCTTAACAGCTATGGTATAGCTAGTATTGAAGAAGCTGAAAAGATTACTAAGGATGCCGGATTAGATGTATATGCTATGGTTAAGGGTATCCAGCCAATTTGTTTTGAAAATGCATGCTGGGCTTACACAGTAGGTGCAGCAATCGCTATCAAGAAGGGTGCAAGAAAGGCTTCAGAAGCTGCTGCAGCTATCGGTGAGGGTCTTCAGGCATTCTGTATTCCAGGTTCAGTTGCTGACCAGAGAAAGGTTGGTCTTGGACATGGTAACTTAGGAAAGATGTTACTTGAAGAAGAGACAGAATGTTTCGCATTCCTTGCAGGTCATGAATCATTCGCTGCTGCTGAAGGTGCTATCGGTATCGCAGAGAAGGCTAACAAGGTTAGACAGAAACCTCTTAGAGTTATCCTTAACGGTCTTGGTAAGGATGCTGCTAAGATTATCTCAAGAATTAACGGATTCACATTCGTTGAGACAGAGATGGATTATTCAACAGGCGAAGTAAAGGAAATCTCTAGAACAGCATACTCAGATGGTCTTCGTTCTAAGGTTAACTGCTACGGCGCTAACGATGTAACAGAAGGTGTTGCAATCATGTGGAAGGAGAATGTTGATATCTCTATCACAGGTAACTCAACAAACCCTACAAGATTCCAGCATCCAGTTGCAGGTACATATAAGAAGGAAAGACTTGAAGCTGGAAAGAAGTACTTCTCAGTAGCTTCAGGTGGTGGTACAGGACGTACACTTCACCCAGATAATATGGCAGCAGGTCCTGCTTCTTATGGTATGACAGATACTATGGGACGTATGCACTCAGATGCTCAGTTCGCCGGTTCTTCATCAGTTCCAGCTCACGTTGAAATGATGGGATTAATCGGAATGGGTAATAACCCTATGGTTGGTGCTACTGTAGCTGTAGCTGTTTCTATCGAGGAAGCTGCTAAGAATGGCAAGTTCTAATTAAAAATGTATATTAAAACCGTATAATACGGGCTTTAAGAGCCTGTCACATCAGATTGGTGTGGCAGGCTCTTATTTTTACAAGGTATCATTATTGTCTGTTTGTTCTTTAAAAAATTCATTAAAATCACATTCAAATATATGGGTAAGTCCTATAAGCATATCTACGGATGGATTATTTCTTCCATTTTCTACTTTACTGAATATTCCAGAGGTTACATCAATATTCATAAGCTGCAATCTTGCTACAATATCAATAGCTTTCATTTTTCTTTCAATGCGAAGTCTTTTGATATTAGAACCTACTAAAGGGTTCTTGTGCTGGTTAATTCTTTCTGCCATAATTATTCACCTTCTTTTAATTTTTTAGGATCAAAAAAATTATGTCCAAAATGGAAAATAAAAGTGTCCAAAATGGAAGAAAAGTGATATAATATAAAAAAATAAAAATAAAAGGAGATTGGAAATGAAACAAAAGAACAAAATCAAACAATTAATGGGAACTGCACTTGCTGCAATTACAGCATTTGTCATGGCTGCTGGAATTAATGGAAATATTACGACAGTTAAGGCTGATGAGATATCAAAAATAATTAAGTATAATGCAGAAGGGTTTGAAGTAAAGGACATTGATGCTTGTGATCTTGAGGTTATTAATGAATACTTTGGTACCAGCTTTACAGGGCTTAATGTTTTTTCAGAAAACAGCTCAATTGAAGTTGATGAAGAAAGATCAACACTTACTCTTGATGATATTAAAACATGTGGCGCTATAGGATATTCATTATCAAGGGATGAAGCAGGAAAGCTTGTGATTACTAAGGCTAATAATGGTTCAATAATAGGAATAAATCCGCCTATGTATTATGGAAGCTTTAATAAAGGATTCGAGTATGATGAGCTGTTTGCAGTTAATGGTTCAAGTAAATTAGGAACAACAAGACATTTCCAGAAAATAGTTTTCTCAAAGGCTTACGGCTGCAAGGATGATGAGGGATATTATATTGATAAAAGCATGGATCTGCAGTCAACAACAAAAGTTGATTTTACATATATGTATATAACATGTGTTGATGGTGTCGGCGATGGAGATGCTTTACTTTTTATGCCTGATTATATGGTAGATAAGACTGTACTTAAATTCGCTGATAATTCAGAGGTAAAACCGGATAATAATTATACTGTCAATGTAGACAAGTCTATGACTGCAGAGGAATTCAATGATGTTTTAGCCAAGAATGCAACAAAGGATGTAATAATTAAAACAGATAATGGTGTTACATTTACATTTGCAAAGGGAACAATGAACAAGGTTGATGGCGTATCAGCATATGATTTTACAACACAGATAGTATCAGACTTTGAAAATGCTGATATTGTTAAAGCAGTAGTTAAAAATGACGGCTTTGTATCACAGATTAAGTTTAACTATTCAGGAAATCTTCCAGCTAAGGCACAGATAACAATTCCTGTAGGAACAGATTATGCAGGACAGACTTTACAGTATTCATTAGTAAATGATGATAATACTCTTACTTTAATTCAGAATGTTGTCGTTGGTCAAAATGGATATGTAACTGTTTCACAGGATCATTGTTCAACATATGTTCTTACTAAGGCTTCAGAGGTAAAGGAAGGCGAAAGCACACAGGCACCTACAGAAAATGAAGATGTACAGGCACCTACAGAAAATGAAGATGTACAGGCTCCACAGACATCAGATAATTCTGCTGTAGTAATGATATCATTACTTGCAGTTGTTTCATTAATGGGAATGGTTGTATTCGGAAAGAAGAGAGTATTATAATTATATGAAAAATATATTAAAGGATAAGAAATTATTAATTGCAGGCGCATGTGCTGCGGTAATAATTGTTGTTCTGGCTGTTATTCTTATCGTTAATGGAGTTAAGAAATCTGGAAATAAAGCTGTCGCAGATAATAAAGCGCAGAAGAATGAGAGTACAACTGTAAATTCAGATGAGAATAAAACAGTAAAACAGACAGAAACTGCAACGGAAAGTGAAATAAGCACAGAGAGTACAGAAAATAACAGTTCTGAGGAAAGCTCTGCATCAGAAGAAAACGGAAGCTTTCAGGCTGACAGCAGTAACGATGGTAATGACGATTCGTCAGGTAATTATAATGGTTCTGCTGATAGTAACCAGAATAGCTATGTTAAACCGTCTGCTGCATCGGCAAAGCATCTTGTATATAATGATGATGGTTCTTTTAATCTTCAGGAGAGTTATTGGAGCACAAGTTTTAAGTCGTCTGGTTATGTTTCTACAGAAGAATTGTCGAATGCGCTTTCTACTGTTCCTGAGTTTATGGAGCTGGTTAATAAAGTAAATGCATTGGGAAATCCGGTCAGCAGCTGGCAGGGATTTACAAGTGATGTTAAGAACAGGGTTACTGCTAAAGATATAGAATATTATATATATTTAAAGGACTTGTCATATTGTTATGTGTTTACATATGATGATAATGGATTTCATTTTGCAAGGCAGACAGCATTAAGAGCTTTACAAGGAGGTACAGGCAGTTCGCAGCCTGAAGCAGATTTTGAGGATAATATTGTATATAATAGTGATGGTACACTGAATCTTAATGAAAGTTACTGGCGTAAAGATACAACGGATGATTCTATATATGGAAAAATTATGAGGACAAATGAGTTCCGTTCTGTTGATATGTCCGGATATAACAGATCTGGTGCAACTATTTATGGCAGTTATAATAGTAAAAATACTGCTAAGGATTATTTGTTCACATTTTATTATCCAGATGGCTCTGAAAAATATTTAAGATATAATGGTGAGAAATTCTGTATAATATATCAATGGAATGGCTGATCTGAATATAATTTAAAAACTGTTACATTTGGCTTTCGGCCATGTGTAACAGTTTTTTTATGTAAAAACATCAGTTTTCAGCTTTCTTAGGCTTATTATTCTTTCTGAATTCAGATGGTGATATTCCATTGACCAGTTTAAATGTATCACCGAAATAATTGGAATTACAGAAGCCACATTCGCTGGCAATATCTGAAAGGCTTAAGTCTGTTTCGATAAGATACCATTCAGCATGATTGACGCGGATATTACGTAGGTATTCGGCGAATCCGATGTTGTTAAAAGCCTTGAATTTGCTGGAAAAATACGATGGATTAAGATTTAAATGGCTGGCAACATCTTTGAGTGTAATATCGTTCTTAAAATTTTCTGCAATATATTTGGCAGCAATGATCATGTTCTGATTAATTTTATTATCTGAATTGGTAATGAATTCTTTTATATCTTTAGTATTTCTGTCAAGACGGATGAGATTGATAATGAGATATTGGAAAAGCTGTCTTATACAGCAGTCTGAATAGCCATCAACAATATCATATTCCTTCTGGATTTCTCTGAACAGGAAATCAATTTTTTCGCGTTTTTCTTTTTCTATATATAAAATATGTCCCCAAAGATTGTGCTCAGCCCAGTTTTTACCGAGAGTCTGGCTGATGGTTTCTATATAGTCTTTAGAAAATTCTATATATGTTCTTTCAGGAACAAGCTCACCAATATATGATGTTCTGTGTACTGAGTTGGCAGGTATAAATATAATGTTTCCTTCGGAAAGAGTGAAAAGCCTGTTATCTATTGAAATAGTACAATTGCCATGCATCATGTAAAACAGTTCATAGTATGTGTGGCTGTGTGCAGAATGCATGGCATAGTGCAGCTTATGAAATGAATGGTCAATTCTGAATCTTGATATATTGTTAATGCCTGAATCCATATATTTAATATCCTTTATAATTACATTTATGCAATATTACTAAAAACCGACTTGATTTTTATTATCTTATTAACAAAATGTAGTATAATACTAAAAAAACATGTAGTCAATAAGTAAAATGCAAAAATATAAGTTGCTAATAAAAAGCGTGTGAATTATATTATGTTTCAGTGATGCGCGGGAATGCGTCAATAAAAATTGGGAGGTTTTTATATATCATGAGACGAACAAGAAAATTGAAGAAAGCGGTTGGTGTAGCAGCAGTGGTTGCTATGACAGCAACTATGTTACCTGTTGGTGTGGTTACACAGAATTTCGGAGTTAGTAAGATTGTACATGCAGAAGAACAGGAACAAGCTAAGTCAAAGGTACTTGATACAATATGGAATAGTGTAGAGATAGGAGAGCATACTGGAAAAGGCTCGTATACATATGATTCTTCGGCTAAGACAGTTGTAGTAACAGGAGCGGGAACAAAGTTTGATAAGGATAAAGGAAACGATAATTTATCATATTCTTATTTTAATGCAAAAGGTGATGTCACTATTACTGCCAAAATGAAGGTCTCAGGAAGTGGAAATGCTCAGGCTGGTGTTCTTGTAAGAAATGACGCAAGTGAACCTGGCAGTCAGTCAGAGGCAATATATGCTGATTTTGGTAAAAACCAGATCAGATATGGCAGGCATGGCGGAAAGAATGGAGCAAATCCTTTAGGAAGTGCTAAAGCTGGTGATGAAGTGTATGTTAAAATTCAGATAGTTGGACAGGTTGTTAGTTATTATGTTTCAGCTACATCAGAATTTCCAGAAAAACCAACAAAATCAGAGACTCTTAGTGGTATAGATACAAAGACAGTAGGTTTTTTTGCAACAGAAGGAGCAACAGCAACATTTTCAGATGTAAAGATTACTTCTGAGTATAATCAGGATGATAATAAGGTTAAAAAGGTTGTGTTCGATTCTAATGTTGGAGAATTAAAGGCAACTCATACAACAAGCGCAGCGTATTCTGGTAAATATATTGAAGGTAACAAATACGAAGAAGTTGCTGACGGTAATATATTAAAGATTACTCAGACACGCTCTAAAGCTGATAAGGGTAATATAAGAGAAGATAAGCACATTGATTATCTATTATTCCCTGAGATTTCAGAAAATCTGACAATTACAGCTGATATAACAGTTAATTCTGTTGACAGTGGAACGGATAAGCAGGGAATCGCAATTGGTCAGTTCAGCACTAAAGAAAAACAAAAAACATCACTTGATGTAGTACATTTCCAGAAAAATAAGGTATATCAGCATACATATGGTAACAGGGGTACAGGAAATTGTGGTGATCCGAAGACTAGTACATTAGCTGATGCTATTGGAGGAACATATACAGTTTCATATTCTAAGAAAGCAGATAATAAAGCTGAGGTTAAAATTGTTTCGGCATCAGGAAATGTATTGGTTGACACAGAAGCTAATGGGGCAACAATTGATCTTGCACAGGATGTTATTGATTCGGCTCTTCAGTCTGGAAAGTCTGTAAACTATGGATTTGCTTTTTCTGGAATATCAGTTGATTTAGCTAATGTTAAGCTTATTAATGAAGCTGGTGAAATAGTATATGATATGAATGATTATTATATTGCTGTCGGAGTAGCACCTGTTATTAACAATGCAACAGCAAAGGTTGCTGATGACAGAAACAGCATTTCTGTAAACTGGGATATTGCAACAGAAGGCACGGGAAATATTAAGTATCAGGTATATGTATCTAAGGATGGAGCTGATTATGTAAAAGCTGGAGATTCTAAGGTTAATTCATATACATATAGTGTAAAAGAGGATGGTTCATATAAGTTTAAAGTTGTTCCTGTGGGTGGAGATACAAAGGGAACAGCAATTGAAACTAATGCAGTCAGCTTAAAAACACCATTAGCTAAGACAATATTGTCAGCTAAAGGAACTGATAAGAGTATTGAACTTTCATGGACAGCAGTTGAAGGTGCAACAGAATATGATATTTACAAAGCATTTGGTTCAGATGGAAAAGCAGAGATTGTAAAAACAGTAGGAGATTTATCGTATACAGATTCTGATATAAAGGCTGAGGAACCGTATTATTATTATATTGTTGCAAAGAATGCTGATAATACAAGCAATCCATCAGAAACGCTACAGGTTCTTGCATCTAATGGACATACTGGTGAGTATGTATATGAAAATGAGGCTGCAAAGTTAGAAGTTGTTGCTAAGGATAATGATACTGTATTTGCGGATAAGGCATCTGTTGCAATGAAATCAGACAGAGCTGGAACTGTAAAAATGGTTGTTAACGGAAATGAGACAATAGCCAAGAAAGTAAATGCTGATGAAGCATTTATTCTTGAAGCATCATCATTAGTTAAAGGTAGAAATGATGTTGAGGTTCTTTTCAAAGATGAAACTGGAAAGACAACAAGGAAAATATTTAACTTTGTAAGTAATCCTGATTATAACATTGTGGTTGATTCAGCATTTACAGGTAAAGATGGGGATGTAGTAGACGGATATGCAACTTATAAGACTGTACAGGCAGCTGTTAATTCAATATCAGCTGATAATGCAGAGTCTAAGGTTATATTCATTAAAAATGGGGAGTACAATGAAAGAGTAACAGTAGAAGTTCCTAATGTAAGCCTTTTAGGAGAAGATGCAGAGAAGACTCATATTTATTATTCAGCAGCTCTTGCAGATAAAACTGCTACTGATATGTGGACAAGAAATGCAATGTATGTAGGTTCTGATGCTGATGGATTTACTGCAGAAAACCTTACAGTAGAGAACTCATTTGCATATACTAATGGCAGCGACCAGCAGGCAGATGCACTTTGCATAGTTGCAGATAAGACAGCTTGTGTTAATGTAAGACTTGTTGGATATCAGGATACTCTTCTTACAGATTCGAGGGTAAAGGGCTCTGATGGAAACTATGAAGTTACAAGACAGTACTTCTCTAAGTGTTATATTACAGGTAATGTGGATTTCATTTACGGAGCTGGTACATCATATTTTGATGATTGCGATATTGTTGCAAGATATACAGAATATAAGGCTGATGGATGCTTTACAGCAGGCAGAACATATGCATCTACAGATTATGGATATGTATTTAATAATTGCAGATTCATTGCAGAGGACAAGGTTGCCGATGATTCATACAGAATGGCTCGTCCATGGGGAAAAGATGATTCAACAACATTTATTAATTGTTATCTTGGAAGAGCAATTATTGATTCAGGATATGGTGATATGAGTGGTAATTCATATAAGAATGCAAGATTTGCAGAATATGGTTCATACGGTCCAGGATATGTATTAGATAATGACAGACCACTTTTGTCATCTACACAGGCTTCAGTATATGCAATGAATAATGTATTGGGCGATTATGATGCTAGTGCCGTTGTTAACGCATTGTATAAGACAGATACTCCTTCTACACCAGATGAATCGAAACCAGTAGATCCAACACCGGATAGTCCAAAGCCATCTGCTCCGACATTGGATACTGATGTTTCTATTGATACAGGAAAAGATGCACCTTCTGTTGAAGTGAAAGAGTCTGTAAGTGATTTAATTGATAATATTTTATCTGATGATCAGAAGAAAGATGCAGAAGGAAAGGATGTTAAAATAGTTCTTTCAGTAAATAAGGATATAGGCGTAAATGAAGATGATAAGAAAGCTGCTGAAAAGAAACTTGCAGAATTGTCTTCTGGTAAGAAAGCAGGAATGTATCTGGATATAGACCTTAATGTTATGATTGGAAATGGAAATATTTCTGTTACCGAAACAAAGAAACCAATTGCGATTGAAGTGTCAGTTCCGGATGAATTAATTAATACAGATGCAAACAAGACAAGAAAATACAGTGTATTAAGAGTTCATAATGGTAATGTTGATGTACTTGATGCAACATATGATGAAAATACAAAGAAAATATTATTTAAATCAGATGTTTTCTCTACTTATATATTAGTATATGAAGATACTGTTAAGAATCCAGTACCAGAGAATCCATCACCGGAAGATCCAACAACAGAGGTACCATCTGGAACAGAAATTAAAGATGGCGATAAGTCAGCACAGACAGGAGACAAATCTCCAATTGCAGCGCTTGTTTCACTTCTTGGATTATCAGGATTAGGAATTTTTGCTTCTACTAAGAAAAAAAGAGTTTAATTCAAAGCAATAAAAAACATATTAACCCAGAGCAGTCGTTAAGTTAGTTAATGTCATGCTCTGGGTTTTTCTTGACATTTATAAGAGAAACAGATAATCTTTTGAAAGTACTTAAATGAGGTGCGAAAGAAAGGAAGATTATGAGTTTTTTAGTTGAGAAAATGGTTAATGACAGTGGGGTAACATATAGTCTTAAAGGAGCAGGCTACGCTGTACTTATAATTTTATGTGTTGCACTACTGATAATTGGCTGCGTTGCGAGAGACTGCAATAAGAAAAATAATGCGAAACATATTGCATTTGCAGCAATGGCAATTGCACTGGCCGTGGTAACTTCTATGATTAGGGTTATTAGACTTCCGATGGGGGGTTCTGTAACATTATTTAGTATGCTTTTTATTGTACTCGTAGGGTATTGGTATGGAATAAAGGCAGGATTAACAGCAGCTGTTGCATATGGAATTATACAGTTGATACTTGATCCATATATTTTGAATATTCCACAGGTTATGCTTGATTATATATTAGGGTTTGGTGCACTTGGATTATCAGGAATATTCACTGGTTCAAAGCATGGGCTTGTTAAGGGATATATAGCTGGAGTTATAGGAAGATTTATATGTTCATTTCTGTCTGGATGGATATTCTTTGCCGTATACACTCCGGATTTTTTTAACAGTGCCGTGCTTTATTCAATAGTATATAATGCCTCTTATATTGGACTTGAAGCAGTGATAACACTTATGGTTATATCATTGCCAGCCGTTAATAAGGCACTTGTTTATGTTAAAAATAATTTTGTATAGAAAATAAAAAAGCTCATGGAGATTAATAAAATAATTCCCATGAGCTTTTTAGTCGGCGTGACAGGATTTGAACCTGCGGCCTCGTAGTCCCGAACCACGCGCTCTACCAAACTGAGCCACACGCCGATGCTTAAATGTGACTTATATATTATAGCGTATCTGCAGGGAAGTGCAAGCAAAAAAGTAAAATATATTTACATCATTTATTGTGTAAGATTATAGTTGAAATTACAACTAAATTAGAATATCGTTTTAAACATGTGGTTAGCAATTTCTAACAATATGCTTATTTTTGCTAAGGAGGATTGTATGTCTGATTCAATGGAAACACCGCGTAAACCGGTGCTTACTGCTAAGGAAAAAGAAAAAGCAGAGAAGTATTCAAAAAGAATGGAACTAACGCTTAATCTTGCTAATCTTGGAAGTATATTGCAGAACACATTTACAGCAGGAAACAGAGTGTTGGATATTCTTGATGAACAGCCGGTTACCAAGGATGTTACAGGCTGTGAGAGCATTGAATTTAAGGGCGCTGCTGCTGAAAATGTTACATTCTCATATGGAGAGAAAAATATAAAGGTGTACTGTGTTGAGAACGGCAGGGTAAAGGGATGACTATGAAAACCAAGATTAGAATAATGGTTACGGTTACAATTCTTATGAGCATCGGATTTATTATGATGCATGCTGTGCCGGTTGGAAGAATTATTCTTGGCTTTGTATGGCTTTTCCATGTGCTGTATTTTATATTTGGAATCAAGACACTTAAAGTCGAGACAGAATAGACTTGCAAAATGTATCTTAAAAGGGCAAAATATACTCATATTATTTCATTGATTAAAAGGTAAGAAAGAAGGATAGATATGGGACACGAACTTACTAAGAATGATATCAAAAAGATGGAAGAAGAGATTGAGTACAGGATACATGAGGTAAGAAAGGCTGCACTTGATGATGTCAAGGAGACAAGGGCTCAGGGTGATTTAAGTGAGAATTTCGAGTATCATGCAGCGAAAAGGTTTAAGAATAAGAACGAGAGTAGAATAAGATACCTGCAGAGAACTATTAAGAATGCGACTGTTATTGATGATTCATCAGCAGATGATGAGGTTGGTGTTAATAATACGGTTGAGGTATTGTATGAGGATGATGAAAGCACTGAGACTATTAAGATTGTTACTACAATCAGGGCTGATTCGTTAAGCGGAATGATCAGTATAGAGTCGCCTCTCGGCAAGGCTCTTCTTGGACATAAGAAGGGTGACAGGGTTCTTGTACAGGTTAATCCACAGGTTGAATATTATGTTGTTATCAAGGATATATCTAATACTGATGATTCTGATGATAATATAACAAGTTATTAATAAAATATAAAATATATATTATTGAATTGACATAATAGCGACATACTTATATAATCTTAGTATACATTTGTTTGTGTAAGATTATTATAAGGGGTGCCGCTTTTGCAGTTTAATGAAGCACAGATACAGGCTATACAACATAATAAAGGACCGTGTATGGTAATTGCCGGACCGGGGTCGGGAAAGACAACTGTTCTTACTCACAGGGTAAGATATCTTATTGACAGGTGTGGGGTCAATCCATCTGATATTCTTGTTATTACATTTACTAAGGCTGCTGCCGAACAGATGAAGCTTAAGTTTAAGGGGTTGTCAGAGGGCAGAAACTCTGCAGTAACATTTGGTACATTTCATGCAGTATTTTTTACAATACTTAAGGCTGCATATAATTATTCTGCACGCTGCATTATTAAGCCACAGGTACAGCATGAATTCGTGAAAGACCAGATGTGCAGACTTGAACTGGAGTATGATGATGAGAAGGAAGCTGTAGCAAGTGTTTTATCTGAGATAAGCCGTGTTAAGGGTGAAGCTGTTAATATAGATGAATATGAGAGCATGTCTGTTCCACAACAGAGTTTCAGAATAATATACATGGCTTATGATGATATGCTTGTAAAAAAGCATCTGATTGATTTTGATGACATGATAGGACTATGTCGTGACCTACTGATGCAGAGGGAAGATTACAGGAAGGCGTGGCAGAATAAGTATAAGTACATTTTGGTTGACGAGTTTCAGGATATCAATAAGGCTCAGTTTGATGTTGTGAGGATTCTTGCTGACGGATACAGGAATCTTTTCGTGGTGGGGGATGATGACCAGAGTATATATGGATTCAGAGGTTCTGCTCCACAGATAATGTTAGATTTCAATAAGTATTATAGTGATGCAGTAAGAATTGACATGTGTATTAATTACAGGTCAACGGGCAATATTGTGCTTGCTTCAAGGGCTGTAGCAGAGGAAAATGAGCAACGTTATTATAAAGATATAACGACCTACAATTCACAAGGAGATTCTGTGTTTATATATGAATTTAACAGCCTGAATGATGAGAAAGCATTTGTTACATCTGAGATAAGAAGACTTATTGACAGCGGAATAGCTGCTGATGACATTGCTGTGTTATCAAGAACTAATGTGATTGGGAATATGTATATGTCAAGGCTTGAAAGTGACGGGATTCCATGCTGTGATTATTCGGCAGTACAGGATGTATATGAGCACTGGATAAGTAAGGATATTCTGACATATATAAGGATTGCACTTGGAAGCAGGGAAAGAATGGACTTTCTGCGTATTATTAATAAACCAATCCGATATATAACCCGTTCATATATTACACAGCCGGCAGATATTAATGCATTGAAGAGAAGCTGTGAAAGAAATGAACAGATGAGTGAACAGGTGGAAAAGCTGGCATCTGATATTAACATGATAAGAAATATGTCTCCATTTGCGGCAGTTAATTATATAAGAAAGGGTATTGGCTACGATGAATATATAAGAAATTATATATATGAACATAAGGCTGATAAGGAAGAATTATATAATGTGCTTGATGAACTGGCACACAGGGCGTCGCGGTATATGAGCCTCTCACAATGGCTTGATGGTATTACAGAATACCTTAAGCAGTGTGATACTCAGCGTAGGAACAACACGGTGGAAGGTGTGCATATGCTTACAATGCATGGCTCTAAAGGGCTTGAATATAAGATCGTGATGGTGATGGATGTATGTGAGGGGATAATACCGTATAATAAGGCAGTTCTTGATGAGCAGATAGAAGAGGAAAGAAGACTTTTTTATGTTGCAATGACAAGGGCAAAAGAAAAGTTGTATCTTCTGTCCCCCAAGCAGAGGTACAATAAAGATACAACCCGTTCACGCTTTTTAGAAGAGATTCTTACTGCTCGTTATCCTCTTCTTCGTACAGATCTTCATACTCCATAGCATCTAATTCTTCATCGAATGCTTCAGATACAAGCTCGTATTCATCATCAGATTCAATATTCTCAAGTACAGGTTCGTTGTCACCTTCAACCTTGTATCTGTAGAGATATACCTCATCGTTGTCTGCAGCTTCTCCCTCAAGTGGAAGAAGAGCAATATAGTCGTTATCTCCAGCAGGGAATATGCGTATTATTGCACATTCACATTCTGTGTTATCGTCAAGCATCAGAGTTACTGTGTTATATTCCTGATTATTATTCTCCATAATGTCTCCGTTCTGCCAGTAATGGCTTTAGTATTTTCTCTACTCTAACAAAAATTATGTATAAAAGCAATGAAAATAAAGAAAAAAGACTTGCTATTTTATTATGTAAGGTGTATATTATGCATAAGTTAATAATTTAAGTCAAAGGGGACGATTTTAGCAGCAACGCTAGGATTGTCTCCTTTTTTGGTTAAATTAATAGCATTAAACAATGAATATTATAATCTGGAGGTTAACACCATGGATAAAATCGATAAGAAGATAATTACATTATTACAGCAGAATGCAAGGATGCCTTTAAAGGCTCTTGCCGAAAATGTTTTCCTTTCATCACCTGCGGTTTCAGCAAGAATTGAAAGGCTTGAGAAGGAAGAAATTATTGAAGGTTATGAAGTTAAGATTAATCAGTTAAAGCTGGGATATCATATTACTGCGTTTATTAATCTTGAAGTTGCTCCTGTACAGAAACCGGATTTCTATCCATTTATCAAATCATGCCCTAATGTTGTTGAATGCAACTGTGTAACAGGTAATTATTCAATGCTATTAAAGGTTATGTTCCCAAGTACCATGGAACTTGATACATTTATCGGCCAGCTTCAGAAGTTCGGAAGAACAAGTACACAGATTGTGTTCTCAACACCTGTTGCTCCAAGAGGTATTGATGTTAATCAGGAGATGCCTACAGATAATTAAATTCATCAAAAGTTCATAATTATTTAACCTATTAACACTGTCAGACACTTGCTGTTCTGGCAGTGTTTTTGTTATAATTATCTGAGTTTAAATTTCGTGTTACGAGGAGGTATTATGAGTAAGGCTTCAGATATATTAGATAATGTAAGTAAGGTGATTGTGGGTAAGAGAAATGTTTCAGAACTGGTTCTGACAAGTATTATTGCCGGTGGACATGTTCTTCTTGAAGATGTTCCGGGAACAGGAAAGACTATGATGGCGAAATCATTTGCCAAAAGTATAGATGGTGAATTTTCAAGAATTCAGTTTACACCAGATCTTTTGCCGTCTGATATAACAGGCGTACATGTGTATAACCAGAAAGAGGGGGAGTTCGTATTCAGAAGAGGTCCTGTATTTGCTAATGTTATTCTTGCTGATGAGATTAACAGGGCAACACCGAGAACTCAGTCGGCACTTCTTGAGTGTATGGAAGAACATCAGGTTACTGTTGATGGAGAATATTCTAAACTGGCAGAACCTTTTATAGTAATTGCAACGCAGAATCCAATTGAAACAGCAGGAACATATCAGCTTCCAGAGGCACAGCTTGACAGATTCCTTATGAAGATTAATATGGGCTACCCGGAAAAAGATGATGAGGTACTCATTCTTAACAGATTCCTTACTTCTAATCCGGAAATAACTCTTGAAAAAGTGGCAACATGTGAGGATATTATAGCAATGAAGGAAGATGTTAAGAATGTATACATTCATCCGGTGCTTATTGAGTATATTGTTGAACTTGCAAGAATGACAAGAAATGAAGAAAATGTATTAACAGGTGTCAGTCCAAGAGGAACACTTGGCATGCTGAATGCTGCAAGAGCATATGCGTATGTCGCAGGCAGAGATTATGTTGTGCCAGAGGATATTAAGATTTTGGCACCATATGTATGGGCACACAGACTTGTTTTACAGGCTGGTTTTATGAACAGAGATAATAAAGAACAGATCATAGGCAATGTTGTCTCGAAAACAGCAGTTCCTACTGAAGATTGGAATAGATAATGAATGTTTTGTTAATGCTTTTAGGTGTACTGATTGTGTACCTTGCTGTAAAGCTTGTGTACAGATATAACTGGAATAAAAATCTTACAGTGAGTCTTGAATTTGATAAAAAGCATGTGGTTAAGGATGATATTGTTAATATTACGGAAGTTGTTACTAATGCCAAGAGACTGCCACTTCCTTGTATTAATCTTAAATTTCAGGCTGCAAGAGAATTGCTTTTTACAGGTGCAGATACTAATTCAAGCGTATCGGATAAGACTTACCGTAATGATGTGTTTTCTCTTCTTTCTAATCAGAGAATTACAAGAAAGGTTCCTGTCAGGTGCACAAGAAGGGGCGTTTACCGCATTTCAGGTCTTGAGATTGTATTCTCTGGCTTGTTTATGAATGAAATTAATGTTCTAAAGGCTGGTAATAACTGTGAAATAACAGTATATCCAAAACCGGCAGACCCGACAGTGTTAAAATCAGTGAACAGCAGGATTACAGGAGAAGCAGAACGGAAAAAATATATGCTGGAAGATCCATTTGTATTCAGGGGGATAAGAGACTATACCAGTAATGACAGCCTTAAGAATGTCAACTGGAAAGCAACGGCAAGAACCGGCAATCTTATGGTTAATGAATATGATGAGTCTGTCAGCAGAAATGTATGCATTCTGCTAAATCTCGAAGAAGACGGAGTGTTGAGGTATGATGCAGTTGACGAACAGGCTATAAGTATTGCAGCAGGAATATCACAGATGCTAATTGCATGTGGAATAAATGTTTCAATGCTCAGCAATGGATGTGATGTTGATACAAAGAGTCCGGTTGTAATAAATAATGGTTCTGGAACAGGACATCTCAATAATATTAATACTGCACTTGCAAGAATTGATACAGGAATTGCTATGGAAGAATACTCTGCTATGCTTGAAAAAATTCTTGAGCCGGATAATATGAGAATAGAAAGTGAATATGTATATGTTTTAATCTCTGCAAGCAGAAGAAAGAAATTGCAGAGTGTTATTAATAAAATCAGCAGGATTCAGGCAGATATGGTATGGATTGTACCACATTTTCCAGGAGATGATTATGGACTGGAATTATGTGATTTTGAGCCGGTTGGATGGGAAGTTAAGTAAGGAGAAGCAATATGAGTGAGTCTGTTGCGCGTTCAGGAAATAAAACATTATATGCGGCGCGGTCAGTTGTGGAATTACTTAGTCAGTGTGTTGTTTTTATGGCATTTGCTGCAATGATAATTCTAGGGGTTGTTAAAAAGTCTGATGAATATATTTTATATGCCACACTGGTTACTATTCCTGTAGTTATTACATTTTTTGTAAGAAGATATATAAAGTCGTTGTTTCTTTTTGTAACGATTCATATAGTACTTATTGCAGCAGCAATTATGCTTGGAAGAACAGATGCTGAAAGTACGGCATATTTTGTAAGTGCGTTTGTTGTATGTGTACGATCTGTAAGTGTAAGGATTGCTAATGTAAGAAAAACTGAATATATGAAGGAGTCGCGGTTCAGCACTAAAACAGAAGATGTTAATGATGATGAAAAGAAAGCGGTAATGCAGACTACAGAGAGAATGTCAGTGGTGTATTGCATTGTTATGATTGTTGGAAGTACACTTGGCGGACAGAATGGCAGTACAAAACTTGTAAGTTTTGAATCATTGATGTTTGCCCTTTTTATAATTCTTTGCCTTATAGGGAATCAGCTTAAAGGAGTTAATGATTTATTTATAAGTAATACAGGTAAATCTGAATTTCCAGCAAGAAGAATAACTGGTATTAATATGGTGACTGCGGCTGTTGTAGCTGTACTAATGATAATGGGAATGCTTCTGTTCTATAGAGGAGATGGTGGTAATATATTTGCACTGATGGGAAGTATCTTAGGTGTAGTATTCAGACCGCTTCTTAAATTGCTGCTTATGCTTATGAAGGAAAATGACGAAGCTCTGCCTCAGCAGCCAACTCAACCGATCAATAAGGATGATTCTTTGTATGACGAAACAGAGATAAAAGATTATGCGGATAATCCTGTTATGCAGGCAGTTTTCGTTGCTTTCACAGTGGTTATTATTACAGGGTTATTGATTGCTGCTATATATGTTGTTGTAAGATATGCGAGAAAGTTCAAGGAATCAAGGGATGATAATGGAGATGAGGTTGAATTCATAGGAACAGGCAGGCATGAAAGAAAAATCAGAAGGTCTAAGCATGCTGTGGAGAAAAACAATCTTGCGGTTAATATGCAATATAGAAAAGCATTTAAAAAGGCTGCGATGCCGGATAAGAGAAAAAGAAAAGAAAAGATGGCTGCAAACAGTTTGGTTTATATGCAGCCTGCGGATATCACAAGAAATAATATTACTTCAAATGCTGCGACTGCTGAAAAAATTACAAGAAGTTATGAAAAAGCCAGATATTCTGATAAGAATATTTCCAAAGAAGAACTTGAATTTATGCTTGACTTTGTAAAAAATGACAAGTATAATAAGCATACATAATAAGTAAATGCTGTGAAGAGGACTATTAGATAGGAACCAGAGTCAGAGAACTGCCGGATGGTGCGAGGCAGTCGAAGGAACTTATTGAACTCGCCTTGGAGCTGCTACCTGAAATCATCATGAGAAGTAGGAGTAGCCGGAAGCCAACCGTTATAGTGGACAGAATATAATATAACACATTTGTTATACGTATTCAGTGAGTGCATAGCATAGCTATGAAGAAGAGTGGTAACGCGTGAGATTATGTCTTTCGTCTCTTTGGGTAGAATTACCCATGGACGAAAGATTTTTTTATGCTTATCTTTGAGAAAGCTTTTACTTATTAACCATATATATTTTTTCAGGAGGTTTTAGGAATGTTTGATTACAGACAGTATGAAAGAGGCTATTTTATGCCACCGGTTAAGTGCAATGACTGGGTTAACAAGGAGTATGTTGATAAGGCACCAATCTGGTGTTCGGTTGATTTAAGAGATGGTAACCAGGCTCTTGTTGAACCTATGAGCCTTGATGAAAAGCTGGAATTCTTCCAGATGTTAGTTGAAGTCGGATTTAAGGAAATTGAGATAGGTTTCCCTGCAGCTTCTGAGACAGAATATGAATTCTGCCGTACACTTATTGAGAAGAATATGATTCCTGATGATGTTACAATACAGGTACTTACACAGGCAAGACCACATATTATTAAGAAGACATTTGAAGCTGTAAAGGGTGCTCCAAGAGCAATCGTTCATGTATATAATTCTACTTCGTTAGCTCAGAGAGAGCAGGTGTTTAAGAAGTCTAAAGAAGAGGTTAAACAGATTGCTATTGAAGGTGCTAAGTTATTAAAGGAGCTTGCAGAAGCTGATGGTGGAAACTTCCTTTTTGAATACAGTCCGGAGAGCTTTACAGGAACTGAGCCGGAGTATGCGCTTGAAGTGTGCAACGCTGTTGTTGATATCTGGCAGCCAACACCTGATAAGAAATGTATCATCAATCTTCCGGCTACAGTTGAGATGTCACTTCCGCATGTATTTGCAAGCCAGATTGAATATATGTCTAAGTACATGCACAACAGAGAAAATGTTATTATTTCTCTTCATCCACATAATGACCGTTCGACAGGTGTTGCTGATGCAGAGTTAGGACTTCTTGCAGGAGCAGACAGAATTGAGGGAACACTTTTTGGTAATGGTGAGAGAACAGGTAATGTAGATATTATTACACTTGCTATGAATATGTATATGCAGGGTGTTAATCCTGAGCTTGATCTTTCTGATATGCCACATCTTGCAGAAGTGTTTGAAAGACTCACACAGATGAAGATTGATGACCGTCATCCATGGTGTGGTAAGCTTGTTTTTGCAGCTTTCTCAGGTTCACATCAGGATGCTATATCTAAGGGAATGCATTACAGAATTGAAAAAGATCCTAATAAATGGACAGTTCCATATCTTCCAATTAATCCAGAAGATGTCGGACGAACATATGATTCAGATGTTATCAGAATTAACAGCCAGTCAGGCAAGGGCGGTGTAGCATATGTCCTTGAGCATAATTATGGAATGATAGTTCCTAAGGCTATGAGAGAAGATTTAGGATATGCAGTTAAGGATGTTTCTGATGTACATCATAAGGAACTCTCACCAGATGAAGTTCTTGAAATTTTCGAGAAGAGATATAAAAAGTACACACCGGTATTTAAGATTACGGAAGTACATTTTAAGCAGATTAACGGTATCCAGACTGTTGTGACTATTGATGAAAACGGAAAGAAGAGCAATGTTGAGAACGGTGGTAATGGCCGTCTTGATGCAGTAAGCAATGCTCTTTCAGAACATTTTGGAAAGCCTTGTGATATTTTCTGTTATGAAGAACATTCATTAAAGAAGGGATCTGATTCAAGTGCTATTGCGTATGTTGGTATTACAGGAGAAGATGGTAAGAATTACTTTGGTATTGGTATTGATCACGATATTATCAGAGCTTCTATTGATGCATTAGAGTCAGCAATGAACAGAAGTATTGAGGCATAATTTATTGTTTAATTAAATGATTTGTAATATAACTCATGTCCTGGACATATACTAGAATGATAGTGGCCCGGGGCATGAGTTATTTTTTTTATGTAAAGTTAACCCCACAAAAAGGGGGGATGCGGTACTTTGGTACTAATGATATTATACGCTCGGAGGGGAAAGAAATATAGTTAAGGGGAAACTATTGGTTCAGAAATTTTGGAGGGATAGTAATGCTTTTTAGAAAACGATTAAATGGTTTGAGTGCAAAGGTTAAGAAGGCAGCAGTTGGTGTTCTTACAGTTGCAGTGGTTGCGGGTTCTGTGATTACAGGTACATCCATAAGAGCTGGTGCATATTCAAAAACACAGGATATTCTTAATGAATTGCTTGGAACAGCAAAACCATATGGTGTAGTTGCTGAAGAGTTTAAGAACGCTAATCACAATCAGACATGTTTCGCTACTAACAAGCTTGTAATAACAGATCAGTGGATGAGTGCATGGCTTGACATGAGTGTTGGAACAACATATATCAGGAGCTTCGATAATTCAGGTTCATCAGAAGTGAATGTGGATAGGAATGCGTTTAATAATCTTGTACTTGGAACTGATTATGATTATGAACCTAGAGAGAATAAATATTATATTAAGGATACAGATGGGAAAAGAACGGGTGCTGTTATTAATGTCGCTAACTGTAAGGATACAATCAATGTTTATTATGCAGAGGACTATATGGATGTAACTGCAGCACTTGATAATGTATATGATAATTTCAAGGTATATGCAGATACGCCGGATTCTGAGGCTGATATAGTTATTAGTGCATATGATGAGAGAAAGATTGATCTTTCTTCATTTAAGAATAAGCAGATTGTAGTGGTAAATATGTATGCTAATAATTATATTGACTGGCAGGGAAAAGAGGTTACATCTTATTATGGAGAAGGACAGCTCAATATAACAAATAAAGCACAAGGACAGTTTGTTATTATCAATCTGCTTGGCGGTGATGGTGATGCAGATATTAAAAGATTCAGTATTAATGGTAAGAATACAGGTGGATTAACAGATATTGATATATCAGATACTGTTATATTTAATGCTGTTAATGTAACGGGTCATATTAATATAGGTGAGGTATGTGGTATAGTTGTTGCACCAAAAGCAGATGTTACTTTAACATCTACATGTAACGGAAGAACACTTTCTAAGTCATTTGTTAATGTTAATGGACAAATGCATTTTATATCGGACAATCAGCAGCAGGAGACAACACAGAAGGAAACAACTTCTGCAGCAGAGTCTTCATCAGAGACAACACAGGCTGATAAGACAACAACTGCACAGGAGACAACAAAGTCGAATGAGACAACAGCTGCGCAGGAGACAACACAGGCTGATGAGACAACAGCTGCACAGGAAACAACAAAGTCGAATAAGACAACGATTGATGCAGGTAAGGAAACTAAGCCAACAAAGCCAAATGAAACAACAGTTGATTTTAATAAACAGACAAAAGAACATACAACTTCATCAGCACAGGTTATAAAGAAGACAGGTGAAGTTGCAGGAGATGAGGAATTGGTTACAGGAAAAGAGAATGAGACTGTTGATGGCTCAAGAGTCAGAAAAACAGGTGAAGTTGCGGCTGATGAAGAGGTCATAAAGACTGGTGATAATAATCATGTATGGGTATATATCGTGATTCTTGTGGTAGCAGCTGTTATCTCTGGAACTGTTATTGTGATAAGCAAAAAGAACGATAAAAGATAATAAATGTTAATGATATCAGAGGGGCACAGCAGTAATGTTGTGCCTTTTTTGTTGAAGTGGTATTGAAGCACGCTGTTTTTTTATGTTATAATGCAATATGTATGAGTCGAAATAGGCTCTGAACACAAAATACAGTGAAGAACAAGGAGATGGAAGTTTTATGAAACGTTTGATACTTGCATCGGGTTCACCAAGACGAAGAGAATTAATGAGTCAGGTAGGACTTGATTTTACTGTTGTTACAAGTGATGCAGATGAGAATATTAAAGAGATGGAGCCTGAAGATTATGTAAGAGAGTTATCTGCTATTAAGGCACAGTCTGTATTAGAGCAATATGCTGATAAAGAGGATTCTGTAATCGTCATAGGTGCAGATACTATTGTTTACCATAAGGGAGAGATTCTTACCAAGCCGGAGGATGAAGAGGATGCATTCAGAATACTTAAGTCTTTAGAGGGTGAGATTCATCAGGTGTATACAGGAGTAACTATATGCAGTGCACACAAGAATGTAAGCTTTTACGAAAAAACTGATGTATGGGTATATGATATGACGGATGAAGAAATCGGGGATTACATAAATACAGGAGAGCCTATGGACAAGGCTGGTGCATATGGTATTCAGGGGAAATTTGCAGCATACATTAAGGGTATTGAAGGCGACTATAATAATGTTGTCGGTCTGCCTGTAGCAAGACTTGTACATGAGCTTAAAGTATTTTAAGGAGAAAATATATGGTTAAATTCGTAGCAAGTGACCTTGATGGGACATTGCTTCTAAATGGAGCGCAGAGTGTTGATGAATCTGCGGTACAGTATATTAATAAGCTTGTTGATAATGGAGTTATATTTGCACCGGCTAGTGGCAGGCAGATAACGAGTCTTAAGAGACTTTTTGGAGTTGTCAGTGATAGGCTTGCATATATTGCGGAGAATGGTGCTCTTGTAGAATACAGGGGAAAAACTATTGGTAAGACTCCAATGGAGCGGAAACTTGCATTAGAGATAATTGAGGATGTAATTGAACAGCCAAATTGTGAGGTGCTTGTATCAGGAGAACATACGGCATATATTAAACCTAAGTCAGAAGAATATTATTACAGAATGACCAAGGTGGTCAATTACCATACAACATTAGTCGATAAGTTTACAGACATTGATGAGGATATATTAAAGATAGCTGTATGTGATATGACAGGAATTAAGAACTCTAAAGAGCATTTTATTAACAAATGGAGTGATAAGGCTTCAGTACTTGTATCGGGAGAACTTTACTTAGACCTTATGGACACTAATGTTAATAAAGGAAGAGGAATTGAGCAGGTTCAGCAGTATTTTGGACTAAAACCTGAAGAATGTATGGCATTTGGTGATAACTATAATGATATTGCAATGCTTGACAATGTGTATTACTCATATGTTATGGAGAAAGCTGTAGATGATGTTAAGAAACATGGGCGTTTCATAACAGGATGGGTAGAAGGAACATTAAGAGAACAATTTAAGGAGATAAGATAAGGAGACTTAAGTTATGGATAAGCATATTGATGAATGCGCAAAGGTATTTTTAAGAGACCAGAAACAGCTTTTTGATGAGCCTGTTGCATATGATTTAGACGAAGCAAAGGAATTCTTAGAGGATTGCATGGCAGTATACTGCAAGGATATTAAAGAGTTAAGAGAAGTTATGGATGATGAAGGAATGGATGTATCTGAATTAAGTAATGATGAGCTTCTTGAGCAGTTAGAAGTATTCAAACTTGATAATGGCGGATATTTCTTTGTGGAAGGATAATACATATGCGTATTACGGTTGTATGTGTAGGTAAGATTAAAGAAAAATTTTATACCCAGGCGGTAGATGAGTATTCCAAGAGACTTTCAAGATATTGTAAGCTCGATATTGTAGAGCTGCCTGATGAGAAAACACCGGATAATGCAAGTGATGTTGTCAACGAGCAGATTAAGAACAAGGAAGGGGAGAGAATCCTTTCTGCCATTAAAGATGATGCTTATGTATGCGCACTTGCAATAGAAGGAAAAATGCTTGATTCTGTTGAACTATCAGAAAAGATTGACAGACTTGGAATAGACGGAACAAGCAACATAACATTTGTAATAGGAGGCTCTTTGGGACTGGCAGATGCAGTCCTAAAAAGGGCAGATTATAAGCTGAGTTTTTCAAAAATGACATTTCCACATCAGCTTATGAGAGTTATTCTTTTGGAACAGATATACAGGGCTTACAGGATTATGAAGAATGAGCCATATCACAAGTAGTTAAAGAGGATGGATTATGAAAAGAAGAAAGAAAACAATTGTAATTATAGCAGTATTTCTTGTAGTTGCGCTTCTTATAACAGGATATATCAGGTTTTTTAATGGAAAACCAGTATATTTTACTATGGGAATGAAGGATGACGAGCTTATAAAAACTACAGGTCAGAAAGTGACATATACATGTGAAGCAGAAATACTTATGTCAGATGTAAAAAAAGAATATGAGGAAATGTTTGGCAGCAGTATCTGGAAAGAAAATGTTGGTGATGCAGATTTCGAAAGTTATATAAAAGATCAGATAAAGAGTAAGCTTATGCGTGTCAAGGCAATGAATGCAAAGGCAAAAGAAAAGGGAGTAGTCCTTGGAAGAGATGAGAAGGATTCAGTTAGCAAGGCTGTTGATGCATATTATAATGGTCTTTCTGAAACGCAGATTAGTAATACTGGGATTACTAAGAAAAAACTTAGTGATATGTTCACAGAATTTGCAATTGCAAAAAAATTATATTCAGATATAACTTCTGAAATGGATATAGAAGTAAGTGCTGATGAAGCTAGAGTTATTGATATTCAGTATATTGTTTCAGATTCTGAGGAAGAGATTAATAAAGCATATAATCTTGTTAATTCAGGAAGTTCATTTTTTGCAGTTGCAAAAGAATGTAATGCAGATGGCGAATATGAGTATGAGTTAAAGCGTGGTGAAATGGACAGCACATTTGAAAAAGCAGCTTTTGATTTAGCAACAGGTGAAATGAGTAAGGTTGTTAAAGCAGAGGGCAGATATTATATTATCAGATGTACATCAGATAATGATAAAGCTAAGACAGAGGTTAATAAGACGGCTATTCTTGAAAAAAGAAAGTTAGAGAAGTTTAATGCTGATTTCGAAAAATATGAAGCCGGTCTTTATATGGAATTTAATAACAATGCGTGGAAAAAATTAAGTATCAGAGATGGTTACACATTAGATAGCTGCTTTGAAGATATTTTTAACACATATTTTGGAAAGTAAGAGGAGCGTAATTAATAATGGCAGCTAATAAATATGATGCTAACAGTATATCAATACTGGAAGGTCTTGAAGCGGTAAGAATGAGACCGGGTATGTATATTGGAAGTGTTGGAACTAAGGGACTTAATCATCTTATATATGAGATTGCGGATAATTCAGTGGATGAGCATCTAGCAGGTTTTTGTACACAGATAAATGTAACTCTTAATGATGATGGAACAGCAACTATCAAGGATAATGGACGAGGCATTCCTATAGGAATACACCCTAAAGCCGGAATACCTGCGGTTGAGGTTGTATTTACAGTACTTCATGCAGGCGGTAAGTTCGGAGATGGCGGATATAAGATATCAGGAGGACTTCATGGAGTTGGTGCGTCTGTTGTTAATGCACTTTCTGTATGGCTTGAGGTTGAGATAAGAGTTGACGGTGGAGTGTACAAGCAAAGATACGAGCGTGGAAAAGCAACAGCGCCGCTTGAAAAGATTGGTACATGCAGAAAAAATGATACTGGTACAACTGTTACATTTCTTCCTGATGGAGAAATATTTGAAAAGACAAGATTCAAAGCAGACTCGATAAAGAGCAGGCTTCATGAGACTGCATATCTTAATCCGGGGCTTACAATTGAGTTTGAAGATAAGAGAAAGGGCAGCGAGGATAAGGAAACTTTCCATGAGCCTGACGGACTTAAGGCATATATCAAAGACCTTAACAATGGCAAAGAGACAGTATGCGATATCGTCTACTTTAAGAAGAAGCAGGAAGATATTGAGGTTGAAGTAGCATTTCAGTTTGTTAATGAATTTGAGGAAAATATTCTTGGCTTCTGTAATAACATATACACTCAGGAGGGTGGAACGCATATTACAGGCTTTAAGACCAAGTTTACAATGATTATCAACCAGTATGCGAGAGAACTTGGCATCTTAAAGGATAAGGATGCGAATTTTACAGGTCTTGATGTAAGAAATGGTATGACTGCAGTTGTTGCAGTTAAGCATCCTGCGCCAAGATTTGAGGGACAGACCAAGACCAAGCTTGATAATCCGGATGCTGGTACAGTTGTTGCAAATGTAACAGGTGACGAGGTACAGCTTTATTTCGACAGACATTTGGACGATCTTAACGCTGTAATTGCATGCGCTGAAAAATCTGCGAAGATAAGAAAAGCAGAAGAAAAGGCCAAGACAAATATGCTTACAAAGCAGAAGTTCTCTATAGACAGCAACGGAAAGCTTGCTAATTGTGAGAGTAAGAATCCGGAGGAATGTGAGGTATTCATTGTAGAGGGAGATTCAGCCGGAGGTTCAGCAAAGACTGCAAGAAACAGAAGAACTCAGGCAATTCTTCCAATCAGAGGTAAGATTCTTAATGTTGAAAAGGCAAGTATTGATAAGGTACTTGCCAATGCCGAGATTAAGACAATGATTAATTCATTCAACTGTGGATTCTTAGAGGGCTACGGTAATGACTTTGATATTAGCAGATTAAGATATAATAAGATTATTATCATGACTGATGCCGATGTGGATGGAGCACATATTGATACACTGCTTCTTACATTTTTCTACAGATTCATGCCTGAGCTTATTAATCAGGGACATGTATATATTGCTACACCACCTCTTTACAAGGTTGTTCCTAAGAAGGGCGAGGGTGAATATCTATATGATGACAAGGCACTTGAGGATTACAGAAAGAAGCATACGTCAGGAACATTTACACTTCAGAGATACAAAGGTCTTGGAGAGATGGATCCTGACCAGCTATGGGAGACAACTCTTAATCCTGAAACAAGAATTTTAAAGCAGGTTGAGATTGAGGACGCAAGGCTTGCAACTGAGGTTACAGCAATGCTTATGGGTACAGATGTACCACCTAGAAGAGAATTTATATATACGCATGCTAATGAAGCTGAGATTGATGCGTAAAAGCTAAAGGAGTAGAAAATGGCTGAGAAGATTATAAGGACTGAGTATTCTGAGGTTATGCAGAAGTCCTATATAGATTATTCCATGAGTGTTATTACAGCAAGAGCACTTCCTGATGTAAGAGACGGTTTAAAGCCGGTACAGAGAAGAGTGCTGTATGCCATGGACCGGTTGGGGCTTAATTACGACAAGCCTCACAGAAAGTCTGCACGTATCGTTGGTGATACAATGGGTAAATACCATCCACATGGTGACAGTTCAATATATGAGACACTCGTTGTACTTTCACAGGATTTTAAGAAGGGTATGGCTCTTGTTGACGGACACGGAAACTTCGGTTCTATCGAAGGTGACGGAGCTGCCGCTATGCGATATACAGAAGCTAAGTTAAAAAAGTTCACACAGGACGTATATCTTGCTGACCTTGATAAAAATGTTGTGGATTTCGTGCCTAACTTTGATGAGACAGAAAAAGAGCCTGAGGTTCTTCCTGTAAGAGTACCTAATCTGCTTGTAAATGGTGCAGATGGTATTGCGGTTGGTATGACAACTAATATCCCTCCACACAATCTTTCAGAGGTTGTTGATGCAGTATGTGCATATATGGATAATGAGGATATCACAACAGACGAGCTTATGCAGCTCTGCCCTGGACCGGATTTTCCTACAGGCGGAATTGTAATTAATAAAAGCGAGCTTGGTGCAATATATGAGACTGGAACAGGTAAGATTAAGTTAAGAGGCAAGGTCATATTCGAGCCTGCCAAGAACCGTTCTGAGAAGGACAAGCTTGTTATTACAGAGATTCCATATACAATGATTGGTGCTAACATAGGTAAATTTATATCTGATGTTGTAAGCCTTATAGAGACTAAGAAAACTACCGATATTGTCGACATTTCCAATGAATCTTCTAAGGAAGGAATAAGAATTGTCCTTGAACTTAAGAAGAACGCTGATGTCAAGAATCTTGAAAATCTTCTTTACAAGAAGACCAAGTTGGAAGATACATTTGGCGTAAATATGCTGGCTATCGTTGATGGAAGACCTGAGACCTTAGGTATTAAGGATATAATAAAACACCACATTAATTTCCAGTATGAGCTTGCTACAAGAAAGTACACAACACTTCTTGAAAAGGAGAAGGCTAACAGGGAGATTAAGGAAGGTCTTATAAGAGCATGTGATATTATTGACCTTATTATCGAGATATTACGAGGCAGTGCTAATCTTAAGATGGCTAAGGACTGCCTTGTTAATGGTAATGTTGAGGGAATCAAGTTTAAGTCAGAGCAGTCAAAAAAGCAGGCTGCAGGTCTTGATTTCACAGAAAGACAGGCTGGCGCAATATTGGAAATGCGTCTGTACAAGCTGATTGGCCTTGAAATTCTTAATCTTCAGAAAGAATATGATGAATGTGTCAAGAAGATTGAGAAGTATGAAAAGATACTTGGCAGCAGAAAAGAGATGGCTAAGGTTATCAAGGCTGACCTTCTTAATATTAAAAAGGAATATGGTGTTGAAAGAAGAACTGTAATTGAAGACGGAGAAGCTGCTGTATTTGAGGAAAAGAAGATTCCAGAGATGGAAGTTATGTTTATTATGGACAGATTCGGATATGCAAGAACCATTGATATGGCTGCATTTGAGAGAAATAAAGATGCTGTATTTAATGAGAACAAATATGTCATTCCGGTAATGAACACAGATAAAATCTGCATATTTACTGATACGGGAGATCTGCACCAGTTAAAGATAAAGGATCTGCCATTCACTAAGTTCAGAGATAAAGGCACACCGATTGATAATCTGTGTAACTATGACAGTTCTAAGGAGATAATTGTGTACATTACTCCATTTGAACGACTTAAGAATCAGAAAATGCTTTTTGTTACAAGACAGGGAATGATGAAGCTTGTAGACAGCGAAGAATTCCAGGTTGCAAAGCGTACAGTTGCATGTACAAAATTAGCAGATGACGATAAACTTATCGGAATGTATTCAACAGACGCAAGAGTAGAGATTTATTCAAAGTTCTCACTTGATGGAGAAATCAAGGAAGAAGAGGTTGTCGAGAGCAACCAGAATGTAATTGTACAGACAGAAAATGGAGTGTTCTTAAAGTTCCCATTAACAGATATTCCAATGAAGAAGAAGAGTGCTGTTGGCGTAAGAGGAATCAAGCTTTCAAAAGATGATTATATAGAAGATGTATTCCTGCTTACAGAAGGTGACGAGTTCACAATGGAATATAAGGGCAAGAGTATCAGCTTTGCCAAGATGAAGACGGCACACAGGGATACTAAGGGGACTAAGATAAGAGTATAGTTGTTTAACGGTTGGAGAGTCGAAGAAGTGCTTCACACCATCACAACTAAGGTAAGCGGTCCTAGTGGCTGTAAATGCCGCCATATACAGAGTTTATAACGGTGCTGGAAATCAAACGCGCTTCGCTTGAACGAGATTTCCAGCACCGAACTTTTGTATATGGCGGCATAACACCCACACGGATAGCTTACAATTTAGTTGTGATGGTGTGAAGCACTTCTTCGACATGACCACCCTTAAAAAAGTATATTTTTCTAAAATATAAATGGATAGTTAGTTAAATTGTTTTTGGGTTGGCGAGACTACATTTGAAAGAATAATTTGACCAGCGAGGTCACTTTGTTAGTCAGAATATGGTATGGGATTATCCATACCTTTTTTTATACTGGAGACATATGGCATGAATCAAAATCGGTACTTCGCGGTGGTAGTGTCTGTGAGTTAAGCGTTAGGGACAACGGCATGTAAGCTTACCTAAAGTTGGCACTAATGCTTGACTCACAGACTGTACGACCCCGAAATACTATTTAATTCTCTTCCATATATTTATCATAAATAGCAATAACCTTATTCATAACCTCTGGACCAGGAGCTCCAAGAGTAAGTCTCTTATCTACACAAGTCTGAAGGCTGATTGCCTCGTAGATATCTTCATCAAATACAGGGCTTACAGCCTTGTATTCGTCAAGTGAAAGGTCATCAAGTGCGATATTCTTCTCAATGCACATAAGAACAAGCTGACCGACAATACCGTGGGCTTCTCTGAAAGGAACCCCCTTCTTAACAAGATAGTCAGCAGCATCAGTAGCATTAGTGAAGCCGTTCTTTGCTGAAGCTTCCATTCTCTTGTTGTTGAATTTCATAGTATCAATCATGCCCTTGAAAAGGCTGATGCAACCTTTAGCTGTGTCAAATGCGTCAAATGATAATTCCTTATCTTCCTGCATATCTTTATTGTAAGCAAGAGGAATACCCTTCATTGTTGTAAGGAGACTTATAAGAGCACCATATACTCTGCCTGTCTTACCTCTTACAAGCTCTGCAATATCAGGGTTCTTCTTCTGAGGCATAATAGAGCTTCCTGTACTGAAAGCGTCATCAAGTTCTATGAATCTGTATTCATTAGAATTCCAGATGCATATTTCCTCAGAGAAACGGCTTAAATGCATCATGATAGTTGATAATGCAGATAAGAATTCAATAAGATAATCTCTGTCAGAAACAGAATCCATACTGTTGAGTGTTGGGCCGTAGAAACCAAGAAGAGAAGCAGTAAGTTCTCTGTCTAATGGATAAGTTGTTCCTGCAAGTGCGCCTGCACCAAGAGGGCAGTAATTCATTCTTTCATATATATCGTGAAGTCTGCTTCTGTCGCGCTTGAACATTTCGAAATATGCACCGAAATGATGAGCAACAGTAACAGGCTGTGCCTTCTGAAGATGAGTAAAACCAGGCATAAATGTATGTGTATTTTCTTTCATGATTCTTAAGATAACAGCCATAAGCTCTTTAAGCTCAGCATCAGTATTAAGAACTTCCTGTCTTGTGAAAAGTCTCATATCAAGAGCAACCTGGTCATTTCTGCTTCGTCCTGTGTGAAGTCTCTTTCCGGCATCACCGATTCTCTCAATAAGAGTAGCCTCCATAAATGTATGGATATCCTCGTATTCATCAGTGATTTCAAGCTTTCCTGATTCAATATCAGCAAGAATTCCCTTAAGACCTTCTACAATCTGCTCACTTTCGCTTTCAGGAATAATTCCCTGCTTGCCGAGCATAGTAGCATGTGCAATACTTCCTTCAATATCCTGCTTATAGAACTTCTGGTCAAATGAAATTGATGCGTTGAAGTTGTTGACAAGCTCATTAGTTTCTTTGGTGAATCGTCCACCCCATAATTTCATTTATAAATCCTCCTTGGTTTCATTGTCTTTTAAATTATAATCTGATGTATCATCTTCGAAATCCGGAGATTCGAGATTATCAAAATCATTCATTTCATCAAGAATAGTTTCTTGTATATTCTTATTAAGGAAATTGTAGTCCTCATTATCAGAATGAGATTCTGCAACAGATTCTATAACAGGAAGTTCAAGATACTTTCTGATGAAAACAGGCCAGTTATAAGTATGTATTCTGCCGTTCCTTATAAGACGGGCAGACACATATATGCCAATCAATATAATAATGCTAAATGCAGTTAAAACGCAACCCAATATTAAATTGTGTGGAACATACCTTAATTCAAGTGAGTGTGTTCCGGCTGGAACATCAACACATAACAAAGCGTTCTTCCATACAAATGTATCTACACGTTTGCCATCAACATATACAGACCATCCGGCATCGTACGGAATAGAAAACAGAACAGTCTTGTCAGAAGATAAGCTGATTGATCCTTTAAAATGAGTATCTGTATATGAATCAACCTGATAACTTTCTGCATTGAGAATATTGTAAGCCTTGATTAACTTATCAGAATCAAGCATATAAGCAGTAAGATTCATACCTGTTTCGGCGGTAACTTCCACTGTGTCAGATTTTGTGATATAACCTACATCAATAATTCTGTTATTACTCTTTAAGTTACTGTAAGAATAAGATTTGTCTGAATTATTAAGCGTTACGGTTATGTAATCAACGGACTGGTTGGCAGCTATAAGATACAAATGTCCATCTTTTTGTGGCTTTATAGTACAGTCTGATTCGTTAGGAAATTCATCAACTACAGTGAATACATCACTTATCCCTGTCATATTCTGAATCATAAGATTCTGGTTTTCAATACCGTTATTGGCAGTCATGAAATTCATTTTGGAAGCAGACTGTTCATTAATAGCAAATCCTATCGGAAGAGTATAATTATTTTTATATATGAACTCACCGTCACTTCCTGTATAGTAGCTTCTTAAATTACTTTCTGCAAGAAGCTTGTTGCTTATGGTATATTTAACAGAGAATATCATATCAGTTACTTCTGTGAGACCATTGCATCCATATGCATTGGTTGAATTCTCTAAACCAAGATAATTGAATAGTTTTGACATACCTGCATTACATGTAGAAGAAAATGTGGATACAGTTTTGTAATTATGCCATGCACCATCATTTTTGGTTCTTGCACCAAAAAGCTTGTCCATACGGTAAAATGAATCGTCGTTATCAGCAACTGTTTTAGTAACAGTCTTTACTGCATCATAATCAAGAAGATATGATGTACGGCTCGTTGTACCGATACCTGTCGAATCCATATTAAGAGTACATTCTATGATTGATACAGAAAATGTAAGCAGAAGTACAAGCGGTATTTTAAGCTTTGCATTATTGTTAATAAACATAAGAAGAGCATATAACAATATGAATATTCCACTTACATATGCAATCTTGAATGAATAAGTACTTCCATCCGCCATAAATAACTGTTCAAAAAGAACAAGCAGACCGATTGAAATCCATAATGAAGTACCAATCTGTTTATTAGATAACTCTTTTATATTATATACAGCCTCAAAACACATAGTAAGAACAAAAAATATGTAGATAAAAGACTGTCTGCATGGAAGACTGTTTGGAAAATGCAGTCCGTGCCATATATAATTAGGTATATTGAGGTTAAATGCTGTTAAGAAAATCAGAAGAATTATACATTTTCCAATTTTTTCACGGGCATTGATTTTTTTGCACATAACATAGAGCGGAATAAGCAAAAATACAGCAACACCACAATATATGTTAGGAAAATGTTCAAGTCCGAGATGGACAGGAACATTAATAAGCTGCCTTGTAAGCATTGAAAGTATGCTGAAATATGATTTTAACTGTGCAGGAAATGAAGTGTCACTTGATGCAGATAAAGAAAATGTATAAAATTCCGGCAGTAAAAGGCAGGCACCAAGTCCACCTGCGAGGAGTGAATATATACAGAAATTAATGAATTTCTTTACATATTGTAATATGCTTACCGGACCATTATATGAAATCATAAGTATGATAAAGTAAATAACAACAGAAATACATACCATGATTGAAATATAATAGTTGGTAAATATACATAATCCCAGTGTTATACAGTAGAAGATACATTTATTTTCATTAACAAGTCGTTCAAGACCAAGCATTATTAGTGGTAATAATATTACGCAGTCAAGCCACATGATGTTCCAGCTGTATGCTGCAATGAATCCGGACATTCCATAGAACATGCCAAACAGAGCAGCCACACAGTTTTTAGTATCGAAATGTCTGGTTATGTAATATGTTATTGCAAGACTGCTGCCGGCAATTTTTAATATGATAAGGGAATTCATAATTTCAATCATATATTTCTGCGGAAATAATACAATAAACCAGTTCGCAGGACTGGCAAGATAATACGCATATAATGATGTAAAGTTGGTTCCCATACCAATATCCCATGAATAGGTAAGACTTTCACCATTCCTTATCTTGTGCCACAATTCCGAAAAGAAAGGGGCATACTGGTGATACATGTCTGATCTTAGATAGCAGTCGCTTCCCCATGGAAATATTTCCCGGGTATAATAGAGTGCTGCCATCATAATTAAAGGAAGCACAAATGCTATTACATAAGTCAGATTAGAATTAAGAATTGATTTCTTTGAAGATGTCATGGCTTTCCTCCCTTAGCCGATAATAGTAACATTTTACCAAAGAACAAAAAATGTGTAAACATTTAAACTAAAATTAGGCTTGTATTCGTTGTAACAATTCTGTAAAATATAAAGGTACGCAAAGGGAATTTCCTTGACCTGTAAGTTAAGGAGATTGTACATGAATTATAAAAGAATATTTGTTAAACATAAAGAAACTGTTAAATACTGTATGTGCGCAGTTGTATTGCTGGTTACAGGAACTGTATATTTTTCTGCCGGACAGAAGAAGCGTGAGTATGGGAATACAGTTATAATAACACAGGCAGACACAGAGAATGAAGAATGCACGGATGAAGTGCAGGCAGAGAATGATATATATGTATATGTATGTGGAGATGTGCTTGAACCAGGAGTTATAAAATGTGCTGCAGGAACAAGAATGTATGAGGCAGTACAGATGGCAGGTGGTATGGCTGAATGCGCTGACACAGCAGCTCTTAATATGGCTGGTATTCTTTCTGATGGTGACAGGGTATATATACCCTGTGAAAGTGAACATATATCAGAAACTGATGGTACAGTGTCAACCTCAGGACTGGTTAATATTAACAGGGCAACGGAGAATGAGCTTATGACTCTTCCGGGAATTGGAAGTTCAAGAGCGGCAGACATAATTAATTACAGGAATACTAATGGCAGATTTGACAGGATTGAGGATATAATGAAGGTATCCGGGATAAAAGAGTCCGCATTTAATAAAATTAAGAATTATATAAGTGTATAAAAAGAAAAAGGAGAAGGATATGGCAGGCAGAGTATTGGTTGTTGATGATGAGAAAATGATAGTTAAGGGACTTAAATTCAGTCTTATGCAGGATTACAGTGAGGTTGACTGTGCATATGACGGGGAAGAGGCTCTTGAATATGTCAGAAACAACAAATATGACATTATCCTTCTCGATATTATGCTTCCTAAACTGGATGGATTATCAGTATGCCAGCAGATAAGGGAATTTTCTAATGTTCCTATCATTATGCTGACAGCAAAAGGTGATGACATGGATAAAATTCTGGGACTTGATTATGGAGCGGATGATTATATAACAAAGCCTTTTAATATTCTTGAAGTGAAAGCAAGAATGAAAGCTATTTTAAGGCGTAATTCATCAATAACCCAAAAGGAACAGAAAAGTAATGTGATAAAAGCAGGAGATATGAAAATTGACTGTGACAGCAGAAGTCTATATATTGCAGATAAGGAAATCAATCTTACTGCAAAAGAATTTGACTTGCTGGAGATACTTGCTGTTAATCCGGGAAAAGTGTATAGCCGTGACAACCTGTTAAAGGCTGTATGGGGACAGGATTATACAGGAGATGCAAGAACCGTGGATGTCCACATGAGAAGACTTAGGGAAAAGATTGAGAATAATCCAAGTGAACCTAAGTATGTTCATACAAAGTGGGGAGTAGGATATTACTTTAATGTTTAATAAAAATAAAAATAAAAAGGAAATTAATCGTAGAAAAATCGTATGGATAAGAATTTTTGATAATTTTCTGAAATTTATAAGAAGATATACAGTAATACAGTTTGTTGTAAGTGCAGTTATAATAACTGCAGCTGTTATAGGTACATTTGAAGGCTTTGAGTATATATATAAAGAGTCTGTAATAACACGACAGAAGGCGGTTGTACAGAATGAAGCAATTCTTATTGCGGCTGAGTATGCAGGCTATGCAGGACTTCATGATGCTGAATTGTCTGGCATGGGAAGCAGGCTTAACAGTTATTCAGCAATGAACCAGATAAGAATAAGAATCGTTGATTTGAATTATAATGTTTATGCAGATACTTATTCAACAGATTATGGGAAGACCATAATTAATTCAAAGGTTTTTGATACTGTTGTCAGTCATAAAACCAGCACAGTGTATGATTATAAGTCTGGAGATATACAGGCTGTAACACCTGTATATAATGATGAAGGTGATTTTATTGCAGTACTTGTTGCAGACCTTGATTATACGGAAATTGATTCATTGTTTATGAATGTGAATAGTCAGAATAATAATATTAAGGTTATAATTATTACAATATGTCTTATAGCATTAATTGTTTTGTTACATTTTCTTAACAGACCGGTAAGAAGAATAATAGATATAATGGCTAATGTTAATGCAGGCCATAATGATGAGCGTATTCCTCTGAAGGGATATACTGAAATCCGTGAGATAGCAGAGGATTTTAATGGAATTATGGACAAGGCTAATGAGACAGACCAGTCAAGAGCAGAATTTGTTTCAAATGTGTCACATGAACTTAAGACACCTATTACTTCGATAAAGGTCCTTGCGGAGTCTCTTAACACACAAGAGAATGTTCCGATTGAAGTATATCAGGAATTTATGCAGGATATTGTCACTGAAATTGACAGAGAGAGTAAGATTATTGAAGATCTGCTTACTCTGGTAAGGATGGATAAGACAACAGCAACACTTAATATTACCTCAGTTAATATGAATGAATTACTTGAGATGACACTTAAAAGACTTAAGCCTATAGCCCAGAAGAAGAATATTGAACTGCTGTTTGAGAGCTTCAGACCAGTAGTTGCACAGATAGATGAAGTTAAAATGACTCAGGTTATATCTAATCTTGTAGAGAATGCTATAAAATATAATGTAGATGATGGCTGGGTACATGTATCTTTAAATGCGGATTATCAGTATTTCTATATAAGAGTTGAAGATTCAGGAATAGGAATACCAGAGGAAAGCCAGAATAAGATATTTGAGAGATTCTACAGGGTTGATAAGGCAAGGTCAAGAGAAACAGGTGGAACAGGACTGGGACTTGCTATTGTGAGAAATATAATACTTTTACACCATGGAACAATAAAAGTTCATAGTGAGGAAAATATAGGAACTACATTTACAATGAGAGTACCTCTTAATTATGTAGAAGTACAATAATGCTGTCAGGAAAGGAGAACTGTAAATATGCCTAAGAAAATATCATCAGCAATATTATGCGTGATTGCTATTATGGTTCCAATGTTTATGGTGTCTGCCTGTACCCAGAAGCAGCATGGGACAGCATATAAAGTTTATTATGCGAATAATCAGGGAACATCTCTGCTTGAAAATGTTATATTTATAGATGAAAATGACCAGTATGTTATAGCACAGCGTCTGCTGGATAGCATGAATTCTGAAAGTAGTAAGGAATGTAGTGTTATTAAGCCTGTTAATGTCAATTCTCCGACAGTTGAATTTGACAGTATATATGTTAATGTGTATTTTGACAGCAGTTATTATGATATGAAGCCTTCAACAGAGGTTCTGTACAGGGCTGCTGTTGTAAAAGAATTATGTCAGATAGAAGGCGTTACTTATGTAAGATTTTATGTTGATGGTAAGGATGCTGTATATGAGGACGGAAGCAATATAGGTAATATGAGCGCAGAAGATTTTATCGATTCCTCAGAAGGTGCTGTGGCTGATGTGAAGTGGGTTACAATTAATCTGTATTATGCAAATAAAACAGGTGATGCTCTTATAAAGACTAAGAAAAAAATATGTTACAACAAAAATGTTTCTCTGGAAAAGGTAGTTGTGGAACAGATTATCAGCGGACCGGAGGAGAGAGGATATTATCAGTCGGTACCATCAAGTACCAAGTTGTTAAGTATATCAGTTATAGACAGGATATGTTATGTGAATTTTAGTTCTGAATTTGCATCTGATATGGTTAATGCTAAGAGTAATGTTACTTTATATTCTTTAGTTGATTCACTTGTCGGGCTTGATGGAATTGATGGTGTAAAGATTCTTGTAAATGGTAATTCTAATCTTATGTATCGTGATGTTATAAGTCTTGATGGTATTTTTTACATGAATAATGAAATTGTTGAAAAATAATTATATCTACGGTTATTTCCAGAAAGGAAATACTTGAAAAGACCTTTTTTTGTTGCAGCAGTTATCGGACTGGCTGCTGCGTATTTGTCAATATATTCATCTGGATATATTGTATTGTCAGCAGGCGTTATAATTATTGCTTGCTATTTTATATTCTATAAATACAGTAAAACACCATTGTTTTACATTCTGTTTGTTTTGATTTTTCCAATTATGGTAATAAGAACTGAATATTACAGCAGGGGGATGCGTTATCAGGGAAAGCTGACGCAGGACTGTTACGCATATATAAAAGGCGAAGCAGTGTCTGTAATAAAAGGTGGTAACAGTTATGCAACAAGGCTTAATAATGCATTGCTCATTCCTGACTGGAAAAATAATGATGAAAAGGTTAATGAATCGGTAAAATCTGGAATTATTATATATTCGGAAGATTCATTCTGTCATGCTGGTGATTATATCTGGGTGAGAGTAAAACTAAAGGATTTTGAAGAACCAACAAATGAAGGCCAGTTTAATGCAAGAGCTTATTATACATCAGATGGTATTAATTATCAGGGGATTTTTAATAAAACTGTTAATATAACACCATGCGAAGGAACTTTAAAAGCAAGCCTGTTAAATATAGCTGATTCAATAAAAAATGTATATGTTAATACATTTACACAAAAGAATGCAGGTACCATGAGGGCGATTGTGCTTGGGGACAGGAGTGTTCTGGATGATGAGATTAAGGAGTTATACAAGAAAAACGGAATATCACATATTCTTGCAATCAGTGCACTTCATATAACGATGGTTGGTATGCTGGTATACAGGATGCTGAAAAAAATTATAAGCGTAATACAGGCGGCAGTGTTAAGCAGCGTTATAATGCTTTTCTATCTGTATATTACAGGAAACAGCGTGTCTGCCGGGCGTGCTGTCATTATGATTCTTGTTTTTATGCTTGCAGATGTGCTTGGCAGAACAAGTGATGGTGCTAATACGCTTGGATTGGCGGTTGTAATACTAATTATCAGAAATCCTTATTGTATAAGTAACGCAGGTTTTTTAATGTCATTTCTTGCTATGGCAGGAATTATATTTGTAAAGCCGATTTTTTCTAATGAAGAAACAATTATGCTTTTTTTCAGAAAAAAGAAAATGGTATCCATTACAGAAATGTTTATATACCACAATATCATAGATATGCTGATTACAGGCTTGTGTGTTCAGATTGCAACGCTTCCTGTTGTTTTAAGCATGTCAGGACAGATTGCCATTATAAGTCTTTTGCTTAATATAGTAGTTATACCGTTGATGTCAGTTATTATGGTAAGTGGGATATTAACAGGAATTATGGGACTTATATCAATGAAAGCTGCGATATGGACTGCAGGTGCCGGAGAGTACATTCTTGACTTATATAGCTGGTTGTGTGAAAAGGCATCAGGTTCATCAGGTGCAGTTATAGTAACAGGTCATCCTCCGGAAAAAGCGGTTGTTTTGTATTATGTGTTTCTTATTGTATGGTGTGTGATTTATTATATGAAAGTATTTTCCGGTATTTCAGGGAAATATAGAAATGTACTGCCTGCAATATTGTATTTGATTATTACTATACAGTTAAGATATAATACAGGCTGTTCAATGAAGATAAGTATGCTTGATGTGGGACAGGGAGATTCAATAGTTTTGCAGACAAGTGATGGCTTCAATGCTTTATTTGATGGAGGGAGTACAAGCAAGAAGAATATTGGACGGTACAGGATATATACTTATCTGAAATATGCCGGGGTACGGAGTCTTGATTATGTATTTGTGAGTCATCCCGATAAGGATCACATAAGTGGAATATACGAACTTATTGATATGTGTGATAATACATTTGAAATAAAAAACATTGTTCTGCCGCATATTAACGATACGGATGAAACATTATTGGAAATCAGGAAAATGGCTGACAGAGTAGGAATAAATGTTTTATACGCGTGCAGGGGAGATGCTTTATCAGCAGGTAATCTTAGTATAAGCTGTGTACATCCATGTAAGAACTACAATTATGAATCAGCTAATGACTATTCAGCAGTCTATCTTATATCATTTGGAAAATTTTCCATGCTTATGACAGGAGATGCAGAGAGTAAAGCAGAGAAATGTCTGATACAGGATGCCAGAAAGTCAGACAGTGTGGTGGATTTGCAGAAGCTGTCTGGCATAAATGTATTAAAAGCTGGGCATCATGGCAGCAGAGGTGCAAGTTCAGAGAATTTTTTAAGGTTTGTTAAGCCTGAAACTGCACTGATATCCTGTGGAGTGGATAATTCATATGGACATCCGCATAATGAGACTTTGCAGAGATTAAAAGAGGCAGGTACGAAGGTGTACAGGACTGATGACAGAGGAGAGATTATGGTGCGGGTATGGGAAGATTCATATGCGATTGAAGTGTTTGGTGAGCAAAAAGAATAGAAGATGCATAGCATGCTATGATAAAATATTTTCAACTTGAACCACTTGTACATATCTGATACTATTGTTTAAGATTAGAAACGGAGGCAGCAGGTTTGAAGGTCATAAGTGATGATATTAAAAAGGGCGAATTTAAGAGTGTATATCTTCTGTATGGAGAGGAAGAGTATCTTAAGAAGCAGTACAGAGACAGATTAAAGAATGCTATAGCTGGTGATGATACTATGAATTATTCATATTATGATTCGGATAATGCCAGCGTTAAGGATATAATTGATGTGTGTGAAACGCTGCCTTTTTTTGCCCAGAAGAGACTTGTTATAATGGAAAATACCGGTTTTTTGAAAAGTTCTAATGACGAGCTTGCAGATTATATTAAACATATTCCTGATTATCTTGTTATTGTTATGGTAGAAAAAGATGTGGACAAGCGTAATAAGGTATATAAGGCAGTTGATTCTGTGGGATATGTATGCGAGATGAAGCCACAGACAACTGCTACTCTTGAAAAATGGATAGCAGGGCTTCTTGCTAAGGATAATCTTAAAATAAGCAGGGAAGCCTGTGATTTGATACTTGATAAGACAGGTGCAGGCATGGATTATATAAGGCAGGAAATAGAGAAGCTTGTAAGTTATTGTCAGGGAAGGAATGTTGTGACAGCAGAAGATGTAGAGAAAGTATGTGCAACACAGACAACAAGCCATATATTTGATATGATAAGTGCAATTGCGAATAAGAAACAACAGCAGGCACTTGATTTATATTATGATTTGTTGGAATTAAAAGAACCTCCTATGAGAATACTTTATCTTATAGTAAGACAGTTTAACGGAATATTACAGGTGAAGGATCTTATGTCAAGGGGTATTTCAGGTAAAGAGATTGCATCAAAGATAGGAGCAGCACCATTTGTTGTCGGTAAATATCAGGCACAGGCAAAATATTTTGAGATGAATACACTGTTGGATGCATTGAATGAATGTGCGAAAACAGAAGAAGCAGTTAAGCAGGGAAGGCTTAATGACAGGCTGGGAGTAGAACTTATTATAATTAAATACAGCAAATAAAAAAGAACCCGGTGCGAGTGGGTGTCAGCACCGGGTTCTTTAAATTATTAAAATTCTTATTAAGCCATTGCGTTAACAGCTTTAGTAATGTGAGATACTTTTCTTGCAGCAGCGTTCTTGTGGAAGATTCCCTTAGAAGCAGCCTTCTCGATCTCAGCTATAGCAACAGGGAGAGCTTCGTTAGCAGCAGCCTTGTCACCAGCAGCAACAGCAGCCTCTACCTTCTTGATATAAGTCTTAACTCTAGACTTAACCGCCTTATTTCTCTCAGCTCTTACCTGACTTGTAATTACTCTCTTCTTAGCAGATTTAATGTTAGCCAATCCGTACACCTCCAAATCATAATTCAATAATAATATCTGTTTCGCATTAAAGCCGGACACGGACGATCTAATGTAAACATACTCACACATTTTATAGTACAAACATCTATATGTCAAGAACCAAATGAAGATTTTGGTATAAAAATTTCATTTTTCTACACAATATGTTGGGGAGGTGATGTGAAAAATGGATAATATAGTTGTAAGAACTGACCTTGCAGTAGAGGCAAATGAAGAAGCAATGAATGGAACAGGAAAGCTGCGAGGAATAAGATTAAGAGAAAGCAATAAATCAAGAATGGGAGTGAAGGTCACAGAATTGCAGGTGACAAATCATTTGGGCGAAGCCGCGATAGGAAGACCCAAAGGAACTTATCTTACAATAGAGGCTGATGATATTACAGGCGGAGACGAAGAATATGCAAAAGAGGTTATATCGACACTGACAGGCTATATATTTAAGCTTTTAAAGCGCATGAATAAAAATGTAAAGCCGGAAAAAATTCTTGTTATCGGACTTGGCAACAGAAATATAACATCGGATTCATTAGGTCCTGAGGTTGTAGATAACATTTGTATTAAGATAAGTGAGGGCGATGAGACGGGAGTGTGCACACTTAGTCCGGGAGTTATGGCACAGACAGGTATTGAAACTGCAGGAATTATTAAAGGCGTTGTAAGTCAGATAAAGCCGGATGTATGCATTGCGATAGATGCTCTTGCTGCAAGAAGTGTGAACAGATTAAATAGTACCATACAGCTTTCTGACCAGGGAATTAATCCTGGCTCAGGTGTTGGAAATCACAGAATAGGAATAACAAAAGACAATATAGGTGTTCCTGTGCTTGCAATTGGCGTGCCTACTGTTATAGACGCAGAAGGCATTATTCAGGGGGCAGGAAAAATGTATGTAACCCCGAAGGACATTGATTCAGACATTAGAAACATAAGTATCATAATATCCAAAGCAATTAACCGTGTTGGTGTTCATATTCATGGCTGATGTGAATACAATATAATGGTAATGAAAAGCAAGGAGGATATATGGGTGATAGAAAGTACAGGCCTGTGTATATGTTTATATTCATGGGCTTAATGCTTATGGTAATAATGATGAATTATAGTTTTAATTTAATATATTATATTCAGAACAGAATTTATGAAAATGCAGTTAAGACATTGTTTCCTGTAGAGACATATTTTGAAGATAATTATGATGAAAATGCCCGTTCTGTGTGGGTTGATTCGGAAAATATGTTTAGTATGGCTGAGGAGGATAAAAAACCTGCTACACAGACGGAAGAGGGGGTTGTGGAGGCAGGTGCTGCAGTTTGTCCTTGGCCTTTACAGGAAAATGCAGCTGGAAATGTTTATAATATTGCAGATTTAAAAAATTATGATTTTCTTATGAAGTTCTATACAGTTACCTCTATCACAAGCCTGACAACACAGATAATGCGTCCGGAGGAATTTCTGGCAAAAGACCTGTCATTGGAGAAAAATGCGGATTCTCCACAGATTCTTATATTTCATACACATTCACAGGAGGGATTTATGGATACGGTTGAGGGAGATACGTCTACAACAATAGTTGGTGTTGGAGATTATCTAACAGATATACTCACTAATACATATGGTTACAATGTTTATCATGATACGAGTGTGTATGATTATGTTGATGGGAAGCTTGACAGAAGCAAGGCTTATACATATGCAGAAGAAAATGTGGCAAAAATACTGAAAGAAAATCCGTCAATTGAGGTTGTAATAGACCTTCACAGGGATGGTGTTCCAGATACTACAAGACTTGTAACCGAAGAAAATGGAGTAATAATGTCGAAGGTAATGTTTTTTAATGGAATAAGCTACAGCAAGGCAAAAGGAGATATAGGCTATCTTTACAATGCAAACAGAGATGATAATCTGGCAATGAGTCTTCAGATGTATCTTTTAGGAGAAGCGTATTATCCGGGGCTGTTACGGAATATTTATATTAATGCATATCGTTACTGTCTGCATATGAAGGGCAGGTCGATGCTTATAGAAGCAGGAGCACAGACTAATACAAGTACAGAGGTCAAAAATGCGATGGTCCCAGTGGCAGATATGCTCGACAGGCTGCTCGGTGGGGAGAAGGCATATGAGGAGTGAGGGATATAGTGGGTGTGCCACCACAAAAACAAGACAGCGAAGCGCATCTTGTTTTTACTTCACATTTTCCCTATAATGTGTGGTGGAGATGACAGGCGGGATATGTGGTGCAGGTGTGAGGCGAATGTGGAGCTGGCGGATACTGAGAGGATTATGCCTTACAGTGTAGCAATTCCCGCACACGAGGTGCGGGAAAGGTGCATCCGAGCCATGGATGGCGAGTATGCACCGGTTGCGTCCGTCTTACAAAACACATACGCATAATCCCACAGTATCCAGACAGTGAAACCCTGAGCCTCACGCCTGCACCACATATCCTGCCGTCCCATCACCACCACACCCAAAGGAGGTAAAATATGAGTAACAACATTTTAGCAGATTTACAGCCACAGGCTGTCTTTAAATATTTTGAACAGATATGTGCAATTCCACATGGTTCAGGCAATGTAAAGCAGATAAGTGATTATCTGTGTGAATTTGCACGCAAGAGAAATCTGTGGTTTAATCAGGACGAAAGTTACAATGTGATAATAAAAAAGCCGGCAAGTAACTGTGAGAGCAAGGCTGCACCTGTTATTTTGCAGGGACATATTGATATGGTTGCCGTCAAAACGAATGATAAGGTTAAAGATATGGAAAAAGAAGGTCTTGACCTGTATATAGATGATGGATATGTCAAGGCTGACAGGACAACATTAGGTGCTGATGATGGAATTGCAGTTGCTTATGCACTTGCCATATTAGACAGCAAGGATGTGTGTCATCCGCCGATTGAGGCTGTGTTTACAGTAGACGAGGAAATTGGAATGCTTGGTGCTGAGGCAATTAATACTGATTGTCTTGAAGGTAAAATTATGCTTAATATAGATTCTGAGGAGGAGGGGATATTCCTTTCAGGATGTGCTGGGGGAGCAACTTTAGAGGCTTCTTATCCATTGAAAAAATCGGATATTACAGGAACACAGATGTCTATTAAAATTAATGGCCTTACAAGTGGACATTCTGGAACAGATATAATATGCCAGAGAGCTAATGCAAATATTCTGATGGGACGTCTTCTTTTTGCTGTTAAAGAATGTGTGAATATTGTAAGCATATCGGGTGGTGAAAAAGATAATTCTATAGCTCCATTTGCAAATGCGGTTATAATGACACAGGAAGCAGATAAGGTTGCAGAGCTTCTTAATAATACTGCAAATGTTTTGAAAGATGAGTATTCGGTTACTGACCCACAGCTTACCATCAAGGTGAATTGTGAATGTGAAGGCAGTGCTTTGGCATGTGATGATGTGACAACACAGATGCTTATAAATGTGCTTAATTTTATACCTGATGGCGTTGTTAAGATGAGTAATGATATTAAGGGTCTGGTGCAGACTTCACTTAATCTGGGAGTTACAGAGCTGGCTGAGAAAACATTTGCAGCAACCTACTTAATAAGGAGCAGTTCGCAGAGTGAAAAAGAATATCTTACTGATAAGGTTGGAAAAATGACTGAATATCTTGGTGGAACTTATGAACTTAAAGGTGTTTATCCGGCATGGGAATTTAAGAAGAATTCAGCAATCAGGGATATGTTGTGTGAATCTTATAAGAGGCTTTTTGATAAAGAGGCATCTGTGGAAACAATGCATGCAGGTGTTGAATGCGGTATCATGGCTGCCAAGATTGATGGTCTGGACTGTGTATCTTTTGGTCCTGATATAATTGATATTCATACTGTAAAAGAAAAACTGGATATTGCTTCGACACAAAGAATATGGGAGCTTATTCTGAATGTATTAAAGCAGCTTTCATAGTAAATAATTTAATAAAACTATATCTTGTATATGTCGTATTTGGCTGAATTTTTTTTGACGACGGGAAATCAACCGAATACGACATTTTATATACCGTTTACAACATAAATCATACCGTTCGCGACATGATTATTACAATACTATATATATTGTTGACAAATATCTGGGCTAAGTATAACATTTTACCCGTACAAAACATTTATTAATTTCCATGCGCAAGGGGATAGAAATTTTGAAAGGGAACAGTATATGGAGTATAAGGATTTTGTAGAGTATATTAAGGAGAATGCGGCGTATATCGCAGGAGAAGGTGGAAAGATTACTATTAATCATGTGATTAAGAATAATGGCAGGGAGATGGACGGACTTGTTATTATGGAAAAGGACAGGGATATAGCGCCAACTATTTATCTTGATAGTTTTTATGAAATGTATATTCAGGGAGAGAATATTAAAAAAATTATTAGACAGATTGAGACTATATACAGAGAAAACAGGGATAACATAACATTTGATGTTAATATTCTTAAGAATTTTGACACAATAAAGGATAAGATAGTTTATAAGATTGTTAATTATAAAAGTAATGAGAAACTTCTTGAACAGGTACCACACAAGCGAATACTTGATCTGGCGGTTGTATTTTACTGCCTGCTGGATAATTGTGGTGGAAAGAGTGCAACAGCACTAATATATAATAATAATCTTAAAAACTGGAATGTAACGATTGATGATGTGTATAAAGCAGCATTAAAGAATACCCCGGATTTGCTACATTCCAGAATAAGTTCAATGTCAGCTCTTTTTGACAAATGTGGTGTCAGTGTAGATGGTAAGGAAGTTGATTTAAAGGATTATGTGCCATCGGATATGTATGTGCTTACTAATGAAACAAAGATAAATGGTGCTGCCTGTATTCTTTATGATAATGTTTTATATGATTTTGCACAAAAGCTTGGTAAAGATTTGTATATTCTTCCATCATCTATTCATGAAGTCATTCTTCTTCCAAAGCTGCCTATATTTGAAAAAAATGAACTTGTTAATATGGTAAGAGAAGTTAATACAGAAGGCGTGGCAGCAGATGAAATACTTTCTGATAATGTGTATGAATATAACAGAAATGAAAGACTGATAACTATGTAACATATTCATTAAAATGTACATGATGGGATTCGAACCCACGATCTTCCGCTCCGGAGGCGAACGCTTTATCCAGCTAAGCTACATGTACACAACATATAATAATTTATATGCTTATATACTATACATTATTAAATTAAAACCCGCAACAATTGAATTAATTTTTTTCTTTTGTTAGAATTAATACATCTGTATTTTGATTTGAACTTATCAACAATGATGATAAGAATTGGAGGAAACATGTCAGAGCGTATTAATAAATATCTCAGTGCCCATGGAATCTGTTCAAGACGTGAAGCTGACAGAATGATACAGGAAGGACGTATCACAATTGATGGCAGGATTGCAGCTATGGGTGAGATGGTAGACGACAATACAATTATATGTGTTGATGGCAGGAAAGTTGACAACAGCACACCACCACAGGTAGTCATAGCTTTTAATAAGCCTGTAGGAATTGTATGTACAACAACTGATAAACAGGGAAAGAATAACATAGTGGATTTTATCGGATATAAGGAACGCATATACCCTGTGGGCAGATTAGATAAAGAGTCTGATGGTCTTATTCTGCTTACTAATGATGGTGATATGATGGACAGGCTGCTTCGTTCCGTTAATGGTCATGAGAAGGAATATATCGTTTCAGTTAATAAACCAATAAACAAAGACTTTATAAAGAGAATGTCAGGGGGGATATATCTTAAGGAACTCGACAGAACTACAAGAAAATGTGTTGTGGAAAAGATATCAGACAGGACATTCAGAATTATTCTTACACAGGGGCTTAACAGACAGATAAGAAGAATGTGTGCGGAATGTGGATATAGTGTAACTAAACTGACAAGAATAAGGATTATGAATGTGGAATTAGGGGATTTAAAGACTGGTGAGTACAGGGAACTGGACGGTAAAGAGCTTAATACACTTTATGAGAAGATATATAAGTAAGCAGTAAAAGCTTATATAAGCAGATTTTAATAGTCGATATATAAGCGGCATATAAGGAGCGGATTATGGATTTATTACAGGAATATTCAGAACTTAAGAAGACGATAGATTATCATATGGACAGATATTACAATCAGGACGAGCCGGAGATAAGCGATTATGAGTATGATAAGCTTATGATAAGGCTTAAAGAGATTGAGAAAGAACATCCGGAATGGGTGACATCTGATTCACCTTCACAGAAGATTGGTGGAACTGTCAAAAGAGAAGCCGGAGTTAAGGTCACACATAATGTACCTATGCTGTCTATTGAAGATGTGTTTTCAGAAGATGCGGTGTGTGCATGGGTTGATAAGGTTCATGCCATGCATCCTGACTGCACATTTTCAGTAGAGACTAAGATTGACGGTTTAAGCATGAGTTTAAGATATGTAAAAGAAGCAGATGGGAAGCTGCATTTGCATTTGGCAGAGACAAGAGGAGATGGTCTTATTGGTGAGGATGTGACAGCTAATGCAAGGGTAGTGGGGGATGTGTTACAAGTTATTGACCTTCCTTATGATTCACTAGAACTTCGTGGCGAAGTGTATATGAGCCATGAAGATTTTGAAAAATATAATGAAGAACAGGAAAGACTTGAGAAAAAAACAGCTGCTAATCCCAGAAATCTTGCGGCCGGAACATTAAGACAGCTTGATACTTCAATTACGAAGAAGCGAGGTCTTAAGATATTTATCTTTAATGTACAGGACGGACCTGATGAGATTATGGAAAGCCACGGCAGGGGAATGGATATATTAAAGGCAGCAGGTGTACCGGTTGTATATCATAAGATATGTAAGACTAAGGAAGAGGTTGTCAGAGCAATTGATGAGATAGGAAGAATGAGAGAAGAACTTCCATATGACATTGACGGTGCTGTTGTAAAGATTGACCATATTGCCTTCAGACAGGAGTTTCCAGCAGGAAGCAAGTATTCAAGCGGTCATATTGCATACAAATATCCGCCGGAAGAAAAGGTTATTGTTATGGATGATATTCTTGTGGATGTGGGAAGAACAGGAAAACTTACATTTACAGGAATATTCCATGATCCAGAAACCGGAAAGCCTGCCAGACTGTGTGGTACAAGTGTATCAAGAGCAACTCTTCATAATCAGGATTATATTACACAGATGAATGTAGGAATTGGAGGAGAATATAAGCTGTTTAAGAGTGGTGAGATTATTCCTAAACTTAATGGCTGCGTAAAGGCACCTGAGCATGTGTTTGAAGCACCAAAGGTATGTCCTGTATGTGGAGAGCCTCTTATAAGAGAAGAGGATACAGCAGATATAAGATGCGTCAATCCTTCATGTGCAGCACAGTTGTCAAGAACAGTAGCATATTTTACATCTCTTGACTGCATGAATATCATGGGGCTTGGTGAAACTCTAGTGGATGCTCTCATAAAAGATGGTTATATACACAATTATGCTGATATATATGCATTGAAAGAACACCGTGATGAACTTATTGAGAAGGGAATCATAGGAAAAGAGAAGAATACTGATAAGCTGCTTGCAGCTATTGAGAAATCTAAAGAGAACACACCAGACAGACTGCTTACTGCACTTGGAATAAGAAATGTCGGCAAGAATACAGCCAAGCAGATTATGAATTATTATGATAATCTTATGGAACTTGCTGATGCAGGTGAGGAAGAACTGCAGAATATTCCGGATATAGGCGCAACTACAGCTAAATGTATACATGACTTTTTCCATGATGAGGCTAATATTGAATTGCTGGAAAGGCTAAAACAGTCAGGTCTTAATATGCAGATGCCAGAGAAGAAAGAAATGTCAGATAAGCTTGAAGGAAAGACGATTGTTGTAACAGGAAGCTTTGATAATTACAGCCGTAAGGATATGGAAGAACTGATTGTTTCTAATGGAGGCAAAGCAACAGGAAGTGTCAGCAAAAAAACTGATTATCTAGTTGCAGGTGAGGCAGCAGGCTCTAAGCTTGATAAGGCTAATTCACTGGGGGTTAAGGTGCTTACGATTGATGAATTTATGGAAATGATAAAGTAAAGAAAATTTTTATGCAGTTATTAAAGATGATATGATATAATCAGACAGCAATGATAACAGAAAGAAGGAACAGTAATGCCAATTAAGATTCAGAGTGATTTACCAGCTAAAGCAGAATTGGAAGAAGAAAATATATTCGTCATGGACGAAAACAGAGCTATTTCACAGAATATAAGACCTTTGGAGATAATAGTTCTTAATCTTATGCCTATAAAGCAGGATACAGAATTACAGCTTTTAAGAGGTTTATCTAATACACCTTTACAGATAGATGTTACATTTTTACAGATGTCATCACATGTTTCAAAGAATACCTCAGCTTCACATATTAAAAAGTTTTATCAGACTTTTGAAGAAATTAAGAATAATAATTATGATGGAATGATTATTACGGGAGCACCTGTCGAGAAGCTTGACTTTGAAGAGGTTAATTACTGGGATGAACTTATAACAGTAATGGAGTGGTCTAATAAGCATGTTACATCAACAATTCATATATGCTGGGGTGCGCAGGCAGGATTGTATTACCATTATGGTATTAAGAAGGAATTACTTCCGAAGAAGCTGTCAGGTGTGTACAAGCACAGGGTTATGAATAGAAAAGAGCCTTTAGTAAGAGGCTTTGATGATGTATTCATGGCACCACATTCAAGATATACACAGGCAAGCAGACAGCAGATTCTTGACAATCCAAGACTTAAAGTACTTGCAGATTCAGATGAGGCAGGAATATATATTGTTCTTGGTGATGGCGGGAAAGAGATTTTTGTTATGGGACACCCTGAATATGACAGATTAACTCTTGATCAGGAATATAAGCGTGATATTGACAAAGGAATTGAGCCTGACCTTCCGGTAAATTATTATCCTGATGACGACTGCAACAGAAAACCATTGCTCTCATGGAGAAGCCACGCCAACAATCTCTATACTAACTGGTTGAATTATTATGTATACCAGATAACTCCTTATGACCTTAATGAAAGTTATGATAATTACTGTATTTAAGAGGGGTGTAGATACTTTTGTTTTGTTGAACTATTGAAATAAATATATGAAAGATTGAAACAGATAGGTGTTGACAAAACATAAAATAATGTATATATTTTTATGATAAAGAATATACTGTTAATTAGCATAGTTATTATTGAGGTCGGAAATGGTTCCCGACACACTCTTCGGAGTACCTGAGATGATGGATACACCGCCCATCCAATAATAATTATGCTTTTTTATTTATAAGATAGCTGTAATGGGCTTATACAGGAGAACACAATGTCAAAAGAACAAGTACTAGAAGAATTATTAAAAATGATAAAAGAGGGAAATATTACAGATTACGATGCAGAATTAGCTTCATACGGGATGTATACATCCCACCCTTTAAAAATCGCCAATGCCATGTTATAATCATTAATCATCAGAAACGGAGATAAGAATATGAGCGTAGTAACAAAAAAGTCAAAGTGCAGAATTCTTAAATTAGCATCAATGCTTGCGGTAACGATGGGGATTATAATGGCATTTTATGCGTTTTATATTATGTCGGATCTATATTCATTTTCAACAACAGAGCAGGGAAAGGCATTATATATGATTGTTAGGCTGCTGAACATAGCATTTTTAGCAGTTATTGTTGAGGGAGTTTACTTTGCAATTGCAGGATTTTATGGAATGACCAATATAGGTGCTGTTGATGCAGTTAATAAAATCAAAGTTTATGGAATTGTTATGACTATAGCAGGAGTTGTTGATTTAATAATAGTATTTGTGGTATCTAAGTATTCAATAACTGGTAACATGCTGATTCTTATATGCCTTCCGGTTGTAATAGGAATTATGTATTTAGGTGGCGCATTTTATAATGAGAAGCTTATAAAGAATAATAATGGTGTGGAAGGTGATGGCAATGATTGATCCGAATGGAATAATGCCACTTAATTTCTTCAAATACAAGGGTGTGTATACAGGACAGCACAATGGAATGAGATATATGCTTAAGCAGACAGGAGAAAAGCCTGATTTAAAGCTTTCTGCGTGCGTGTGGCGCGGGCCATATGCTTCATGTGCTGTTAAGGAAGAAGATAAGACAACAGAGATATTTGAACTGACAGAAGATGGTCGTCTTGCTGCCGTGGAATGGATAAGGCAGCAGTACGAATCCAGACTTGACTATTGGAAAGCGGCACCGTCTATAAAGGACGCTGTTCCGATTGTTCATGAATAAAGAGAATAATATATACAATGCAGCATATGGCGGCACCGGTAAGCAGGAGAGTGTATTCTTCTGCTTCTTTTATTATAAGACCAAATACAATGCGGCATATAATTCTTGATGAAAATATAGATATGACCGCAATACATAATGGCACAATTATACTGCCAAACGGGTCTGGCTGGATGTTCAGCTTCTTGTATATATTAAAAATGTAAAGCAGACTCATGCATATGTTGCTAATAAGAACACCATACAGATAACCGGTTATGCCAAGCTTTGGAATAAGCAGAAATACACAGGCAAGCCGGATGATAATTCCGGTTATATTAATTATGAATGTAAGGGCGGTATGTCCCATGCCATTAGTCACGCTTGTAAGGCTGATTTTTAAGTAGAGGAAAGGACACAGCCATGAAAGAATGCAGGTGTATATGTATACAGAGTCTTCGTGGAACATCATTGCACCGAGGCGCGCACCATAGTTAATGAATAAAAATATGCTTATAATGCCGAGACTTAAACACATGGAAACTGTTCTTTTTACTGTCACAGCAAGATGGTCAGACAGGACATTCGAACTTTCATCAGATACCTTTGGAAGAAGCATAAGTGCAAATGAATTAGCTGCCGTACATGGGAAAAGCACCAGAGGAAGAGCCATTCCTGTAAGTATACCAAACTGGCTTATCGCGTTATCTTTGGTCAGTCCATGCATGCACAGGATTGCAGGAATAAGAATTGCTTCCGCACCCTCAAGCAGATGCAGAACAGTCTGATTGGCGTTAATTGGAAATGCATATTTAACAATATATCTGTATTCACGGAGTGAACAGGAGAGCTTCTGCATCATGCTTTTATTATGAATGGAACGGAAAAACAGCGGAATAGCACAGTATGTGGCAGCTGCAAATTCACCGAATATATTACCGGTAACAGCGTCAGCAATGGATATTGTTGATACATTTTTTATGCGCACATAAAGTATAATAGTGCCAATACGCACAAGCTGTTCGACAAGCTGTGAGGAGGCTGGCAGAAAAGATTCCTTCTGACTGTAATAGTAATTAGACAAGCAGTTATGTATGCACATGAATGGCAGAGAGATTGCAGTTATACGGATTATTCCCTCACAGCGGCTTTCCATAAATATATGGTTTGCAATGAAATCGCTGAATATAAGAAATAAAAGCATAACGGCAATTGAAAGAGAAATAGTAATCTTTAATACGCAGAAAAGCCATTTTAGAGATGGAGATGATGCTGAATATTTTGAAACAGCTACAGAAAATCCACTGCAGCATACTGCAAATGCAAGCGCAATAAGAGGCATGCACATCTGGAAAAGTCCGACTCCTGCAGCACCTGTATAATTAGTGAGAAGTATTCGAAAATAAAACCCGAGCAATTTTGATAGAATGCCGGCAAATGTAAGGATTATGGCGGATTTGAATATGCCACCTTTTAAGGATAATTTATTATTCATAGCAGATACCGCAGATAGACTTATTAACAATATATGCCCTGCCTGAATACAATATTATAAGGAATTACAGGGCGGAAATATAATGATATATATGGACAATGCGGCGACAACTGCTATCAGAAAAGAAGTGGCTGAAGCAATGCTTCCATATCTTTTGGGAGATTATGGAAACCCGTCAGGTGTGTATAGGTTGTCTGAAAAAGCTAAAAATGTTGTAGAGGAATCAAGAGGTATTATTGCAGATATAATAAATGCTGACAGAAATGAAATATTTTTCACCTCTGGTGGAACGGAAGGGGATAACTGGGCAGTTAAAGCAGAGAGTCTGAAAAGAAAACAGGGACATATAATAGTAAGTTCAATAGAACACCATGCGGTGACGGAATCGGCACTGTGGCTTAAGAATTATGGAATAGATGTCACATTTGCACCAGTTGATGAGCAGGGAATTGTTAAGCTGGAACAGTTAGAAAAAATGATTAGAAATGATACATTTTTAGTGTCAGTTATGCTTGCTAATAATGAAATTGGAACTATCCAGCCGATAGAAAATGTATGTGAAATTGCGCATGAGTATGGTGCAAAGGTTCATTCTGATGCAGTGGCGGCATTTGGACATATTGATGTTGATGTGAAAAAGCTGGGTGTGGATTTCTTAAATGTAAGCGGACATAAGATATGCGGACCAAAGGGCGTAGGATTTCTGTATGTCAGGGGCGGAAAGCCAGAACGGTTCATGCATGGAGGCGGACAGGAGAACGGACTTAGGGCAGGCACTGAAAATGTAGCTGGGATTGCAGGACTTGCAACAGCAGCAAGAATTGCTTATGAAACTCTTTCTGACAGGGCAAGGCAGGAAAAGAGAATTAGTGACTATATGATTAAGAGAATACTAAGAGAAATTCCTTATTCAAGGCTTAATGGAAGCAGGGAATGCCGCGTTACAGGTAATATGAATTTCAGCTTTCAGTATGTTAATGGCGGAATGCTTGTTGTAATGCTTAATAAGCAGGGGATATGCGTGTCTGCAGGTTCAGCATGTACATCTAATTCAGGAAAGCCATCACATGTCCTTCTTGCACTTGGACTTGATGAAAAAATAGCAGAAGGTTCACTAAGACTGACAATTAACCATACAATTACACACAGGGAAGCTGATTATGTGGTTGAGTGTATTAAGAAAGATGTTGCCAGACTGCGGGAATTGGCTTAATATTAATATATCAGACAGTTACGGAGGTTAAAATAATATGTGGTACGAAGAAGCGGTGTTTTATCAGGTATTTCCACTTGGATTTTGTGATGGATTAAGAGACAACGACGGGGTGATGAACAGATGCATATCAGAATTTGCAGACTGGATACCGCATTTGCAGAAGTTAGGAACTGATGCGGTGTATTTTTCTCCAATTTTTGAGAGCGATTATCATGGCTATGATACAAGGGATTACCGTGTGATAGATAAAAGAATAGGAACTAATAAGAATTTTGCAGAGCTTGTGTCAAAGCTGCATGAGGCAGGAATAAAGGTAGTCATTGACGGTGTGTTTAATCATGTCGGAAGGGGCTTCTTTGCATTTAAGGATGTATGTGAGAAAAAATGGGATTCTGCCTATAAGGACTGGTTTAACATCAGCTTTGATGGCAATTCACCATATAATGACGGCTTCTGGTATGAGGGATGGGAAGGATATTACAATCTTGTGAAGCTCAATCTGAACAATCAGGATGTGGTTAATTACCTTATTGAGTCGGTGCGTGGCTGGGTTAATGAATTTGATATTGATGGAATAAGACTTGATGTTGCGTACTGCCTTAACAGGGATTTTATGAAGCGTTTAAGATACGAGACAGACCAGATGAAGCAGGAGTTTTTCCTTGTAGGAGAAATGCTTCACGGTGATTACAACACAATTGTGGGTGATGAGTGCCTGCACAGTGCAACTAATTATGAGTGCTATAAGGGACTGTACTCAAGCTTTAATTCAATGAATATGTTCGAGATTGCACACAGCATAGAAAGGCAGTTTGGAAAAGAACCATGGTGTCTGTATACAGGAAAACATCTGCTTACATTTGTTGATAACCATGATGTTTCAAGGATTGCCAGCACACTTACTAACAAAGCACATCTGCCGCTTATATATGCCCTTATGTTCGGTATGCCGGGAATTCCATGTATATATTATGGAAGTGAATGGGGTTGCGAGGCAGTTAAGGGCAGCGGCAATGACAATATTCTGCGTCCGGCGTTTGATAAGCCGGAATACAACGAGCTGACTGATACAATAAGTTCATTAGGACAAATGTATCATAACAGCAGGGCATTAAGCTATGGTGATTACACAAAGAAAGTGCTTACAAACAGACAATATGTATTCAAAAGGGAAGCAGATGGAGAAAAAGTGCTTGTAGCAATTAATGCTGATGAGAATGAGTACACAGCGTACTTTGATACAGAATGTGCAGATGCACTTAATCTTATAACAGGTAAGAAAGAAGAATTATCTGGAAAAATAGTTCTTCCATCTTACAGCTTCAGATTTTACAGATGTATGTAGAAGGTGCAGATAAGATACATGTATATAAAATAAGCCTGAGCTCATCATAATCTGATGAACTCAGGCTTTCTTTCATTAAATATGGTGTAATAATTAAACCCCGCGTTTTTAAGCATATCTGACACGACATCAAATCTGTAAGCAAAAAACTTAACTTCGTGTGCATCAGAACCTACAGTGATTATCTCTCCTCCGAGGTTGTGATAGATTTTAACAATATCAAGGCATGGATTAGGTTCAGGCATTCCGTATTTAAGACCGGCAGTGTTGATTTCAATACCTTTGCCTTTCTCAATGATTGTTTTGAGGATGGTATTAATTAAATCATCAAAATCATGCCAGTCATATGCGTAAGAATTGGCAGGAATATATCTTGCAATATAATCAAGATGACCATACACATCAAAGTTGTGACAACAGCCAAGATTATCAAGAATACTTTCGTAATAAGTTAAAACAGTATCCTTTGTAGAACGTTTCTCCCAGAATTCAGGGTAGTAGGGATCTTCTCCATATACAAGATGTGACGAGCCTATTATAAAATCAAGCTGTTTTGCAGAATCGTATGAATTGACTCTGTCTGCGACACTTCTCATAAGTCCCTGTTCAACACCTATGTGAATATTGATTTTATTTTTGTATGATTCTTTCAGATTCTGGAAATACTTAATGTATTCCGGAAAATCAAGGTTAAACATGACTTTTCCATCTTCTAAAGGAGCATCAAAGTCATTATGGTCGGTAAAACAGATGTGTTTAAATCCCAGTGAAATAGCATTGTTAACAACATTTACAGGGTTCTCCTCTGAATCAGAAGAGAACATAGTATGTATATGTGAATCTGATAACAGCATAGTAATGTCCTCCATCAAATATTAGTCATATGCTTAAATGTCAATATACATTATACATAAACATAATTAATCCGCAATTGATATTTTTGATGTTTATGTAGAACATGTAAACTAATGTAAAATACAGGTAATTTTTCCTTGAAAATGATTATTAGTATTGATATTATTAAGAAGACAGCGTATAAATTCTGATTATGTGAATGCGCATAGATGTAGAAGTACCAACTACGCTGTCCGACCTTGACTTTTATGCGCAGATAGGAGCTTTCGTGAGTTTTGAATTGATACACATTGTGATTATTCTTCTCGGAGGAATAGCGCTTTTCCTTTTTGGAATGCAGCTTATGGGAGATGGATTAAAGAAAGTGGCTGGTGGCAAACTGGAAGTTATTCTGTACAGATTAAGTAATACACCTCTTAAGGGAGTACTGCTTGGTACAGGTGTTACGGCAATTATCCAGTCATCGTCGGCAACTTCTGTTATGGTTGTTGGTTTTGTTAATGCCGGTATGATTAAAATGAAACAGGCTATCGGTATTATTATGGGCGCAATTATAGGTACATCTGTTACTGGATGGGTATTATGTCTTTCTGATATCAGTGGTGGTGCCGGATGGGTAGACTTACTTTCAACAGAGGTTCTTGCTGCTGTTATTGGTGTTATCGGAATCATGTTCAGGATGGTCTGTAAGAACCCCACTAAGAAGCATATAGGTGATATTATGATAGGTTTCTGTATCCTTATGGTAGGAATGCAGAACATGAGTGCAGCAGTTGCACCATTAAGATCTGAGCCGGCATTTATTGATATGCTTACTAAGTTTTCTAATCCATTTATAGGAATACTTATAGGACTTTTGGTTACTGCTGTTTTGCAGAGTGCATCTGCTACAGTTGGTATTCTTCAGGCTTTATCAGTTACAGGAGCTATTTCATTTTCAGTAGCACTGCCTATTATAATGGGTATTGCTGTCGGAGCTGCCATGCCTGTTATCATTTCTTCATTTGGTGCGACTACAGATGGTAAGAGAACAGCATTTGTATATCTTCTTGTTGATGCACTTGGTGCTTTAATATGGGCAGTAGTATTTTATAGTGTTAATCATTTTGTGCATTTTTCATTTATGGACAGAACGATGACAACTGTTTCGATAGCATTTGTGAACTCTTTATTCAGAGTTGCAACAGTTGCTGTACTGTTTCCATTCATCAGATTCCTTGAAAAGATGGTATGTGCAATTTTCAAGGAGGTTGTTGATGAGGAAGATAAAGATATTGTTGAAATCAGTGTACTTGATGACAGATTTATTGCTCATCCTACAGTTGCTATTGAACAGGCTAAGTCAGTTCTTTGTTCAATGGCACATATGGCACAGAAAAATCTTATTCGTTCCATGGAACTACTGGATACATTTTCGCAGGAAAAATATGACAAGATTCAGAGAAGAGAAGATAAGGTTGACAGATATGAAGATAAGCTTGGAACTTATCTTGTAAAGATTACACAGCAGGAGCTTACTTCTGGACAGAACAAGGAGGTCTCAAAGCTTCTCCATACAATTTCTGATTTTGAGAGAATAAGTGACCATGCTGTTAACATATCACAGGCAGCAGCAGAACTGTTTAATGAAAAGCTTAGGTTTTCTGATTGTGCTGTTGAAGATGTTGAACTGATGTCACTAATTATGAAAGAAATAGTTGGAAATGTAATAGATGCATTTGAACAGAACAAGGTTGAATATGCCTATAAGACAGAGCCGTTAGAAGAACTCGTTGACATATATTGTGATGAAATGAAGATGAATCATGTCAAGCGTGTCCAGAAAGGTGAATGTACACTTCATCAGGGCTTTATATTTAATGATCTGCTTACAGATTTCGAGAGAATTGCTGACCATTGTTCTAACGTGGCAGTTGCGATTATTGAGCTTGAGTTAAATGTGTTTGATACACATGAGTATCTTATTAATCTCAAGAAAGATAATGGAACTAATTTTGATAAATATTTTGAGGAATACAAAGAAATGTTTCCTTTAAGCCAGTATTAAGCAGAGATTAGTGTTAAGTAGATAATATTGGATACAGAATTTGTTAAAATTTCGTCAAAATGACTAATTGATAATGAGTTATTATTGAAAAAAGTGCAAAAATGTAAAAAATGGGAAGAAAGCCTTGATATTTTGCTTCTTCTTATGTAAAATACACGGTAGTTGAAATTTTAACAAACTATGTTATAAAAATTCATTTTAGGAGGAATTGTTTTTATGTCAGTAAAAGTTGCAATCAATGGTTTTGGTCGTATCGGTAGACTTGCATTCAGACAGATGTTTGGTGCAGAAGGATATGAGGTAGTTGCTATTAACGATTTAACAAGCCCTAAGATGCTTGCTCATCTTTTAAAGTATGACTCATCACAGGGAAGATATGTTAACTTCGGTGAGGAAGATCAGGTAACAGCTGATGATGAGGCTGGTACAATCACAGTTAAAGGTAAGACTATCAAGATTTACAAAGAGCCAGATGCTAATAACTGCCCATGGGGAGAGATTGGTGTTGATGTAGTTCTTGAGTGTTCAGGATTCTATACATCTAAGGCTAAGGCACAGGCTCATATTAATGCAGGTGCTAAGAAGGTAGTTATCTCAGCTCCAGCTGGAAATGACCTTAAGACTATCGTTTACAATGTAAACCATGAGACACTTACAGCAGATGATCAGATTATCTCAGCTGCTTCTTGTACAACAAACTGTTTAGCTCCTATGGCTAAGGCACTTAACGATTGTGCAACAATCGAGTCAGGTATTATGTGTACAATTCATGCTTACACAGGTGACCAGATGATCCTTGACGGACCACAGAGAAAGGGTGATTTAAGAAGATCTAGAGCAGGTGCTTGCAACATCGTTCCTAACTCAACAGGTGCTGCTAAGGCTATTGGTCTTGTTATCCCAGAACTTAACGGAAAGCTTATTGGAGCTGCTCAGAGAGTTCCAACACCTACAGGTTCTACAACAATTCTTAATGCTGTAGTTGCTAAGAAGGTTACAGTTGATGAAGTTAATGCTGCTATGAAGGCTGCTGCAACAGAGTCATTCGGTTACAATACAGAGCAGATTGTATCTAGCGATATCGTTGGTATGAGATTTGGTTCATTATTTGATGCTACTCAGACAATGGTTAATGAACTTCCAAACGGTGGTTGCCAGGTTCAGGTTGTTTCTTGGTATGATAATGAGAACTCATACACAAGCCAGATGGTTAGAACAATTAAGTACTTCGCTGAATTAAACTAATCATTTAGATTGTTTTTGCCGGAGAATGGTATGACTATTCTCCGGTTTTTTATAAAGCTGTATATGTAGCTATTTTATGTATTATATGGAGGATATTAATATGCTTAATAAAAAGTCTATTGATGATATCAATGTAAAGGGCAAAAGAGTATTATGCAGATGTGATTTTAATGTACCTTTAGATGGAAGCAGAATTACAGATGAAACAAGACTTGTAGCTGCTCTTCCAACAATCAAGAAGCTTATTGCTGATGGAGGAAAGGTTATTCTTTGTTCACATCTTGGAAAGCCAAAGGGACCAGATGCTGCATTTTCTCTTGCACCAGTTGCAAAGAGACTTTCAGAACTTCTTGGTCAGGAAGTTAAGTTTGCAGCAGATGATACTGTTGTAGGCGATAATGCAAGAGCAGCTGTTGCTGCAATGAATGATGGAGATGTTATTCTTCTTGAAAATACAAGATTCAGACCAGAAGAGACTAAGAACGGTGAAGCATTTTCTAAGGATTTAGCTTCTATTGCAGATGTATTTGTTAATGATGCATTTGGTACAGCTCACAGAGCGCATTGTTCTAATGTAGGTGTTACACAGTTTGTTGATACAGCTGTTGTTGGATATCTTATGCAGAAGGAAATTGATTTCCTTGGAAATGCAGTTAATAATCCTGTAAGACCTTTCGTTGCAATTCTTGGTGGTTCAAAGGTTTCTTCTAAGATTTCAGTTATCAATAATCTTCTTGATAAGGTTGACACACTTATTATCGGTGGTGGTATGTCTTATACATTCCAGAAGGCACATGGTGGTAATGTAGGTAAGTCATTAGTAGAGGATGATTATCTTGATTTTGCTAAGGAAATGATGAAGAAGGCTGAAGAAAAGGGCGTTAAAATGCTTATTCCTATCGATACAGTTGTAGCTAAGGAATTCAGCAATGATTCTCCTTCACATGTCGTAGAAGCAGGACATCAGGCAGATGATGACATGGGTATGGATATTGGACCTAAGACATGTGAGCTTTACAAGGAAGCTTTAAAGGATGCCAAGACTGTAGTATGGAATGGACCAATGGGAGTATTTGAATTCCCTAATTTCGCAGCAGGAACAATTGCTGTTGCAGAAGAACTTGCACAGCTTAAAGATGCTACAACAATCATTGGTGGTGGTGATTCAGCAGCTGCTGTTAACAACTTAGGATTTGGAGATAAGATGACACACATCTCTACAGGTGGTGGAGCATCTCTTGAATTCCTTGAAGGTAAAGAACTTCCAGGCGTAGTTGCAGCTAACGATAAGTAATTAATTTTACTGACATAGTTATATAATTATATTTTAATCCGGACCTTATTTTTGTTAAGTAGGGTCTGGATTTTTTGTTATTTATTTCACAAACTATACTTGAAATATGTACCAAAGTATGCTATTATCTATTTTACTAGGATAGTTATATCGGAATAATTTAATAGGATTGTCCATATATATGTTATTATGGATAATTTCCTGTGGGGAGGCGTAGAATGAGAAGAAAAGTAATAGCAGGCAATTGGAAGATGAATATGACACCAAGCCAGGCAGTTAAGCTCGTTACTGAATTGAGACCGAATGTTAATAATCCGGATGTTGATGTTGTGTTCTGTGTACCATCTATTGACATTGTACCTGTAGTGGAGGCAGTGAAAGGATCTAATATACATATTGGTGCAGAGAATGTATATTATCAGGAGAAAGGAGCATTTACCGGTGAGTTATCGCCTGAGATGCTTGTTGATGCCGGGGTAAGCCATGTTATCATAGGACATTCAGAAAGAAGAATGTACTTTAATGAAAGTAATACAGTGCTTAATCTCAAGATGCATAAGGTACTTGAACATGGAATTATCCCAATTCTTTGTTGTGGAGAGACACTTGAACAGAGAGAAAAAGGGATTACACTTGATTTCATTAAAGAACAGATAGTAGAAGCATATGTTGGTGTTACTAAAGAGCAGGTGCTTCATACAATAGTTGCTTATGAGCCAATCTGGGCTATTGGAACAGGAAAGGTTGCAACTACAGCGCAGGCACAGGAAGTATGTGGATTTATAAGAACTGTATTCGAAGAGTTATATGATAAAGAAACAGCGGATCAGATAAGGATTCTTTATGGAGGAAGTGTTAATGCTTCTAATGCAGCAGAGCTTTTTGCCCAGCCTGATATTGATGGTGGACTGGTAGGAGGTGCAAGTCTCAAGCCGGATTTTGCGGATATAGTTAATTATAATAAGTAAATAAGCATGAAAAGACCTTGTTTTGATGATAATATTCAAGACAAGGTCTTTGATTTTTTTTACAAATGTGCTATCATGCTATAGGCAATTAATTAGAATACATTTAAAGGAGAATCACATTATGAGTAAAAAACCAGTAGTTTTAATGGTACTTGATGGTTATGGTTTAAATGATAGAACAGAGGGTAATGCTATTGCTATGGCTAACACTCCTGTTATGGATAAGCTTATGAAGGAATGCCCGTTCCAGAAGGGATATGCTTCAGGACTTGCTGTAGGTCTTCCAGACGGACAGATGGGTAATTCAGAAGTTGGTCATATGAATATTGGTGCTGGTAGAATTATTTATCAGGATCTTACAAGAATTACTAAGGATATTGAAGATGGTACATTCTTTAAGAACGAAGAATTACTTGAGGCAATGGAGAACTGCAAGAAGAATGATTCGGATCTTCACCTTTTCGGACTTTTATCAGATGGTGGTGTTCACAGTCATTTAAGCCATGTATATGGACTTTTAGAGATGGCAAAGCAGCAGGGAGTGTCTAAAGTATATGTTCATGCGTTCCTTGACGGAAGAGATACACCTCCAGCTTCAGCTAAGGGATTTGTTGAGACACTTGAGAATAAGATGGCAGAAATCGGAGTTGGTAAGGTCGCATCTTTATCAGGTCGTTACTATGCAATGGACAGAGATAATAACTGGGACAGAGTAGAAAAGGCTTATGATTCACTTGTAACAGGTGATGGCATTAAGGCCGAGTCAGCTACACAGGCACTTCAGGAGTCATATGATAATGGTAAGACAGATGAATTCGTTGAGCCAACAGTTATCTGTAAAGATGGTCAGCCACTTTCATTAGTTAAGGCTAATGATTCTGTTATATTCTTTAACTTCCGTCCAGACCGTGCAAGAGAGATGACAAGAGCGTTCTGCGATGATAAGTTTACAGGATTTGAAAGAAAGACAGGATTTATTCCATTAACATTTGTATGTTTCAAGGATTATGATGAATCAATCCCTAACAAGAAGGTTGCATTCAAGAAAGAGATTATTAAGAACACATTTGGTGAATTCCTTGCTAATCATGGAAAGAAGCAGTTAAGACTTGCTGAGACAGAGAAATATGCACATGTTACATTCTTCTTTAATGGCGGTGTTGAAGACCCTAATGTTGATGAGTTCAGATTACTCGTTAACTCACCTAAGGATGTTGCAACATATGACTTAAAGCCAGAGATGAGTGCTCCGGAAGTAGGTATGGACTTAGTTGAGGCTATAAAGTCTGACAAATATGATGTTATTATTATCAACTTCGCTAATCCTGATATGGTTGGGCATACAGGTGTTATCCCAGCAGCAATCAAGGCTGTAGAGAAGGTTGATGAGCTTGTTGGCAAGGCTGTAGATGCAGTAAAGGATGTTGACGGAGTTCTCTTCATCTGTGCAGACCACGGTAATGCTGAGAAGATGATTGATTACGAAACAGGAGCTCCACATACAGCACATACAACTAACCCTGTTCCATTTATTCTTGTTAATTATGATGAGAATTATACACTTCGTGAGGGTGGAAGATTATGTGATATCGCTCCTACACTTATAGAAATTATGGGACTTGAGAAACCAGTTGAGATGACAGGTGAGTCTCTTCTTGTGAAGAAGAACTAATTGAATGGTTGAAATTAATTTATTGATTTTTCTTGCACAAAATGTTTATTTGTGATAGAATGACCTATGTTGCCGTATTGGCATAATTATGTAATAAAAAGCGCATGATGCGCAGGAATGAGGATAGTATGAATAAGATAATTCCATTGTTTCATATGTCTGTCGGAGATGTATTAAGAATTGGTTTAATGGGAGTATTTGTGGTAATTTGTATAGCTTTAGCAATAATAATTCTTATGCAGGAAAGTAAGCAGAACGGATTGTCAGGAACAATTAGTGGTGCTGCTGATTCATACTGGGGTAAGAACAAGGGCCGTTCAATGGAGGGCAAGCTTGTTAAGATAACCAAGATTCTTGTAATTCTTTTTATTGTTATAGCAGTTATACTTAATTTTAATTTCTAAATTACGGACACTCTTAAGAAACGGATAATTTCTTAAGAGTGTTTTTTACTTTTACGAGCAATCTGGTGAAATTCGGATATTTTAATGGTAAGAAAGGGATATAAGGGATATGGAGAAGGATATATTTAAACAGCGAAGACAGATGCTTACTGATATGATTCTTAATAATGAACTGTATGTTCCAATGAAAGCTAAAGAAATCGCTATGCTTCTCGATATTCCGAAAGCTAAGCGTTCAGAACTTATGGAAGTGCTTGACAGTCTTGTTGCAGATGGAACAATAGGTGTATCAAAGAAGGGTAAGTATATGAAGCCTGAAAATGTAGCACTTGTCGGAACATTTGAAAGCACAAGCAGGGGCTTTGGTTTTGTAGTAATACCTGACAGGGAAGATGATATATTTGTTAAGGCTAATGACACGATGAATGCTTTCTATCATGATAAAGTCAAGGTTGTGATAACTACTGAGAAGAATGGCGGTAAGAGGGCTGAAGGTAAGATTGTTGCTATTGTTGAGCATGAGGTTAAGGAAGTTGTCGGAACATTCCAGAAGAACAGAACGTATGGTTTTGTTATTCCTGATAATGCAAAGATTAACTGTGATATATTTATACCGCAGGAATTCATGAATGGAGCGGTTGAAGGTTCTAAGGTAGTTGCTTCTATAAGTGATTACGGCAGCCAGAGTAAGAATCCACAGGGGAAGGTCACAGAAGTACTTGGACATATAGATGACCCGGGTGTGGACATAATGTCTATTATCAAGGCATATGATTTACTAGTGGAGTTTCCTGAATCAGTTAAGAAGGCAATTAATGATATTCCTGATGTTGTCAGTGAAAAGGATAAGGCTGGACGAGTTGATTTAAGAAATGTTCAGATGGTTACTATAGATGGTGAGGATGCGAAGGATTTAGATGATGCAGTATCTATCTCGAAAGAAGGACCTGTATATCATCTAGGTGTCCACATTGCGGATGTAAGTCATTATGTTACAGAGGGAAGTGCGCTGGATAAAGAGGCACTTAAACGAGGTACGAGTGTTTACCTTGTAGACCGTGTTATTCCAATGATACCGCATAAGTTATCTAATGGGATATGTTCACTTAATCAGGGAGAAGACAGACTGGCACTCAGCTGCCTTATGGATATTGATGAAAAGGGAAATATTGTTGGACATAGAATATGTGAAACTGTTATTAATGTAGACAGAAGAATGAGCTATACAAGCGTAAAAAAGATTCTTGTAGATAATGATACTAATGAAATTATGAAGTATAAAGAGCTTGTTCCAATGTTTCATATGATGGAAGAGGCTGCGGAGCTTCTTAGAAAGAAGAGATTTGCAAGAGGTTCGGTTGATTTTGATTTCCCTGAAAGTAAGATTATACTTGATGAGAATGGCCACCCGACTGATATTAAGCCGTATGACAGAAATGTAGCAACTAAGATTATTGAAGATTTTATGCTTGCTGCTAATGAAACTGTTGCAGAGGATTATTTCTGGCAGGATATGCCATTTCTATATAGAACTCATGAGAATCCTGATCCTGAAAAAATGCGTAAGTTAGCCACATTTATTAATAACTTTGGTTATACATTAAGACTTACTGATGATTTAAGACCTAAGGAGATTCAGAAGCTTCTTTCTGAGATAGAGGGTTCTGATGCTGAGAATCTTATAAGCAGACTGACACTCCGCTCTATGAAGAAAGCTAAGTATACTACTGAATGTGTAGGACATTTTGGACTCGCTGCCAAGTATTACTGTCATTTCACATCGCCTATCAGAAGATATCCTGATCTCCAGATTCACAGAATTATCAAGGAGAATCTTCACGGAGGTTTAAGTCCTAAGAGAGCTGCCCATTATGATGCAATATTACCGGATGTTGCTGTCCAGACAAGTGCGATGGAGCGGCGTGCGGCAGATGCTGAAAGAGATACAGACAAGCTTAAAATGGCTGAGTATATGGAACAGTTTGTTGGAGAAACATTTGATGGAGTTGTTTCGGGTGTTACCGCGTGGGGCGTATATGTTGAACTTCCAAACACTATCGAGGGCATGGTTTCTATCAATAATATGAAGGGATTCTATACATTTGACGAGGAACACTATGAGATGGTAGGAGAACTTGGGAACAGAAGTTATAAGCTCGGACAGAAGGTTAAGGTTGTGGTTATAGGCACCGATAAGATACTAAGAACAATTGATTTTGCATTTGCATAGAATAGAATGGAGACTGACATGGCATCAAAAACAAGCGCATCTGGAAACAGACTTATAGCGAACAATAAGAAAGCTTATTTTGATTATTTTATAGAAGAGAAATACGAGGCGGGCATGGTACTTCACGGCACTGAGGTTAAATCAATCAGAGCAGGTAAGTGCTCAATTAAGGAATCTTATATCAAGATTGAGAATGGCGAAGTGTATGTATTAGGTATGAATATTACACCATATGAGAAGGGAAACATATTCAATAAAGATCCTTTAAGACCTAAGAAGCTGCTTCTTCACAAGAATCAGATTAATAAGCTTACTGGTGAACTTACAATTAAAGGTTACACACTTGTTCCTCTTCAGGTATATCTGAAAGAGGGAAAGGTGAAGATGGAAATTGGTCTTGGAAAAGGTAAGAAGAACTTTGACAAGAGAGATTCTATTGCAAAGAAAGACCAGATAAGAGATGCACAGAAGGAATTCAAGAATAAGAATCTCAGATTTTAGAAATATTTTATCAGTTTTGAATAACAAGTTCATTGACTTGGCATTATGCCAATGTTAATATAAATAAGCAGATAAAACTGCTTACACACGGGCTAGTAAAGGTTTCGACGGGGATCTTGAAGCTGGTGAAGCTATCCGCAGGAAAGCGTCAAAATCCAAACTTAAATATAAACGCTAACGATAATTTAGCATACGCTGCCTAATTGCAGCAGTCTGACTTAAAGCACCTACACTTTAAGACCCAGGCTTCGAACATGTAGGAAACGACAGTATCAAAGCTTTGAGATGCTGGTCGTATCATGAAGCTACTAAAGGTGCAAGGGTGTTGATTCTCGTGTACCGGAGGGAATGTTAAACAATCAACTATGATAGTAGAAGAACAGGGAATGGGTTTTCGGACAGGGGTTCGACTCCCCTCTGGTCCATAGGAAAAAGGGAGTGAGGAAGCGTGAGCTTCTTCGCTCCCTTTTTCCTATGGACCAGAGGGGAGTCTTATTAATGGATAAAACATGGCGTAGCCGGGTTTTTGGACAGGGGCGCACGAGGTCCGGTGGACCTCGGTTTTGCGCCGACCGGAGCGGAGCGAAGAATTCGACTCCCTTTTGTGGGGGAGGTGGATACACGGCAGATTGGACGTTGAAGCGGAGATATGGCACGAGGAAGTCCAAAAGGGATGAGCAAGAGCGGTGGATTGGATGTTGAAGCGGAGTTAAGGTATGCTGAAGTCCAAAAGGGATGAGCAAGAGCGGTGGATTGGACGTTGGAGCGGAGTTAATGTATGCTGAAGTCCAAAAGGGATGAGAAAGCGTGGCAGATTGGACGTTGAAGCGGAGGAAAGGTATGCTGAAGTCCAAAAGGGATGAGAAAGCGTGGCAGATTGGACATTGAAGAGAATGTAAGGTACGAGAAAGTCCAAAACACCAGGTACACTTGCCACACAATACTCAATAGCGTAAAATAAGTACAATCACATAAGTAAGGAGGAGCCAGCTATGAACAGAGCTGTTGTTTATTATTCATTATCAGGAAATACAAAGGAAGCTGCAAAGGTTATTGCAAGAAAGTTGGGAGCAAAAATCTTTGAGATAGATTTAGTTAAGCCATTACCTAAGAATACAGTGAGGCAGATGATTGTTGGAGGAATGCAGTCAACATTTGGAAGAAGACCTAAGATAAAAGGTGTTCCGGATAACATAGATTATTATGATGAAATTATATTAGGTATGCCGGTATGGGCAGGTATGCCGGCGTCTCCGGTCAACACATTTATAAAAAATTACGGCGTGGCAGATAAAATTGATGCTGTGTTTACATTCAGCGGTGGTGGTGACAATGACAGATGCCTTCTGCAGCTGTCAAAGAGTCTTAAGAATCTAAAAAATCAGGTTGCGTTAGCAGACCGCAATAGTAATGCTGCAAAGGATAATCAGGAGAAGCTTGAAAAGTTTGTTATGAGTATCAAGTAGAAATTATACAATAATATGGCAGGTTTATGATATTAGTCAGGGGTAGAATATGAGATTTAAAAATGTGTTTTGTACACAATTATATAAAGATACATTTTCTAAAGTTTTAAAAGAAGATGAGTTTACACACGGAGATGAGATTCTGGTTGATATGGAAGAACCAGATGGAGACAGGATATCTTATATTATAATGCACCATGGACATTCCATATCTGATTGTAAGGCATTTGTCACGACAACTGATGAAAATGTTCTAATTGCTGTGTTTGACTTGTGGGGAAAGTTTTATAAATGTTATATCATAAAGAATGATAGTATAAAAAATGTTGAAGTTGAAAATGTTCTTGGCGGTAAGGAGATAAAATTTGATGGTGAATCACAATATGGAAAAATATCTGTAAAAATGGCAGCGGTCAACAGACAGTTTGGCACAGATTTAAAGTTTCAACGGGAACATCTTCAGTTATTTGTTGCGAATCTGCAAAGAATTTCTGAAAATCCTAAGTGCTTTATACAAGATAAAGATCAGGTAAACAGCGACAATAATATTGATAGTGATGAAATAAGCATAGATTTAAGTCTGGTTGAATTGACAGATACTCAGAGAAGACAACTGATAGGTAACAGAAAATTTGAGGATTTCAATCTTGAAAGCCATAATATAAATATTATTTATGGAGTCTATGAAGCTAACAGAGATATTGTATTGACCCTTACAAACTTTACATCTACAATATTGACCCAAGATGGCGGCGACTATAATTATTGTATTTTGTACAAAGAAAAAGAGTATGGCGTTACATATGGTTTTAACTGGGATGATAAAAAATTAAATGGAATACATAACAGAACACCATTTTGTCAGAATGTAGTTGAAAGCATGGTCAGATATTATGAAGATTCATTTCACGAAAGATCGGAACTGGAAGAAAATGTTAGAAAAAGATTTGAGAAAGAATATAATATGGAGATACATGATTTCCTTAAATTTTATATAGAAAATGTTATTGATAACTCATAAGAACTACATTTATTTTGTTATGAAGCATAAAGGAAGTAAAAGAATTTGTGCTATAATAAGCATACTAAATATTTACATAGACTGGAGGATACAAGCATGGACGAAAATGTAAAGAAAAGAAATGAAGTACTGGCACAGACTGTAATTAATGGCTTACAGTCACGAAATATGTCAGGATATTATGCAGAGGATAAAGAAGCAGCTTTAAAGCAGGCTTTGGAGTTAATTGACGAGGAAAGCACAATTGCTATGGGCGGCTGTCACAGTGCACAGGAGATTGGACTTGTGAAGGCTTTGAAGGAGGGCAATTACAATTATATAGACCGCTCTAAGATGACTCCAAGAGAGGGACTTCTGGCTTCATATGACGCTGATGTGTTCTTATCAAGTGCAAATGCGATGACAAGTGATGGAATACTTGTCAATATTGATGGCAATTCTAACCGTGTTTCATGCATAGCGCAGGGACCAAAGAAGGTAATCTTCATAGTTGGAATGAATAAAGTCTGTTCAGACCTCGATTCGGCAATGAAGCGTGCAAGAAATATAGCTGCACCAACTAATGCACAGAATTTTGATGTCAAGACACCCTGCAAGACAACCGGAAAATGCTTTGACTGCAAATCACCAGACACATTATGCTGCCAGTTCCTGATTACAAGATATTCACGCCATGTCGGAAGAATACATGTAATACTTGTAAATGATACACTTGGTTATTAAAAGGAGACACTATGATTAACAGACTTCATATGGCAATGATTGAATTATATAAAGGAGACGCTAAAAGAATACAGCATTTTTGCAAGGTTCACAGCTATGCAAAGCTGATTGCACAGATGGAAAATGTTGATGACAAATGTCTTTTTATAATTGAAACAGCGGCACTCACACATGATATCGGGATTCATACATGTGAAGAAAAATATGGTGAGTGCGGAGGAAAACTGCAGGAAAAAGAAGGTCCTGCTATTGCCGCAGGACTTCTTGACAGGCTTGGCTTTGACAGTGAAGTATCAGAAAGAGTGCAGTATCTGATAGGACATCACCATACTTACAATAATATTGACGGCATTGATTATCAGATACTTGTTGAGGCGGATTTCTTAGTTAACATATGCGATGATAATCTTACAAAGGATGCAGCATTGAAAGCATATAATAACATTTTTAAGACGGAAAGCGGCAAAAAGATATGCCAGGAGATGTTTGGTTTGTAGATAATGAGATTTAATGTTACAATTAACAAAAATGTGCGTGGGAAGTGGAGTTTATGAGCGATAATAAAAATGTTAATAATAAGGAAAAAGGCTTTGTTGTCGGCGGATATACTTTTAAGACGAAGCAGGAAGCGCAGGAAGCAAAAGATGAGATGAATGCTATTAAGTATCTGTCTGGAAAGACGGACAGTAAAGATCCGAAACAGGTGTATGTGTTGTATAATAAGATAATTGACAGACAGTTATTTTATACATCCATTGGACTAAATTATCTCAAGAATTTACAGCAGTTTCTGTATAATTCACCAGATATTCCAGATGATAAGATTAAGCCGATTCCGGTAAAGAGTGAAACACAGATTGCGATTGACAGAAGACGTGAAAGAAATGAGCATAGAAGTGAGCTGCATACTCTCTCAATTCAGGTGGCAAAGTACAAGAACAATTTTATGAGAATTATGATTGTAAATGTGTTTCTTGTTATTGCGTTAATTGCAATGTTTTTTATTCTTAAGACAGGCTCTAATTCTAATGTCATTAATTATGAAGTGAATGTACAGAATAAGTATTCTTCATGGCAGACAGAGCTTGAATCTAAGGAAGCCAAGTTAAAGGAAAAAGAGAAAGAGCTTAATTCAAGGGAAGCGGAACTTGAATCAAAGCAGTCTTTAAAATCATCATCACAGCAGTCAACAAAGTAGTCATAATATAAATATATGAGCAGAGTACACATTTTAAACATATTTATCAGATAGTATATAGATAATTAATTCACCGTGAAAGTGAGGATTACATATGGATAAGATGAAGGTTTTAGTAGTAGATGATGAAAGCAGAATGAGAAAGCTTGTAAGTGATTTCCTTACAAGAAAAGGATATGCTGTTATTGAAGCGGCTGATGGTGTAGAAGCTGTAGATACATTTATGGAGAATAAAGATATTGCACTTATAATTCTTGATGTTATGATGCCAAGAATGGATGGATGGGAAGTGTGCAGGCAGATAAGAAAGGATTCTAAAGTTCCTATTATAATGCTTACAGCAAAGGGCGAGGAGATGGATGAACTACAAGGCTTTGAATGTGGAGCTGACGAATATATTGCCAAGCCATTTTCACCCAAGATACTTACAGCCAGAGTTGATGCAATTATAAGACGTGCATATGGTGTTGACAGCAACGAGATAATTGAGATTGGTGGAATTACTATAGATAAAGCAGCACATATCGTTAAGATTGATGGTGAAGAGATAGAGTTAAGCTATAAGGAGTTTGAACTGCTTACTTATTTTGTTGAGAATAAAGGGCTTGCGTTGTCTAGAGAGAAGATTCTTAATAATGTATGGAATTATGATTACTATGGAGATGCAAGAACTATAGATACCCATGTTAAGAAATTAAGAAAGAAAATGGGTGAGAAGGGTGATTACATCAAGACAATCTGGGGTATGGGTTACAAGTTCATTGTTGACTGATTCTGCGTATAAGGAAGGCAATTAAAGATGAAGATACATTCAATTAAGTTTAAGATTACACTTCTTCTGGTAGTTACTGTTACATGTCTTGTGGCTATGCTTATTGGATTTAACAGCATTTTTTCTGAGAAAGTGTATATGAACCGTAAGCAGAAGAGCATGATTAATTCTTATGAGAATGTCAATGAAATCATGCAGAAATATACTGATTCACAGATAGATAAAGATACTATGTGTGCTGATATGGAGAACATATCTACAGCAAAGGGAATATCTGTGCTTGTAGTTGACAGCAGCTGGTGTACCATATATGTAAGTACTCAGGGAGATGATTCAATGATGGAACGTCTTCGCATGAGTATATTTAATGGAGATATTTTTAAGAATAATGGTTCACCTGATAAAGCACCGGAACCTAAGGAACAGGAAGATGATTCAGATAACCCGGCAGACAAGGATGATAAGAAAGATCATAGAAAGCGTCTGGAAGATATTATTGATATGTCTGGTACATCACTTGTTGAGAACAGGACAATTATAAGCTCCAATGATAATTACACATTACAGAAGGTGTATGATGAAAGGCTTGGAGATTACTATCTTGAGATATGGGGTACACTTGACAATGGATATTCAATTATATTAAGAACTCCTATCCAGGGAATAAAAGATAATGTAAATATATCGACAACTCTTATTAAGTATGTTGGAGGAGCAATTCTTGCTGTTGGTATAATTGCAGCATTTGTAGTATCAACATATATTACCAGACCGATTAAGCAGCTTTCTAATATTGCTGAGAAGATGTCAGAGATGGATTTTGATGCAAGATATGAGGGAAGTGATAAGGGAGAGATTGGTCTGCTTGGAAAGAGCATGAACAATATGTCTGAGAAGCTTGAACAGAATATTGCTGAGCTTAAGAAGGCTAACCTTGAACTTAAGAAAGATATTGATAAAAAAGAAAAGCTTGAGATAATGAGAACAGATTTTCTTTCAAATGTATCTCATGAGTTAAAGACTCCTATTGCACTTATACAAGGATATGCTGAGGGGCTTAAGGAAGGCATAACAGATGATCCTGAAAGCATGGAATTTTATTGTGATGTTATTATGGACGAGGCAAACAAGATGAATACAATGGTTAAGAGACTTCTTACACTTAATCAGATTGAATTCGGAAATGATGAGCCTGAGATGGAGAGATTTGATATTAATGAGCTTATTGCTTCTGTAGCAGATGCCAATGCAATAAGAGCGGGACAAAAGAATATGAGTATAGTATTTGATAACCGTAATGAGCATAATTATGTGTGGGCTGATGAATACAAGACAGAGGAAGTGCTTACTAATTATATATCTAATGCACTTAATCACTGTGATGGAAAGCGTGCAATTGAGGTGAGAACTGAAAAATCAGAGAATGGAGGAACTATTACCGTTACTGTATATAATAGTGGAAAGAATATTGCTGATGAAGATCTTGAAAGAATATGGGAGAAGTTCTACAAGACTGATAAAGCGAGAACAAGAGAATATGGAGGTAATGGAATAGGACTGTCTATTGTAAAGGCTATTATGGATTCAATGGGGCAGGAATATGGTGTCAGAAATGTATCTGATGGTGTAGAATTCTGGTTTAATCTTGATTGTAAATCATAATATGATATAATTGTTATTAGTGTTTAGAAAATGTATTTATTTATCATGAACTACAATAATAATTTTTTAAAGAGTTTGAGGAACAATATATGAAAAAATTTTTAACGGGTCTGCTTGTACTATTGTGTATGGCAGCACTTACAGGCTGTGGTAAGAATGATATATCACTGACTAATGAAGAGAATGACCTTGTAGCAGAATATATAGCAGGAACACTTCTTAAGTATTCATATGATAATGAATGGAAGTACCAGAAGCTTAATACTGCGCAGAAGACAGGTGTTACAACAACTGCAGGTACTAACAGCAGTACACAGACACCATCACAGAGTCAGTCTGTTAATTCACATAAACCTTCTGCTTCTAATGCAGCAGGAACAGCGTCAACAGATTTAATGGGGAATCTTCCGGCAGTTTTAGGACTTAATGGTGTAACAGTCAGATATAAGGATTATGTTACAGGAAGTGCTTATCCATTGGATGATTATGTATCTGTGCCTGCACAGCAAGGATATAAGGTGGTTGCAGTTGAACTTACACTTACTAATACAAGTGGACAGGCAGTAACACTCAATTCTTCAGGTAATGTAACATTTAAACTTGAAGTTGGAGGAACTGGTGTAGGTAATTATGCATCAATATTGAAGAATGATATAACAGCATTGAAAAATGTAAGTCTTGCAGCAGGTGCAAGTAAAGATGTTGTGGTACTTTTTCAGGTAAAAGAAAGCGATGCCAGTTTAGTAGCCGGGTCTTCTATGACGGCAACATCATCTGGAACATCGCTTGGTTCATTAACAATTAATTAGGAATTCATAACATTTTCAAGAGTATAGAGGGCAGCTTCTGATTCATTTAACTGATGAACATAAGCTGCTCTTTTTTCAGGCTTAAAACCTTCTCCATGTCCGTTGTATTCTGCATAATATACAGTTTCATGCGATTCGGGCTTGTTCCAGTCAGTAAATCCTTCATCAATTATCTGATCGGAATAGCTGCAGTTAAGAAGAACTGTTTTGGCATGTATTCTCCATGGCCTGCTTAAAGCAACACTTTTTGGAGGACAGTTACCTGTAAATGTACAGCTCTCAAATACATAACCAAAAGCCTGTCCTTCATATGTAGAAGGTGCTGTATAGAAAGCATTGATTTCCTGATTTCTGTTCAGTGCAAAAAGGGTGCAGTTTTTAAAGTAAGCAGTAGCACTTCCAAATATAAAATCAATTTCTCCTGCAATGTAGCAGTCTTCATATAACTGGTGGACAACACGGCGTATTCCGTCAATTGTAGGTCCGGTGAAACCACCAGGCTGCTTTTCTTTCATTGGAAGAGGACCGGTGAACAGAGTATCCTGATGACCGAGAATTTTGCAGTTCCTGAAAGTTATGTTATCCCCTTCGGCATATACTGCAATCGCCTGGCCAAATTCATCACCGAATCCGGCTGCATTTTCAAAAGTTAAATTGCTGGCAGTAAAATTGTCTGCGTAGACGAAAAATGTATAAGAACGGAAAGTTCCACGTTTAGAGCCATCAGGCATAATCATTCTTGCATAATAGCTTTCTGTTATTATAGTATCATCAGTGCTTTCACCAACAAATGATATATTATTCTTTCTGACTTCAACGCGTTCTTTATATATTCCTTTTTTGATATAGATAGTTTCAGGGGTTCCGGCTGGAATTGAATCAACAGCCTGCTGGATAGAATTAAAATCTCCGGAATTATCTTTAGCTACAGTAATCATGTGAGTACCTCCGATATTTTTTTGCTATTATAGCACACTGGACATTAATAAATAAAGCGAGTATAATTCGATTCGTTAAAAAATTTGTAGGAAATAGAGATTATGATAAGAATAGTAGAAGATATGAGAGATGTTAATATATATCTTTCATTAAGAAAACAGGTTGGCTGGATTAAGTTGGATGAAAATCAGGCTCAGAGAGCATTGGATAACAGCGTGAAAGTATTCACAGTATATGATGATGGCAAGCCTATAGGAATGGGCAGAGTGGTTGGAGATATGTCTGTAATCAGCTATATCCAGGATTTAATAATAATACCGGAATATCAGAGTAAGCACATAGGAAGCATGCTTATAGAACATATAATAGATTATGTCAAAGGAATTACTCAGGATGGCACAAGAATGATGCTTTGTCTGATGTGTGCCAAGGGAAGAGAGATATTCTATGAAAAGCATGGATTTATCGCAAGGCCGACACCAGAGCTTGGACCGGGAATGATACAGTATATATTACAATAGCATTGTAAAATGTAATGTTAACTGAATGTCAACTTGAATTAATAATAGGTTGACAATAGCTTTTTGAGTGTGTACAATAACAAATGTTGTATTACTACATTTGAAAAGAGGACTTTAATTATGAAAAGTAAAAAGGTTACTATTTATCAGCTGACATTTATGGCTATGATGGCAGCAGTTACATGTATTCTTGGACCACTTTCAGTTCCAATTGGTCAGATTCCAATATCTCTTACTAATCTTGTGATTTATTTCACAGTATTTGTACTGGGCATATGGGCAGGAACAGGAAGCTATGGAATATATCTGCTGCTTGGTGCTGTAGGACTTCCTGTATTTTCAGGATTTGCTGGTGGATTAGGAAAGCTTCTTGGACCAACAGGAGGATATCTTATAGGTTTCATATTCATGGCACTTATTGGAGGAGCTGTGATTGAGCTTTCACACAGAAATATTTTTCTTACAATGCTTGGCTGGGTAGTTGGAACTGCTGTTGCATACGCATTTGGTACGGTATGGTTTGTATACCTTATGAAATGTTCAGTCACATATGCACTTACAGTATGTGTATATCCATTTATCGGATTTGATATTGTTAAGATAGTTATTGCAACACTTCTTGGAAAGACAGTAAGATATGCAATAACTAAAGCTGGTTTTATACAGAAAGCAGCATAATAAGTAAAAGAAAAAGGTGTCTCCGGATTAACGGAGACACCTTTTTAAGTACAATGCAGAATTAATTATCTGAGAGTCTTAACATACTCAGCAATCTTCTCATCCTTGCAGTTAGCAAAGAAAAGCTCTTCAAACTTCTCACCTGCAACAGCACCCTTAACGAGATCCTGATCAAGCTCCTTAAGAACTTCTACGAGATCCTGCTTAAGAGTAACAGCTCTTACGCCATCAAGAATCTTCTTGTTTCTCTGTTCAGGAACAACTCTTTCTTTAGGATATCCGCCACCTGGTTCACCCTCGAAAAGCTTTTCAAAGATGTATGTGAGGTTAAGCTCTGCACCCCATCCGAAGCCCTTTGCAAATGGAAGAGCAATAGCGTTACCGTCGTTAATCTGCATGAACATATAAGCGTCTGAAGGATCAACAACATGTCCACAGAGAACTCCAGGGAAAGAGTTAAGTGCTAACATAGCACCTTCACCAGTACCGCAACCTGTTACCACAAAGTCAGCAGCACCGCTGTTTAAAAGAATAGCAGCAAGGATACCGTTCTGTACGTATGTAAGCTGTGCTTTATCATCAGCTGAGTACATACCATAATTATCAACTGTATGTCCCTTGCTTTCTGCAACCTTCTTAAGTGATGCATAAATCATCTCGTTCTTTGCAGCCTGGCTGTTTTCATTAATTAATGCGATTCTCATTATGAAATCTCCTCTTTTCTTATATTCTATATAAACTATAAGCTGTGGGTCTGCTTTTGTCAAATGTGTATACTGAAATAATACATTTACCAAATGCGTACTTATGTGTTATATTATACAGAACGAATTAAGTTGAAAGAGGTTAGATAATATGGCTGAAAATAAAGATTCCCAGGCAGCATTTATGGAGGCTGTCGGAAGCATTAAAGAATATGCCAAGGTTAATGGCAATATTGTTACAAGAGAGGATGTACACAGCTTTTTTAAAGATATGGCATTAGATGATGCCAAATTCCAGATGATTTCAGGATATCTGATGGCTAATGGAATTAAGATACAGGGTGAAGACAGCGTAGATAATGAATTCCTAAAGCTGATGGAAAGTGCCTCAGATGATAATATTGATGAGTCAGGACAACATATTTCTAAGGAAGAGCAGGAAGATAAGAAGGTTGCGGATGATATTGTAAGTCATCTTGATTACGAAGAGGATGAGAAGTATCTGAAAATATATCTTCAGGATATATCAGGAATACAGCCTATGACAGATGTTACAAGGTCATATCTTCTTATGAACATAGTTGAGGACAATGATAAAGAATCACTAAAACTGTTTACAGAAAGTTATCTTGAAAAGATTGCGTCATGGATAGAACCATTCAGAGGAAAGGGAGTTCTTGCATGTGACCTTGTACAGGAGGCCAATCTGGCTATGACAGCATATATAGGACAGCAGGAATGGCTTAATAATTATGAGTGGAAGGATAAGATTAAAGAAGGTGGACAGGAAGACCTTCTTAATGTGCTTAAAGGAATTGACGAAGCAGTTAAGGAGCTTATTGAAGGCAGTCTTAATATGCTTATAGATGAACAGACGGATGTTAATATGGTTTCGGGAAAAATTCTCAATAAAGTCAATCTTGTAAATGACTGGGGAACAAGACTTAAAGAAGAATTAGGAAGAAAACCTACGGTGGAAGAAGTAGCCAAGAACATGGGAGTTGCAGAAAATGTGGTACTTGAGGCTATCAGGCTTTCAAGTGAAACAATTGAAGATATCAAGTACGAAAAGACGGTTCCTAAAGAATAACTGATTAATAAAATTAATATATACACGATTTCGAGAAAAATTTAACAATTTTTTATTGATTTTAATTAGGGCATGGTATAGAATTAAAAAGAATTTTGTAATAATTTACAAGAAATTATAAGAAAAGAGGTTTATGTAAGATGGCAAAAATCGATTTAAGCAAGTATGGCATCACAGGTGCTACAGAGATCGTCTACAATCCTTCTTATGAATTATTATTCGAGGAAGAGACTAAGTCTACTAACGAAGGTTATGAAGTTGGTAAGGAAAGCGAACTTGGAGCTGTTGATGTTATGACAGGTATCTATACAGGTCGTTCTCCTAAAGACAAGTACATTGTTGTTGATGAGAACTCTAAGGACACTGTATGGTGGACATCAGATGAGTATAAGAACGATAACCACCCAATGTCAGAAGATGTATGGGCTAAGGTTAAGGACATCGCTAAGGCAGAGCTTTCTAATAAGAAACTTTTCGTAGTTGATGCATTTTGTGGAGCTAACAAGGACACAAGAATGGCAGTTCGTTTCATCGTTGAAGTTGCTTGGCAGGCACATTTTGTAACTAATATGTTCATTAAGCCAACAGCAGAAGAACTTGAGAACTTCGAGCCAGATTTCGTTGTATATAATGCTTCTAAGGCTAAGGTTGAGAACTATGCTGAATTAGGCCTTAACTCAGAGACATGTGTTGCATTCAACATTACAAGCCATGAGCAGGTAATCATTAATACATGGTATGGTGGAGAGATGAAGAAGGGTATGTTCTCTATGATGAACTACTACCTTCCATTAAAGGGTATTGCTTCAATGCACTGCTCAGCTAACACAGATAAGAACGGAGAGAATACAGCAATCTTCTTTGGTCTTTCAGGAACAGGTAAGACAACACTTTCAACAGATCCTAAGAGACTCCTTATCGGTGATGATGAGCATGGTTGGGATGACAATGGCGTATTCAACTTCGAAGGTGGATGCTACGCTAAGGTTATCAACCTTGATAAGGACTCAGAGCCAGATATCTACAATGCAATTAAGAGAAACGCTCTTCTTGAGAACGTTACACTTGATGAGAATGGAAAGATTGATTTTGCAGATAAGAGCGTAACAGAGAATACTCGTGTATCTTACCCAATCAATCATATTGAGAATATAGTAAGACCAATTTCTTCAGCTCCAGCAGCTAAGAATGTAATCTTCCTTTCAGCAGATGCTTTCGGAGTACTTCCTCCAGTATCTATTCTTACACCAGAGCAGACACAGTACTACTTCCTTTCAGGATTTACTGCTAAGCTTGCTGGTACAGAGAGAGGAATCACAGAGCCTACACCTACATTCTCAGCTTGCTTCGGACAGGCATTCCTTGAGCTTCATCCTACAAAGTATGCAGCAGAGCTTGTTAAGAAGATGGAAAAGAGTGGAGCTAAGGCTTACTTAGTTAACACAGGATGGAATGGAACAGGTAAGAGAATCTCTATTAAGGATACTCGTGGTATCATTGATGCTATCCTTTCAGGTGCTATTAATACAGCTCCAACAAAGAAGATTCCTATGTTCAACTTTGAAGTTCCTACAGAGCTTCCTGGAGTAGATCCAGCAATCCTTGATCCAAGAGATACATATGCTGATGCTTCTGAGTGGGAGACTAAGGCTAAGGATCTTGCTGCAAGATTCAATAAGAACTTTGTTAAGTACACAGGTAACGAAGCTGGTAAGGCTTTAGTTGCTGCTGGTCCACAGCTTTAATTTTCAATCATTACAGAGTTTGAATTATGATTATATACCTGCGTCTGAATTGAATTCATTCGCAGGTATATTTGAATTTTTTTGACATATAATATTGTGTAATCAGTAAAGAAGATGTATAATCAATACATCGGTACAGATTACGTATCAATAGAATATTTCCTGGGACGTTCGCAAAACCACATTATTTTGATCCTACATTTCATCGACGGGATTCCTATATCTCCATTCCAATGTCAAGCCTCCTTAGTCAGTGGAAGGCAGCGGTCTGGATGCGGTTGCCCACCTAGCTTCGCTAGGAGTCGAAAGCGTGGGGAGCGGCGTTTTGGGATATTATTAACAGGCTGTCACATATGTGACAGCCTGTTTTTTGCGCGAAAAGCGATGAGAATATAAAATTATAAAAGCGGCCATGCTTGCATGCGTCGCTTTTTATGATTTTATATTCGAGGAGCAACGCGACAATGCCAGAACTTAGTTCTGGCATATAAGCTTTTTGCGTGAAAAGTGATGAGCATACCTAGTTCTAAAACTTCAATTTTCAGCATATACTATCAAGAGCTTGTCTGAACAAGGACACTTAATTTAGTATGGAGAATAGTATATGAAACAGAGAACAAAAATAATATTCTTAGCCTATTCTGCACTGGTGATTTTTATGTCATCAGCATGTATATATATGTCATGTATGATTAAATCAAGATATCAGGACACATCGTCAGAAATCAATCTTTATAAAAATGTATATGTAACTAATATAGAAGACAATACAATAACTGCCAATATGTATGGTAATATAAAGAAATTCAATACTGGAAAGATAGCAGAAGATGTAACCGGGTGTTTATGTGATATTATCGTTGAGAATGGAAAGATTGTTGGAGTTAATACAAAGACGGATGTTGTAAGTGGAAAGGTGCTGTCAGTTTCACAAGACAGCGTTGAAATTGAAGGTTATGGCTCTGTTAAGCTGGATGAGGACTTTATTATGTATGAAAAAGAAAACTCATTGATAAGTAATTACAGCAGTATAATTGTCGGTTATGCATTACAGGATTTTATTGTGGCGGATGGAGAAGTCTGTGGTGCTATTAAGAATAAACCTTTGCAGGCTGACAATATAAGAGTAATTATCAAGACAAGCGGATTCAGAGATATATTTTTTAATGAAGCAGTTTTTTGTGCTGATTCAGGAATGATAGTTGAGACTGGTGAAGAATCTTATGAGACAGCACCCGGGGAGATGGTTGTGTTTAATCCGGATACAGAAGACTTTAATGAGGGCAGAATAAAACTAATTCCTAAATCAGGTGAGATACAGTTCCAATCAGTAAACAGAGGCGTAGGAACACCTTCATATGGTGGAACTATTGAAGTTTCACTGTATGATGAAGGAATTGTTATTGTAAATGAAGTGGGGATAGAAGATTATCTTAAAAAAGTTGTCCCTAGCGAGATGCCGTCAGGGTTTAATCTTGAAGCACTGAAATGTCAGGCTGTATGTGCAAGAAGCTATGCTTATACGGAACTTTCTAATAACTATTATAGTGCTTATGGAGCACATATTGATGACTCAATACAGTTTCAGGTATATAATAACTCACAGCGGGCAGAATCAACAGATACTGCAGTAGATGAGACAGCGGGACAGGTGCTATCATATAACGGAGAAGTTGTTAAGACATATTACTATTCAACCTCATGTGGAAGCACAACAGACGTTACACTCTGGGGCAATACAACAGAAAACTATCCGTATTTTGTTGCGGAGTGTGTGGGCGGAGTGGACAGAGGACTTACACTGACAGTAGAATCGGAGTTTAATACATTTATAAAAGGTGAAAATGAAGCTGATTATGATTACGACTGCACATTGTACAGATGGAGCATGGAGGAATCTGTTAAAGAGATAAGTGAAGGATTTGCACGTTCTACAGGGAAGAATGTAGGAAACATAACAGATATTGAAGTCCTTGAGCGTGTTAATGGAGGAGCTGCAGTAAAAGTTAAAGTTACAGGTGATAAAGGCGAGACAGTGATAGACAGTGAATCAGCGATTAGGGCAGCATTTGGCAATGCAAATGTGGATATGAACACTAAGTCAGGAACGACAAGATATGCTAATCTCCCAAGCACATTCTGTGTGTTTGAGAAAGTGACGGAGGGAAAGAAGCTTACAGGCTTTAAGATAACAGGAGGTGGCTACGGACATGGAATTGGCATGAGTCAGAATGCTGCCAATAAAATGGCAGAATCCATGACTTACGCGCAGATTCTGGAATTCTTCTACAGAGGTACTACGCTTACTCTGATTTCTTCCCAAGATAATGACTGAATATTTTTTCATCATTGATGAAGTAGTTAATCTCTGCACCGATGAATATTATAATCATACAGGCATACATCCATATAAGTGCTATGATGATAGTAGCAAGACTTCCGTACATGTATGAAAAGTTCGGTGAGTGGCCAACATAAAGAGAATACAGTGCTGTAAAAAGATACCATCCTAAAGCAGAAAAGAAAGCTCCTGGAATCTCTTTATAGAACTTTTTTCCTCTTCTTGATACAAGTGAGAATGCTATAGTAAAGAAGAGTGTGAATATACTTGGAAAGAGAAAATGTTTACTGTTAAATATACCTCTGAATATCACGACTACATTAGTAAGCTGTGGTATATATTTCATAGTGAAGTTCATAATATTGTTACCAAATACCATAAGTATAAGGCTGGCAATAATAAGAATCATAAATATAAGGGCATAGATACTTGCTCTTATTCTCTGGAAAAGCCAGTTCTTCTGGTTATCTTTTCTGTATATCTGTTTTAATCCACGGACTATAGCCATGAAACCTTTACCGGCAGCCCATATGATAGCAATTGCAGTAATGAGGGTTAATGCAGTTGTTGAATTGTCATATATATCAGTGAGCATTGCCTGGACAATAGGCTGCAGCTGAGTTGGAAGAACGCCATAAATAACCTTTAGAAGGTCTGCTTTGGAAACTGGCAGAAACTTTATAAGGCTTAAAAGACCAATAAAGAACGGGAAAAAGCTCAGCATAAGATAGTAACATGCTGAGGATGCGTAGTCGCCGATGCGGTCTTCAGATATTTTAGTGACAATTCTTTTAATTAATAATATTAAATTGAGCATTCTTATACCTTAATCCTTAATTGAATGTTTTCAAGATATTATATGTTATTTTATAGAATTTAGCAATTACTTGCAAACAGCAGTTATTTTATGTAAAATGTGATACGTGTAATTATGCACAGTAAATATAGCGAGGCAGATATGGGAATAAGTGTTAAGCTTCAGGTGTTTGAAGGACCTTTAGATCTTCTTTTACATTTGATAGATAAGAATAAAGTTAATATATATGATATTCCGATTGCAATGATTACAGAACAGTATATGGAATATGTTGAGCAGCTAAAGAAGGAAGATCTTAATGTGGTAAGTGAGTTCCTTGTAATGGCGGCAACTCTTCTTGATATTAAGTCAAGAATGTTACTTCCTAAGGAAGTGGATGAGGAAGGCAATGAGGAAGATCCAAGAGCAGAGCTTGTTGAAAAGCTGTTAGAGTACAAGCTGTATAAGGCTATGGCACAGGAATTAAAGGACAAGCATACAGATGCAGAGAGAACCTATTATAAGAAGCAGAGTATTCCGGAGGCGGTTGCAGCATATACACCGCCGGTTGATCTTACAGAGGTTATTGGTGATACAACACTTATGCGTCTTAACAGAATATTTGCTGATGTTTGTAAACGTAAGGAAGATAAGATAGATCCTGTACGAAGCAAGTTTGGAAAGATTGAGAAAGAAGAAGTTACCATGAGTGAAAAGCTTGTGGATATTAAAGCATTTATGATGGAGCATGAAGCTTTTAGTTTTAGGGAGCTTTTGTGGAATAATCCGTCAAAGGTTGCTGTTATAGTAACATTTTTAGTTGTGTTAGAGCTTATTAAGACTGGATTTGTTGAGGTTAAGCAGGAATGCCCGGAGGATGATATATTCATAAGGGTGGTCAGGGATCCTGAGCTTATTGAAGATATAACAGAGGAGTAGAATGATGAGTTTAGAACAGATGGAAGGCATAATTGAGGCTGTGCTTTTTACTATGGGTGATTCTGTGGAAGCAGGTAAGCTTGCAGATGCTATAGAACAGGATGTGGATACAACTGTTAAGATAGTACACAATCTTATGGATAAATATGAATCAGAGAACAGGGGAATAAGAATCATTGAGCTTGAGAACAGCTTCCAGCTGTGTACCAAGCAGGAATATTATGATGCACTAATAAGAGTTTGCAGCCAGCCAAGAAGATACACACTGACAGATGCGGCATTAGAGACGTTGTCGATAATAGCATATAAGCAGCCTGTAACTAAGATTGAGATAGAGAATATCAGAGGTGTTAATTCAGACAGAGCAGTAAGCAAGCTTGTTGAACTTGGTCTTGTGAAGGAAGTTGGAAGACTTGATGCACCGGGAAGACCAATGCTTTTTGGAACAACAGAGGATTTTTTAAGGTCATTTGGAGTACAGTCTATAGATGAGCTTCCAACAATCAGTGAAGATATGGTTGAACAATATAAGGAAGAGGCAGAGTTAGAGCTTGCAAGCGAAAGCTTTGATGCAGATAATCAGGAAGATTCTGATGGTCAGATAACATTAGGAATATAGAAAGGAAGTTGACATTATGGAAAGAAAGAATGCATGGAAGAAATATTCAGACGAAGATAAGAACAATGTATTCACATTTGCAGATGAATATAAGACTTTTATATCTGAGTGTAAGACAGAAAGAGAATGTGTAAAAAAGGCTGTAGAATTGGCAAAGAAAGCCGGATACAGAGATTTACAGGAGATAATAGCAGCCAATGAGACACTTAAAGCAGGCGATAAGGTATATGCCGTTAATATGAAGAAGGCAATAGTGCTTTTTAATATTGGAAGTGAACCGATAAGTACCGGCATGAATATACTTGGGGCACATATTGATTCACCAAGACTTGATATCAAGCAGAATCCTATGTATGAAGATTCAGACCTGGTACTTCTTGATACACATTATTATGGAGGAATCAAGAAATACCAGTGGGTAGCAATTCCTCTTGCACTTCATGGTGTTGTTGCATTAAAGAATGGCGAATGTGTTGAAGTTGTAATCGGAGAAGATGCTGACGATGCGGTTGTCGGAGTATCAGACCTTCTTATACACCTGGCTGCTAAACAGATGGAAAAGAAAGGAAGCTCGGTGGTTGAGGGCGAGGACCTTGATATCCTTATAGGAAGCATGCCGGCAGCATCAGACAGTGATAATACAGATGAGGATAAGGAAGAAAAGGAAGCAGTTAAGAAGAATATTCTTGCAATTCTTAAAGAAAAATATGGGATTGAAGAGGAAGATTTCTTATCAGCAGAGCTTGAGGCTGTTCCGGCAGGACCTGCAAGAGATTATGGTCTGGACAGAAGCATGATTATGGGATATGGCCATGATGACAGAGTGTGTGCTTATCCGTCGCTTATTGCACTTCTTAATACACCACAGGTTAACAGAACAGGTGTGTGCATACTTGTGGATAAAGAGGAGATAGGAAGCGTCGGCGCAACAGGTATGCATTCAAGATTCTTTGAAAATATGGTCGCAGAGGTTATGGACAGATGTGGTGATTATTCAGAGCTTAAATTAAGAAGAGCGCTTGCTAATTCTTATATGTTATCATCAGATGTAAGTGCAGCATATGACCCTAATTATGCATCAGTGTTTGAAAAGAAGAATTCAGCATTCTTTGGAAAAGGTATGGTATTTAACAAGTACACAGGTTCAAGAGGTAAGAGCGGTTCTAATGATGCTTCTGCTGAGTTCATTGGAAAGTTAAGAAAAGTTATGGATGATGCAGCTGTGTACTTCCAGATGGCAGAGCTTGGAAAGGTAGATGCAGGCGGTGGCGGAACAATTGCATATATCTTGGCTAATCTTGATATGAATGTAATCGACAGTGGAATTGCTGTACAGAATATGCATGCACCATACGAGGTAATAAGCAAGGCTGACCTATATGAGACATTAAAGGGGTATGAAGCATTTTTACAGATGTAAAATGTTTGTGTTAACGAAAGGACAATAATATGAAGTGGAATAAATATTCAATCCAGACAACTACAGATGCAGTTGATATGATAAGCAGCGCGCTTAATGATATAGGAATTGAAGGTATCGAAATTGAGGATAATGTACAGCTTACTAAGGAAGAGGCTAAGTCAATGTTTGTAGATTTCATTCCTGACCTTCCACCTGATGATGGCAGAGCTAAGGTTAATTTCTACATTGACAGTGAAGAAGATGATGGCTCAATGCTTGAAAAGGTTAAGGCAGAACTTGAAGATTTAAGAATGTTTATTGATATTGGTGAGGGTACAATCACAGAATCAGAGACAGAGGATAAGGACTGGATTAATAACTGGAAGCAGTACTGGCATACATTTACAATAGGAGACTTATTCATTAAGCCTACATGGGAGCCGGAGACAGAGGAGATGAAGGGGCATGCTGTACTTAGCATTGACCCGGGAACAGCTTTCGGAACAGGTTCGCATGAGACTACAAGAATGGTTATAAAGCAGCTTCAGAAGTATGTTAAAGATGGTGATGAGGTGTTAGATGTCGGCTGTGGAAGCGGTATACTTTCAGTAGTTGCATTAAAATATGGTGCAAAGCATGCATTTGGTACAGACCTCGACCCTAATGCAATTATTGCATCAGAGGAAAATGCAGAGCAGAACAATATAGATAAGAAGCAGCTTGAGGTTATTGAGGGTAATATCATTGATGATAAAGCTGTTAAAGATGCCTGTGGCTATGAGTGCTACGACATTGTGTGTGCCAATATCCTTGCAGACGTATTAGAGCCGCTTTCTACATGCATACATGAGCATATGAAGCACGGCGCTTACTTTATTACTTCCGGTATTATAGATACTAAGGAAAATGAGGTGGCAGAGGCATTTAAGAAGAATCCTGAGTTAGAGATAGTTGAGATTAACCATGATGGCGAGTGGGTTAATATCACAGCAAGAAGGAAGTAGTGTATGTATCATTTTTTTGCAGAGCATGAGAATATCCATGATTCATATATAGATATAGTTGGAAGTGATGTTAATCATATTAAGAATGTATTAAGATTCAAAGAAGGCGACAAGCTTCTTATAAGCAGCGGAGATAATGTTGATTATGAATGCAGCATTGCTTCTATGTCAGATGAATATATAAGGGCAGATATACTAAGCAAGGACGAGCAGGGAAAAGAACTGCCTTCAAGAATAATCCTGTTTCAGGGACTGCCTAAGGCTGACAAAATGGAGCTTATAATACAGAAGGCTGTAGAACTCGGAGCATACAGTGTTGTTCCTGTAGCAATGAAGAGAAGCGTTGTAAAACTAGATGCGAAGAAAGCTAAAGCTAAGGTTGAACGCTGGAATGGTATTGCATTAAGTGCAGCCAAGCAAAGCAAGAGAAGTATCCAGCCTGAAGTGACAGAAGTTATGACATTTAAGCAGGCACTTGAGTATGCGGGAAAGCTAGATAAGCTTTTACTGCCATATGAGTGCGCAGAAGGCATGGAAAAGACCAGAAAAGTGATTGAAGAAATCGGACATGGAGAATCTGTTGGTATATTCATAGGCCCTGAGGGCGGATTCGACAGGTCAGAGCTTGACGAAGCTGTAAATGCAGGCTGTGAGATAATCACACTAGGTAAGAGAATATTAAGAACTGAGACAGCGGGAATGATGCTGTTGTCAGTGCTTATGTATAATATGGAAGAATAAGCGGAAAAGAGGCAATATGGAAGCATATCTTGATAATTCTGCTACAACGAAATGTGCAGCAGAGGTAGTAGAAACAGCAGTAAAGGTTATGTCAGAAGATTATGGTAATCCATCATCAAAGCATATGAAGGGCGTTGATGCAGAGAAATATATCCGTGAAGCTAAAGAGGTAATAGCAAAGACTCTTAAGTGTCAGGATAAGGAGATACTCTTTACTTCTGGTGGAACAGAATCTAATAACATGGCAATAATCGGAACAGCAATGGCTAATAAAAGAAAAGGAATGCACTGCATAGTATCATCTGTAGAACATTCATCAGTTAAAGAGCCATTCAATTTCCTTGAAAAAGAAGGCTTCAGAATAACATATCTTCCAGTTGATAAAGACGGAATAGTTGATATAGAGGCTCTAAAGGATGCACTTGATGATGAGACAATACTTGTTTCAGTAATGTATGTTAATAATGAAATTGGTGCAGTTGAACCGATTGAAGAAATCGGACATATAATTAAAGATTATAATCCTGATATTGTATATCATGTTGATGCGATTCAGGCTTATGGTAAATATAAGATATATCCTAAGAAGCTTGGAATTGATCTGTTATCAGTCAGTGGACATAAGATTCACGGACCTAAGGGGAGCGGATTCTTATTCATTAATGATAAGACAAGAATCAAGCCTATTATATATGGTGGAGGACAGCAGAAGGGCATGCGTTCAGGAACTGAAAATGTTCCGGCTATAGCAGGACTTGCAACTGCCGTAAAGCTTATATATAATAATGACTTTGAAAGCAAGATAGCACATTTGTATGAGTTAAAGGATTACTTCATAGATGAGCTTGAAAAGCTTCCTGATGTGCAGGTAAACAGCAAGAAGGGTACGGATTCAGCACCACAGATTGTAAGTGCAAGCTTTAAGGGAGTAAGGGCAGAAGTGCTTCTTCATTCACTTGAAGATAAAGGAATCTATGTATCATCAGGTTCAGCATGCTCATCTAACAAGCCGGGACTGAGCAACACACTTGTTGCAATCGGACTTGATAAGGAGCTGCTTGATTCTACACTTCGGTTCAGCTTCTGCTATGAGACAACAAAGGAAGAACTTGAATACACAATAGAAACACTTAAACAGCTGCTTCCAATGCTTAGGAAGTACACAAGACGATAATTGTGTGAAAATAGATTTTCACACACAAGATTTGTGCTTTGCACAAATCTTGATATGCAAAGGAAAGGCGGAAAACGATGTATAAAGCATTTTTGATAAAGTATGGAGAAATAGGCGTTAAAGGAAAGAACAGATTCATCTTTGAGGACGCCCTTGTAAGACAGATTAAGTTCTCACTTAAAGATGTTGAGGGAGAATTTGATGTAAGAAGAGCAGATGGAAGAATCTATGTTAATGCACTTGCGGACTATGATTATGATGAGGTAATTGAGAGCCTTACAAGAGTATTTGGTATAGTTGGAATCTGTCCTGTAGTTCAGATTGAAGATAACGGTTTTGATGACCTTGCTAATCAGGTTATCAATTATCTTGATAAGGCATATAAGAATAAGAATCTTACATTCAAGGTTAATGCAAGAAGAACAAGAAAGAATTATCCAATGAACTCAATGGAGATTAATATGGAACTTGGTGGAAGAATTCTTGATGCATTCCCAGAGATGAAGGTTGACGTGCATAAGCCTGAGGTTCTTTTACAGGTAGAAATCAGAGGAGATGTAATCAATATTTACTCTATCGAGGTTCCGGGTCCTGGCGGAATGCCAATCGGAACAGCAGGAAAGGCTATGCTTTTATTATCAGGTGGTATTGACAGCCCTGTTGCAGGATATATGGTTGCCAAAAGAGGTGTACAGATTGAAGCAACATACTTCCATGCTCCTCCATATACAAGTGAAAGAGCAAAGCAGAAGGTAATTGACCTTGCAAAGATTGTATCTAAGTATTCAGGCCCTATTACACTTAATGTTGTTAATTTCACAGATATCCAGATGGCTATATATGAGAAATGTCCACATGATGAGCTTACAATCATTATGAGAAGATATATGATGAAGATTGCTGAAGATTTAGGAAAATCAAGCGGATGTCAGGGACTTGTTACAGGAGAGAGTATCGGACAGGTTGCAAGCCAGACAATGGCAAGTCTTTACTGTACTAACGAAGTGTGTACAATGCCTGTATTCAGACCGGTTATCGGTTTTGACAAGCAGGAGATTATTGATATATCAGAAAAGATTGGCTCATATGAGACATCAATACAGCCATTTGAGGACTGCTGTACAATATTCGTTGCAAAGCACCCTGTAACCAAGCCTAATCTTAATATTATCAAGCAGCATGAGACTAACCTTGACGGAGTTATTGAGGAGCTTTACAAGACAGCAATTGAGACAACAGAAAAAATCGTAATTGAATAAAATAAAACCGCTTTATCTGTAACAGATAAAGCGGTTTATATGTGCTTACACATCATTACTCAACGATGTATGGCTTTAATACGGCAAGGATTGTATCAATATCATTGTCTGCATGAATGTTCAAGTCAATTGGCTTAGAAAGATCAAGACTGAATATACCCATTATAGACTTGGCATCAATTACATATCTGCCAGAAACAAGATCAAAGTCAACATCGAATTTAGTGATATCGTTGACAAAAGATTTTACTTTGTCGATTGAATTTAATGAAATCTTTACAGTTTTCATTAGAATACCTCCTTAAATGTTTTTCTATAAACTATAATATCTATTTGTTAAACCTATGTCAATAAAGAAATGTAACAAAAATTAACAGGAAATGAGGATTAAATTGAAAAAAGTTGCTATACACAGTCTGGGCTGTAAGGTTAATTCCTATGAGGCAGAATCAATGGAGATAATGCTTAGGGATGAGGGGTATGAGATAGTGCCTTTCAGTGAAGATGTTCAGGCTGATATATATATAATTAATACATGTTCAGTAACTAATATTGCTGACAGAAAATCAAGACAGATGCTGCATAAGGCAAAGAAGATGAATCCGGAGGCGGTTGTTGTTGCTGCTGGCTGTTATGTGCAGGCAGACCCTGACGGAGTTAAAAAGGATGAATGTGTTGATATCATTCTTGGTAATAATATGAAGATAAGTATTGTTGAAGCATTAAATGATTATTTTGGCGGTGCGGATAAAACAAGCTATCTTGTTGATATTAATGACAAGTATCAGGAGTATGAATCGCTTAAGATTAACCAGACAGGGGAACATACAAGAGCGTATATCAAGATTCAGGACGGATGCAACCAGTTCTGTTCTTACTGCATAATACCATACGTAAGAGGCAGGGTAAGAAGCCGTAAGCCTGAAGATATAGTAAATGAGGTTAAGACGCTTGCAGCTACAGGTGTTAAGGAGGTTGTTCTTACAGGAATTCATATATCATCTTATGGAACAGACCTTGAGAATATAAGTCTTATAGAACTTATAGAGGCAATCCATGAGATTGAAGGAATTAAAAGAATACGTTTAGGGTCACTTGAACCAAGAATAATTACAGAAGAATTTGCAAAAAGGATTGCCGGCTTAGAAAAGATATGTCCACATTTTCACTTATCATTACAGAGTGGATGCGACAAGACATTAAAGGCAATGAACAGAAAATATAATACAGAAGAGTATTATGAGGGCTGCGTAAAGTTAAGAGAAGTGTTTGAGAATCCGGCAATAACTACTGACGTAATCGTGGGATTTCCGGGCGAGACAGAGGAAGATTTCCTTGAGACACGCAAGTTCCTTGAGAAAGTACATTTTTATGAAATGCATATATTCAAATATTCAAGAAGAAAGGGTACTGTTGCTGACAAGATGAAGGAACAGGTAGCAGACACTGTTAAGTCAGAAAGAAGTGCAGTTCTGCTTGCGTTAGAGAAGGCACAGTCACTTGAATACAGAAAGATGTATATCGGAAAAAGGCTAGAAGTTCTTATAGAAGAATTGACAGAAATAGATGGCAGGTCATATTATACAGGATATACAAAGAACTATATAAGAGTGGCAATAGCCGCTGATGAGTTTAAGGATAATCCTGTTAATGACATATATGAATGTATGGCTGATAAGCTTATCTGTGACGGGGTTACTATATTAGCGAGGTGTAATTAATGTCAAGAAAGAATACTAAAGGAACAATATTAGCTATAGATATGGGCAATACTAATATAGTTATTGGCTGTGTTGATGATGATAAAGTAATATTTGAGGAAAGGCTGAGTACAGACCTTTCAAAGACAGAGCTGGAGTATGCCATCAGCTTTAAGAATGTTCTTGAAATTTATAATATAAAATCAGAGGATATCAATGGTGCAATTATATCGTCAGTTGTTCCACAGCTTGTTAATGTTATTAAAGCTGCTGTTGAAAAGGTTGTAGATATAGAGCCTCTGGTTGTAGGACCCGGAGTAAAGACTGGACTTAACATTCTTATGGACCAGCCGAAGCAGGTGGGAAGTGACTTAATAGTTGATGCAGTTGCAGCGACACATGATTATGGTGCACCTGTTATTATAGTTGATATAGGCACAGCTACTACTATAAGCACAGTTGATGAGAATGGTAATTATATAGGTGGTGCAATCCTTCCGGGAGCAGGCGTTTCAATGAATTCACTTTCATCAAGAACTGCGCAGCTTCCAAGAATCAGCTTTGATGCACCAAAAGGACCGGTTGGAAAGAACACGGTTGACTGTATGAAGAGTGGTCTTATATACGGACATGCAGGAAGTATAGACGGAATTATAGACAGAATAATAGATTGCTGCGGATTCGGAAAGAACGGAAAGCCTGCTGCAAAGCTTGTGGCAACAGGGGGGCTTAGCAAGGTTATAATTCCATTCTGCAGGAATAGAATTGAGACTGACCCTGCACTTCTTATAAGAGGTCTGAAATACATTTATGATAAAAATGTCTAGAAAGTGGCTGAATAGGCGGGAGGAGATAATATGCTTAAGGGAAAGACAGTTGTTCTTGGAGTAACAGGCAGTATAGCAGCATATAAGATTGCTAATCTTGCAAGTATGCTTGTAAAGAAGCATGCCAATGTGCATGTTATAATGACTGAGAATGCATGCAATTTTATTAATCCGATAACATTTGAGACACTTACAGGAAATAAGTGCTTAGTTGATACATTTGACAGAAACTTCCAGTTTAATGTTGAGCATGTCAGCCTTGCAAAGCTGGCTGATATATTCCTTGTAGCACCTGCTTCGGCAGATGTAATAGGAAAGATTGCAAATGGGATAGCAGACGATATGCTGACTACAACAATTATGGCATGCAAATGTCCAAAGCTTATATCACCTGCGATGAACACTAATATGTTTACTAATCCTATAGTACAGGATAATCTTAAGAAATTAGAGCATTATGGATATGAAATTATCCAGCCTGACAGCGGATATCTTGCGTGTGGAGATACAGGTGCGGGAAAGATGCCGTCGGAGCAGGTTCTTCTTAATTACATCTTAAGGACAATAGCTAAAGATAAGGATATGACCGGAATTAAGCTTACAGTTACTGCAGGACCTACAAGAGAGAAGTTAGACCCTGTAAGATTCTTATCTAATAATTCCACTGGAAAAATGGGATATGCAATTGCTAAGATGGCAATGCTTCGTGGAGCGGATGTAACACTTATATCAGGAAAAGTAAGCCTTGAGCCGGTGCCATTTGTTAAGATGGTGGATATTGTTTCAGCAGAGGATATGTATAATGCAGTAATTAAGAGTGCTAAAGACGCAGATATAATAATCAAGGCAGCAGCAGTTGCAGATTACAGACCGTCTGATGTAAGCGATGAAAAGATTAAGAAAAAAGATGGTGATATGTCAATTCCTCTTGAGCGGACTAAAGATATAATCGGCACACTTGGAAGCAGTAAAAGAGATGGATTGTTCCTGTGCGGATTCTCAATGGAAACAGAGCATATGCTTGACAATTCCAAGGTGAAGCTTACAAAGAAGAATCTTGATATGATAGTGGCTAATAATGTCAAAGTGGCAGGAGCCGGATTTGGAACAGATACCAATGTGGTTACTGTTATTACTAAAGATGCAGTCGAGGAGCTTCCTATGATGAGTAAGGAAGAGGTTGCTGACGCACTTCTTGACAGAATAATGAAAGCAAGACAATAATAATAAAAACAGGCTGCCGGTTAACTGGCAGCCTGTTTTGCTACATATCTTCGCCAAGTGCCTTGATTCTTCCGTAAGTACTTAAAAGATATAAGCCGGAAAGACCTACAAGTGCGTAGATTATACGGTCAATCATAACTGATCTGAAGATAAAATGCACAAGATTAAAGTTGAGGAAACCGATAAGTCCCCAGTTAAGAGTTCCTACAATGGCAATTGTAAGAGCAATGTAGTCTATAGGTTTAGAATTCATAAAATGCCTCCTTAAAATAGCGGATTTGGTTTTGAAATTAGTATGGAAAATGTAAGATAAATCATACTGGTAAAATATGGATTTTATTGAGAAAAAGTGTAAACTTGACGACTTTAAACCTTGTATCAGACTGTCTAAAATGCTACAATTACAGTGTTTGTGAATCAGCACAGATAAAGTGCGGAAATAATGAGGTTTATCATGGCGGGAAAGAAAGTAGTCAGATACAGAAGAAAGCCGAAAGCAGCAGCAATTATATTTGGAATAGTGCTGGTATATATTGTGTGCTTTATAGTTATATATGTTTCAAAAGCAAAGGTACAGACATATGAAGTTGAAGTGGGTTCACTAATGAATAATGCTTCATTTACAGCGGTTGCCTTAAGAAAGGAAGAAGTCTATAATTCTTCATATTCCGGTGATATTAACTATTATCAGCGAGAGGGAACAAGGGTTATGACCGATGATACAGTGTATACGGTTGATGAGACAGGAAGAGTGTCAGAGATTCTTGCTCAGTATACTTCCGGAGATGGTAATAAACTGTCTGATGAGAATCTGACAGTTATAAAGAATACACTTACTAATTATAAGACGGAATATGGTGATAATGATTTCAGTGCAGTATATGATCTTAAGTCTGATCTTAATGCAACAGTTCTTCAGTCTATTAATGAGAATATCATGGCTAATCTTGATTCGATTGTTTCAAGTACAGGAAGCCAGGATCTTTTCAAGACTGTGAAATCAGATAAACCGGGAATAGTTGTGTATTCAATTGATGGATACGAGGGAATAACAGAAGATACAATTGGAAATGTAGATTTTAAAAAAACTGCATATGATAAGCAGAATCTTAAAGCTGAAAAATTGATTGCAGCGTCGGACCCGGCGTATAAGCTTATTACGAGTGAGAACTGGACACTTATGTTTCCGGTTACACAGTCGGATATTGATAAGTATTCGTTATCCGGTAAAGATACAATATCAATCAAATTTACAAAAGACAATGTTATGGGAACATTTCCTTTTAAGATAGTTAATGATGGAAAGAATTCATATGGTGAGATTACTTTATCAAAGTACATGATTAGATATGCAACAGAAAGATTTCTTGACATTGAAATAATTGTGTCAGGAAAATCAGGAATAAAGGTTCCTGTGTCTGCAGTTACAGAGAATGAGTTTTATAAGATACCAAAGGAATATCTTATAACTAATGGAGAAAAGGGCAATTATGGATTTCTTGTAGAGGAAAGTGACTCAGAAGGAAAGCGGAATCAGGTATTTAAGTCAGTTGATATCTATAAATCAAATGATGAATCAATATATATTAAAAAGACAGAGCTTTCGGCGGGAACAGCCATTATAAAAATGGATTCTAATGACAGATTTGTAGTTGGCCCTGTAGAAAAACTTAAAGGTATTTATTGTGTTAATACAGGATATACGGTCTTTAAGCTTGTAGAAATAATTGATGGTAATAATGAATACTATATTGTTAAACAGTCACTTAGCCATGGTGTGTCAATATATGACAGAATAATTCTAGATGCAGACAAGTATTCAGAGAATGAGATGATATATTAAATGCTTATGTATATCAGATTAATTACATTCAGGAGGCATTATGTTAAAGGATAATCTTATTGAAGTAGAAGAGCATATTAAGAAAGCATGTGAGAAATCAGGAAGAAATCCAGAAGATGTGTGTCTTGTTGCAGTAAGCAAGACTAAGCCCAAGGAGATGCTTATGGAAGTATATGACTGTGGAATAAGACAGTTTGGAGAGAATTATGTTCAGGAGATGGTGGACAAGACAGATACACTTCCTAAGGATATAACATGGCATATGATAGGACATCTGCAGAGAAACAAGGTAAAATATGTTGTAGGACGAGCTGCATTGATTCATTCAGTTGATTCAGAAAGACTTGCTGTTGCAATAAGTGATGATGCAGTAAAGAAAGGCCTTGTACAGGATATTCTTATTGAAGTAAATGTTGCAGGAGAAGAGAACAAGTTCGGTGTAACATGTGATGAAGCGGAAGAATTTGTAAAGAAAATAGCAGTGCTTCCGGGAATCAGGATAAGAGGATTCATGACAAGTGCACCATTCGTTGAAAATCCAGAAGATAACAGAAAGTATTTTAGAGAATTAAAGCAATTACTGGTTGACATAAATAACAAAAACATAGATAATGTATACATGAATGTTTTGTCCATGGGCATGACTAACGACTATACAGTTGCGGTGGAAGAAGGAGCAACTCATGTCAGAGTGGGAACAGCAATATTTGGAGCCAGGGACTATTCACATTAATATGTTTTGGGGATACTAAAGAAAGTCAGATTATCAGATATAGGAGAGTGTTTATAATGGGAATGTTAGATGGTTTAACTAATATGTTTAAGATGCATGATGATGACGATTTTGATGATGATTACGAAGATTATGATGATGATTTTGATGAAGATTATGAAGATGATAAGCCTTCTGCAAGAAAGAGACTTTTTACTGGTTCATCCAAGAAAGATTCAGTAGCTGATGAAGAAGTTTCATATACAGCAGAGAAGCCAAGATTCGCTTCGAAGTCTAAGGTTGTTCCTATGAAGACACAGTCTGCAAGAGGACTTGAAGTTGTTGTAATAAGACCAGAATCTATGGAAGATGCTAAGGAGATAACTGATACACTTCTTACAGGTAAGGCAGTTGTGCTTAACCTTGAAGGAATCCATGTTGAGATAGCACAGAGAATAATAGATTATTCTGCTGGTTCTACATATGCAATAAGGGGTAACCTTCAGAAGATAACTAATTATATTTTCCTGGTGACTCCACCTAATGTAGATATTTCGGGTGATATTCCTGAGATAGTAACAGGAGGAATTGATCTTTCATCATTTAACAAGAATGAAAACAGATTTTAATTGATCTTCACAGCCACCCACATATAATGGGTGGCTGTTTAAGTATAAGAATAAGGGAGAATGTTATGAAGTGTATTAATGTAAAGTGCGAAGGAAAACCAGCATACGATATTGTGATTGAAAGTGGATTCGGGGGACTTTCAGAAGCCTTTAATAAGCTTGAAATAACAGGGAGAAAGTTATGTATTGTGACAGACAGCAATGTAGGTCCTTTATATGCAGAACAGGTAAAGAATGAACTTGAAAAAACAGGCAATGCAGTATATGTGTATACATTTGCAGCAGGAGAAGAGAATAAGACTCTTGACACAGTACAGGATGTATATGAATATCTTATAGAGAATCATTTTGACAGGAATGACTGCCTTGTAGCACTTGGCGGAGGAGTTGTTGGCGACCTTACAGGATTTTCTGCGGCAACATATCTTAGAGGAATTAAATTCATACAGGTTCCTACGTCACTTCTTGCACAGGTTGATTCAAGTATTGGCGGCAAGACAGGCGTTGATTTCAGGGCATATAAGAATATGGTTGGAGCATTCCATCAGCCAAAGCTTGTATATATGAACATGTCTGTGCTTAAGTCACTCAGTAAGAGACTTTTTAATTCTGGATTTGGTGAGATTATTAAGCATGGTCTTATTAAAGACAGGGAATATTACAACTGGCTTAAGGACAATGCAGACAGAATTAAGGCACTAGATTCAGATGCACTTGAACATATGATATATGTGAGCTGTAACATCAAGAGAGAGGTTGTTGAGAATGACCCTAGGGAAAAGGGTGAAAGAGCACTGCTTAATTTTGGACATACATTAGGACATGCCATTGAAAAAGAGATGAACTTCTCACTTTATCATGGAGAGTGTGTTGTGCTTGGAATGATAGCAGCACTCAATATATGTGTCGAGCTTGGAACTATAACTGCAGAGGAAAGAGATGATGCTCTTAAAACATTTGCATTATATGAATTCCCTGACCATGTCACAGGAATTAAGATTGATGATGTTGTTGCGGTATCTAAGAATGACAAGAAGATGGATGCCGGCAAGGTTAAGTTCATTCTTCTTAAGTCAGTCGGAGATGCTTATATTGACAGAGATATAACTGATGACCAGATGAGAAGAGCACTTGAAGGTGTTATAAGATAAATGTTTAATAACGGAGGTCGAAAGTGAATAATAAAAAGAAAATATTTAATTTGTTATTTTATATTATAGGAATTGTTGTTCTGACTGAATTAGACCAGATTACCAAAGCACTTGCAGAAGCGAGTCTTTTAGGAAAACCGGATTTTAAGATAATAGGCGATGCTTTTGTTTTTTCTTATCTTAGAAATTCAGGTGCAGCATGGGGCATGTTAAGCGGTAAGATTAATCTGTTTCTTGTGTTTACAGTTATAGTTATGATTATAGTAACTTATGTAATTATTAATCTTCCTGCAACAAGAAAGTATATGCCACTTCTTATAACATGTACATTACTTGTATCTGGTGCAGTAGGAAACTTTATTGACAGGGTAAGATTCGGATACGTAAGGGATTTTATATATTTCAAGCTTATTAATTTTCCGGTATTCAATGTGGCAGACTGCTATGTTACTGTTTCAGTTGCTCTGCTTATAATTCTTATTCTTTTTGTCTACAAAGAAGATGATTTCGGATTCTTAAAGTTATCGAAGAAGGGTGATAATAATGAGTGATTCAGTGCAGAATTTAATTGCTGAACCAGAGGATAAGGGGACAAGAATAGATAAATATCTGTCGCAGGAGTTAGAAGATGTGTCAAGGTCACGCATACAGAAGCTGTTAGATGATGGAGATATTACGGTTGATGACAAATGTGTCAAGTCCAATTATAAGCTTAATGGAACGGAACATATCACAATAACAATTCCTGAACTTATTGTGCCACAGATACTTCCGGAAAACATACCTCTGAATATAATATATGAAGATGATGATGTAATACTGATAGATAAACCGAAGGGAATGGTTGTACATCCGGCTGCAGGACATTACACAGGAACAGTTGTCAATGCACTTATGTATCACTGCAGGGATAATCTGTCAGGAATTAACGGCGTTATGCGTCCTGGAATAGTACACAGAATAGATATGAATACCACGGGTGTTATTGTTGCATGTAAGAATGACAAGGCACATAATGATATTGCTGCACAGCTTGCTGTCCATTCAATAACAAGAAAGTATTATTGCATTGTACATAACCGCTTTAAAGAGGAAGAAGGCACGGTGGATGCGCCTATAGGGCGTAATCCAAAGGACCGCAAGATGATGGCGGTTGATAGAAAGAATGGGAAACATGCTGTTACACATTACCGTGTACTTGAGAATTTTGACAAATACAGTTTTATAGAGTGTCAGTTAGAGACAGGCAGAACTCATCAGATAAGAGTACATATGGCAAGTATAGGACATCCAATACTTGGAGATGATGTGTATTGTCATGCCAGGAGTGGATATAAACTGCAGGGACAGACATTACATGCGGGTGTTCTTGGATTTATACACCCGTCAACAGGTGAATATATGGAGTTCAAAGCACCATTGCCCGGATATTTTGAGAAGCTGCTTAAGGATTTAAGAAATGGAGGTAGCAATTGAGACGCAGGGAATTTATAGATATAATATTGAACAGTATTTCAGATACATTTGATATATACCATAATTACTGGTTTGAAGGTAGAAAGTTTGTTATATATGCTTACAGCTATAATAAGAAAGACAGATTTTCTACAACAGATGATGCCAAGTTATGGGACTCAAAATGCTATGAGCATCTGTTTTTCATTAATTGTGATACGCTTGGCATGAAAGAGCTTGATGATTTATATGATTTTGCTGTCAATAAGATTGAACCGCATTTTGTAAGAGGTGACGGAAAGCTGCCGGCTAAGAATCATATGTATACACATATATCATTTATAATAATCACAAGAAACCAGGTGCTTCCTGATGTTGAGAAGGCACTTAAATCTAAGAATTTTAGTAAGAATTATATGTTTGGTGCAAGAGGTTTTTCTAATATCAGACTGGCTTGTGTTACCCCGAGCAGATACAGTGTGATATCTAATAAGGCTGGAACTAAGATAGCAGAATTTCTTACAGAGATACTCTTGCATATAGACCATTATGAAGAGTAATTAATAATTATTAAAGATTAATTTAATTATGCTTAATATGTAGATTTTACCACAGAAATAATGTATAATATATCTAAAGTATTTCGTATACAATTGAAACCAGGAGGTAGGAACTATGGATGAGAGAACAGTTATTACTATCGGACGAGAATTTGGAAGCGGTGGACATGAGATAGGCATGAAACTGGCAGAGAAGCTGGGAATAAAGTGCTACGACAAGGAACTGCTTGAACTTGCAGCTAAGGAGAGTGGACTTTGTGAAGAACTTTTCGCATCTCAGGACGAGAAGCCTACTAACAGTTTCCTTTATTCTCTTGTAATGGATACATATTCACTGGGATATACTAATTCATATGTGGATATGCCTATTAATCACAAGGTTTTCCTTGCACAGTTTGATGCTATCAAGAAACTTGCAGAGAGAGAATCATGTGTTATTGTAGGAAGATGTGCTGATTATGCATTGGAAGATAATCCATATGCAGTAAGTGTATTTATCAAGGCAAGTCTTGATGAGAGAGTACAGAGAATTAAGAGAATCTATGAACTTAATGATTCTAAGGCTGCAGATCTTATTCAGAAGACGGATAAGAGAAGAGCAAGCTATTACAATTACTACTCAAGCAAGAAGTGGGGAGAAGCTAAGAGCTACAATCTCTGTATAGACAGTGGACTTGTAGGAATAGATGGTGCAATTGATATGATACTTAAGTTTATTGAATTAAAAGAGAAGAACATGGGCAAAGATATTTAATTCACTTTTAATATATACACGGTTGGTAAGTTATGAATTTTAATGGCTATAAGAGAACAAAGAAGTTTGATATTAAGAGATGGTTTAAGGGAACTAATTCAATCGTATACCTTGTTATACTTGTTGTAATGGTTCTTGGACTGCTGTTTGTGTTAAGAACTGTTATAAGTATGCATAACAGCAATAAGAATGCTGATAATGTATCACAGGAAGAGACCACTGGTGAAACTGATTCATCAGAGACGGATACACAGACACAGACAATTGCAAAGAACCAGTCATATTATATCAGAATAAGCATAGCTAAGCATACACTTGTTGTCTATCAGCTTGATGACAATAATGAATTTACAATTCCGGTCAAGGCATTCAAGGTGGCTCTCGGACCTAAAGTAGCCCCTGCCAAGACGGCTATATCAGAGAAATCTCTATGGCGTAAGATTACAGATATATATTATGTCAGATACTCTTCAAGACTTGATAATGCTGAGTATCTTAGTACGGCAACTTATTACAGTCAGAGTGATAATAATCTTAATCCAAAGTCATACAATGCTATTGGACAGAATGTATCAGACGGTTCTATTCTTATGACATGTGCCAATGCCAAGTGGATATATGAAAACTGTGGTGCTAAGACAACTGTTGAGATAGTTGAGGATTTTGATATCAGTTCAGCTATTAATGTTGAAGAAATAAACAGAATAGCTGATAACGCATATAGAGATCCTACAGATGATTTAAAAGATAGCAGTCCTATCCAGCAGAGTATAAGTGAAACCACTAAGCCGACGGAAACACAGGCAGAGACAGTTTCAAGACATGAGGAGACACAGCGGGTTACAGAAACTGTAACACAGTCTGCAACACAACAGTCTTCAATGCAACAAACAACACAATCAGAGGTTCATAGTGCAGCAAGTCAGAGCACAACACAGTAGTTATATGCAATAATTTAATCCCTTTTCGCTTTTTATAAAGCCGAATGTATGCTATAATAGGTACATTCGCGTATTTATGAAAGGAAAAGGGATTTTTTATGTCAAACATTATTATTTTAGCAGCAATTATACTTTACCTCGGAATGGTGGTATGGATAGGAGTAATCTGTTCTAAGAAGAACAGTGATGTAGGAGACTTCTATCTTGGTGGAAGAAAGTTAGGACCTGTTGTTACTGCAATGAGTGCAGAAGCGTCAGACATGAGCAGTTACCTGCTTATGGGTGTTCCGGGACTGGCATACCTTACAGGTCTTGCTGACGCAACATGGACAGCAATTGGTCTTGCACTTGGTACATACCTTAACTGGCTTATTGTTGCCAAGAAGATAAGATTATATTCACATGGTTATCAGGCAATAACACTTCCTGATTATTTTTCTAAGAGATTCGGGGATGACAAGCATGTAATTACATTAATATCAGCAGCACTTATTGTAATATTCTTTATACCATACACAGCATCAGGCTTTGCTGCCTGCGGAAAGCTGTTTAACAGTCTTTTAGGTTTTGATTATCATGCAGCAATGATTGTCAGTGCTGTTGTTATTGTACTTTACTGCACAATGGGTGGATTCCTTGCAGCAAGTACATCAGATCTTGTACAGAGTATTATTATGACATTCGCACTTGCTGTCGTTGTAATATTCGGAATTGTGCAGGCTGGAGGAATGGGAGCTGTACTTGATAATGCCAAGGCACTTCCTGGATATCTTGATATGTTCCATACACATATTGCAGAGACTAATACATCTGGAGACTATGGATTCTTTAAGATTGTTTCAACACTTGCATGGGGACTCGGATACTTCGGTATGCCACATATCCTTTTAAGATTCATGGCTATTGAAGATGAGAACAAGTTAAAGATTTCAAGAAGAATTGCTACTGTATGGGTATTCATATCACTTATTGTTGCAACTGGAATCGGTGTAATAGGACTTACACTTTCAAAGAATGGTATTATTGATACCCTTACAGGTTCAGAATCAGAGACAATTATTGTTAAGATATCACATTATCTTTCAACATTTAACCCTGTAGCAGCATTTATAGCAGGAATTATCCTTGCAGGTATTCTTGCAGCAACCATGTCAACAGCAGATTCACAGCTTCTTGCAGCTTCATCTGCTATATCACAGAACCTTGCGGTTGAGGTGTTACATATTAATATGTCTAAGAAGACATCAATGCTTGTTGCAAGACTTACAGTTGTTGTTATATCAGTTATATCAATATTCTTTGCACTTGATCCTACAAGCTCAGTATTTAAGATTGTTTCATTTGCATGGGCAGGTTTCGGTGCAGCATTCGGTCCTGTAGTTCTATGCTCACTTTTCTGGAAGAGAGCCAATAAGTATGGAATTATATCGGGCATGATTGCAGGTGGAGCAATGATATTTATATGGAAATTCGGAATTGCAAAGCTTGGAGGAATATTTGCTGTATATGAGCTTTTACCAGCATTTATCTTCGCAACATTAGTTATTATTGTTGTAAGTCTTGCTACAGGAAAGCCATCTAAGGAAGTTATGGATAAGTTTGAAGAAGTTAAGAATATGAGCAAATAATTCATGTCTCTTAATGTAATATGTAGAAGAGAGTTTTATATAATATGGGATATAATATAGCAATATGTGATGATGATAATTTAATGGCTCAGAATATTAAAAATTCAATGTTACATGAATTTAGTAACAAAGGATGGCAGGATGTTACTATTGATTATTATGAAGATGGTGTCAGGCTGTTATCAAGCATTGAAGCGGATAATTCATACAGGGTGGTTTTATTGGATATCAATATGGAGCCTATGGACGGATTTCAGATTGCAGAGCAGATAGCAAAAAGTAATTCGAAAATTCTTATAGTTTTTGTGACTTCACATGAAGAAACAGTATATGATTCTTTTGATTATATGCCTTTTTATTTTATCAGAAAGTCACGATATGAGATATCTGTAAAAAGAGTTGTTAATAAAATTATTGACAGGGAAAATCATGAAAAGAAAATAATGGTTGAAAGTAAGGATGGTCTGGTGGCTATAGATACAGCTAATATAATATATGCTGTAAGTCAGGATCATTATATTACAATATTCACAACCGATGATAATTATGTTATAAGAAAAAGTATGACAGAACTGGAAAATGAATTAAAGAATTATTTCATTAACCGTGCACACAAAAAGTATCTTGTTAATTATCGTTTTGTAAAAAAGATTAATAGTTCTACAGGTGAGGTGTTACTTGTTACAGGTGAGACTATCAGGCTTGGACGCAATTATAAAGATATATTTGAGAAAGGGTTAGTACTGTATTATCGTACATTATAATCATGTTAAATATATATAATTCTATAACCATTCTGCAGTATTTTATACTTGTTATAATAGGTGTCATATTTTTAAAAAAAGTATCAGAATTACTGGCTAAAAGGATTAACAGAATTACAGCATACGTTATTGCGGTTATAGTTACTATAAGTATTACAGCTATATATTATACGGTTGTGAAAGCTTATACAAATATACCATCACAGTCAGATGTTATTATTCTAATGCTTGTATATATTGTCACAATGGTTGTACTTGAGACATTTTTATCTATAAGAAGAGGATGTTTTACAGCAGCAGACAGGATGAAAGTATTTCTGTATATTATTATTACGATAGCAGTATATGCAATGCTTGTATGGCTGTCAGGTTATATTGGTCAGGAATATAAAAAATATCTGCTTCTGGCAGGATTGTTACAGCTGATGCTGGCTTACATATTTTATAGCATATCAGTAAGGCTCTATGAAGAAAATTATAATGAGAAAGAGGCAGACCGTCTTCGTAATAAAATCAATCTTGGAGAAGATTACCTGAAGAATGTCCAGGCTATGGATAAGCAGATCAGAGTGATTAAGCATGATATGAAGAATCAGTTACAGACACTTACAGAACTGATAAAGTCAAAAAAATATGATGAAGCTGAACAATTCTTGAAGATGTACGGAATGAATCTTGAGAGTACACAGGATTATATACATACAGACAATCTGCTTTTTAATACAATTATTAATAATAAAATTCAGTATGCAAAGTCAGAAAAAATCATCGTATCTTCCAGCATTAATAAAAAAATTAAGCAGATGAAGGATAATGATTTATGTACAGTAATAGGTAATTTAATCGATAATGCCATAGAAGCGGAGCTAAGAGAGAATGAATACAGAGAGATTGAGATAAGTTCATTCTGGAATGGAGAAGAATGTGTATTCCGTATAGGAAACTTTGTGTCGAAGTCAGTTCTTGATAATAATGAGGAGCTTCAGACTGTTAAAGCTGATAAAGCTTCACATGGTTTAGGAACGCAGATTATAAGAAATCTAATGAAAAAGAATAAAGGAATATGTGATTACTACGAAGAGGGTGAAATGTTTTATTGCACAATCAGGTGGTAGTAATAGCAAAAAAGACCGCAATGCGGTCTTTTTTTAATACTATACTAAAAAAATATGTCGTTCACGCCATATATTTGTCGTTTACGACATTGCGGTTGAAAGTGGTTTACAGGTGTGGTTATTATATAATCAGGTCTGTAAGATATTACACATAAAAAGAGTAAAGAAAATGCGGGGTATAAGTAATGAGAAGAAAAAAGATAGTACCTTGCTTGTTCCTTACAGTGGCGTTGTGTGGCTGCACAACGCAGACTGTAGAGGATGCAAAGCAGATAGAAGAGAGTAAAACATATGTAAGCAAGTATGAATATGAAACAGATACAGACGGAAAGACCGAGACACAGGCATACAGCGAAGAAAAGCCGACATTCACAGACTGGGAGACAGTAACGGGAATAACAGATCCGGCAGTTGATTATAAAGAAGGAACAGTAAAATACAAAAGCATGAATGAAGAATTCTCAATGGGAGCATATGAATATTCGGTTACAGAGGCAGTAATAACAAAGGATTTAAATTATGCATATGAGATAATGAATAAAGATTCAGCAGACTTGATTTTGGGGAAAGAATTGAAATCATATACAACGGGAAGAGTGAGAGGAGAAAGAGAGGATTTTCTGTGGATTAAGGTTCATGTGAAATATGATGGAGATAAGGATTTTAAAACAAGCATGCAGACTTTTTTAATAAAAAGGGATGATGGTCATTTATGGGATAGTGGAATTATGTGTCTTGTACAGGATGAGGCTACATTATTATATCCAAAAGAAAGTTACAAAACAAAAGATGTAATATTAAAAGCAGGAGAAGAGAGAGACTATTGGTTTCTGTTCAGCGTATATAAATATAATCCGCAGATTAATGAATTATATATGGGTGGAACATTAGGAACTGCGTGTGATACAAATAGTATTAAAAATTATAGTGGGAATCTTATAGAGTTAAAAATTGAGGATAAAACAGAGAGGTGAATAATATGTATATTGAGTTGAAAAATGTAACAAAGAAAATAAGAGGTGTAACAGTTCTTGACAATGTGAGTCTTCGTATGGAGTCTGGAAATATATATGGCTTCAAAGGTAAAAATGGAAGTGGTAAGACTATGCTTATGAGAGCAGTTGCAGGACTTATAAGAGTTGATGGAATTGTTGATATTAATGGGAAAATAATGGGTAAAGATATGATGTTTCCAGACAGTATAGGAATTCTTATAGAGAACCCTGCATTTATTAACAATTATACAGGATTTGAGAATCTTAAAACTCTTGCATCTATAAGAGAAAGAATTGATGATGAAAGAATAAGAGAGACTCTTAGTGAGGTCGGTCTTGAACCATATGATAAAAGAACTTTTCGTAAGTATTCGTTAGGTATGAAACAGAGATTAGGCATAGCAGCAGCAATAATGGAAAATCCTGATATTATAATATTGGACGAGCCGATTAATGCTTTGGATGATTCAGGAACAGAGCAGGTAAGCAAGCTTCTTATGAAACATAAAGAACGGGGAGCACTTATTATTATTGCATGTCATGATGCAGAAGAACTTGATTATTTATCAGACGATATAATAGAAATTGCAGAGGGAAGAATCAAAAATAATAAAGCTGACAAAGGAGGAACTAATTAAATGCATGAATTAAATGTGTTATTAAAGATAGAATTTAAAAGATTATTTAAAAATAAATTATTTTATATTTCATTATTTATAGGAGTTGTGCTTGCAACAGGTTCCTTTATTAATAAAGTAATTCCACATATGGATATTCTTAATGGATTTGATGGAAGTGTTGCCTCATATCCTTTTTCTGTTTTTAATTCATGGATGGGAATTTTTATTGGTTTTGATCCATTTGCAACAGCATATGTATATGTGTGTATGTTATTCTGTGCATTGCCATACTGTGGTAATTTTTCAAGGGATAATCACAACCAGTACATATTGCAGTATTATAGCAGAGCATCGAGGAATAAGGTGCATGCAGCCAGATTCATTACAACATTTGTTTCGGGAGGAATGCTTGTCCTTCTGCCTGTATTAATGAATCTTATAGCAACCATGATGTGTGTTCCGGCACTTTCTCCTGTTGAAAATGGATTATTTATCGGTTCAGGAAAGTCTTTTATGGGATGTCTGTTTTATAATCATACATTTGTATACATAATTATTTATCTTGTTCAGTTTTTTGTATATGGTGGAGCTTTTTCTGTAGTTTCATTAGCTGTTGCATTTTTATTTGATAATGCATTTCTTGTTATGATTTCACCATTCATCGCTTATTATGGTGTAGGTGTGTTATCTACAGTCGGTAAAAATATTTTTGGACTGTATACATTTAATCCTATGTCTTATATTAGTCCATCAAATGTTCTTATGGATAATGGACTTATAGGTTTTATTCTGGAACCGTTAATTATTATACTGGTAAGTGGTGTAATATTCTTTTGGAAAGGAGCAGCGAATGAAGTTTTATAAATTTTTGATTACGGCAGCTTGCATTGCCATAGCAGCAGTATGTATTGCATTGATAGTAAGAGTTAATAGAGCATTTCCAAATGCAGAGGAGGTTAGTTATACCAAAGATAATCCGGCAGATTTAGACGGGCTGGAGATAACTCCTGTTAATGCTAAAGTATATACTCTTGAGGATTATTCTAAGATTTCAGATCAGTATAAGAATGTAAGCGAAGAAAAAGCTAAAAATGTAAGAATTATTGTTATGACTGTAAGATTAAGAAATACAACTGATCAGGTTATTAATTATGTACCAAGCTTTATATGCGTTGTTGAGGAGCTTAACGGAAGCAATGGTGTACAGCCGGTTAGTAATTCGATGAGGAGAATCACATTAGATCCGGGACAGACTCAGGAAGTAAGATTTCAGGCATATATGGGACCTAATCAGCTGAATCCTAAGAAATTTTCAAAGCTAGAGTCTTCTACGATAACTTTAGTGTATTCTTATTATCCATTAAAGAAAAAGCTGGTGTTTTAAATGAAATGTTTTAAAAATGTTTTCAAGGCAGATATCAGGCGGTTTTGTAATGCAAGCTGGAAGTTTTTTGCAGCATTTATAGTATATTGTATATTGCAGGCGGTGATTTTTTATACAGGTGCAGTTAAGTTCATACATAAAGGAATCATTGATGGTGTATCTTTTGGAGATTCCATGCTGTATTTCTTTAAAGGAGCAAAAAAATTCATAATTCGTGGCAATACACCTATGGATATACCTATTTTTGGCATGCTTGTTGTGTTGTATCTGCTGCTGATAATTGCATTATATATTAATTCTGATAAGAATGCGCTTGGCAAAAGTATAATAGTAGCGTCAAGGTCACCTGTATACTGGTGGATTAGTAAATGCTTAATTGTTGTTATTGCTGCATGTGTATATATGATTATAATATGTGCGACACATTTTCTGATGGGAATGGCCATAGTAAATAGCAGATTTTATTCTGGTATTTCATTAACCTCCGAGAATACTATCAGGATTTTTCTTGGAAGTGGGGATATCCCACAGAATACTAATATGGCAATAATGTTATTAATGTGTTTGGTATGTTTTATTACAGTTGCAATTGTTCAGCTTTTTATTACATATATTTCAAATGCGGTATATGGTTTTATTGTCAGCATAGTGTATTATGTTGTATCAATATGTTACATGAAGTGGTTTTGCTTTATTAATTATATGATGATGTATAGGATATCTGAGGTATATAATTACTGGAAATATGGCTTGTGTATGATGCTGTGTGTATGTGCTGGCATTATAACGGCAGGAATTATATATTCACGAAAAAGGGATTTCCTGTAAAGTTAAGGGGTTTACCTATGAATGAAAGAGTGAAAAAGTATTTAAGCGTTATGCTGGCGTATGGGATACCAGTCATGCTGATAATGAAAACGGTTCCATTCATGTCTGGTTATCTGAAAGGACTTGATGCATGTGTGGCTGATTACTTTCTGTTCTTTTTTGACTGGAAGTCGAATGGGTTCATATGTATGTATGAAATAGTTCTGTTTAGTTTTTTTATGGTTACAATAATCAAAACAGAATTATTGCCAAACAGGATTGTTTTATATAATTCAAGGATTAAGCTGTTTTGCAGCTGCATAAAAAAATGTATTGCTTTAACATATTTGGTTCCGCTCTTTAATGCGGTTATTACTATGGTGGTATCACTTAGTAATCATGCAGTATGGGCATGCAACTGGGGAGCAGAAGGAAGTGTTTCAAAATATATGCTGCCATATTGTGATTTTGCTAAAGTAAGTACAGTGACAGTTATTTTAGCATCAGTTCTTGCAGATGTTCTCAGAATGCAGGCAACATTGCTTATAATATGTATTGTATACTGGCTTACCAGATCAACTGTTTTTACATATATTCTGGTATATATAAATGTACTGGCGGTAGGGATTTTGTCTAAAATTAAAATAATGGGAATATCATTTTCTGGTGTGTATTCTAAAATGATTATTGAGCGCTCATATGCATATGCGTATGGAATTGTGCTTAAGGATAATGTTATAGTTCCATTGATGATAGTATTGATTCTTGCAGTTTCAGGAATTGTTTTATTCAGAGTGTATAGGAAAGATATTCTGTAATTGACAGAATTAAAAAAGGCTTTAACCGGAAAATACTGGTTAAAGCCTTTTTCTTAATCTTCGTCGTTAATATCTTTCTGTGAAACAGCAGCAGCTACAACTGATATGATAACCACAGCAGATATAATAGCAACTGCAACACCTATAATTGGTCCGATGAATAACATAAAACTCATAATATCACACCTCTTCGAACATATTTATTATATCCATTATATATCGGAATTATAATATGTACAAGCAATTAAGCGTCTTTTTTAGATTCTTTTTCTTCTTTAGCAAGGTTTTTGTTAGCAGTAGAAAGCATAAGCTTGATTCTGTTTAACTGGTTAACTTCGGAAGCACCAGGATCATAATCTACAGCAATTATGTTAGCTTCAGGATATGCTGCACGAAGCTCTTTGATAACTCCCTTTCCTACAATGTGGTTAGGCAGACATGCAAATGGCTGACAGCATACGATATTGCCTACACCATGATGGATAAGCTCAATCATTTCACCGGTAAGAAGCCAGCCTTCACCAGTCTGATTGCCAAGTGATACGAAGTCTTTAGCGTAATTGGCTGTCTCACTAATCTTAGATGGAGCATCGAATCTCTTGCTTTCTGCAAGTGCCTTGGTTCCAGCCTTTCTGAAGGTTTCAAGTATCTTTATAAGTGTACTTGAAAGAATAGCCCCTTTCTTAGGTGTCTTTAATAATTCATGCTTATATGTTGAATTCTGCATACAGTAGAGAAGGAATCCCATAAGGTCAGGCATAACAGCCTCAGCACCTTCTGCCTCAAGTAACTCAATAATGTGGTTGTTAGCAGCAGGCATGAACTTAACAAGAATCTCTCCAACAACACCAACTCTAGGCTTCTTGATATCCTTAAGCGGGATATTATCAAAGTCCTTAACAATTGCACGGAGGTTCTTATTGAACTCTTTCATATGAACCTTATTTTTAGTAAGCTGCTCAATGCAGACCTTCTTCCATTTTTCATGAAGTGCATTAACTGAACCAGGAACTGCCTCGTAAGGTCTTGTACGGTATACAACATTCATGAATATATCACCATATTCAACAGCCATCATAGCTTTCTTAAGCATTGGTATGTCATAGCTGAAGCCTGGATTAGATTCAAGTCCCTGTGCACTCAGTGAGATTACAGGAACATCTGGAATACCAGCCTTTATGAGTGCTCTTCTGATGAATCCGATATAGTTGGAAGCACGGCATCCACCACCTGTCTGTGACATAATCACAGCAGTTCTTGAAAGGTCGTATTTGCCTGAAAGAAGGGCGTTCATAATCTGTCCGACTACCATAAGTGAAGGGTAGCATGCGTCGTTATTAACATATTTAAGACCTACATCTACTGATGACTTGTTGTCGTTCTCAAGGACTTCAATATTGTAGCCACATGAATTAAGGGCAGGACCTAATATGTCAAAATGTATTGGTGACATCTGAGGGCAGAGAATTGTGTAATTCTTTCTCATATCTTCAGTAAACTGTACTCTGTGGTAGGCAGATGACTGAATCTTTCTCTGGTAATTCTTCTGTTCACGGACTCTTAATGCTGCGATAAGAGAACGTACTCTGATTCTTGCAGCACCAAGGTTATTAACCTCATCAATCTTAAGTACTGTATATATCTTTCCAGACTTAGTAAGTATGTCGTTGACAGCGTCAGTAGTAACGGCATCAAGACCGCATCCAAATGAATTGAGCTGGATAAGGTCGAGATTATCTACAGTCTTTACATAGTTAGCAGCAGCGTAAAGTCTTGAATGATACATCCACTGGTCAAGAATGATAAGAGGTCTTTCAACTGTTCCTAAATGTGCAACACTGTCCTCTGTAAGTACTGCAAGTCCGTATGAATTAATAAGTTCAGGAATACCGTGGTTTACTTCAGGGTCAACATGGTAAGGACGGCCGGCAAGTACAATACCGCGCTTTCCGGTTTCGTTAAGGTAAGCAATTACTTCTTCACCTTTATTTCTGACATCCTGTCTGCAAGCCATCATTTCATCCCATCCGGCTTTGACAGCAGACTTAATCTCTGCGGCAGGAATGTATGATGAGAATTCCTCAACGAGTCTTTTTGATATCTTCTCCTCACTTTCAAATGACATGAAAGGATTTCTGAAATCTATATTTTCTGACTTAAGTTCTTCTACATTATTCTTGATGTTCTCGGCATAAGAAGTAACGATAGGGCAGTTATAATGGTTGTTAGTGCCTTCATATTCGTTATGCTCATAAGGTACACATGGATAGAAGATAAATTTAACTCCCTGCTTAATAAGCCACATGATATGACCATGTGCAAGCTTTGCAGGATAACACTCTGACTCTGATGGAATTGACTCAATACCTAATTCGTAAAGCTTGTGACTTGACTGAGGTGAGAGTACAACCCTGTATCCGAGTTTTGTGAAAAATGTATACCAGAACGGATAGTTTTCATACATATTAAGAACTCTTGGAATACCTACAGTACCTCTTACAGCCTTTTCTTCTGAAAGAGGCTCATAGTCAAAGAGTCTGTGGAACTTATAATCGAAAAGGTTAGGAAGCTTTTCTTTGTTCTTCTCTTTACCAAGTCCACGTTCACATCTGTTACCTGTGATAAACTGTCTGCCGCCAGAGAATTTATTGATTGTAAGGTGACAACTGTTAGTACATCCCTTACATCTTGTAAGCTTTGTTTCATATGTAAGAGAGTTAATCTTATCTATAGAAAGCATAGATGATTCTGATATACCGTCATATCTTTCTCTTGCAATAAGGGCAGCACCAAAAGCGCCCATTATACCTGCGATATCAGGTCTGATTGCCTGAACGCCTGTAATCTTCTCAAAACTTCTAAGAACTGCATCGTTGTAGAATGTACCACCCTGAACAACGATATGCTTACCTAAATCATCAGGGTCAGAAATCTTGATAACCTTGTATAAAGCATTTTTAATAACAGAATAAGCAAGTCCGGCAGAGATATCTGCAACTTCAGCACCTTCCTTCTGAGCCTGCTTAACCTTGGAATTCATGAATACTGTACAACGTGTTCCCAAGTCAATAGGATGGTTCGCAAATAAAGCAGCCTTGGCAAAGTCCTGAACTGTGAAGTTGAGGGATTTTGCAAATGTTTCTATGAATGAACCACATCCTGATGAACATGCTTCGTTAAGCTGTACTGAATCTACAGTCTGATTCTTAATCTTGATACATTTCATATCCTGTCCACCGATATCGATGATACAGTCTACATCCGGGTCAAAGAAAGCAGCAGCGTAAAAATGTGACACTGTCTCAACTTCTCCCTCATCTAACATAAGAGCCGACTTGATAAGTGCTTCGCCATAACCTGTTGAGCATGACTGCACAATCTTGGCTTCTGGTGGAAGCAGTGTATATATCTCTTTAATAGCTTTAATTGTTGTAGCAAGTGGTGAACCGTTATTGCTTGAGTAGAATGAGTAAAGAAGATTACCGTCTTCATCAACTAAAGCAACCTTGGTTGTTGTTGAACCCGCATCGATTCCGAGATAGCAGTTGCCCTTGTAAGATGCGATATCAGCAGTTTTAACATGATGAGAGCTGTGACGCTTTGTGAATTCATCATATGCAAACTGGTTCTCAAAAAGAGGTTCCATACGTTCAACCTCGAATTCAAGCTTAATCTTTCCTTTGAGTCTTGCGATAATGTCTTCTACAGGAACACATACATCTTCACTGTAATTCATTGCTGAACCAACAGCAGCAAATAAGTGTGAATGGTCAGGAGCAATGATTTCATCCGGACCTAAGCTTAATGTACGGATAAATGCCTGTCTTAACTCTGATAAGAAATGAAGTGGTCCGCCTAAGAATGCAACATTACCACGGATTGGTTTACCACATGCAAGACCACTGATTGTCTGGTTTACAACAGCCTGGAATATAGATGCAGAAAGGTCTTCCTTAGTTGCACCTTCATTGATAAGAGGCTGGATATCAGTCTTGGCAAATACACCACATCTTGCGGCAATAGGGTATATTGACTTATAGTTCTTGGCATATTCATTAAGTCCCATTGCGTCTGTCTGTAACAGAGTTGCCATCTGGTCAATGAAAGAACCTGTACCGCCGGCACATATTCCGTTCATTCTCTGGTCAATACCGTTAGTAAAGTAGATAATCTTAGCATCCTCACCACCAAGCTCGATTGCAACATCACACTGTGGAGCATAATCCTGAAGGGCAGTAGACACGGCTACTACCTCCTGTGTGAATGGTACTTCTAAATGTTTGGCAAGAGTAAGTCCGCCTGAACCTGTGATAACAGGATATACTTCAAATTCGCCAAGCTCAGCCACTGCCTTTTCAAGAAGTGACTGGAGTGTTTCCTGGATATTCGCAAAATGCCTTTCATAATCAGAAAATAAAATATTATTATTATCATCTAAAACAGCGATTTTTACAGTTGTTGATCCAATATCAATACCTAATTTGAATTTGTTCATAACCTAATACAGCTGTAGCTGTCCTCCTTAAAATAAATATACAAAAGTTACCCATTGCATAGTGACTTTGGCGAAAAAACGCAGAATATGTCATTTTCTATGCAACTTATGCATTATAGAGTAAAATGGAATAAATTTCAATATTAATAGGAAATAATAAAATAGCTTTAATTATTTATGGTGGATATTTTTATTAAAATTTAAGAACTTAAGAGTAAGTTTAATTGACATCATATTGTTTTGTTTATTATAATTTCTTGTATATGATTATGAATTATTAGTCTGTAACATGTGTAAGACTGAAAGGAACATTTTATGAACTGGTTTGCTAAATTTGAGAAAAAATTCTCTAAGTATGCGATTAAAAATCTTATGTTTTATATCATTGTCCTTTATGCAATAGGATTTGTGATGAATACATTTTTTAATGGATTATATGACGCATATTTTTCACTTGATTTTGCTATGATTTTTAAAGGACAGGTATGGAGACTCATCACATTTATATTACAACCTCCTTCTAACAGCATAATATTTGTGGTATTTGTGCTGTATTTCTACTATCTGATTGGTTCGGTACTTGAAAGAATATGGGGCTCGTTCAGATTTAATGTATACTTCTTTACAGGAGTTATCCTTAATATACTTGCATCACTTATTATCTATCTTATATGGGGATTAAGCTTTAAATTAAGTACGAATTATATTAATCTTGCCTTGTTCATGGCATTCGCTATGGAGCAGCCGGATATGGAGGTTTTATTATTCTTCATTATCCCAATCAAGATTAAATGGATGGCAATACTTGATGCTGTAATATTCGGAATTACTATAGTATTCGGATATCTTGTGCCTTTTCTTCCAAGAAATGTATGGTACAGCCTGTATGCAGCAGGTTTTCTTGCACCATCAGCAATTATGTGTTATGCCAATGCAACGGCGGCGCTTGTGTCAATGCTGAATTTCATAATATTCTTCTTCCTGTACAAGAAAGGCCCTGCAAAGAGCAGTACACAGAGAAACTTCGACAAAGCAATGAGAACAGCAAAGAAAGCACAGCAGAACGCCAGAAAAGACTATTGGCAGCAGAATAGTGGCAACACTCAGGGCAATGGTGGTCAGCCATTATATGGAGATAAGTCTAAGGATAGTCAGGCACAACAAAGTCAGGCACAACACGCGAAGCGCGGCGTGCCGAAGCACAGATGTGCAGTATGCGGAAGGACAGAACTTGACGACGAAAACCTCACATTCAGATTCTGCTCAAAATGCGTCGGCAACTACGAATACTGTTCCGACCACTTATATACCCACATCCATGTAACTGGTGATAAATAAGGTAAAGCTTGTTAAATAAAAAACTTAGTTGATTTGACACGCAAATATGTTATTATATTGTAGGTATGTGTTTGAAAAGATTTTAATTATTTTGGAGGAAACAATGAAAAAGACTAAGATTATTTGCACAATGGGTCCTAATACTAACGACAGAAACCTTATTAAGGATCTTGCGTTAGCAGGAATGGATATTGCAAGATTTAATTTTTCTCATGGTGACCATGAGGAGCAGGCAGGAAGATTTGCCTTAATTAAAAGTGTAAGAGAAGAACTTAATATCCCTATTGCAACTCTTCTTGATACTAAGGGACCTGAGATTAGAACAGGTGCTGTTAAGGATGACAAGAAGGTTACACTTGTTGAGGGACAGAAATATACATTAACAACAAGACAGGTGCCAGCAGATGATAAGATTAATATGGTAACTTATGCAGGTCTTCCAGAAGATGTTACTACAGGTAATATTATTCTTATCGATGATGGTCTTATCGAGCTTAAGGTTGATAAGGTTGAAGGTACAGAGATTGAATGTACAGTAATTAATGGTGGTGAGCTTGGTTCTAAGAAGGGTGTTAATGTTCCTAACGTAAGCATCAGACTTCCAGGCATCACAGAGAAAGATAAGGAAGATATCATCTTTGGTGTTGAGCAGGGATTTGATTTTATCGCAGCTTCATTTGTAAGAAATGCAGCATGTATCGAGGAAATTAAGCACCTTCTCTGGGAGCATGGTTCAGATATCCCAGTTATTGCTAAGATTGAGAATGCCGAAGGTATTGCTAATATAGATGATATCATCAGAGTTGCTGATGGTATCATGGTAGCCCGTGGCGATATGGGTGTTGAGATTCCTGCTGAGGAAGTTCCACATGTTCAGAAGGAAATCATCAAGAAGTGTAATGCTAAGTATAAGCCAGTTATCACAGCTACACAGATGCTTGATTCTATGATCAGAAATCCAAGACCTACAAGAGCTGAGGTTACTGATGTTGCTAACGCTATCTACGACGGAACAGATGTTGTTATGCTTAGTGGTGAGACTGCTAATGGAAAGTACCCATTAGAGGCTGTTAAGATGATGGTTAAGATTGCAGAAAGAACAGAGCGGGAGATTAAAGGACATTCAGTAGAATATTCTAATCTTCACAGCAAGAGAAGCATTTCAAGCGCTGTATGTAATGCTGCAGTTCAGACAGCAGATAACCTTGGAGCTAAGGCTATTATCTGTCCTACAATTTCAGGATTTACAGCAAGACTTACATCTAAGTTAAAGCCAGAAGCTGAGATTATCGGATGCTCTCCATACGATAACGTTCTTAGAAAGATGCAGATTTACTGGGGTGTAAGACCTCTTAAGACTGCTACAGAAGCTTCTACTGATAAGATTATTGAGCATGCATTAGTAGTTTCTGAACATGCTGGATTCGTAGAAGAAGGAGATACAGCAATTGTTTCTGCTGGTATTGCTACATCTTCTGATCCTTCATCTAAGAGAGGACTTACTAACACAATGAGAGTAGTTACAATCTAGTGTTAATTTGATACATTTGTTTCGGAATGAGGCTTGATTTTAATATTCTATTATGTTATAAGTAATACACAATTAATATTACAAAGCGTTGATGGAAACAAGTAGGTTATTACTGAACTTACAGAAAGCAGCCGGTTGATGAGAGGCGCAAGGGTAAGGGTAACTGAATACATTCCGGAGCGGCGAACTGAAAGCATATTTGTAAGTAGGGGCAGCCGGAGTAGCACACGTTATAGTGCATAAGTCCATGCTGGTGGACTTAATGAGGTGGCAGATGCGAGTCTGTCATGAATAAAGGTGGTAACACGTAAGTTCAGGCTTTCGTCCTTTTAAAGAAGGGCGGAAGCCTTTCGTTTTTTGCGCGAGTAGCGATGAGAATACAAGCGGAAATCTCACAATCATGCTTGCATGAATTGTGAGATTATCGCTTGCATTCGAGGAGCACCGCGACAACGACAGAACGAAGTTCTGGAGTATGAGCTGAGAGAGCGAGCAGCAATAAGAAAAATGAAAAGAGAGGAAACAAAAATGACACTTTATGACGAATTGGTTGCAAGAGGTCTTATTGCACAGGTAACAGATGAAGCACTTATCAAAGACCTTATTAACAATGGAAAGGCTACATTTTACATTGGATTTGATCCAACAGCAGACAGCCTTCATGTAGGACACTTTATGGCACTCTGCCTTATGAAGAGACTCCAGATGGCAGGAAATAAGCCAATCGCACTTATTGGCGGTGGAACAGCTATGATTGGTGATCCATCAGGACGTACAGATATGAGAAAAATGCTTACACCAGAGCAGATTCAGCACAATGTTGACTGCTTCAAGAAGCAGATGGCAAGATTCATTGATTTCTCAGATGACAAGGCATTACTTGTTAATAATGCTGACTGGCTTCTTAATCTTAACTATGTAGAACTTTTAAGAGAGGTTGGAGCATGCTTCTCAGTTAATAACATGTTAAGAGCTGAATGCTACAAGCAGAGAATGGAAAAGGGATTAAGCTTCCTTGAGTTTAACTACATGATTATGCAGTCATACGATTTCTATATGTTATACCAGAAATACGGCTGTAATTTACAGTTTGGCGGTAATGACCAGTGGAGCAACATGTTAGGTGGAACAGAGCTTATCAGAAGAAAGCTTGATAAGGATGCTTCAGCTATGACAATCACACTTCTTCTTAACTCAGAGGGTAAGAAGATGGGTAAGACAGCTTCAGGTGCTGTATGGCTTGATCCGGATAAGACAAGTCCTTACGATTTCTACCAGTACTGGAGAAATGTTGATGATGCAGATGTTCTTAAATGCATCCGTATGCTCACATTCCTTCCACTTGAAGAGATTGACAAGATGGATAGCTGGGAAGGTGCTCAGCTTAACAAGGCTAAGGAGATTCTTGCTTATGAGCTTACAAAGCTTGTTCATGGTGAGGAAGAAGCTAAGAAAGCAGAAGCTACAGCAAAGGCAATCTTTACTGGTGGGGATGCAGCTAACATGCCTACAGCAAAGCTTGAAGCAGACAGCTTTACAGATGATGAAATTGATGCAATTAATCTTGTGTTTGGAGCAGGACTGGCAACAACTAAGTCAGAGGCCAGAAGAACTATCCAGCAGGGTGGTGTTTCTGTAGATGGAGAGAAGGTAGCAGATATAGCAGCTAAGTTCCCTAAGAGTATGTTCGAAGGAGACGGAGTAGTTGTTAAGAAGGGTAAGAAATCTTTCGTTAAAGTATCTGTTAATTAATTGTTTCCCTGAAAAGGAAGGATTATGAAAAAAGATGAGATTACAAGGGTGAGGCTTTTAAGCCTCGCCGTTCTTATGGCTCTGAGTCTGTTTATTCTTCTTGTTCCTGTAGGAAGTAATGAATTTGCTCAGATAATCAGTAAAATGAATAATAATGCACTCAACATTCCGGAAAGCCAGAATTCAGTATATAATCTGTATTATTATACAGGTTTTAATGTTGTTTATCAGTTGTTCTTTTCACTTACAATCCTTTTTACGGCAATGTCTGTGGCAGGAATCCTTTTAAGAATCGGTAATACAGGAATTGCTGCATTTGTATCTGCAATATTGAATTTATTGACAGGTATGCTGCTGTTGTTTGCAAGAATATGGGAGTCATCAGTATCCATGCATGCAATGATTGATTCAGTGTATCTTGACGGAGTAGTGAAAGAACAGATTGAGACAACCCAGTTACTTGATAAAGTTCCTGTTCTGTATATCCTTTTAATAGTTCTTGGAATTCTTGAATTATTAATGGTGAAAAGTTCTGGAATTATGCGCATAAAGATGTTCGCTAAGAATAAGAAAACAAATGCTGTAAATTACCTTGTTCCGGCGCTTATAATTTATGCGTGGGCTGGTTTTATAAGACAGGATATATTGTCTGTGATTATAAGAAATGGTGATTCACAAAGAATGACAATTAATGAATATCTTACGGCATATTATATTGGCAATAAAATATTCTTTAACTGGTCATGGATGATAATGCTTTTAATAGCAACCATTATTTGTATAATTATACAATCAGGCGTTATCAAGGGATTAAGCTGCAGGGCAGGAATGTTGGCAGGTATAGGTATTCCGGCACTTGTAACGATAATACCATCTGTTATATATGCATTTAATCCACCGGCACTGTTTGGATATCTTACACTTGATATATCATTATGTGACATGACTGATAACGCATTTTACATGTATCTTGTAACTTTCTGCGTGTGCATGACGGCTGCATACATACTGATATATCTTGTGATAAGCGGGCTTCTGGATATGAGAAAGCTGGCAGGTATATTTGTTATAAATGTTGTTATAAGTGTAATTCTTATGATTATTGTTTCGGGCAAATCTTCACTTGCAATCCAGTATATGCCGTGGATAGTGGCAGATTGTGCGTCAGTTATACTGGCAGTTGTAAGTATTGCATTAAAACCAGTGAATAAATAAAAATAATGGCTGAGTCAGATGAGGTGACACCTCAGATTCTGATTCAGCCAATTTTTTATAACTGTTTTATTTTGCTGATGTCCGTGTCTGCAACCATTGAGTAGTTGGTGTAATACACAACGAATCCCGGTTTGGCACCGGCAGGCTTTTTAACTTCCTTCTTTAATACATAATCGACTTCAACTTTTTCCTGCTCACGGCCTTTAGAGTAATAGGCGGCAAGGCTTGCTGCTTCTTCAAATGTCCTGTCAGGAACTTCCTTTCCATCTGTTTTGAGAAGTACATGAGAGCCTGGCATCTGCTTGGCGTGAAACCACCAGTCATTGCCGTTGCCTGTCTTGAAGGTAAGTTCGTCATTCTGTATGTTATTCTTTCCAACATATATGTCAAATCCATCGCTTGATACAAAATGCATCGGCTTGTTGGCTGTGATTTTGTGCTTTCCTTTAACAGTCCTTTTAATATATCCAGTTTCAATAAGCTCTTCCTTAATGTTAGCAAGATCAGCCTCTGTTACTGAAATCTCAATTGCATTGATAATAGATTCAAGGTAACTTATTTCTTCAGTAATCTCTTGAATAAGACGGATTCCGGCTTCATAGGTTCTTTTAAGCTTGTTATATCTTGCAAAATATTTGTTGGCATTCTCAATTGGTGTGAGAGTGTTATCAAGCGGAATCTTAATTGTAGTATTATCGTAGTAATTAAGTGCTTCATATTCCTTAGAACCTGCAGGAATACTGTAAGCATAGGTTGTAAGAAGCTCGCCGTAGATACGGTATTTGTCTTTTTTTTCAGTGTCCTTTATCTGCTTTTCCTGAATGTCAAGCTTCTTGTATGCTCTTTCAAGATGTGTTGTTACAATTCTTCTTATATCAACAGACTTCTGGTGGATTCGTGTTGCAATCTCTTTCTGTCTGTAATAATCGATAATCAATCTGCTTATAGAATCATATTCTGTGTGGTTGTCATACATAGAAAGCTTCACAGCGGCAAATTCTGCAGGCACACCGTTGTCAGTTACCATATCGGGGTGGTAGATACCATTTCTTACATCGGACATAAGTGCGTCAAATACGTTGTATAATGCATCTTTCATAGGCTCATCAAGACAGTTGGCAGGGTGTCCGCCATCAACTCCGGCACGGTATGCAAGCTCTTCTGCTATACATGTGCTTATTCCTGTATAGCTTGAAAGCAGCGCCTTGACAACAGGTACAGGCTTTGAAAATACTGTTTCGTCAAAATGCTTTCTGTCAGCTTCAAGCGGATTAATCTTGTCAGAAGTATTAGGAATGAAATAAGGTCTACCAGGTAAAACTTCCCTGACTGAGCTTGTCTGTGCTGATATATGCTTGATACTGTCTAATATAGTATTATTGTCGTCACATAATATTATATTGCTGTGCTTTCCCATGAATTCTGCGATTATGTGCTTTCTGCACAGGTCGCCAAGTTCATTTAAATGTTCTGCCTCAATATCAATTACACGCTCAAATTTTGGCTGTGTTATAGATATTATTCTTCCATTATTCAAATGTTTTCTAAGAAGCATGCAGAAATTCGGTGCAGTAGCAGGGGATGGCTTGTTATCGTCTGTAAGATATGCAAGAGGAAGCGATGCATTTGCAGATAAAACAAGTCTGTACTGACCAGATTGTGTCTTTATTGTAAGCATTATTTCATCGGCTTCAGGCTGTGATATCTTGTAAAGTCTTCCGCCGTTAATTGTGTTGTTTAATTCATTAACAATACTGGATATTGTAATTCCATCGAATGCCATAATGTCTCCTTTAATTAATATTCATTAATCTTATTGCATTATATTAACATACTTATTGCTGTAAGTCTTGTTATCTTTCACAAAAATTGGTATACTTTCCTAAGCATTATATGCGAATGGAAGGATAGAAACAATGATTAAAAGTATGACAGGCTTTGGCCGGAGTGAAATAGTTAAAGGTAACAGAAAAATTTCAGTTGAGATTAAGTCAGTTAATCACAGATATCTTGAAGCAGGTATCAAGATGCCTAAGAAGCTTAATGTATTCGAGAGCAGAATGAGAGACTTACTTAAGAAGTATGCAACAAGAGGCAAGATTGATATATTTATTAATTATGAGGATGATTCAGAAAGTCAGGTTAATCTTAAGTTCAACCAGAATATAGCTGATGAATATATGGCTATATTTAATAATATGTCCGAAAAATACAATCTTAAAAATGATATGACTGTTGGAGGTCTTGCCAGATTTCCAGAGGTTATCACAATGGATGAAGTGCAGGAAGACGAAGAGGAGCTGTGGCATTTTATAGAGGAAGCCATGAAGGCAGCCTTAGAACAGTTTGTTAATACAAGAATTCTTGAAGGTGAGAATCTTAAGAAAGATCTTTTAGGAAAGTTAGACCACATGGAGGAGCTTGTTGCATTTGTTGAAAAGAGAAGTCCTGAAATTATGAAGGAATACCGCAGCAAGTTAGAGAGTAAGGTTAAAGAACTTCTTGGCGATACAACTATTGATGAGAGCAGAATCGCAACAGAGGTTATTATATACGCAGACAAGATATGTGTTGACGAAGAAACTGTAAGATTAAGAAGCCATATCGAGCATGCAAGAAAATGTCTTAACGAGGATGGCGGCATTGGAAGAAAGATGGATTTCATTGCACAGGAGATGAACAGAGAGGCTAACACAACTCTATCTAAGGCTAATGACATTGAGATATCTAATGCAGCTATTGACTTAAAGACTGAGATTGAGAAGGTAAGAGAGCAGATTCAGAACATTGAGTAGGCTTTCAATATATTTTTAATTGGTTTTGATTAAATTTACTTGATTGTTTCGGGCTTGTTAGGTATAATAACTTGTGCACTTTATGTGCAGAATGAGGTAATTATATGAGCAAAGGACTATTATTAGTTATTTCAGGATTTTCTGGTGCAGGAAAAGGAACTGTTATGAAGCGACTTTTAGAGCTTCATGACGAGTATTCACTTTCTATATCAGCTACAACAAGAAAGCCAAGAGAAGGCGAAGCTGATGGAAGAGAATATTTCTTTAAGACTGTAGAAGAATTCGAGAAGATGATTGCTGAAGATGCTTTAATAGAGCATGCACAGTATGTTGGCAATTATTACGGAACACCAAAGGCATATGTTGAAGAACAGCTTGATAAGGGTAACAATGTTATTCTTGAGATTGAGATACAGGGTGCCATGAATATCAAGAGAATGTTCCCGGATGCAGTGCTTATGTTTATAACACCACCGTCAGCGGCAGAACTTGAAAAGAGACTCCGTGGCAGAGGAACAGAAGATGAGGCGACAATTAAAGCCCGTCTTTCAAGAGCAGCAGAGGAAGCAGAAGGTGTTGAGGATTATGATTACATAGTTATCAATGATGAAGTCGATTTATGTGTCGGCCGTATTCATGATATTGTGTTATCTGAGAAGATGAAAGCTAAGTATAATCTTGGACTGATTAATAATATTAAAGAAGAATTAAAGGTTTATTCGAAAGGAGAATAATATAATGATACATCCATCGTATACTGAATTAATGGCTGTAATTAACAGTGAGGTTGAAGAGGGCGAGCAGCCTTTAGTACAGAGCAGATATTCAATTGTTAAGGCAACTGCTAACAGAGCTAAGGAAATCATCGATGCAAGAAGCGTTGAGGAGAAGATTGCCAAGGCAAGAATTGAAGCAAGCAACAAGGAAAAAGAGAAAGAAAAGGACAAGGATAAGGTTGAGGAGAAGAGAATCTCTAAGGAAGATGAGAGAAAGCTTCAGGTTGGAACTCCTCTTGTAAGATGTTCAGAGAAAGACAAGCCATTATCAATCGCAGTTAAAGAATTCTGCGAAGGTAAGGTTAAGATTCTTGGAAGTACAGACGAGAATACTTCATTATAATTAACAAAGACTGATGTTAAGGGCAACTGCTTGTATGGGCGGTTGCCCTTTTGTGCGAGTAGCTAAGGCAAGACATAACGATAATCTTGAGTATGAGCTACAAGCATGAGGAGAGATGAGGAGTTAAATATTTTATGACGAATAGATATGATGAGAAAGAAAGACGGATTCACTGTGCATTTTCAGAAAAATGCGGTGGCTGTGATTATGCCGGGATGAAATATGACAATGAACTTGCAGTTAAGCAGAAGTACATTGAAGAACTTTTTGGCGAATATGTAAAAGTTGATGATATTGTAGGAATGTACAGACCAATACATTACCGCAATAAAGTTCATGCAGTTGTAGGACTTGATGATTCCAGAAATGTAATAGCAGGAACCTACGAGGAAAACAGCCACAGAATAGTTGATACATCGGACTGTATGATTGAAGATTCACAGTGTACAGACATTATTAAGGATATTAAAGAACTAATAGCTTCATTTAAATATCAGCCATATGACGAAGATGCGGGAAAGGGAATGATCCGACACATTCTTTTAAGAAAAGGATTTTCGACAAAGGAGATTATGCTTGTTATTGTTACAGCAGGAGTCGCATTTCCATCAAAGAATAATTTTCTCAAGGTGTTATGTGAAAAGCATCCGAAAATTACTACGATTGTGCAGAATATTAACGACAGACGCACAAGCATGGTGCTTGGAAATAGAAATATTGTTCTTAAGGGAAAAGGTTATATTGAGGATGTGCTGTGTGGCTGCAGGTTCAGAATAAGCCCGACATCATTCTATCAGATTAACCACCAGCAGACTGAAAAGCTGTACAAAAAGGCAATCCAGCTTGCTGATATATCAAAAAATGACACTGTAATTGATGCATATTGCGGAATTGGTACTATTGGAATAGTCGCCTCAAAAAAGGCTGGCAAAGTTATAGGAGTTGAGCTTAATTCAGAAGCTGTATCAGATGCTAAGATAAATGCTTCAATTAACAATATAAAGAATGTCACATTTGTTAATGCTGACGCAGGAGATTTCCTTGTTGAGTATGCAAAAAATGCAAAGGCAGATGTTGTTATCATGGATCCGCCAAGAAGCGGAAGCACACCGGAATTTCTTAATTCTCTTCTTAAGATTAAGCCAGACAGGATTGTGTACATTTCATGCGGACCTGATACACAGGCAAGGGATATAAAGGTGCTGATTAAGGGTGGATATAAGGTTACGGCATGTCAGCCATTTGATTTGTTTCCGCATACGGAGCATGTTGAAAATGTGATTTTATTGTCTCGAAAAGCTTAGGTTATGAAATTAAGGTAAGATTGGATATATAGCAATTTAATATAATAAGTATGGAAAGAACAGGTTGAAATATACCTGTTTTTTTAGAAATAAAAAAAGAAACGAGCAAGTCCTGTCAGGAATAATCCCTACCCAGTGAAAAACCATTTATTTTATAAAAATACTATAATCATAGATAAAAGTCAATTGAAATTTAAAATATAAATGCAAATATAGAAATTTAACCGCCGCCCTGCAGGAAAAGCAAAGCGGCGAAAAATATTTTATAAATCTCTCAACATATTCAGCTTTTTCATAGCTGGTCTTAATGCAAGATATATGATTGAAGCAACTATAACAGCGATAACTGCATTAACAGATGTGGTTATCGCACCTATTTTAGCAAGTGTTTTGGCAAGGTCCTGAGGCACACCAAGAAGGTATGTCTTATAGAAATATCCGACTACAGGGTCAGCAACAATATTGAATGCCATACCGCATATGCTTGATACAACAGTAGCAACAGTAACATATTTTGCAGAATGTTCCTTAGAAAGGTGGAAGAGCTTATGTGCTACAAAACCAACGATAAGACCGATACATAACTTAAGAATAAATGTCTTAGGAGCGCTTGTTACATAGGCTGTTGACAAATCACTTATTGTCATGCCGATTGCTCCGGAAAGACCACCCCATTCGCCACCGATAAGTAAAGCTGCAAGAACGCAGAATACATTACCAAAGTGGAACATGGTTCTTTCTGTTCCAACAGGAATGTCTATCTTTATAAATGTTGCACCAACATAGCAGAGTGCGGCACACAAAGCAGCCTGTGCAATAACCTTTGCGTCTACAGGCTTTCTCTCTTTCTTTGAAAATGTTCTGTATAATCCGGCAATAAGAATAACAATGCCAAGGATTGTTACAAGAAGTGAAAATGCGTATGCTTTATTACCTTTTACTATGTATGTGTTGACACATAACACAATACCGATAACAAGAATAATAGCACCAATTAATGTCTGGATTAAACCTGTTTTTTTGTCTTTCATAATTATCTTTTTCTCCTTTGATTCATATTTTCAGCAAAGAATAGTACAATTCAGGGCTTATTAAAAGTGCCAGTTTGATAATGTTTTATATGGTCAGATTATGTAAGGGATATGTTTACATTTGCAAAAAATGTGTTACAATGAGGAGTACTATGCAGGAGGTAATGCAGTATATGAAGATTATGTTTGCATCTTTAGGTTGTGATAAAAACCTTGTAGATACAGAGAATATGCTTGGAATCCTTAACGATAAGGGCTTTGAGTTTACAGATGATGAAACACAGGCAGATGTTATTGTTGTCAATACATGCTGTTTTATTGGTGATGCCAAGCAGGAGAGTATCAACACGATACTTGAGATGGCACAGCACAAGGAAGATGCTGTGTGTAAGGCACTTATTGTTACAGGATGCCTTGCTCACAGATATAAGGATGAGATTATCAAAGAGATTCCGGAGGTTGATGCATTTTTAGGAACAACTTCTTATGACAAGATTGCGGAGGTTGTTACTTCAGTGCTTGAAGGTAAGGGCTTTAATGTCGTTGATGATGCCAACAGACTTCCTATTGTTAAAGAAAAGAGAATTATTACTACGCCGGGATATTTTGAGTACCTTAAGATAGCGGAAGGATGCGATAAGCATTGTACATACTGTATAATTCCTAAGGTTCGTGGCAATTTCAGAAGTTATCCTGTTGAGTATCTTGTGGAGCAGGCAAAGCACCTTGTACACAATGGAGCAAAAGAGCTTATACTTGTAGCACAGGAGACAACTCTTTATGGAACAGACCTTTACGGAAAGAAATCACTTCCAATGCTTATACATGAGCTTGCCAAGATTGAAGACCTCAAATGGATAAGAATTCAGTACTGTTATCCGGAAGAGATTAATGATGAGCTTATCGAGGCTATTAAGAATGAGCCTAAAGTCTGTCATTATCTTGATATGCCAATCCAGCATGCAAGTGATAATGTATTAAAGCGCATGGGAAGAAAGACAGATAAGCAGGAGCTTCTTGATATTGTTGCGAAGCTGAGAAAAGAGATTCCGGACATTGCATTAAGAACAACTCTTATTGCCGGCTTCCCGGGAGAGACACAGGCTGACCATGAAGAGGTTATGGAATTTATTGATGAAATTGAGTTTGACAGACTTGGTGTATTTACTTATTCAAGAGAAGAGGATACTCCTGCTGCAACAATGCCGGACCAGATTGACCAGGATATAATGGATACATGGAGAGACGAGCTTATGGCTCTGCAACAGGAAATATCTATTGACAAGTCAGCACAAATGGTTGGAAAGACTATTGATGTTATGGTTGAAGGCTATATTGCAGAGGACAATACTTATGTCGGACGTTCGTACAAGGATGCACCTAATGTTGATGGAATGGTGTTCTTTGAATGTGACAGGGAACTTATGTCAGGAGATTTTGTATCTGTAAAGATTACCAGTTCAACTGAATATGATTTAATGGGAATAATGGAGGAAAATGTTTAAATGAATTTACCTAACAAACTTACAATTGCAAGAGTTATTATGATTCCTTTGTTTCTGATATGTCTGTATCTTAACATTGGATGTGGCAAATATATTGCAGTAGGAATATTTATTCTTGCAAGTTTAACAGACCTTTTAGATGGTAAGATTGCAAGAAAGTATAATCTTGTTACTAACTTCGGAAAATTTATGGATCCACTTGCAGATAAGCTTTTAGTATGCTCTGCACTTATTGCACTTGTTGACCTTGAAAGAATTGCAGCATGGATTGTTATTATTATAATTGCAAGAGAATTTATTATTAGCGGATTCAGACTTGTTGCATCAGATAATGGTGTTGTTATAGCAGCAAGCTACTGGGGCAAGTTCAAGACAGCATTTCAGATGATTACAATTATTATGCTTGTTCTTAATCTTAGTGTACCATTTATGAATATTATTAATACTGTTCTCATATATATATCATTAGGATTGACAGTGATTTCTCTTATTGATTATATTGCAAAGAATTATAAAGTTTTTCTGGAAGGTTCGGGTAAATAATAATGGTTGATTATCTCGGCTGTCTTGATAAGGCTCTTGTTGAGACATTAAAGAACAAATCCCTGACTATAACTACAGCTGAGTCATGCACAGGCGGCATGGTTGCTTCGTCTATAGTTAATATAAGCGGTGCTTCAGACATTTTTAAAGAGGGCTATATTACATATAGTAATGAGGCGAAGGAACGTATTCTTGGAGTTAAGCATGAGACTCTTGAGAAGTATAAAGCTGTAAGTGCTGAAACTGCTGCCCAGATGGCAGAAGGAGCAGTAAGAATATCTAAGGCAGATATCAGTGTTTCTGTAACAGGTGTTGCAGGACCTTCAAGAGAAGATGACAAGCCTGTTGGACTTGTGTATATTGGATGCTGCTATAAGGGTGAGACACATGTTAAAGAATGTGATTTGTCAGGCGACAGGCACACGATAAGGTGTCAGTCTACGAAGGAAGCACTTAAGTTTGTTCTTGATATAATTAAGACTAACAGGTAGAGATTATTGTAATTATTAGTTTTATTATATTATTTACTATATTATTTGCTATGGCGTTGAAGACCTACTATTAAGCTTGAAAGATGGCTTGAGTAGGTCTTTTTTGCTGGGATTAGAGTGGGCTGGAGCGAGCTGGAATGTGAAGACCTACTAAGTGAGTGAGATGTGAGTGTTGAGTAGGTTTTTAGAGCCGTATAGGAGGCGTGAATATGCGAGAAGACCTACTAGATGAGAAAGAAGTGGGCATTGAGTAGGTCTTTATCCTTCAGAATTATCTTTTACCAAGCAGAAATATAAAAAAAGACCTACTACATCATGCAATTCCAAAGATTTAGTGGGTCATCAAGCATAGACACATTGTTTAAAATGTAAAAAAAGACCTACAAAACAAAGAGAATATTGCTTTTAGTGAGTTTTATAACGACATCGGATTCAATATTACAATGAATTGATACAGGTATCATTCGAGAGGTTGTGCAAGTAAAAAAGATTTTGTTAAATTTATGCATAAAATATTATATTAAGATACAATAATATAAAATAGGCGTTTACAAAATATATATAATATGATATATTTTTACTATTCCAGTATACAAACAAACATAACGAATAAATGTTCGAAAGGTTCTTGACAATGCAGACATAATAAGATATTATTTAGAAAACGAACACATGTTCAAAAGGAGAGTTTAAGGTATGGTTAATGAAGATAAGATGAAAGCCCTTGATGCGGCAATTTCTAATATTGAGAAACAGTTTGGTAAGGGCTCTGTAATGAAGCTTGGGGAATCAACAGCTAATCTTAATGTTGAATGTATTCCTACAGGTTCTTTAAGTCTAGATATCGCTTTGGGAATCGGTGGAGTTCCTAAAGGAAGAGTTGTAGAGATATATGGACCTGAATCAAGTGGTAAGACAACAGTTGCACTTCATATGGTTGCTGAAGTACAGAAGAGAGGCGGTATTGCAGGTTTTATTGATGCAGAGCATGCTCTGGATCCTGTATATGCTAAGAATATTGGTGTTGATATTGATAATTTATATATTTCGCAGCCTGACAGCGGCGAGCAGGCACTTGAGATTACAGAGACTATGGTAAGATCCGGTGCAGTCGATATTGTAATTGTCGATTCAGTTGCAGCTCTTGTTCCTAAAGCAGAGATTGATGGTGATATGGGCGATTCACATGTAGGCCTTCAGGCAAGACTTATGTCACAGGCATTAAGAAAGCTTACACCTGTTGTAAGCAAGAATAACTGCGTTGTTATATTTATCAACCAGCTTCGTGAAAAGGTTGGTGTTATGTTTGGAAATCCGGAGACAACTACAGGTGGTCGTGCACTTAAGTTCTATTCTTCTGTAAGACTTGATGTAAGAAAGATTGAGACACTTAAGCAGAATGGTGAGGTTATTGGTAACAGAACCAGAGTAAAGATTGTTAAGAATAAGGTTGCCCCTCCATTCAGAGAAGCAGAGTTTGATATTCTTTTTGGAAAAGGTATATCTACAGAAGGAGATCTTGTTGATCTTGCTTCTAATGCAGGTATTATCCAGAAGAGTGGAGCATGGTTCTCATATGAGGGCAATAAGATTGGACAGGGACGAGAGAACGCTAAGCAGTTCCTTCTTGATAATCCAGAGATAAGAGAAGAAGTTGACAGAAGAGTAAGAGAACACTACGGAATTGTGGACGGTGTTAAGGAGGCAGAAGCATCTGATGATGCTAAGCAGACTAAGGCTAAGAAGAAAGCAGATACAGAAGAGTAATATTAAGGTGGGTTATGGAAGATAATATTGAACTTATTGTCACATCCATTAAAGAACTTACTAAGAAACGCAGGCTTGTATATATTAATTATGAGCCTGCATTTGCTTTATATGCAGCAGAATTAAGAAAGTTTGGAATTAAGGATGGAGAGTCTGTCAGGAAAGAAGCATATGATTCTCTGATAGATGATGTGTTATCTAAGCGTGCAACGGTAAGAGCGATGGCATTGCTTAAGAATAAGGATTATACAAGAAAAGGTTTAGAGGACAAGCTTAGAGATGGATATTATCCTGATATGTGTATAGATTATGCATTAGAGTATGTAACCAGGTTTGGATATATTAATGATGAGCGCTTTGCAGAGAATTATGTTAATTTTAAGGCAGGTAATAAGCCAAGAAGACAGATTGAACTTAAGTTAAAGCAGAAAGGCGTTGATGCAGATATTATCAGCAGGGTTTGTGATGAATTCTATGAAGATAATAGTGATATAGAATTAGAACAGGCAAAGGCATTTGTTGAAAAGAAACATATAGATATAGAGAACGCTGATTATAAAGAGCTTCAGAAGGTCAAAGCTGCATTATATCGCAAAGGATTCAGTATGGATATTATTAATAAAACATTGGATTCTAAGGGGCTTTTCCTTGACATAATCGACAATTGAGTATAATATTAGATTGTTGTATTTTTTGTACAATGAAAACTAAATAAGGAGGTGCTCCTGCGTTGATTCCAATAGTAATCGCAATTATTGCTACTTTAGTGATAGTCGCTCCTATTACTTGGTTTATCTCGTCTAATGCAATCAACAAGCGTAACGATGCAACAATCGGTAATGCCAATGAGAAAGCAAGAGAGATAATAGATGAAGCTCTTAAGACAGCTGAAACCAAGAAAAAGGAAGCTCTTTTGGAAGTCAAGGAAGAGTCTTTAAAGACTAAGAACGAACTTGAGAAGGAAACTAAGGAAAGACGAGCTGAGATAAGCAAGTATGAAAAGAGAGTTCTTTCAAAAGAAGAGACACTTGACAGAAAGATTGAGGCTGTAGAGAAACGCGACTCTAACATTACCAGGAAAGAAGAAGAACTTGGTAAACAGAAGCAAAAGGTTGAAGAACTTGAGAAGAAGAGACAGCAGGAACTTGAACGAATCTCAGGATTGACCTCCGAACAGGCAAAAGAATATCTATTAAAGACTGTTGAAGACGAAGTTAAACATGATACTGCTGTAATGATTAAGACATTAGAAAGCAGAGCGAAAGAGGAAGCAGACAAGAAGGCTAAGGAAATTGTTGTTAATGCAATTCAGAGATGCGCCGCAGACCATGTGGCTGAGACAACAATATCAGTAGTTCAGCTTCCTAATGACGAAATGAAAGGCCGTATTATTGGTAGAGAGGGTAGAAATATCAGAACTCTTGAAACACTTACAGGTATTGAACTTATCATTGATGATACACCTGAGGCTGTAGTTTTGTCGGGCTTTGATCCGGTAAGAAGAGAGGTTGCAAGAATCGCTCTTGAGAAGCTCATACTTGATGGAAGAATTCATCCGGCAAGAATTGAGGAGATGGTTGAGAAAGCTCAGAAAGAAGTCGAGACATTAATTAAAGAAGAAGGTGAAGCTGCAACCCTTGAGGTTGGTGTACATGGTATCCATCCAGAGCTTGTAAGACTCTTAGGTAAGTTAAGATTCAGAACAAGTTATGGACAGAATGTTTTAAAGCATTCTATTGAAGTAGCACAGCTTACAGGTCTCTTAGCTGGAGAGTTAGGACTTGATGTTAAGATGGCTAAGCGTGCTGGTTTATTACATGATATTGGTAAAGCTGTTGACCACGAGATGGAAGGCTCACATATTCAGTTAGGTGTTGATCTTTGTAGAAGATATAAAGAATCAGCTCTTGTTATTAATGCAGTAGAAGCACATCATGGAGACGTTGAGCCAGAAAGCTTAATTGCTTGTCTTGTACAGGCTGCTGATACAATTTCAGCTGCAAGACCTGGTGCAAGAAGAGAAACGTTAGAAACTTATACAAACAGACTGAAACAATTAGAAGATATTACCAACTCATTCAAGGGAGTTGAGAAATCCTTTGCCATTCAAGCAGGTAGAGAGGTTCGTGTTATGGTAGTTCCTGAAGTCGTTAGTGATTCAGATATGGTAATCATGGCTCGTGACATTTCTAAGCAGATTGAGGATCAGATGGAATATCCTGGTCAGATCAAGGTTAGTATTGTCAGAGAATCAAGAGCTGTAGATTACGCAAAGTAAACTAACATAAACCAAGGCTGTTACATAATGTTAATTCGTTATGTGACAGCCTTTTTTGATTTTAACACACTTAATATAATTAAGCATTTTAAAGAGATGTTTTAAAATATTAAGTTATTTTTAAAAATATTTGCAATTATGAAATATACATTGTAGAATAGAGCATGTTGATTATATGCTGATTAGGAGGAAGATTATGCAGTACAATGATATGAGTAAAGAAGAGCTTTTAGTTTTAAAGGAAAGCTTGAACAAAGAGTATGCAGAAGCTAAGGCAAAGGGGCTTGCGTTAGATATGTCAAGAGGTAAGCCATCAGCTAAGCAGCTTGATGTTTCATTAGGACTTCTTGATACAATCAATAGTTCATCAGACCTTAAGAGTTTAGATGGAACAGATTGCAGAAACTATGGTGTTTTAGATGGTATTCCAGAAGCAAAGAAGCTTATGGCAGATATGATGGGAACAACACCAGATCATGTTATTGTGTATGGAAACGCAAGTCTTAATATTATGTATGACCAGATTTCGAGAGCATACACACATGGTATTCTTGGTAATACTCCATGGTGCAAGCTTGATAAGGTTAAGTTCTTATGTCCAGTTCCTGGATATGACAGACATTTTGCAATCACAGAAAGATTTGGAATTGAGATGATTAACATTCCAATGTCAGAGTCTGGTCCAGATATGGGTATGGTAGAAGAGTATGTAAGCAAGGATGCTTCTGTAAAGGGTATCTGGTGCGTTCCAAAGTATTCTAATCCTCAGGGATATACATATTCTGAAGAAACAGTTAAGAGAATGGCTGCACTTAAGCCAGCTGCTGAGGATTTCAGAATTTTCTGGGATAACGCTTATGTTATCCATGATTTATATGATGACAATAAGGATGAGATAGCTGATATCATCAGTGAATGTGAGAAAGCTGGTAACCCTGATATGGTATTTGAGTTTGCTTCAACTTCTAAGGTGAGCTTCCCAGGTTCAGGTATTGCAGCACTTGCTACATCTGCTAATAATATTGCAGATATCAAGAAGCAGCTTACAATCCAGACAATCGGACATGATAAGCTTAATCAGTTAAGACATGTGAGATTCTTTAAGGATATCAATGGACTTAAGGAACATATGAGAAAGCATGCTGAGTTTATAAGACCTAAGTTTGAGGCTGTTGAAAGTGTTCTTGAAGAAGAACTTAGCGGACTTGGAATTGGTTCATGGACAGAGCCTAAGGGTGGATATTTTATATCATTTGATGCTATGGATGGATGTGCCAAGGCAATAGTTGCAAAATGTAAAGAAGCAGGTGTTAAGCTTACAGGTGCAGGCGCAACATTCCCTTATGGAAAGGACCCTAAGGACTCTAATATAAGAATTGCCCCATCATTCCCAACTCCAGAAGAGATGAAGCAGGCTGCTGATCTTTTTGTACTCTGTGTAAAGCTTGTAAGTGTAGAAAAGTTACTTGAAAACAAATAATTAAATGAATATAATTAATATAAGCTTGCTTTTTATAAGCAAGCTTATTTAATAACTGGGTATATAATAATCAGATATTATATATCATGATATAGTTGGGAGGATATACATATGGCTAAGATTGGTTTTATTGGAATGGGTAACATGGGATATGCAATGCTTAAAGGTGCTTTGGCAGCATTTTCACCATCAGATATTATATTTTCATCACCAGACAGAGAAAAATGCGAAAGAATATCATCTGAGACATGCGTACGATTTGCAGAAAGTAATGCAGAGTGTGGCAATAATGCCAAGTATATTGTGCTTGCAGTAAAACCACAGATGTATCCAACAGTACTTAAGAATATTGTCAATGTGGTAACAGAAGAAAGTGTTATTATATCAATTGCACCGGGAATTACTATTGCGTCTATAAAGAATGCTCTTGGAAGCAACATAAGAGTTGTAAGAGCAATGCCTAATACACCTGCACTTATTGGAGAGGGAATGACAGGAGTATCATATAATATGACAGATTTTTCATTTGACGAAAGAGATGTTATTGATAAATTCTTTAATTCATTTGGAAAGGTTGTTTATGTTGATGAAAAGCTTATGGATGGAATAGTGTGTGCAAGTGGCAGCTCGCCTGCCTATGTATATATGTTCATTGAGGCGATGGCGGATAGCGTTGTAAAGTATGGAATAAAGAGAGATGACGCATATAAGCTGGTTGCCCAGACTGTCCTTGGTTCGGCAAAGATGGTACTTGAGTCAGGAGAACACCCGGCAGTACTTAAAGATAAAGTGTGTTCGCCTGGTGGAACAACAATTCAGGCTGTTTCTGCACTTGAAGAGAATGGTTTCAGAAATGCACTTATCAAAGCAACTGACGCCTGCTATGACAAATGTACAAGCATTAAGTAACATTTTTATATAGAAAGGCTGAATATGAAAGAACATATTAAAAGAGTGGATAGAATTCTTAAATATAAGGGTTCAATACTTGATATATATACAGATGTTATAGAGACTCCCGACGGACATAGGGCAGAATGGGATTATATTGACCACAGAGGAGCGGCAGCTGTTGTTCCGGTGTTAGATGATGGACGTCTTCTCATGGTAAGACAGTACAGAGACGCACTTGACAGAGAGACGATTGAGATTCCTGCAGGTGGTCTTAATGGCTGGGATGAGCCGACAATTAATGCGGCAGCAAGAGAACTTGAAGAAGAGACCGGATACAGGTCAGATAATCTTACTAAGCTTGTATCAGTTGTTACTGCGGTTGCGTTCTGCAATGAAGTGGTAGATGTATATCTTGCAACAGATCTTGTAAAAACAAGTCAGCATCTTGATGAAGATGAATTCATAGATGTAGAAAAATACACACTGGATGAACTTAAAGATATGATATTTGCAGGAACGATACAGGATTCCAAGACAATTTCAGCAGTTCTTGCTTATGATGCCTTACTTAACCGTAAAAAGAATAATTAAGACAAAGTCTTCATATATTGATTCAAAGTACATTTTGATGGATATATATGAAGGCTTTTTTATTGTGGGTAATTAAGAATGTAAGATTTGTTGCATTAATTATTGCGGGAATTATACTTGGTACATGCTTTATAAAAATGTGGCGCTATGGTGATGTGTTTTCAACTGAATATCTGATTGTATACATTAATTCTAATGTTGCATATGCAAATGTATGGCAGGAGGTGCTATCTTACAGATTAAGGAAGTTCATAACATTGGTAGTATTCATGATTACCCCATTCAGAAAAATGTATGTATACTGGCTGTGTCTATACAATGGATTCTGTCTTGGAATATGTATGACAAAGGCTGTTATGTATCACGGTGCAGGGGGAGTAGTTATGGTTTTGATCTGGTTGTTTCCACATTATCTGTTATATATAATGACCGTTCTCTTTATGTGTCATTATTTTCTAAACAGAATTGACACTTTAAGAAGAACGGTCATTATTGTGAGTATGTCATTGTTACTTACATTAATCGGAACATTTACAGAAAGCTATATTAATCCCGACATAATGAAAATGTTTTTAAGCAAGGTCTGCAATATCGTATAAAAGCTTTTCAGATTCAGCCCATCCGAGGCATGCGTCTGTGATTGATTTTCCATAAACACCGTCGCCAACCTTCTGGTTACCCGGCTCAATATAACTTTCAATCATAACACCCTTAACAAGCTTCTTAACATCAGCAGAGTGATGGCAGCTGTGAAGAACTTCCTTGACGATACGGATTTGCTCAAGATACTGCTTACCTGAATTGCTGTGGTTAGCATCTACAATAACAGCAGGATTCTCAAGATCTCTTGCAGCATACATGTTATAAAGTCTTATTAAATCCTCATAGTGATAGTTAGGAATAGTCTGACCGTGTTTGTTTACAGCACCTCTTAATATTGTGTGTGTAAGAGGATTTCCAGGTGTGTTAACTTCCCAATTTCTGTATATAAATGTCTGCTTAGACTGGGCAGCAACTACAGAATTTAACATAACTGAAAAATCTCCACTTGTAGGATTCTTCATTCCGGCTGGAACATCAATTCCTGAACATACAAGTCTGTGCTGCTGGTTTTCAACTGATCTTGCACCAACGGCAACATATGAAAGAACATCTGAAAGATACCAGTAGTTTTCAGGATAAAGCATTTCATCAGCAGGACTAAGATGTGTCTCTTTCATTACATCAATATGCATTTTTCTGATTGCAACAAGACCGGCAAGAAGATCAGGCTTTTTTTCAGGGTCTGGCTGGTGAAGCATTCCTTTGTAACCTACGCCTGTCGTTCTTGGTTTGTTAGTGTAAACTCTTGGAATAATAATAACTTTGTCTTTAATCTTCTCCTGAACCTTAACAAGTCTTGATGTGTAATCAAGGACAGCAGTTTCATTATCTGCTGAGCAAGGTCCGATAATAACAAGAAGTTTGTCTGATTTGCCAGTGATAACATCAGCAATTTCAGCATCTCTTTCAGCTTTTAATGTTTTTATTTCTTCTGGTACAGGGTACTGTTCTTTGATTTCAGTAGGTGTAGGAAGCTTTGTGACGAACTCGAAACTCATATAATTTTCTCCTTAAAAATGTATATTCAATTAATTACATTTGCATAAAAAACACAATGTATATGTGATTATAACATTTGTTTTCAAAAATGCAAAATAATAATACAGAAAGTATTCTTTGTGGTACAATATATTAAAGATTGTCGGGAGGCGTGGCTATGAATATTAACAGAATTATATGGATAGTTTTAGATAGTGTTGGAATTGGTGAGGCCAGGGATGCAGCTAAGTTTGGAGATGAAGGTGCAGATACATTGGGACATACTGCAGAGGCTAATGGAGGTCTTAATATTCCTAATATGGTAAAGCTTGGAATAGGCAATATAGACGGTGCACATAACCTTGAGCGTTGTGATAATCCCATCGGGTGTTTTGGAAAAATGGCAGAAGTGTCTGCAGGAAAAGACACGACAATTGGACACTGGGAGATGGCAGGAATATATTCTCCTGATCCGTTTCCTGTGTATCCTGATGGATTTCCAGATTGTATTATTGATGAATTTATTAAAAAGACAGGAATTCCAGGAATACTTTGCAATAAGCCGGCTTCAGGAACACAGATAATTGCTCAACTTGGTGATGAACATGTTGCGACAGGAAAACCAATTGTATATACATCAGGAGATTCAGTTTTCCAGATTGCATGTCATGAAGATGTTGTGCCGGTAGAAAGACTTTATGAAATGTGTGAGACAGCAAGACATATCCTTACAGGAAAGAATGCTGTGGCAAGAGTTATTGCACGACCTTTTGTCGGGGAGAATGGCAATTATAAGAGAACACCTAACAGAAGGGATTTCTCACTAAAGCCAAGTGAGGATAATATATTGTGCAGAGTCTGTGATAAAGGGCTTGATGTAATCGGAGTCGGTAAGATTCATGATATTTTTGCTGGAGTTGGACTTACAGAGTCTAAGCACACTAATGATAATCAGGATGGAATGGATGTAACACTTGATTACATGAAGCAGGATAATAAAGGAATTATATATACTAATCTGGTTGAGTTTGATTCAACATGGGGACATAGAAGAGATTATAAAGGGTATGCCAGAGGTCTTGAAGAATTTGATGTGAGACTGTCACAGGTGTTAGACACTATGAAAGATACAGATATGCTTGTTATTACGGCTGACCATGGTTGTGACCCAACCTATAAGGGAACTGACCATACAAGGGAATATGTTCCACTGCTTGTATATGGCAAATGTTTAAAACGTGGCGTTAATCTTGGAACAGGTGACACTTATGCTGATATAGCACAGACACTGGCTGAGATTTTTGGCACAGAACCGGTTAAGATAGGAAAGAGTTTTCTTAATAAGATTATGTAGGAGGTCTGCATTATGAGAATGGTTGATATTATAGAGAAGAAAAGAGATGGTGGAAAGCTTACTAAAGAAGAGATAGAGTTCTTTGTTAATGGCTATGTCAGGGGGGATATACCTGATTATCAGGCTTCTGCCCTTCTTATGGCAATATATTTCAGACATATGGATTATGATGAGACTCTTAACCTGACGCTTGCAATGGAAAACAGCGGAGACAAGCTGGATTTGTCGGATATTAATGGAATTAAAGTAGACAAGCACAGTACAGGTGGCGTTGGAGATAAGACTTCGCTTGTTCTTGCACCTATGGTTGCAGCACTTGGCGGCAAAGTTGCAAAGATGAGTGGAAGAGGACTTGGACATACAGGAGGCACGATTGATAAACTGGAAAGTATTCCGGGATTTAACACTTCTCTGTCTGAGGAAGCATTTGTTAAGCAGGTTAATGATATAGGAATTGCAATAACAGGGCAGACAGGTAATCTTGCACCTGCAGATAAGAAGATATATGCACTAAGGGATGTTACGGCAACGGTCGAGAATATTTCGCTTATTGCAAGCAGTATTATGAGTAAGAAACTGGCTTCTGGTGCTGATGCGATTGTTCTTGATGTCAAGACCGGAAGCGGCGCATTTATGAAAAATGAGACTGATGCCGTAAGTCTTGCTAAGGAGATGGTTCGTATTGGAAAAGGCGCTGGAAGAAATGTAACAGCACTTATTACTGATATGGACCAGCCGTTAGGATATGCAGTTGGAAATGCACTTGAAGTTATCGAGGCTATCAATACTTTAAAAGGTGAAGGACCAGAGGATTTAACTAAGCTTGTCCTTAATCTTGGAACATATATGGTGCTTGCTGCAAGAGATGACCTTGATAAAGAAACTGTAAGAAAAGAATTGGAGAGAGTAATAAGTGACGGAAGTGCGTTGGACAAGATGGCAGAGTTCGTTAAAGCCCAGGGTGGAGATCCTGACGCAGTATATAACACAGATAAGTTAAAGATATCTGATACAATAACAGAGGTGTGTGCAGATAGCGATGGATACATCCAGTCAATCCAGTCTGAGCTGATAGGAAAATCTTCAATGATTCTTGGAGGCGGAAGGGCAGCCAAGGACGATGTGATTGATTTATCAGTTGGAGTTGTGCTTTCTAAGAAAATAGGCGACAAAGTCAGCAAAGGTGATGTGATTGCAAGAATTTACTGTGATAATGCAGAAAAGACTAAAGAAGCAGAAACAATGATTAAGGATGCGTATACATTTTCGCGAGAATTTGTCGAAAAAAATGTACTTATAAAGGGAATAGTTGGTTAATAGTTGTAAATAATTGGTTTTTGTGGTATTATAAACACCAAACGGGGCTTTGCCCTAGGTTTGTGAATTGAAAAGGAGAGTTACGATGGAAGTAAGACAGGGTGCTAACGCAAGAGATGTAAAGGGTTATGATACAGAAAGACTGAGAAATGATTTTCTTATCCAGAATCTTTTCCCAGCTGATGATTTCAAGCTTGTTTACAGCCAGATTGATCGTATTATCGTAGGCGGATGTATGCCGGTTAATAAGGAACTTACACTTGAGGCAGGTTCTGAACTTAAGGCTGCATATTTCCTTGAGAGACGTGAGATGGGTATCTTTAATGTAGGTGGCAACGGTTCAGTTATCGTTGATGGTACTGAATATAAGTTTAAATATAGAGATGGTCTTTATATTGGTATGGGTTCTAAGGAGATTAAGTTCAAGAGCGAGGATTCTTCTAAGCCAGCTAAGTTCTACTTTAACTCAACACCAGCACATAAGACATATCCTACAGTATTTATTGATCCAGAAAAGGATATCAAGGATGAGTTCAAGCTTCAGCTTGGTTCTGTAGAAGGATGCAATAAGCGTCTTAACAGAAAGTATATTTTACCAGGTCAGGTTGAGACATGCCAGTTAGAGATGGGTATCACAACTCTTGAGCCAGGAAGTGTATGGAATACAATGCCATGTCATACACATGACAGACGAATGGAAGTTTATTTCTACTTCGAGATTCCAGAAGAAGATATCGTTGTTCACTACATGGGTGAGCCAACAGAAACTCGTCATATCATCATGAGAAGTGAAGAAGCAGTTATTTCACCAAGCTGGTCAATTCATTCAGCATCAGCTACACATGCATATGCATTTATCTGGGGAATGGCTGGAGAAAACCAGGATTTCGATGATATGGACTGGGTAGACATGAAGGATTTAAAGTAATCCGTCAGTACATATTTTACTAAGGAATGTAACCTGTAGAGGGTTTCATTTATAAATTATTATTAGGAAAAGGAGAATTAAAATGTCAGTTAATTTTTCACTTGAAGGTAAGATTGCATTTGTAACTGGTGCATCATATGGTATCGGCTTCGCTATCGCTAGTGGTATGGCTAAGGCTGGTGCAAAAATCGTTTTCAACGATATTAAGCAGGAATTAGTAGATAAGGGATTAGCAGCTTATAAGGAAGCTGGTATCGACGCTCACGGATATGTTTGCGACGTTACTAACGAAGAAGCTGTTAACGCTACTGTAGAGAAAATCACAAAGGAAGTTGGACCAATCGATATCCTCGTAAACAACGCTGGTATCATTAAGAGAATTCCTATGTGCGAGATGACAGCTGCTGAGTTCAGACAGGTTATCGACGTAGATCTTAACGCACCATTCATCGTATCAAAGGCAGTAATTCCTTCAATGATCGAAAGAGGACATGGTAAGATCATCAACATCTGCTCAATGATGTCAGAATTAGGCCGTGAGACAGTATCAGCTTACGCTGCTGCTAAGGGTGGTCTTAAGATGCTTACAAGAAATATTTGTTCTGAGTATGGTAAGTACAATATCCAGTGTAATGGTATTGGACCTGGTTACATCGAGACACCTCAGACAGCTCCATTAAGAGAGAGACAGCCAGATGGATCAAGACATCCATTCGACTCATTCATCGTTGCAAAGACACCAGCAGAGAGATGGTTAAAGCCAGAAGAATTAGCTGGTCCAGCTGTATTCCTTGCTTCAGAAGCATCAGATGCAGTTAATGGACACATCCTCTATGTAGATGGTGGTATCCTTGCATACATCGGCAAGCAGCCACAGTAATCGCGGAGTACAAGCGCAGTGCGCGAATGATAGAAGAACCAGAGTGCAAGTTTACTTGTAACTCTGGTTCTTTTGTTATTCGCATAGAGCGCGACAGCGCGTGTGTCCTGACCTGCGGTCAGGACACGGCACTGCGCGAAAGTAGTGGGACGCACCTGTCCCGTCCGCCAATCCCCAGCTGCAAGAGCGAAGCGAGTTGCAGCGTCCGTTTTTTACAAAAATTCTAATATATCTTTCTCTTAAAATGAAAAAAATCGGCTCTTATATACTACATATATAAGATATATGTATATCTTGACAGATATACATATAAATAAACTAACCATAATACGAGGAGGAAAATTAGAATGCACGGCTTGATGAAAAGGGGAGTTATAATAATATCATTATTAATTATTAGTTGTTTATCTTTTATGGGATGTGGTAAAAAGTATGTATCTGAAACAAAAAATATGGCACTACCTATGACAGAACTTAGACTTGGAGAGGCTAATAGTAAAGTAGAGGAAATATTAGGTAAACCAGACGAGGATTTATCTAGTGAATATGGAAATCATCTGTATTATATATATAATAATTTTAAGTGGAAAGGTAAGAAAGGAACCTTAACAGTTACATCATATAAAAAAAATATCCGTAATCAAACTGTAAATACTGTATGTTGGAAATATACCGGTAATGACAGAAAAAAGTTATTTAAAACTCTTACAGATCAAGCTGGTGAAGTTTATGAAGCAATTTCTGTAGATTCAGATATGGCAGAATATAAGACTGATTATGGAAAATGTTGGATTACATGTATAGATGGTGATGGTTATTTAGAGGTTTCTTGTTATGCAAAAAAAGATTGATCCCCAATAATTAGTATAATAGAAAGAAAAATTTCATAAAGGAGAATAACAATGATTTCAAATAATCAGAAAGCCCTAAAGATAGAATCAGCTATGAGAATGATTGAAGAGTCGGAAACATCATATGCCAATTATCTGTCGAATGATTTTACGGATACAATGTTAGAATTCTTAAATAAATTTAGTACATATAATGGTAAAATTAAAGAACAAATAAATGAAATCAAACAACAGTATGGATTAGAAGAAAGCAAATTATCTCTTGAGAACTTAGCTGATAAGTCAGTTAATAAGCTAGTAGAAATGCTGCAACAGTTAAACAAATTGATAAATGAATAATAGAATCAAGTGCAAGGATGACTAAATGTTGTTCTTGCATTTTTACATGTTAAGGAAATTTATTAATGAGGTAAATAGAAGTAACCTCCCGCTATAGAACAGGTATTTAGGTTGTTTTGATATGGGTGCAAAATATTTATTTATGGAGTAATCTTATGGGAAAAGATTGCATGGAAATGAAAGTAGGGCTTACTTTTGTATGCATGAATCTAACAAAATATATAAAAACAAAATCATATATTGTTTCATAAACTCCAGACCAGTTATCAATCGTAGTAAATTGCATGAACAGAATAACGAAGATAATAAATAATTTCTCAGACAATTCCCTAATTTATTTTCTATACAAGGTTTAGGATAAATTAAATTTAAGTGGTAAATATATAAGATAGTAAAATGTTACTCCCATTTCTCTTGTTTTTCTCCCAAAATATATTATAATTGGGAGAAAGAAGTAACATTTGGGAGAAAGGAGTACCTGATGCGAGAATTTGATTATTCAAAACTTAAGGAAAGAACCTGGGATAATGAAATAATGGCATATGTTGCACAGATTCACGAATTTAAGGGTAAACAGGACCTATTTTTAAGGCAGAAACCGGTTGAATTAAATAGATTAGTTGAGATTGCTAAAATTCAGAGTACCGAAAGCTCAAATCAGATAGAAGGTATTATTACCACTAATTCAAGATTAAAGCAGTTAGTTGAAAATAAGACGACTCCACGAAACAGAGATGAACAGGAAATCCTTGGTTATAGGAATGCATTAAATATAATTCATGAAAGTTATGAAGCAATTCCAGTAAGAAGCAGTTATATTCTGCAGTTACATGGTGAGTTATTAAAATATACGGCTTTTTCCTATGGTGGAAAATTTAAAACTACACCTAATGAAATTGATATGGTTATTGAAAATGGAGAAAAGATTGTATTATTCAAGCCACTTGAACCCTATGAAACTCCAAGTGCTGTAGAGCGTCTTTGTGAGGAATATAATAAGGCTTTTGGAGAAGGAATAGTTGACCCTCTTATTTTAATTCCAAATTTCATATTAGATTTCTTATGCATTCACCCATTTAACGATGGAAACGGCAGAATGAGCCGTCTGCTCACATTACTGTTATTGTATCGCACCGGCTATATAGTTGGACAGTATATCAGTATTGAAAAAGCTATTGCAGATACAAAAGAAACTTATTATGAAGTATTGCAGCAAGCTGACATGGGATGGCACTCAGGAGAAAATGATCCAAAGCCATTCATAAAATATCTGCTTGGCATTATCTTATCATGCTATAGGGAATTTGAATCCAGAGTATCACTTGCAGCAAAAACAGGAAAGAAGAGCAATGCTTACGATATTGTAAAGTCATTCACAGAAAATACGCTTGGAAAGTTTTCAAAACAGGATGCATTACTTTCATGTCCCAGCCTTGGCAGCTCCTCTGTCGAATCTGCACTTAAAAAACTTGTAGAAGAAGGAGCTATTATTAAAACCGGAGCCGGACGCAAAACTATGTATATGAGAAACATCAATTAATACATTTATTATAAATCAGGATCTATTTATTCAGCATGTATTAGCACGGATTTTTCCGTGCCTCAGATTGTAGATAAAGTGAAACTATAATATAGTATAAACAGGTTGGATATTTTACAGAACGAATACTTAGAAAAGAAAGGACATCTGATTTACATGTCAATATTTAAGAAGAACACAACCAAGAAAGAGATAGAAACATCACTCAATGAAATCCAGATTAATCTTGAGAATAATTACAAGGATTTAGCAATTAAGGCTTTCAAAGACTCATCAGAGCTTGTTGAACGGTATCATAATGAGTCTTTGATTGATGAGAAAGCGTATGGTAAATATAAAGGACAGCTTGATGTATTTGCAAAGAGAATGGAAGGCTACAGTCACAGACTGAATGTGAAATATTAAAAAGTATTGAAAAAAATAATAATATATTGTCAAGATATAGATACGTATGTTATATTAAATATGTAGATACAACCATAACCTGACTTGTGAATGGAGGGGTACTATGAAAAAAGTATTTTTAATTGGGTTTACATTGATGTGTTTTGCTTCTATGGCAGGTTGTAAGACAAAGCCGCCAAAGGTTGCACATCCATATGTGCAGGAGTATGTGGCTGGCAGAGAGCATGGCAATGTAAAAGTACAGGATTTTCTTGATCATGGAGAAGAATTTGCAATTGGGGCAGATGAAAATGGAAAAGCGGTATTTAAAGACCCGCAGAAAGCATTTGAGGCGTTAGTAAGGGATTATTCAGATGGTATTAATCTGATTAGGGATGAGTACAAGCTTGGACCAATCACTCCAAGAAACTTTTATGATTACATGACGTATGGGTATCAGGTTAATACTGGCACAGAAGAAAGCAAGAATCAGGCTGCTTTTGTGACTCAGGTTTTAGATATATATGAGAATAGTTATGATTTTGATAAATAGAATATGTTTTAATATAATAACCGCACCGTCGTAAGACGGTGCGGTTATTCGTTAATCCACAACCCTTATAGTACTAATCACAGGCTGTTTACTCTTATCTGTAATCACACCATTCTGATTAGTATCAGTGCAGTCTTTACATATCTTATCGACAATGTCCATGCCGCTCGTGACAGTTCCGAAAGCTGCGTATTGTCCGTCAAGGCTTGGAGTGTCCTTTTGCATAATGAAAAACTGAGAACTTGCAGAATTATTAGCAGAAGAGCGTGCCATAGATATAGTGCCTCTTATATGGCTTATATTATTTTGGACGCCATTTGACTTGAATTCACCCTTGATTTTCTCAGAAGAGCCACCAGTTCCGTCACCATTAGGGTCTCCACCCTGAATCATAAATCCATCAATTACGCGATGAAAAGTCAGACCGTTATAAAATCCTGAATTGGCAAGATTAATAAAATTAGTAACAGTAATTGGGGCAGTATCTGCATCAAGTTCTACCTCAATCGTTCCATAATTGTTTACTTCAATGGCAACATGGTGCTTGCCGGATAACTGAGTGTTTCCATCGGAAGTTGATGAATTACCAGAATTCTGTCTGCCACATGCAGTCAGGCTGAATAAAATACATAATAGGATTATGCTTAATAATAAATGTTTTTTCTTCATTTTAAAATATTCCTTTCTAGAATTAGTGAATCAAGTATAACATTATCAGCCGGTATGTTAAACATCTAATATGCATATAAACAATTAAAATGTATATAAATTTGACTATCAAAATTTCTATACATGTGATACAATTATCAAAGATTTCACAATATATGAGGGGAGATTAATTTAATGAAACTTGAAGTGAAAAATCTTACCAAGTCATTTGGTGAGAAAGAAGTCCTTCACGGCATTTCATTTGATGTGGAAGGCGGCAAGGCATTAGGTCTTCTTGGACGTAATGGTGCAGGAAAGACTACAACTATAAGAATTATTATGGATGTATTTCATGCCAATTCAGGAGAAATATTTCTTGATGGTAAAAAATTTAATCCAAAGGAGCATCTGATAGGATATCTGCCGGAAGAGAGAGGATTATATCCTAAGAAAAAAGTATCAGAACAGCTTGTGTATCTTGGCAGGTTAAGAGGCTTATCTAAGGCTGAAGCTAAGAAGAATACTGATAAATGGCTTAAAAGACTGCAGGTATCACAGTATACAGATGTGAAGTTAGAGACACTCAGCAAAGGTAATCAGCAGAAGGTCCAGCTTGCATCAACACTTGTCTGTGAGCCTGAGATTGTTATATTAGATGAGCCATTCAGTGGACTTGACCCGGTTAATTCCAAGATATTACAGGATGTTGTAACAGAATTGATAGAAGAAGGAAGAATAGTTATATTCTCAAGCCATCAGATGAGCTATGTGGAGGAGTTCTGTGAGGATATAGCAATAATTAATAACGGTGAGATTGCATTATCAGGTGATATTGCAGATATTAAGGCTGAATATGGAAAGAATCAGCTTATAATATCGGCTGTTGGAATGGGAGCAGAAGAACTGGCAGAAAAGTTAAAGACCAGCTGCGAAGATACATTATCTGTAACAGGAATACATAAAGATGGTGTTATAGTAAAGAATATTCAAGAGCTTTCTGGAAATGCACTTATTAAAGAAATTATGAATGCTGATATAGAGATAGCATCATTTGACAGCTACAGACCATCGCTTAATGATATATTTGTAAAAGCTGTAGGGGGTGACAGATAATGAAGAAGTTCGGAGTAATATTCCAGTATGAGATTATGAATTATATCAAGAATAAAAGCTTTATGATTTCTACAATTGTTATAGCTGTTCTTGCTGCAGTGATACTGTTTCTTCCAAGTGTATTTGATATGTCAGGAATTCTTGGAATAAATAAAGATGATACTGATGATACCGCTGATAATACGGAGATTACTGATGTTATCATAATCTGTGATGAAAAAGACATATTTGCGGGAACAGGAATTGTAGAAGGTGTATTAAATGATGTGAAGATTGAAAATGTTTCGTCAAGAGATGCACTTGTAGATAAGATTGAAAATGATGAAAATGTCATTGCTGGTTTTGTTGTAAAGAATGCAACAGATTTTGAATATGTCGTTAATAATAGTGATATGTTTGATGATATGACGCAGAGATTTACATATGCAATGCAGCTGCTAAGCCAGTATAACTATTGTAAGGAGAATAATCTGGATATGGCAGAGATTGAAAATGCTTTTAATCCGGTTATCAATTCCGAGACAACTGTACTTGGAAAAGACATGATGAGTAATTACTGGTATTGTTATGCACTTATAATTATTGTGTTCATGGTTATCATTCTGTATGGAGTAATGGTAGCAACTTCTGTAACACAGGAGAAATCAAACAGAACAATGGAACTTCTTGTAACCAGTGCTGATACTAACAGCCTTTTCTTTGGAAAGGTACTGGCAGGTACATCTGCAGCACTTTTACAGGTTGGAATTATATTTGCAGTAATACTTGGAAGCTATAAGATTAACAGAGACTCATGGGGTGGATTATTTGATAAAATATTTAATATTCCTTCAGATGTGCTTATAACATTTGCGTTCTTTGGATTTGGAGGGCTGCTGTTCTATGTATTTATATATGGTGCAATGGGAGCACTTGTGTCTAAGACAGAGGATATTAACAAAAGTGCCGGAAGTGTACAGTTTGTTATTATGATTGTATATTTTATAGGATTATCCCAGCTTAATAATGTAGATGGAATTCTTATGAAGGTTCTTTCATTCCTGCCGATAAGCTCATACAGTGCGATGTTTGCAAGAGTAGCACTTGGAAATGTGAGTTTTGCTGAGATAGCTGTATCGTTTGTTATTCTTATTGTAAGCACAATAGCAGTTGGTATATTAGGCTCTAAGATATACAGAATGGGAACGTTAAGATATGGCAATCCAATTACATTAAGAAATGCATTTAAGAATCTTAAGCATGAATAAAAAGAGGGCGGCAAACCTGTAATGGTAAGCCGCCTTTAATAATGCGTTATTATAATTTAACTGTTTCGCCGCCTTTTACTTCAACAATAGTACTATTATTTACTGCAAGCCATACTGACTTAACAGAAGGGTTATGAACATATTCGTTATCAGCAAAGAACTCAAGTCTGTCAAACAATTCGTTGTATTCAACAATATCAGAATTGGTTGCATACCAGATATCATCACGGTTAGCAATCATTTCACAGAATTCCTCAATGATTTCCCAATTATTGTTTCTTTCAAATTCAAAGCTGTGTCCCCAGACATACATCATGTAAAGATACTGTTTTTTAGTAAGTGCCATGAACTTCTTGCCAAAATCAATAAGATTATGATTGTGATGACAGGTTGGAACCCAGCGCATATAGTCTTCAGGCATAGAAAAACCATTCTCATCCCCTATAAGTATAGGACCATCGGCATTAGCAGCATAGGCTTCTGCAGCTTTAGTGGCAGCGTATTTATCATTGGTAACTCTTGCATATTTAATGCCGACAGATTTGGCAATATCAACTATACGGCTGTCGTAAGAACCGTTAGGATAGGCAAGACCGTATATCGGACGGTTAAATATTTTTTCAAGATTAACCTTATCTTCAAGAATTTCTTTAAGAGCAGCATAATCATTTAGTCTTATCATAGTAGGATGTGTAAATGTATGAACAGCAATATCATGTCCTTTATAAAGCTCAGGCCATTCCTCCTGAGGAATTCTTATCGCAGGATCAATAATGCCTGTGTCCAGATTAAATGTTGCTTTAAGATTATATTTGTTAAAAAGCTTTACAAGCCGTCTGTCCTCAAGCTTTCCGTCATCATAACTGAAAGTAAGAACCTTGAATTTGCCACCCGGAAATACTTTGTATACTTTATTCATTATTATTGTCTCCATATATTATTAGCCAGTTAAAACCGACTTTTTAATTATATAACACAATTATAACCGTGTCATGTGTTTTCGTAAAATAATCCCCAAATTTGCGCTGCTATCGAAATATTGTATCAAATATATCCAGTGTATGGGATTTTTTGGGAATACTCTGCTTTGCTTTCAGATTAATACTGCGGGCAGGCTCATTATTTACATATATATTAATTGTTCCATATATCTGTGCTGAATTGACAGGAGCAGTAAGTGTTTCTGGAATATCTATCTGGATATTTACGGAATCGTCATCGCAGGCAAGAAACTCAACAGCACTGTCAGGAATAAGTTCACAGAAGCTATATTTTCCTTTAGATACAGGAATGTAAAATGTGTACTCGCAATTAAAATATTTCTGCTTGTTGTATTTCTTACCAAGTGCAATAAGATAGTTGGCGTCACTCCATTTGTAATTCTTATTTGGTGGCCAGCCACATGCAAGCAGGGCGATGCACAGTGTCCGGTTTTTGTCTTTGTATGCACATACATAGCAGTATCCGGCTTTGTTAGTGAAACCTGTTTTTCCAGAGATAATTCCTTCATTAGGATTTAAAAGCCTGTTTTTGTTATTTAGCTGGTAATGGTATCTGCCTGTTGTGTCTGAAATTGTTTTAGAAACAGTCTGTGTTATATATAAAAAATCCTCATTATTAATACAATATGCCATGGTTTTTGCAAGGTCATATGCTGTTGTATGATGAAAACTATAGTTATCCTCGGCATCAAGACCATTAGGTGTTATGTAATATGTGTCTGATAAGAGAATATCATCCGCTTTTTCATTCATAAGGCCGGTAAATATATGTACAAGTATTTCACTTTGTTCATGGTTAATCTCAGAAAGAAATGAGGAATCGTAATTATAATTATTGATAAACGGAGTTTCAGACCTTAAAGAAGGATTTTTACATAGTAAGTAATAAGCAGCATTTTCAGCAATTATTACAGCGGAATCATTATGTGATTCAAGCATAAGTGAGTAGTATAGGTCGTTAATTATGAATTGCTCACCAGTTACGGCGTTAAGCTGTACATCAGGCATGGAAGCTGCGTAGGCGGAAGTTGTTACGACAAAATTCTTGTCACAGTTTTCCAAAGCAATAATAAGAGTCATAATTTTAGTTGTGCTTGCCATGCTTACAGCCGTTGTTTCATTGCTGCCAGAAAGTATCCTGCCTGAATCAGAATCAATAAGAACAGAGTATTTTGAATATAGTCCTGCTGCCTGAGTTGTTACAGGACAGAATATGCAACAAACCAACAACGATAATACGAGTATAATAATTGAAAAATTCTTAAATGATTTCATAGAAATTTAATAAAATGTCTTTCTATGATTATATTAAAATGATTTGAATTTATGAGTGCTATAAGGTATTATTATATATAGATTAATATGTGATTTAATACTGTCTGGAATAAAAAAGGAGAAACTATGGCATATATAGAATTTAAAAATGTAAAGAAAATATACAAAATGGGTGATGTAAAGATAAGAGCATTGAATGGAGTGGATTTTAAGATTGATAAAGGCGAATTTGCTGTTGTATTAGGACCTAGTGGTGCAGGAAAGAGTACTATTCTTAACATCCTTGGAGGAATGGATACATGTACTACCGGGGAAATAACTGTTGATGGTAAAAGAATTGACAAGTATAGTTCGAGACAGCTTACAGCATACAGAAGATATGATATCGGATTCGTATTCCAGTTCTATAATCTTGTACAGAATCTTACTGTCAAAGAAAATGTTGAACTGGCAACGCAGATATGTAAAGAGCCTCTTGATATTGTTAAGACAATAGAAGCTGTGGGATTATCTGACAGAATAGGAAATTTTCCGTCACAGTTATCAGGTGGTGAACAGCAGAGAGTTGCCATTGCAAGAGCACTTGCAAAGAATCCTAAGATGCTTTTATGCGATGAACCTACAGGAGCGCTTGATATTAATACAGGAAAAACCATTCTTAAGCTTTTAAGTGATATGTGTAAGAAGAATGGAATTACTGTTGTTGTTATAACACATAATCAGGCAATTTCAGCAATGGGAGATAAAGTTATTAAGATAAAGAATGGTATCGTTGACAGTGTTGTTATTAATGACAATCCTGTTTCAGTAGACGAGATAGACTGGTAATACTATGGAGGCTTGTACAATATGGGAAAATCAGTGTGGAAAGATCTCTTTCGTGAGATTAAGAGAACATTTGGAAGATTTATAGCTATATTTGCAATTGTTGCTATTGGAGTAGCATTTTTTGCAGGAGTAACAGCATCTTCTAATGATATGAAGAATTCAACGGATAACTATTATGATGATTATAATATGAGTGATTTAAGACTTTTATCATCAATAGGTTTTAATGAAGATGATATTAAAGCTATAAGAGCAGTTGATGGTGTTAAGGGAGTGTATCCTGCATATTCACAGGATGCAGTTATCAGGAAAGACAGCATAGAGACCGCTGTACATATAATGTCAGTACCTGATAATACAGACAGGAATAATGAGAATTACATTAACCAGTTACGAATCAAGGAAGGACGGCTTCCTGAAAATAGCGGTGAATGTGTTGTAAGATATGAAGATACCAAGGATAATTTTTCTATAGGAGATACAATCAAGCTTTCATCCGGAACACAGGATGATATTAATGACAGTCTTAAAGATTCAGAGTATACGGTTGTAGGAACAGTATATACACCATATTATGTTTCTTATGACCTTGGAACTACTAATGTTGGAAGCGGCAGGATTAATTATCTTATGTATATTACGGAAGATGAATTCATGTCCGATTATTTCAATGAAGTATTTGCGACAGTTGATGGAGCAAAGGAATTGGATACATATGGAACTGAATATAAAGATCTCGTTAAAGAAACGGCTGACAGAATAGATAATATTTCACAGAGCAGAATTAATGTAAGAAAAGATGACATACAGGATGTATATGAAGATTCAGTAAATGAGGCAAAAGAGGCTGCCAAAGCGGCTATATACGACCATGTTGTAGAATCACTTACAGAACAGTACAGTAATTATTTTGTAGGAATGGATGTTTCAGCTATTATTGAGCCATATATCCAGCCGGCATATGAGAAAGCACTTGCTGATTATGATTTTAGCAGCATTGAGACGCAGGCTAAGGAAGATTTTGAATCTAAATATGGTGACAGCGATGACTGGAAATGGTATGAGCTTACAAGACAGGAACAGTATTCTTTTAAAGATTATGAATCCAGTGCAGACAGGATGAAAGCCATTGCCACGGTATTTCCAATATTCTTTATAGTTGTATCTGCCCTTGTCTGTCTTACAACAATGACAAGAATGGTAGCAGAAGAAAGGGGACTTATAGGAACATATAAAGCACTAGGATACAGCAAAAAGGTGATTGCATTCAAATATATAGCATATGCATTAATTGCTTCGGTTACTGGAGGAATAGCAGGCTGTATCATAGGTCTTAAACTGTTTCCGCTTGTAATATATAATTCTTGGAATATAATATACCAGCTTCCGCCAATAGTGTACGACAGCCACATATTTCTTTCAATTATAGCCATTACAACCATGGTTTTAGTAACAGTTATAGCAGCTCTTTTTTCATGCTACAGTGAGTTAGAAGAGGTTCCATCAGAGCTTATGCGTCCGAAAGCACCTAAGAGCGGTAAGAAAATCCTTCTTGAGCATATTACATTTATATGGAAACACATGTCATTCACAATGAAGGTTACTATGCGTAATCTGTTCCTGTATAAGAAGAGATTTCTTATGACTGTTGTAGGGATTGCAGGCTGTACGGCACTTATGACAGCAGGCTTTGGTATTAAGAACAGTATAGAATGTCTTATTCATAACCAGTACGGTGAACTTATACATTATGACAGTGTTGCCACATTTACAGATGGGATTACACAGGAGGATATGGATACACTTGAAAGTGACATGTCAGCGGACGTACACATTGATGATTTTCTACTAAACTGTGGTTATTCTGATGATGTTAAGAGCAGTGAAGATACACAGACAGCAGAATATGTCATAGTTGATGATAAGAATGCATTTAAAGATTATGTGACATTAAGAACTAGAAGAAAACATAATGATGTGGCTCTTGGGGATTCAGGCGTTGTTATCACTGAAAAGCTATCTAAAGATTTAGGGGTAAAGAAAGGTGATAAGATTACAGTAACATCATCCGCTGGAAAGCAGACAGAGGCTGTTGTATCAGGTATTACAGAAATGTATGTTAATCATTATGTATATATAAGTACAGAATATTATAATGAACTTTTTGGAAATGTTCCTGATAACAACAGGGTGCTTATAAAGATTAACGGAGATGTAAGCGAAACTGAAAGTTATATGGGCGATGAATATCTTACAAGAGATTATATTAAGGGTGTGAGTTTCCTTAATGCTAATGTTACACGATTTGAAAATATGATACAGTCACTTGACCTGGTAACATGGGTACTTATAATATCAGCGGGGCTGCTTGCATTCGTTGTGTTATATAATCTTACAAATGTTAATATATCAGAGAGAAGAAGAGAAATTGCAACTATTAAGGTACTTGGTTTCTTTGACCCGGAGGTAGGCATGTATGTGTACCGTGAGAATATATTCCTTACATTAATCGGTGGTGTGTTCGGACTATTATTAGGAAGACTTCTTCACATATACATAATGCTTACTGTTGAGATGGATGCAATAATGTTTGGATATGCTATTAAACCGACAACATATATATATTCATATCTTATCACACTGATTTTCTCAGTTGTAGTTAATCTGGCCATGTATGGAAAGTTAAAGAAGCTTCCTATGGTCGAATCTTTAAAGTCAGTAGAATAAAACGGACAGCCCTTTCATATATTGTGAAAAACAATAGTGAAGGGGCTTTTTTTGTATGACGAATCACTCTATAAAATTCTTCCGGATGAATTAATTAAAGATATTGGAATATATGCAGGATTTCAGCATGTCAGGGAAATCCGTCTGCGTACAGGAAGACTGCCTGCTGCCATATGTGATAATGGTGAACATAGAGGTGCGGTTCCTGTAGATGAACATATGATAACAAGGATACTGTCAATAGCAACTAATTATTCATCTTATGCATATGAATCCTGCATGGCAAATGGATTTCTGACAATCAAAGGCGGACACAGAATAGGACTTGGCGGACAGGTTATATGGGAGAATGGTAAGGTAAAGAATTTCTTACATGTGACATTCATGTGTATAAGAATTGCTAAACAGATGAAGGGCTGCGCTGATAATATAATGGATGAGCTTTTAAAAGACGGGTTAAAGCATACTATTATAATATCACCGCCGGGCTTTGGAAAAACAACACTGCTTAGAGACATTATAAGACAGTTATCTGATATATATAGAAAAAATGTGGTTTTAATTGACGAACGATGTGAAATAGCGGCATGTGTAAACGGAGTTCCATGTAATGATATTGGTTGCAGGACAGATGTTTTAGATGGTTGTAATAAACTTACGGGAGTATATATGGCTGTTCGCTCGCTTAGTCCTCAGGTTGTAGCAATGGATGAGATTGGTGGGGAAGATGATATTAAAGCTGTAAAATACTGCATTAAAAGTGGCTGCGCTGTAATAGGAACTGCACATGGAAGCGGTATATATGATACAGATGAAAGACTTGCAGGTCTTTTCGGAAAAAATGGATTTAAGAGAGCTGTAATATTGGAAAAATGTGGGGAGGCAGGAAAATGTCTGGATATATAGGCGGGATATTAATACTTTCAGGCTGTTTTATGTATGGTCTTTCATACAGCCAGAGATTAAAGAACAGGATAATAATATTAAAAGACATGGTAAGAATGCTTTCCGTTATGAATAATCATATTGGATATTCACTTATAGATATGACGCAGATATTTGAACGCCTTGGAGATTTTGACATGTGTTCATATGTCAGGAATTTCACCGGATACATATATGAAGCATTGAATAAATCGGACATTGACACATTTGCATTGATATGGAATGAGGCTGCTGATAAAGCATTTGCAGGAATACTTGGCAAAAGACAGCTGGAGATTATAAAAGAGGCAGGCTCTATAAGCACATTTATTGACAAGGACAGTCAGTTAAAACACATACAATCTGTTGTGTGTGAACTTAATGAGGAACTTGATGTGGTTAAGACTAATGCAGCAGGAAAGATGAAGGCTTATATCGTTACAGGAATATCAGCAGGACTTATACTTGTGATTGTACTTATATGAATCGGAGGTGAAGTATGGAGGTAAGCATAATATTCAAAATTGCAGCGGTAGGCATAGTTGTTTCAATACTTAACCAGATATTAAAGCATAATGGAAGAGATGACCAGGCAGCGCTTACTGCACTGGCAGGGCTTCTTATTGTCATATACTGGATATTACCTTATATACTTGAATTGTTTACTACCATGAAAAAGCTTTTTGAATTGTGATAGGGGGTGGTACATATTAATGTGTTGTCGCTTTCGGTGTGTGCAGTTACAGGTGTGATTCTTGCTCTGGTTTTGAAAAGTACAGGCTCTTCAATGGGGACTTTTGTGTCAGTTGTTCTGTGTGTAGGAACAGCAATGCTTGTATTTAACGGGCTTATATCCGTGTACACAAGAATCAATATGTTTACTGCCGGTATTAATCAGGAATATATAAAGCTGATAGTCAAAGTTATAGGTATATCGTATGTAACAGAAATATCATCAAATATATGTAAAGAAAATGGATTTGCAGCACTTGCGTCAGCTATGGAAATATACGCCAGGATTTCTGTTGCGGGTTTATGCATACCGGTTATAGTAACTCTTTTTGAAATGGTTTCAGAGGGGATTGTCTGACTAAGAAAATAATTGCCTTTATGATAGCGTTTCTGGCGGCGCTCATCATACAGAAAACATATATATATGCACAGGATGAGGATACAGTTAATTATGATTCACTGATAGATGAAGCTGATTACAGTGGCATAGACAGTACGCTTGATGATTATGGCTGGAAGGGGACATCTTTTAAAGAACTTGTCAGGTCGGTTGCCAGTTCGGATACGGATATAGGCTTTAACTTTACCGAAACAGTTACCGAGGCAATTATTTCTAACAGAACAGTTCTGATACAGATATTACTTTTATCTATATGCGCAATGTTTCTTACTGTGCTTGATAAAAATGCATCTGATTCAGCGATGCTTTTTATATCATTCATTCTTATGACGCTGATAGTTGCGGTGTTTATTAATGCAGCAAGGACAGGCTATGAATGTGTTCAGATGTCGGTTGATATATACAAGGCACTCTGCCCGGTGTTTTTTCCGGCAGTTGCATATTCGTGTGGGGCATCAAGTGCTGCAGCATATTATGAGATAATTCTTTTTCTTATGTACATAGTTAATGTCCTCGTGAAAAATGTTCTTATGAGATGTAATTATGTATATATGATATTAGGCATGTTTGATACATTCAGTGAAAAAGATAAGTTCAACAAAATGTGCCAGCTTATAACAAAGATTATAAAATTGTCAGTAAAAGGAATGCTTATGTTTTTTCTGGGACTTAACGGAATAAAAAGTCTGATACTTCCATTAAGCGATTCACTTAAAATGTCCGTTTTATTCAAAGCTGTTTCTATGATTCCTGGCATTGGAAACAGTGCACAGACTGTATCTAAGACAATTGCAGGGTCTGCTGTGCTTGTCAAGAATTCTATTGGTGTGTCTGCGGTTATTGTTATGGCTGTAATAATAGGAATTCCTCTTCTTAAGCTTGTTGTCATGGCATTGTTATATCAGATTCTTGGAGCAGTATTAGAACCTGTGGCAGACAGCCGTATAGTCAAAGCTGTTCTTGTTCTGTCAGGAAGTCTTGAAAATATGATATATATGATTGCTGTCACAGTTGTTCTTATGTGCCTAACAATGGCAATTATATGCTTTGCAACTAATATTAATCTATATGTTTAAATGTGGTAATGTGCAATGACAGGTATTATTAACTGGTTTAAAACAATATTTATTCTTGAAATTACAGGAGAGATTGCATTAAAGCTTGTGCCACCAAAGTATAAGGAATTCATAGCATTTGTAATGAAACTGATACTTGTAATGGCGATAATAATTCCGCTGCTTAATATTAAGAATGCAGATATAAGTGAGATTACGGATGGTATAAGTAATGGATTTAAAACATATTCTAAGGAGAACGATAATGTCTCACAGGCTTTATATAATACTTCAGACAAGAAAATGGCTGAAAAAATTATAAGTGAAGATATCAATAGCACTGCAGCTTCTTACGGTCTGGAAACTGTTTCTGTAAAATGCAGCTTCACATCAGATATGACGGCGGTCAGTATGATAAATGTATATGTTAAAGAAAACAATATTGCAGGCAATGATAATATTGACAGATTAAGAACAGATATAGCTGGCAGGTATGAAATATCTGTAGAACAGATAGATATCAGGGAGGCAGGCGTAAGTGGATAATGGTGGTAAAAATGAATCATTTTTTACAGGATTACTGAATAAAACAAGGAAAGACAAAATATTTATAGTAATACTGGCAGGGATACTTATGATGGTGATTGCAATGCCAACTAAAAGTTCATCTGCAAAAAGTTATACAACAGGTCCGGTTATATCCACAGGGTCAGAAGATTATGAGAAAAATCTTGGCGAAGAACTACAGCAGATGCTTGAAAATACAGATGGAGTAGGCAAAGTAAAGACCCTGGTAAAAACAAATGATACAAAAGAGGTTACAGGTGTATTAGTAGTGTGTGAGGGAGGTGATGATAAAAATCTGGTTGCTTATATCACAGATGCGATAAATGGCCTTTTAGGTGTTCCTGTACATAAAATTAAAGTGATGAAAATGTCGGAATAATTTTTTTGGAGGCAGTTTTGAAAAGAGTAAAAAAGAATCATATTATAATTACGGCACTTGCTATAATGATAGCTGCTGCCGGGTATATTAATTATGCGGGTGACCTTGATAATATAATTAAAGTTAAAGATAAAGAAAAGGCAGCTGCGGTTGTAGCTGACAATGTGTCAACAGATAGTAATGAGGCTGAGGCTGCTGACACAGATTTTACAGATGAGCCGGGAACTGTTATACTTACATCAGCAGGAGTTAAGTCAGAGGCTGTTGCAGCTGCTAAGTTAAACAGGGAACAGGTCAGAGCTTCAAGCATAGAGAATCTGAAAAGCATAGCTGATGATGCAGGTATTGCTGAGGATGCTAAGAAAGCAGCAGTTGAACAGCTTGCAAAGCTTGAGAACAATGCTGATAAAGAAACGGCAATAGAACTTTTGTTATCAGCTAAAGGCTTTGATTCATCGGTAGTTACAGTATCTGATACCAATGTGGATGCTGTTATTAATGTATCAGAGCTTTCAGATACAGATAAAGCACAGATTGAAGATATAATTAAAAGAAAAACTGGCTTTGCTGCGGATAAGATAACAATAAATATTTGCAATAATTAGTGTTTATGTTATAATCTTTTTAACTTTGAGTTAAATATGAATATATGGAGGACGGTTATGACAAAAGAGTTTGAAGATAGAGGTACAACTTATTCTATACATGAGAATGTTAATATTGGCGAAGTTAAGGTGGCTGATGAAGTTGTAGCTATTATTGCTGGTCTTGCTGCTACAGAGGTTGAAGGTGTTGACAGCCTTGGCGGTAATATCACTAATGAAATCGTAAGCAAGCTTGGAATGAAGAATCTTTCTAAGGGTGTTAAGGTAACAGTTGAAGAGTCAAGTGTCCTTGTAGATATAACACTTAATCTTAAGTATGGAACACAGATACCAGCTGTTTCAGCTAAGGTTCAGGATAAGGTTAAGTCTGCAATAGAGACAATGACAGGACTTTCAGTTACAGAGGTCAACATTAAGGTTGCCAGTGTTAATGTAGAAAATTAAATTCAGGAGTTAAAAGATGACAAGATCTACAATGAGGGAGCATATTTTTAAGTTATTATTCAGAGCTCCTTTTATCGATAACAAAGATGAGTATGAAGAGCAGATTAATCTGTATTTTGCAGATGCAGATATGGTAGATGCTTCACATCTTAAGGAAGAAGAATATAATTACATCAAGGATAAGACATTAGCAATAGCAGAGCTTATACCTGAGCTTGATGAGAAAATCGATTCTGTATCTGAGGGATGGCCAACAAGCCGTCTAGGAAAGACAGAGCTTTCTATTATGAGACTTGCTGTGTATGAGATGCTTTATGATGAGGATATTCCTACTAATGTAGCACTCAATGAAGCTGTTGAGCTTGCCAAGAAGTATGGCTCGGCTGACAGCACAGCAGCTTTTGTTAATGGTGTATTAGGCAAGTTAATTAAAGAGTAATGCAGTTTTTTGCATGTAAAGTGAGGATATATGGCTGGAGTATATACTGTAAAGCAGGTGAATTCCTATATTAAGAATATGTTTAAGCAGGATTTTCTGCTTAACTCGGTTTCTGTTAAGGGGGAGATATCTAATTGCAAGTATCATACCTCCGGTCATATTTATTTTACTTTAAAGGATGCTGATGCGGCACTTTCTGTCATTATGTTTGCAAGTCAGGCTGCAAGGCTTAGCTTTAAGTTAAAAGATGGAATGTCTGTTGTTGTTTCAGGAAGAGTAGATGTATTTGACGCTGCCGGTAAATACCAGCTGTATGCCAATACTGTACAGCAAGAAGGTATTGGCGAACTGTATCAGAAGTATGAACAGCTTAAGCAGTATTATGAAGATATGGGCTACTTTGCTAAAGAGTATAAAAGACCGCTTCCTGCATTTACCAGGAAATTAGGTGTTGTAACATCCAAGACAGGTGCAGCAGTTCAGGATATTATGAACATTTCCAAAAGGCGTAACCCTTATATCCAGATTGTACTTTATCCTGCATATGTTCAGGGAGAACATGCAAAGCAGTCAATTGTAAGCGGAATTACCAGACTTGATAAGATGGGGCTTGACTGTATTATAGTAGGACGAGGCGGCGGTTCAATAGAAGATTTATGGGCTTTTAATGAACCTGAGGTTGTAGAGGCTGTGTTTAACGCTTCAACACCAGTAATATCAGCAGTAGGACATGAGACAGATTTTACACTCACTGATTTTGTAGCTGATATGAGAGCACCCACACCTTCTGCTGCGGCAGAGCTTGCTGTTACAGAGGTAGCGGCTGTTGAAAACAGGATATATGAATATGAAAGACGGTTAAAGCAGCAGATGATGTATTCGTTGTCTGCAAAAAGAGACTATCTGGAAAGATTAAAGCTACAGATGGAATATCTTAACCCTGTCAATCAGATATATGATAAAAGACAGCGGCTTATGAATATAGAAGATAAGCTGAACATGTTAATAAAAAGATGTGCGGCTGAAAATAGAAACAGACTTCGTCTGTATGCTTCGAAACTTGAGGGGTTAAGTCCTTTGAAAAAGCTTGATATGGGCTATGGCTATATTGAGAATTCTGAAGGTAACAGAATTGTATCAGCCGGTCAGGTGTCGTCAGATGACGAGATTACAGTTTATCTTAAAGATGGAAGCATCAGATCTAAGGTTATTGAGGTAGGGGAAGCATGGCAAAAACATTAGAACAGTCATTTAAAAGACTTGAAGAAATAATTGCACAGATGGAAAAATCAGACACAACACTTGATGCATCATTTAAAATGTATCAGGAGGGGATGAAGCTTGTCGAAAGCTGTAATAACCAGCTTGACAAGGTTGAGAAACAAATCATAGTTTTGAATGATGATGGAGAACAGGACGATGAGTGATTTTAAGAATGAATTGGAACAGGAAGTAGTTTTTATTAATGATATAATATTAAGATATCTTCCTGAGGAAACAGGACTTGATAAGAAGATAAGAGAATCCATGAATTACAGTGTTAATGCAGGCGGCAAGAGAGTAAGGCCGATGCTTATGCTTGAAGTATATAAACTTTGTGGCGGCAATGACTGTCAGGTTGTCTATCCGTTTATGGCAGCACTGGAATGTATTCATTCATACTCACTTGTGCATGATGATCTTCCTGCAATGGATAATGATGATTACAGAAGAGGAAGACTTACAACACATAAGGTATTCGGAGAAGATTTCGGAATACTTGCAGGAGACGGACTTCTTAATCTTGCTTATGAGATTATGGCTGAAGCGCTTGTATCAGGTGAAGGTGATATAGAAACAAAAGCCAAAGCAATGGAGGTTATTGCAAGAAAAGCAGGAATAAAAGGCATGGTAGGCGGACAGGCTGTTGATGTAGAACTTACAGGCAGGACTTTATCAGAAGAACAGCTTGATTTTATATTCAGATTAAAAACAGGTGCACTGATTGAAGCAGCATTTCTTGCCGGAGCATATCTTGCAGGTTGTGATGATGAGACTGCTGACAAGTTATGCAGGGCAGCATCACTTATAGGATTTGCATTCCAGATAAGAGACGATATCCTTGATGTCACAAGTTCTTTAGAAGAGCTTGGAAAGCCTGTATTTTCAGATGAAAAGAACAATAAAACAACATATGTTACTTTATATGGAATGGAAAAAGCTGAGGCAGATGTAGAGTCTATGTCTGATGAGGCTTTAGATATAATTAAAAGTGTTGGAAAGAATGAATTCTTAGAGGAGCTTGTTCTTAACCTTATACACAGAAACAAATAAAGCAGGTGCATTATGATTCTTGAAAAGATAAATAAACCGAATGATATTAAACAATTATCTCCAATTGAATATAATCAGCTTGCGGATGAAATCCGTGGATTTCTTATAGAAAAGATTAGTAAGACAGGTGGACATCTGGCATCTAATCTTGGTGTGGTTGAGCTTACAATGGCACTTCATCTGGCATTTAATCTGCCGCAGGACAAGCTTATATGGGATGTTGGACACCAGTCATATACCCATAAGATTCTTACAGGAAGAAAGAACCAGTTTGACCAGTTAAGAAAATTTGGCGGAATGAGCGGATTTCCTAAGAGAAATGAAAGTCATTTTGATGCATTTGACACAGGACACAGTTCGACTTCAATATCGGCAGGACTTGGTCTTGTCAAGGCAAGAGATTTAAAAAATGAGCATTACAATGTTGTCTCTGTTATAGGAGATGGTGCGCTTACTGGCGGAATGGCCTATGAGGCACTTAATAATGCTTCTTCACTTAAGACTAATTTTATTATTGTGTTAAATGATAATACTATGTCAATAGCCAAGAATGTTGGCGGTGTACCACATATGCTTAGTAATATAAGGTCATCAGATTCATATTATGACCTTAAGGAAAATGTGACTAATACTCTGTATAAGCTTCCGGGTGGAGACCATATTGTAGAAAGAATCAAGAAAACCAAGAGTAATCTTAAGCAGATAATACTTCCAGGACAAATGTTTGAATGTATGGGAATATCTTATCTTGGCCCAGTTAATGGACATGATATTGAGAAGCTTATTAAGGTGTTTCATGTTGCTAAACGAATTAACGGTGCAGTTATCATCCATGTTGTAACACATAAAGGACATGGATATAAACCTGCAGAGCGTAATCCGGCTAAGTTTCATGGAATAGGACCATTTGATATTGTAACAGGAAAAGAATTGAAATCATCTGATAAGCCGACTTATTCTGATGTATTTTCGGAAAAAATATGCCAGCTTGCCAAAAAGGATAAGTCAATTGTTGCGGTTACTGCAGCAATGCCTGATGGAACAGGACTTAATAAATTCTCTAAATGGTTTCCTGACAGATTTTTTGATGTCGGAATCGCAGAAGAGCATGCTGTTACGTTTTCGGCTGGAATGGCAGCAGGTGGTCTTAAACCTGTATTTGCTGTGTATTCTTCATTTTTACAAAGAGCTTATGACCAGATACTTCACGATGTATGTATCCAGCATCTTCATGTGGTATTTGCAATTGACAGGGCAGGGCTTGTTGGAAGTGATGGTGAGACACATCAGGGTATATTCGACCTTTCATTTCTGACTTCAATTCCAAACATGACTGTTATGGCACCTAAGAATGGCAGTGAACTTTCAGCAATGCTTGAATTCGCTCTGCTTAACTTTAATTCCCCGGTTGCAATAAGATATCCAAGAGGTCAGGCGTATGATGGTCTTGAAGAGCATAATGCACCAATCCGGTACGGAAAAGCCGAGATGATTATTGAAGAGTCTGACATTGCATTTGTTGCAGCAGGCAATATGCTTATTACGGCACAGGCAGTCAGAGAAAAGCTTAAAGAAAAGGGTTATAATATAACAATTGTCAATGAGCGTTTTATTAAGCCGGTTGATACCGATATGTTGGACAGATTATCAGAGTCTCACAGACTTATAGTTACTATGGAAGAAAATGTTTTGTCAGGTGGCTTTGGTGAAGCGGTCTGTCAATATTATGATGATACATGCAATGACATAGATGTACTTAATATTGCACTGCCAGATGATTATGTTGAACATGGCAATGTTGATATTCTGCGACGGGAATCAGGTGTTGACAGAGACAGTATTATTGCGAAGGTGCTTAACAGATGGGCAAATGTATTGAATAAGGACAAGAGAAATGAGTAAAGAAAGATTAGATGTTTTATTAGTTAATAAAGGGCTTGCGACTTCAAGAGAGAAGGCAAAAGCTATTATTATGTCTGGCAATGTATATGTTGACGGACAGAAGGAAGACAAGGCAGGTCAGTCATTTCCTGACACTGCAGTGATAGAGGTCCGCGGAACAACTCTTAAGTATGTTAGCCGTGGTGGTCTTAAGCTTGAGAAAGCTATGCAGAATTTTGATGTGACGCTTGAAGGCAAGATATGTATGGATGTAGGTTCATCAACGGGTGGATTCACTGATTGCATGCTTCAGAACGGTGCAATTAAAGTCTATGCTGTCGATGTAGGACATGGACAGCTTGACTGGAAGTTGCGCAATGATGAGAGAGTTGTATGCATGGAAAAAACTAATATCCGTTATGTAACCCCTGATGATGTTGCGGACAGAATACAGTTTTCAAGTATAGATGTATCATTTATCTCACTTACTAAGGTACTTACTCCAGTAAGAAATCTTCTTACAGATGATGGCCAGATAGTGTGTCTTATCAAGCCACAGTTTGAGGCAGGACGTGAGAAGGTAGGAAAGCATGGCGTTGTAAGAGATAAAGATGTGCATATAGAAGTAATCAATAAGGTTATTGATTATGCAATGTCAATAGGATTTGAAATCCTTAATCTTGAGTTCAGTCCTGTTAAGGGACCTGAGGGGAATATTGAGTATCTGTTGCATTTGCAGAAAATTGCAGAACCACAGATAAAGGAAATTCCATTTGTTGTAGAAAATGTAGTTGAAAAAGCTCACGAAGTATTGTAATATATATTTAATTCTTTTCGTATACTAAATGAGGTTCAGCATGAAATATTTTTATATTGTTACTAACAGGTTTAAAGATCCAGATGGTGTTAATACAAGAAAGATTGCACATTTTTTACGCTCAAAAGGAGCTGAATGTGTATGCCAGATAGAACAGGAAAAGGCATTTAATAAAACAGGTTCATACAGTGATGTAAGACTGGTTCCTAATAATACTGAATGTGTTATTGTTCTTGGAGGTGATGGTACACTTATTCAGGCATCAAGGGAGTTGTCTGAGAAGGATATTCCTTTTATAGGCGTTAACATCGGAACTCTTGGTTATCTTACAGACACAGATATGTCAAGCTTTGAGGAGACATTAGAGAGTCTTCTTAGAGACGATTATGAGATTGACAGACGCATGATGCTTGATGGATGTATATATCGCGGTGAAGAACGCATTTTTTCTGATATGGCACTTAATGATGTTGTAATTAACAGAAATGGTGCTTTAAGAATTATTGATTTTGATATATATGTCAATGGCGAGTATCTTAATACATATTCGGCTGACGGGGTAATTGTTTCGACCGCAACAGGATCGACAGCGTACAGTCTGTCAGCAGGAGGACCTATAATACAGCCGACAGCAAGACTTATAATGGTGACACCTATATGTCCGCATTCACTTAATCAGAGAAGTATTATATTTGCTGCTGATGATGAGATTATGATTGAGATGAAGGATAATAAAAGCTCATCAGGAAGAATGACGGGTTCTCTTAAGAATGACAGCGCAAGAGTTGCCACATTTGATGGAGAAAGCTTCTGTGAAGTTGTAACGGGAGACAGAATTGTTATTACGCAGTCAGAGCGTATATCAAGATTTGTCAAGACAAGCAGAATTTCATTCTTAGAGAGAATAAGGAACAAAATGTAGTTGGGGATAATTATGAAAACAGACAGACATAAAAAGATATTAGAAGTAATTGACAGATACGAAGTTGGAACACAGGAGGAGCTGGCAAAGATTCTGAACGATGAAGGCTATAATGTTACGCAGGCTACTGTTTCAAGAGATATAAGAGAACTTAATCTGTCAAAAGTTTCTGTGGATGGTAAGAGAACAAGGTATGCAACACTTACAAAGGACAAACCTGTTGCAAGTGATAAATTTTTAACGGTTCTTAAAGAAGGCTTTGTATCAATGGATATGGCACAGAATATTCTTGTAATTAAGACTGCACCTGGAATGGCAATGGCTGTATGTGCAGCAATAGATGCACTGGAATGGAATGAGATTGTAGGTTCTATTGCAGGAGATGATACTATCATGTGTGCAGTAAGGACAGTTAATGATACTTTGCTTGTTATGAACAAGATTAAGAAACTTATTAAGAACAATTAATAGACAGAATTGAAAGGCAGGATATGTTAGTTAATTTACATGTTAAGAATCTTGCACTTATAGAAGAAGAGAATATTGATTTTGATGAAGGACTTAATATACTTTCTGGTGAAACCGGTGCAGGTAAATCTATTATTCTCGGTTCTATTAATGCTGCATTAGGAAGCAAGACATCACCTGATTTTATAAGGTCAGGATGTGAATATGGACTTTCAGAGATAACATTTGCAATACCAGAAGATAAGATTGAACGAATCAAAGAACTGGGGGTTATATCATGCGATGACGGTGAACTTGTTATTTCGAGGAAAATTATGGCAAATCGTTCGCAGATTAAGGTTAACGGACAGTCTTTTACATCAGCCCAGACAAGAGTTCTTGCACATGAACTGATTGATATTCACGGACAACATGATAACCAGCTGCTTATGGATGAGAGTAATCATTTGTCTGTAATTGATGATTATGATAACAGTATTAATCCACTTCTTGATTCGTATAAAGAATGCTATAAGGAATATACTATATGCAAAAAAGCATATGAAAGTCTTTCTGGTGATGATGAATCAAGGATTAAAGAGATGGCTTTTCTTCAATATGAAATCAATGAGCTTGAATCAGCTGCTTTAAAACCTGGAGAAGATGAACAGATTGAAGCTGATTACCGGAGAATGAGTAACTTCCAGAAGATTGCAGGAAATCTTTCTGAGGTGTCGATGCTGCTTTCAGAAGGTGACAATAATCTTAGTGATATGGCAGGAGCTGCATTAAAGAATATGATAGCTGCAAGCGAATATGATGAATCTTTGAAAGATGACTGTGATATTCTAGCTGATATTGAGAATCTTATATCAGATGTGGCTCATAACCTTTCATCTTATATGGATGATTTTACATTTGACCAGTCTGAATTCAATACACTTGAAGAAAGACTTGATATGATTAATTCTCTTAAGATGAAATATGGCAAGTCGATTGAAGATATATTATCTGTTCTTGATAATAAGAAACAGAAGTTATCTGAATATGAGAATTATGATGAAGTTGTTGCTGCAAGAAAAGCTGAATATGATAGAACTTATAAAAAACTTATGAATGCAGCTTTTCTTTTAAGCAGCCAGAGAAAGAAAACAGCACTAAATTTTTCGCAGGATATAATAAATGCCTTAAAACAGCTTAATTTTCTTGATGTAAGATTTGAAGCTGAATTTGAAGAGAAAAATCCTGATTCAACCGGAACTGACAATGTCAGGTTTATGATATCAACTAATCCGGGTGAAGATATGAAGCCTCTTGCAAAGATTGCATCAGGTGGAGAATTGTCAAGAATCATGCTTGCTATTAAAAGTGTAATGGCAGAGACAGATGTATCCAAAACACTGATATTTGATGAGATTGATGCAGGAATCAGCGGAAAGACGGCACAGCTTGTTGCAGAGAAGTTAAATACACTCTCAAAAACTCATCAGATAATATGCATTACCCATCTGCCTCAGATTGCGGCAATGGCTGATAATCACTATGTTATTGAGAAGTCTACTAAAGATAATCGGACAATAAGTAACATAACAAAGCTTTCATATGATGAAAGTATAGGTGAGTTAGCAAGAATGCTTGGCGGTTCAAGTATTACAGATGCAGTTGTGTCTAATGCAAAAGAACTTAAGAATATGGCACAGACGGCAAAAAATAATTAAATACATTTTAACTGAATTTACAGTAATACCCTTTTTTAAAAGTATTTCATTGGTCAATACTAATCTTAGAAGGATGGTGGATTGATATGAAGAATTTTAAAAAAGGGTTAATTTATGCCGGGGTTCTGGCATTTTGCATAGGTTTTGGAGCTTATATATACTGTAATTCAATTAAGAAAAAGATTCCAGATAAGCTATATATATATAAGCAGGATAAGGCTGTTTTTTCTATGGACATACCTGTTGTTGGTACTGTATATGACAGCAGTAATAATATATGTGCCGATAATATTGATTTTGGAAAGCAGGTTACAATTCAGTCGGGAAATACCGGTCAGTATTATGTGGATTATAAGCTTTTTGGACTGCTTTCTGTCGCAAGGACACATATGGAGGTAGTCGATGAAAAATACATTTATTCCGGAGGTTTTCAGGTCGGTATATATCTTAAATGTAATGGAGTATATGTTGTTAATACAGAAACAATATGCACATATGACGGGCAAAATGTTGTTCCTGCCAAAGGAAAGATTAATAAAGGTGATTATATAATTAAAGTTAATGGCTCTCAGACAGATACGAAAGAACAGCTTTTACAGGCGGTGTCAGAATCGGCGGGAAATAGTATGGACATAACCGTCAGGCGGGATGGTCAGGAAATTGAAGAGCAGATTATACCTGTGAAAAATGTTGCAGGGGAATACAAACTTGGAATCTGGGTTAAAGATGATACACAGGGTGTTGGAACTGTTACTTATGTGTGTGAAGATGGCACATTTGCAGCATTAGGACATGGAATATCGGATAACGAAACAGGGAATGTGCTTGATATAAGAGATGGCATGATATACAGAACAAGAATTCTGTCTATTGTACCCGGAAAAAATGGAGAGCCTGGAGAGCTTCTTGGTACGATTGATTATAGAGAGGACAACATAGGAAGTATAAGCCGTAATACTGATAAAGGCATATATGGTGAAAATGCGTACTCTTTATATAAGGAGTATTCACCAGAACTGATGAAAGCAGCCGGGTCATATGAAGCTTCAAAAGGAACAGCATATGTGAGGTTTTATAACAATGGCAGTTTTCATGATTATGAAATTGATATAACAGATTTAAAGTATGGCGATTCTAAGAATATAACATTTAAGGTGACATCAGGAGAGCTTCTCAAGCTGACTAATGGAATTGTACAGGGGATGAGTGGGAGCCCGATTATTCAGAATGGAAAGATAATTGGGGCTGTCACACATGTATTTGTAGATGATTCTACTTGCGGATATGGTATATTTATTGATAGAATGCTTGATAAAGACGAAAAAGAAACTAATTAAGAAAAGGATTATGATACGATGGAAAGAGAGAAATTTGGCAGCAGACTTGGATTCATACTTATAAGTGCAGGCTGCGCAATCGGAATTGGAAATGTATGGCGTTTTCCATATGTTGCAGGCAATAACGGAGGTGGAATATTTGTTTTATTATATATGTTGTTCCTTCTTATGTTTGGAATTCCTGTACTATCAATGGAACTTGCAATGGGAAGAGCTTCTAAAAGCAGTATAATAAGGGCATATCATGAATTGGAGCAACCTGGACAGAAGTGGCATATTCATGGATATCTTGGAATGATAGGCAATTATATACTTTTATTCTTCTATACTACTGTTTCAGGATGGATGTTAGGATATTTTATCAAGTATGTAACTGGTGATATTACTAAAAACACTGACAGTTCACAGATGTTTGCTGATGTAACTGCTAATCCATGGATAATGTTTGTGTGGATGGCAGTAATAGTTCTTATTGCGGTTATTGTTTGCAGTATGGGACTTCAGAATGGTGTTGAGAAGATTACAAAATATATGATGCTTATTCTTCTTGGACTTATTGTTGTTCTTGCTATCCACAGTCTTACACTTGATGGTGCCGGAAAAGGAATGCAATATTTTCTTGTTCCTGATATGGATAAGATAAAAGAGGTTGGCCTTGGAAATATTATTATTGAGGCAATGAGGCAGGCTTTCTTTACTTTAAGTGTAGGAATGGGTTCAATGATGATATTTGGAAGTTATATTGGGAAAGAACGTGCGCTTGTAGGAGAGGGAATACAGATTACATTACTTGACACATTTGTTGCAATTATGTCAGGAGTTATCATATTTCCAGCATGTATGTCATATAATATACCAACAGACAGTGGTCCAAGCCTTATATTTGTCACACTTCCAAAGGTGTTCGAACATATGTCAGGTGGAAGATTCTGGGGCACAATGTTTTTTCTTTTTATGACATTTGCGGCATTATCCACAGTTATTGCTGTTCTGGAGAATATTATTGCATGCAATATGGAAGCTTTTGGATGGAACCGTAAGAAAGCAGGTGTAATTAACCTGTTTATTATAATTATCATGAGTATTCCATGCATTCTTGGCTTCAATGTATTAAGTGGATTTACACCGCTTGGTGCTGGAACTAATGTGCTTGATCTGGAAGATTTCCTTGTAAGCAGCCTTATTCTCCCTATAGGAAGCCTTGTTATACTTCTTTTCTGTACGACTAAGCATGGCTGGGGATATGATAATTATATGAATGAAGTTAATACAGGAAAGGGTATTGGCATGCCTAAGATTTTTAAGTTTTATCTTAAATATATCCTGCCTCTGGTTATTTTATTCATTATTATTGATGGTTTGATTTAATAATCATAAATATGTGTCGAATTTTGTCGAATGCTGCGATATCTTGCGATAAAAAGTGCTTGCGGACTGCTGCTGTTAAAACTATACTAGTTGTTGTGAAGTTAAGATGTGTCGGAATAATTAATTTTCACAATATGAAAGGGCTTGGATCAATGGAGAGGACGAAAATAGCTATTGCAGATGATAATCAGAATATTCTGGAAGCACTAAAAAATGTTATTGATGAAGAAGAGGACATGACAGTTGTAGGAATTGCAGATAACGGAGCTGACACTGTTAAGATAATTCATGAAAGCAATCCTGATGTTGTTTTATTGGATCTGATTATGCCGGGAATTGACGGTATTACTGTTATGGAAAAAGTAAGAGAGGATAAATCAATAAATTCTAAGCCGGACTTTATTGTAATAAGTGCTGTTGGAAGAGATAGTGTAACTGAGGATGCATTTAATATGGGAGCAGCATATTACATAATGAAACCTTTTGACAATGAGGTACTGGTCAACAGAATACGATACATAAGAAATCAGCATAACAAGACAAATGTTAAATCAATTCCGAAAGAGCCGGTATCTATTACAGATCGAAATCTGGAAACAGATATAACCAATATAATACACGACATAGGAATCCCTGCACATATAAAGGGATATCAGTATCTTAGAGATTCTATTACTCTTTCAGTAAAGAATGCAGAAGTGATAAATAGCGTAACGAAGGTGCTTTATCCAACTATAGCAAGAAAATATGAAACAACTTCAAGTCGCGTAGAAAGAGCAATAAGACATGCTATTGAAGTAGCATGGAACCGCGGAAATACAGATACGCTGAATGATTTATTTGGGTACACAATTAATTGTGGAAAAGGTAAGCCTACTAATTCGGAATTTATTGCTCTGATATCAGATAAAATCCGTATCCAGTATAATATTAAATAAATAACACACACATTTTTCACATATAATTAGTTGTAAAGCCTTGAAATATCGTGTTTTATATATTATAATTACAAAATCGTAAACGATTTTTAACAATTTTGTAATAATTTTAATTGAGGTATATATGCGTAGGAGAATTTTTAAAGGTTTTGCAGCTATTTTATTGACATCAACTATAACGGTATCGACAGTATTTGCAGTTTATGCAGATGATGTTGATAAATTAAAGCAGCAGAAGAAACAGACAGAACAGGAACTTGATGACCTTCAGAACCAGTGGGCTTATCTGTTACAGCAGATGGATGATTTGGAACTCAAGATGGCTAATAAATCTGATGAAATTGATGCTGCCAATGTTAAACTTAAAGAAGCTGAAAAGGTTCAGGCTGCACAGTATGATGATATGAAGCTTCGTATTAAGTATATGTATGAAGATCAGTCTGTATCTTTAGCAGAGGTGTTTCTTACTTCATCAGATATGAGTACAATGCTTAATAAAGCTGTTTATATGCAGGAAGTATATAATTATGACCGGAATAAACTTGATGAAATGGCTAACACAGCTAAAGAAATTCAAGATCTTAAAACCAGTCTGGAAAATGATAAAAAAGAACTTGATGAGGCGCAGGCTCAGTTGACTGAGAAACAGGCTCTTCTTTACAGTACAATTCAAGAAACACAGGCTAAAGCAGATGATGTGAGCAGCCAGCTTGAATCCGCTGTTAAGAAAGCTGCCGAAGTTGCAGCGAAGAAAGAACAGGAACGTCTGGCAGCAGCAGCCGTTTCAATACAGCAGAATATAGCAACACCGGCTAAAGGAGATTCTTCTGTAGCTAATGGGGTGGTTTCTTTAGCATATTCACTTCTTGGAGTTCCATATGTAAGCGGCGGAAGTTCACCATCAGGTTTTGACTGCTCAGGATTTACTTCATATCTGTTCAGACAGTATGGAATTAGTATTTCAAGATCATCAAGTGCCCAGGCATATGGTGGTACAGCGGTTAACGGACTTGCCAATGCACAGCCTGGTGATGTTATATGTTATCCGGGACATGTTGGAATATATGTAGGTGGAGGACAGATGATTCATGCTAATGTTCCAGGTGGTTCAGTAAGGCTTGTTGGTGTTAATTCAATAGGTATGAGCGTAATTGCCATAAGACGTTACTGGTAATATTCTAATATATGTGATATAATGAGTGCAGTTTTACAGGGACTGCACTTATTTTTTTATAAATGCATGAAGAGTATGGGATTATAATTAAGAAGAAATGAGGACTAATGTATGAAAAATGTATTGTTGATTGCATCAGAGGCTGTACCATTTATTAAGACAGGCGGACTTGCTGACGTTGCAGGTTCACTTCCTAAGTATTTTGACAAGACTAAGTTTGATGTAAGAGTAATGATACCTAAGTATACATGTATACCTTGGGAGTATCGTGAAAAGATGGTTTATAAGACACATTTTTACATAGATCTTGCCTGGAGAACACAATATGTAGGTGTTTTTGAATTAGAGTGGAATGGTGTGACATTTTACTTTATTGATAATGAATTCTATTTTGGTGGTAATAAGCCATACAGTTGGATTCATGAGGATATTGAGAAGTTTGCATTCTTTAGCAAGGCTGCACTTTCAGCCCTTCCTGTGCTTGGCTTCAGACCAGATATAATTCATTGTAATGACTGGCAGACAGGTCTTATTCCTGTATATCTTAAGGAAAGATTTTCTCAGGGAGAGTTTTATCAGGGTATCAAGTCTATTATGACTATACATAATCTTAAGTTCCAGGGCATATGGGATCTTAAGAAAGTTAAGGATATTACAGGACTTCCAGATGAATATTTTACATCAGATAAGCTTGAAGCCTATGATGATGCTAATTACTTAAAAGGTGGTATCGTATATGCTGACAGGGTTACAACTGTAAGTGAGACTTATGCAGAAGAGATAAAGACACCGTTTTATGGCGAGAATCTTGATGGACTTATGAGAGCAAGATCTAATGTTTTATCAGGTATTGTTAATGGTATTGATTATGATGAATATAATCCAGAGACAGATAAGAGAATTCCCAACAACTATAATCAGGTAACTTTCAGAAAAGAAAAGTGGAAGAACAAGGTTGCACTTCAGAAGGAACTTGGACTTACAGAGGATAAGGGTAAGTTTATGATTGGGCTTGTATCGAGACTTACAGACCAGAAGGGACTTGATCTTGTAGCATATGTTATGGATCAGCTCTGTGCAGAAGATGTACAGTTTGTTGTTCTTGGTACCGGTGAAGAGAGATATGAGAATATGTTCAGACATTATGACTGGAAATATAATGACAGAGTATCAGCTAATATATATTATTCAGAAGATATGTCACATAAGATATATGCAGCCTGTGATGCATTCCTTATGCCGTCATTATTTGAACCTTGTGGACTTTCACAGCTTATGAGCCTTAGATATGGAACAGTTCCTATAGTAAGAGAAACGGGTGGCCTTAAGGATACTGTAGAGCCATATAACGAATATGAAGGTAAGGGAACAGGATTTTCTTTTGCTAATTATAATGCACATGAGATGCTTGGTATTGTTAATTATGCTAAGGATGTATATTACAATCATAAGAGAGAGTGGAATAAGATTGTTGACAGGGGAATGAAGACAGACTTCTCATGGAACAGTTCAGCTAGAAAGTATGAAGAACTTTATAATTCACTTTAATTAAGTGACAGTTTTGCATTTAACGGTGATTTTCTATAAAAGAAAAAGGAAGCTGCGATAAAAGCAACTTCCTTTTTTAATGCAGGTGGCGGGACTTGAACCCGCACGATGTTACCACCGGCAGATTTTGAGTCTGCTGCGTCTGCCATTCCGCCACACCTGCGCGACTTTGATAGTTTATCATAATAAATCTTAAAAATCAAGTAAAGAATACTTGCGTACATAATAAATTTCGAATATTATTTTATTATTGTATTATAATCCTTTTATGGAGGCGTTTATGGATAACTGTAAGGAAATCCAGAGCAGGATAGAAAGCTTTGAACATGGAAATCTGTCACTTAAAGATGAAGAAGCATTTACCAATCATATTCTTAAATGTGCAGACTGTCGTGAAGAGATGGAGATATATTATATAATTTCATATGGATTAGATGATGATAATGAAAAGGAAATTAAGAATTGCAGATATAGTCAGTACTTAGATGCATTTGATTTTACAGGGCTGGTTGAACAGAAATTAAAAGATAGTGAAGATAAATGTTTATTTTTAAGACAGTGGACTCATTTTACCAGAGTAAGATATATTTTTGTTTCTACAGTTATGATTCTTACAGCCTTGCTTCTTATCATTATTAAATTCTTTTAAAGATGGGAGATTGTTATGAGTGAAAAACTTATATTAATAGATGGACACAGCATATTAAATAGGGCATTTTACGGAGTTCCTGACCTTACTAATGCAGAAGGCATACATACCAATGCAATGTATGGCTTTCTTAATATTTTATTTAAATTTCTTGATGAAGAAAAGCCTGACTATATTACGGTTGCATTTGATTTATCTGCACCGACATTCAGACATAAGGTGTTTGATGGATATAAAGGAACAAGAAAGCCTATGCAGCCAGAACTAAAGCAGCAGGTTCCTCTTATGAAGGAGCTGCTTAAAGCAATGAATATTACAGTTGTCGAGCAGGAGGGATACGAAGCTGATGATATTCTAGGTACAATTGCGAAGGAAAGTGCTGCGAAAGGAATAGATGTATCAATTGTTTCAGGTGACAGAGATTTACTTCAGCTTGCAGATGAGCATATTAAGATAAGAATACCGAAGACAAAGAAAGGCGTAACAGAGGTTGAAGATTATTATCCATCAGATGTATTTAATCTGTATGGAGTTACTCCTCATGAATTTATAGATGTTAAAGCACTTATGGGCGATACATCTGATAATATACCGGGAGCACCGGGAGTAGGACCTAAGACAGCGTCGGCTATTATTCAGAAATATCATAGTCTTGATAATGTTTTTGAACATCTTTGCGAGTTGAAGCCGCCTAAAGCAAAAATATCAATAACTGAGAATGTCGAGCAGATTAAGATGAGCAGATTCTTGTCAGAGATTAAAATCGATGTTCCGATTGATTATAAAGTTGAAGATTCTAAAGCAGGTGATTTCTTTAATGAGAATTCATATGAACTTTTTAAAAAGTATAATTTTAAAAATATGCTAAAGAAGTTTGAGAATACAGATATAATTGCTAAAGACCCTGAATGTTATGAATATTTCAAGAAGATATCTGATTTTGCTGATGTTGAAAATGTATTTAACAAAGCGGTGGATATAGCAGGTGGGATTGAAAAAATCGGACTTTCTATTGTAAGAGAAAATGAACTGATTGCAGTTGGAATAACACTTTCAGATACAGAAATATATTATATCCCGGTATCGGGTTTTGTTACAGAGAGTTATCTTGCAGACCGTCTGTCAGATGTTGTAAGCGTGGCTTCTAACAGAAATATAGCATCTGCCAATATTAAAGATTATCTTGATATATTTGAAAAAGACAAGATAAATGGCTATCCGCTTGTTTCAGAAAAAGCATTTATTGATACTGCAATTGCGGCATATCTGCTTCATCCAAGTAACGAAAGTTATGATTATGAAAGTCTTGGAAGAGAGTTTTTATCATTAACATATCCTTCAAAAACAGAACTTCTGGGTAAATTGTCAATTAATAAGGCAGTAAATGAAGCGGAAGACAATCTTATTAAGTATGCATGTCTTTCATCATATGCTTATTACAAATGTGCTGATAAAATTACAGAACAGTTAAAGAGTGAGAATATGTATGAGCTGTTTGAAACTATAGAAATGCCTCTTATATTTGTTCTTTTTGAAATGCAGCAACAGGGCATAAGTGTTGATAAACAGGCACTTGTAGATTATTCAAAGGTACTTGGAACTAAGATTTCAGTCCTTGAGAAAGAGATATATGAAGCAGCAGGCGAAGAGTTCAATATCAATTCACCAAAGCAGCTTGGTGTTATACTTTTTGAAAGGCTTGGAATGCCTAACGGAAAGAAGACAAAGAGTGGTTATTCAACAGCTGCAGACGTACTTGAAAAGCTTGCACCTGATTATCCGGTTGTAAGTAAGATTCTTGAATACAGACAATTAGCAAAGCTTAAATCAACTTATGCTGACGGACTTACACAGTATATATCAGAAGATGGAAGGATTCATGGTACATTTAACCAGACAATAACTGCAACTGGAAGAATAAGCAGTACAGAGCCTAATCTTCAGAATATTCCTATAAGAATGGAGATGGGTAAGGCTATAAGAAAGGTATTTGTTCCAAAGGATGGCTTTGTATTTTTGGATGCCGATTACTCTCAGATAGAGTTAAGAATACTTGCTCATATGTCAGGGGATGAGAAGCTCATTGAGGCGTATAATTCATCAGCAGATATCCACAGAGCAACGGCGGCACAAGTCTTTGGCGTACCGCTCGAAGAGGTTACTGATGAACAGAGAAGAAATGCCAAGGCAGTTAATTTCGGCATTATCTATGGAATGAGTTCGTTTGGATTAAGCCAGGATCTTAGTATTTCAAGGAAAGAAGCTAAAGAATATATTGAAAGATATTTTGCAAGCTATCCGACTATCAAGACATTTATAGACGGACTCGTAAGTGATGCCAAAGAAAAAGGATATTCACTTACAATGTATAACAGAAGAAGAGAAATTCCTGAGATTAAATCTTCTAATTTCATGCAGCGTTCTTTTGGAGAGAGAGTTGCCATGAATGCACCAATTCAGGGAACTGCAGCCGATATTATCAAGCTGGCAATGATTAATGTATATAATGCACTTAAGGAGCATAATCTCAGGTCAAGACTCATATTGCAGGTTCATGATGAGCTTCTTGTTGAGACGGCAGAGGATGAGGTTGATACTGTAAAGCAGATTATGCTTGATGGAATGAAGAATGCAGTAAGCCTTAAGGTACCTCTTGAGGTAGATTTAAAGGAAGGAAAAGACTGGCTGGAGGCACACTGATGAAAGTTATTGGAATCACAGGTGGTGTAGGAGCAGGAAAATCTTCTGTTCTTGCACTCCTTAAAGAAATGTGTTCCTGCGACATTATACAGGCAGACCTTGTTGCAAGAAATATATACCAATCAGGCAATATTGGATTTAAAAAGGTCGTTGATATATTCGGGGAGCAGATTGTAGGAGAGAATGGAGAGATAAACAGACCTCTTCTCGCAGATATTATATTTAAGAACCCTAATAAGAGAATCGTTCTTAACAGCATAATTCATCCTCTTGTAAAACAAGAGATTATTAATCAGATTAATAATCATAAGATAGCAGGTGATGTTGATTACTGTTTTGTTGAGGCAGCACTGCTTATTGAAGATCACTATGATATATTCATGGATGAGATATGGTATATATATGTTTCGGAAGATGAGAGAAGAAAAAGACTTGCTGCTTCAAGAGGCTATTCTGATGAAAAGATATCAGACATATTTAAAAGCCAGCTATCTGATGCTGAGTTCAGAAAGCATGCAGATAAAGTGATTGATAATGGCGCAGATATAGAAAAAACACGCGCCCAGCTTGAGATTATGCTTGGAATATGATACATTTATACATAATTTGTTTATTCTAGAGGTAGGGTATGGATAATACACAGTCAAGAAAAGAGACCCTTGTTTTTGGTCTTGATATAGGAACAAGAAGTATTGTCGGTGTTGTTGGATACATGGAAAGAAACCGTTTTAAGGTTATTGCAATGGCTGAGCAGAAGCATGAGACCAGAGCAATGCTTGATGGTCAGATTCATGATATCTATAAAGTTGGCGATACAATCAGAAAAGTTAAGAATTCTCTTGAAAACCAGCTTGGAAGGGAACTTTCAGAAGTATGCATAGCTGCTGCTGGACGAGTTCTTAAAACTATTAATTCGTCTGCTGAGTATGAATTTGAAGAGGAAACACGGGTTACGCAGGAACATATCTATTCACTTAATCTTCTGGCGGTTGAGAATGCACATAATAAGATTAACGAAAAAGAAGATAAAGCAAGATTTTATTGTGTCGGAAACACCCCTATAAGATATCAGCTTAACGGCTATGATATTAATAATCTTGAGGGGCATAAGGCTTCTAAGATTTCAGTTGAACTTATTGCTACATTTTTGCCGGAAGAGGTAGTTGATGGACTTTATGAGGCTGTTGAATATGCCGGACTTAATGTTGAAAGTCTTACATTAGAGCCTATAGCAGCCATGAATATAGCAATTCCTGAGCAGTACAGGCTTCTTAACATAGGGCTTGTAGATGTAGGTGCAGGAACATCAGATATCTGTCTTACAAAGGATGGCTGTATAATTGCATACGGCATGATACCTTGCGCAGGTGATGAGATAACAGAGTGCATCGCAAAAACTTACCTTGTTGATTTTAATACTGCTGAAAAGATTAAAATGTCTGCAAGCTCTAAGAAAAAAGGGCTTGTAACATTTAAAGATATAATGGGTATCACGCAGAAGGTAGATGCACTTGAAATAAGAAATGCAGCAGCTGATGTTGTGGATGCGATGGCAAAGGATGTTGCAGAAAAGATTATTGAGCTTAATGGCGGTAAGCCTGTAAATGCTGTGTTTGTTGTCGGAGGTGGTGGCAAGATACCAGGTTATACAGAAAGAGTGGCTGATTGTCTTGGAATACCGCACCAGAGAGTAGCAGTAAGAGGTGAAGAAGTACTTACATCAGTTGATTTTCAGGTTGACAATTTCAAGAAGGATTCATTATATGTAACTCCTGTCGGTATATGCACTAATTATTATACGCAAAAGAACAATTTTGTATTTGTTACTGTTAATAAAGAACGAATAAAGCTCTATGATACAAGTAATCTTACAGTTGTAGATGCTGTTATGCAGATTGGCTTCCCTAATGAAAAGCTTTTCCCAAGAAGAGGAGCAGAGATTAACTTTACTGTTAATGGAAAGTCAAGACTTGTAAGGGGAAGTGCCGGGGAAGGTGCAGTTGTTACGCTTAATGGAAGACCGGCTAATCTTCATACTCCGATAGAACAGAATGATATAATAGTTGTAACAGAATCTACAGTAGGAGAACCGGCAAGCATAACAATAGGACAGCTTGAAGAGTTTAATTCCCAGATAACATTTATAGTAAATGATAAAACTATCGTCTGCCCAAGATTTGCATATGTCAATGGAGAGTTAAAGTCAGAGTTCTATGATATTAATGATGGCGATAAAATCCGTATGGAGAATTTCTATACTGTTGCACAGCTTTTTGAGTTTCTTGACTTGGATTATAAGACACTTAATGTAACTGTTAATAATGAACCAGCAGATAAGAATACTAAAGTATATGAGAACTTTACGGTAAGAACATCTTCATTAGAGGAATATAATGAGAACATTATGGCATCAGAAAAGCTGCAGGAAGCAGAAGAAGTTGATGATAGTTCATCAGAAGAACCGGTTAAACAGCCGGTTAATATAACTATTATAGTTAATGGACAGAGAGTTGTTTTATCAGGCAAAACTAATTATATAGTTGTTGACCTGTTCCAGTTCTATCCATTTGATCTTACAATGGTAAGGGGAAATCTTGTATTCTTACATAACGGAAATGATGCTGATTATTCATCGCCACTTAATGATGGTGATGTTATAGAGCTTCGCTGGGAGGATAAATAATTATGAGAATGATGCCGATTGCCAGTGGAAGCAGTGGTAACTGTATTTATCTTGGTACAGAGGACACACATGTTCTTTTTGATGCTGGAATAAGCAGAAAGAGAATTGAAGAAGGACTTAATACGGCAGGTTTAAGCCTTAAAGATATTGATGCAATATTTGTAACACATGAACATATTGACCATACAAAAGGGCTTGGTGTTATATCAAGAAAAGATGGAATCCCAATCTATTCAACTTCTGGTACAATAGATGGAATTGAACAGATTTCATCACTTGGTAATATTCCAGATGGAATATTTAATAAGATAAATGCGGATGAAGATATTTCAATTGGAGATGTAACAGTCCATCCATTCCGTATATCACATGATGCTAACGAACCGGTTGCGTATACATTTACTCAAAAATGTGCAGATGGCATAAAAAAAGCATCGGTTGTAACTGATTTAGGGTATTTTGATGATTATGTGGTTGATAATCTGACAGAATCTGATATTATGCTTGTTGAGGCTAATCATGATATCAATATGTTACAGGTTGGTCCTTATCCTTTTTATCTTAAGAAAAGAATATTAGGTAATAAAGGACATCTCTCTAATGAGACATCTGGACAGCTTGTCAATTCCCTGCTTCATGATAAGCTTAAGAAAATATATCTTGGTCATTTAAGCAAAGAGAATAACTATGATAAACTTGCTTATGAGACGGTGAAGTTAGAAATTGATATGTCAGATAACTCATTCAAATCTTCGGATTTTGATATAGAGGTTGCAAAGCGTGATGTTTTATCAGGTATTTGCGAAATATAACAGGCGCTTACAAGGTGCAGAAAGAGGAAAGCTATGAAAAAATGTGTAATTACTGTTGTAGGAAAAGATACTGTTGGTATTATTGCCAGAGTATGTACTTATCTTGCTGATACAAAGGTTAATATCCTTGATATCTCACAGACTATTGTTTCAGGATATTTTAATATGATGATGATTGTTGATATGTCTGGTTCTATAAAGAATTTTGACAATGTTAATGAAGATCTTAATAAGCTTGGCGAAGATATTGGTGTTGTAATTAAATGCCAGCGTGAAGAAATATTTGACATGATGCACCGTATCTAAGAAAGTGAGGAGACTTAAATACTATGATTAATATTATGGAAGTTACAGAGACTAACAAAATGGTCGAGAAAGAGAACCTTGATGTAAGAACTATTACTATGGGTATTAATCTTCTTGACTGTGCTGGTCCTGATTTAGCTGAGGTTAATGAGAAAATATATAACAAAATCACAACTCTTGCTAAGGATTTAGTTTCAACCGGAGAAGAGATTGCAAAAGAATTCGGTGTTCCTATTGTTAATAAGAGAATATCAATTACACCTATTTCTCTTGTTGGTTCTTCTGCATGTAAGACACCTGAGGATTATGTTACTATTGCGAAAACTCTTGATAAAGCGGCTCATACTGTTGGTGTTAATTTCATTGGTGGTTATTCAGCAGTTGTATCAAAAGGTATGACTAAGAGTGATGAACTTTTAATAAGATCAATTCCACAGGCACTTGCACAGACAGAGCTTATATGCAGTTCTGTTAATGTCGGTTCAACAAAGACTGGTATTAACATGGATGCAGTAAGACTTATGGGCGAGATAGTTAAAGAGACAGCAGAACTTACTAAGGATAAAGATTCTTTAGGATGTGCCAAGCTTGTTGTGTTATGTAATGCCCCTGATGATAATCCTTTCATGGCTGGTGCATTCCACGGTGTTACAGAAGATGATGCAATTATAAATGTTGGTGTCAGCGGTCCTGGTGTTGTTAAATACGCACTTGAGAGTGTAAGAGGAAAGAGTTTTGAGGTTCTTTGCGAAACTATCAAGAAGACAGCATTTAAGATTACAAGAGTTGGACAGCTTGTTGCACAGGAGGCTTCTAAGAGACTCGGTGTACCTTTTGGTATTATTGACCTTTCACTTGCACCAACTCCTGCTGTTGGAGATTCAGTAGCAGAGATTCTTGAAGAAATCGGACTTGAGAGAGCCGGAGCACCTGGTACTACAGCTGCACTTGCAATGCTTAATGATCAGGTTAAGAAGGGCGGTGTTATGGCATCTTCTTATGTAGGCGGACTTAGTGGAGCATTCATCCCTGTATCAGAGGATCAGGGAATGATTGACGCGGTTAATGAAGGTTCACTTACAATTGAAAAGCTTGAAGCCATGACATGTGTATGCTCAGTTGGTCTTGATATGATAGCTATTCCAGGTGACACACCTGCAACAACAATTTCAGGGATTATTGCTGATGAAGCAGCTATTGGCATGGTAAACCAGAAGACAACAGCTGTAAGAGTTATTCCTGTTGTAGGAAAGGGCGTTGGAGAGACAGTAGAATTTGGCGGACTCTTAGGTTATGCACCTATTATGCCTGTTAATAAATTTGACTGTTCTGCATTCGTGAACAGAGTAGGAAGAATTCCTGCACCAATCCACAGCTTTAAGAACTAATTAAGAATTAAGAAAAAAACACCGGATGAATCATATGATTGGTTCAGCCAGTGTTTTTTTATATTCTTATTATATTCTGTTGTAATTCATTCTTCATTACATACCCATACTTTTCATATACAGCCTGTGCATATATGTCAGAACATGCAAAGTCAAATATAAGTTCTTTTTTATAATCAGCAGCCTTGGTAATGAAAGGCACATCAAGTTCTTTCTTGATGCTTCCAAGATACTGTTGTCCGGTTTTATTAAATCCCAGTAATCTTATATATGGTATATTATTGTATGAATCGGACATTGATTTCCTTATTTCAAGAATTATATGCATGATACAGCGGCATATTCTTGAATATACTATATTTTTTGATTTAACTTTCATTGCAAATTCTGTGATATTGTCTCTTCCTGTAAATGCAGCTACAAATCTGTTTGCGATGTCCGGACTGATATCTTCATATTCAGCAAGCTTTTCAGCAAAGTCTGTATTATTAATGTTACATATCTGCTTAATAAATAACATTTTATGATTAAATATATTACTGAAATCATCAGGAAATAAAGGACAACTCTTTGAATTGCTGATTTCTTCATACATACCGGCAGTAAGGTATGTTTTTAATTTGTCATGTTCATCTGACATAAGCATTTTTCTTATTCCAAATGCACTTGCATATTCAGCGGTATCTGAGTCGTCATTGTAGCCAGCACCTTCACGAAGCACTGGATAATATGTCATGTTAAGGTTGTTGTAAAGAATTGCTTTTATATATTCAATTGCAAGAATGTTATTAGAACCTGTAATTATGTCCTTACATTCAGGCAGATATTCCAGAAGAGCAGTCTGTCTTGCCGCAGGGTATGAGAGCCCCTCTGCAAGAGCTTTGTTAAGAATTGCCTTATATTCAGGCGATTCTGATATTATAGTACGGCTTATCTTTGCCAGACAATCTGCATTATCAGTTTCAGCACCAAAACAGATTGAAGCGGCTTTCATTTCATTAAGTGTAAGAACTGCACCTTTAGCAAAATTCTCTGCACTTGATAATGCGTAGTATACAGGTAGTTCAACAACGATATCAGCACCAGCTTTTAATGCAGCACTTGTTCTTGCATACTTATCAATTACTGCCGGTTCACCACGCTGCACAAAATTGCCGCTCATAACAACGATAATACAGTCAGCCTGCGAAATCTGTCTTGTTTTATTCATCTGATATACATGTCCTGTGTGTAATGGGTTATATTCTGCAACAATTCCGCATGCTTTCATGTAGTGTCTCCTTTATGTTTTTATTATATTTTACTGAAATCGTACATTTATGTCAAAAATATTGCTGAATTTAGTCAATGTATCGTTTTTAAAACATTTTTAAGTGCCAGACGACCTTGTTTTCGACTAAAAATTGGTATATAATTTTTGTCAGAGTTCAGTATTTTTACTGAAAATTTACTTTTTTATAAGGAGGAGTCATTAATCATGGCATTTATTGACACAATTAAAGAAAGAGCAAAGGCAGACAAGAAGACTATCGTATTACCAGAGTCTATGGATAAGAGAACTTATGAAGCTGCTGAGAAGATTTTAAAGGAAGGCATTGCTAATTTAGTTATCATTGGTACTCCTGAAGAGATCGAGAAGTATGGTAAGGGCTATGACATTTCTGGCGCCACAATCGTAGATCCATTTAACGATCCTAATAAGCAGAAGTATATTGATAAATTCGTTGAGTTAAGAAGCAAGAAGGGTGTTACACCTGAGATGGCTAAGGAACAGATGGAGAAGGATTACATGTACTATGCATGCCTTATGTGTAAATGTGGAGATGCTGATGGAGCAGTATCTGGTGCATGCCACTCAACAGGTAACACAATCCGTCCAGCTCTTCAGTTATTAAAGACTAAGCCAGGTATCAGCTCAGTTTCAGGTTTCTTCCTTATGGAAGTTCCAGACTGTGAATTCGGTGAGAACGGTCTTTTTGTATTCGCTGACTGTGCTGTAAGCCCAGATTATGATTCAGAGAAGCTTGCTGAGGTTGCTAAGCTTTCTTCAGATTCATTCAAGAGCTTTGTAGGAAAGGACGCTAAGGTTGCTATGCTTAGCTTCTCTTCATACGGAAGTGCTAAGCATGACAGAGTAACTATGGTTGCTGATGCTGTTAAGATTGCAAAAGAAAAGTACCCAGATATCACTGTTGATGGTGAGCTTCAGTTAGATGCTGCTTTAGTTCCAGAAGTTGCTGCACTTAAGGCACCTGAGAGCCCAGTAGCTGGTAAGGCTAATACACTTGTATTCCCTAACCTTGAAGCTGGTAACATTGGTTATAAGCTTGTTCAGAGACTTGCTAAGGCTGGAGCTTATGGTCCTGTTCTTCAGGGACTTTCTATGCCGGTTAACGATCTTTCAAGAGGATGCTTTGCTGACGATATCGTTGGTGTAGTAGCTATGACAGCAGTTCAGGCTCAGAATGCATAATTAACATTTTTAAGGAGAATTTTTGTAATGAATATTTTAGTATTAAACTGTGGAAGCTCATCTCTTAAGTATCAGCTTATTAACATGGATGATGAGAGCGTAATCGCAAAAGGTCTTGTAGAGAGAATCGGTATTGAAGGTTCTGTTCTTACACATAAGCCAACTGGAAAGGATAAGTATGTTGTTGAGACTCCTATGAAGGATCACAATATCGCAGTTAAGCTTGTACTTGATGCTCTTCAGGATGCTGAGCATGGCGTAATCAAGTCTACAGATGAGATTGCAGCAGTAGGACACAGAGTACTTCACGCAGGTGAGAAGTATATCGAGTCTTGTCTTGTAACAGAGGATGTTAAGAAGGTTGTAAGAGAGTGCTTCGACCTTGGTCCTTTACATAACCCAGCTAACCTTATCGGTATTGAAGCCGTTGAGGCAGCTATGCCAGGCAAGCCAAATGTAGCTGTATGGGATACAGCATTTGGTGGAACAATGGAGCCAAAGGCTTATCTCTATGCTATTCCTCGTGAATACTATGAGAAGTACGGCGTAAGAAGATATGGTTTCCACGGAACAAGCCACAGCTTTGTTTCTAAAGAGACAATCAAGTTTGCTAACCTTGATCCTAAGACAGCTAAGGTTATCGTATGCCACCTTGGTAACGGTGCTTCAATCTCAGCTTCTGTTGGTGGTAAGTGTGTAGATACTTCTATGGGTCTTACTCCACTTGAAGGACTTATCATGGGAACACGTTCTGGTGACCTTGATCCGGCTATCTTAGAGTTCTTATGCAACCATGAGAACCTTACAATAAGCGAGATGCTCAATATCCTTAACAAGAAGTCTGGTGTACTTGGTATGTCAGGCGGAATCTCAAGTGATTTCAGAGATCTTAATGCTGCAGCTAACGACGGTAACGAAATTGCTAAGGTTACACTTGAAGCTTATGCTTACAGAGTAGCTAAGTATATTGGTGCTTATACAGCAGCTATGAACGGTGTTGATGCCATTACATTTACAGCTGGTGTTGGTGAGAATGCTGCATGGCTTCGTCCAATGGTAGCTAAATATCTTGGATACCTTGGTGTTGAACTTGATGAAGCTGCAAGCGAGAAGGCTTGTGGAGTAGAAGGAATTATCTCTACACCAGAATCTAAGGTTAAGCTTTGCGTAATTCCTACTAATGAAGAGCTTGCAATCGCAAGAGAAACATTAGCATTAGTAAAATAATTGACATATTCGCGAAAAATATTGAATTTAAGTGAATTTGTTGTTGACAAAGACAGGGAGCATGCGTATAATTGACAAGGTGTGGATTAGCGCATGCTTTTCCTATGCATAATAGTATGAATTGGAGACAATTATGCTAATTGATTTAAGAGAGCTTTTATCCGGTTCACAGGATGAAAGAATAGAAAAGGTTTCAATTGAATCAGATAGCTTTGACACTGGAATCGCTAAGTATAGTATACTTGAGAAGCCAGAGTTTGAACTTTGCATTACCAGAATTGCTAAGAATAAGCTTGAGATTAAAGCTGAGAGCTTTGTTGTTCTTGATATTCCATGTGACAGATGTTTAGAGTCTGTTCCTACGAAAGTAGAGTACAGTGTTAATGAAATCGTTGATTTCTCAGACAATGCTGCCGGAGAAGAAGCAAAGGAAGAAAAAGACTATATTGGTGGATACGAACTCGACGTGGACAGATTAGTTTTCGGCGAAATACTTATATCCATGCCGGGTAAGACATTATGTACCCCTGATTGCAAGGGGCTATGTTCTATATGCGGACACAACCTGAATGTTTCAGAGTGTGGCTGTGACCGAGAGTCCCTGGATCCAAGAATGTCTGTTTTCAAAGATATTTTAAAGAATTTTAAGGAGGTGTAACATATGTCAATTTGTCCAAAGAATAAATCTTCAAAGGCAAGAAGAGATAAGAGAAGAGCAAACTGGAAGATGGCTGCTCCAAATCTTGTAAAGTGCTCAAAGTGTGGCGCTTTAATGATGCCTCATAGAGTATGCAAGTCTTGTGGTTCTTATAACAAGAAAGAAATCATCTCTGTTGACTAATTGTTTATTAAAATGTATTTTAACAGGCTGTCCCATTGGGGCAGCTTGTTTTGTTTTATAAAGAAATGTGTTATAATATGTGGGATTTTGATAAAGGGAAGGCTTTTGATTATGAAAGTGAATAAAATACTCGCATTTATGTTTATATTAGAATTATGTATTATCCCATTACAGGGGTGCGGTGCAAAAAGTACAACTGTAGATTCAACAGAAACTCAGGAGACTCAGGCACAGATAGATGATGCTTATGGCAAAGGTCTTAGTTTTACATACAATGATTATGCTGATAATGTGTTATCTTTAAGTTATAATCTTAAGCAGAATGCGGATGGAAGCTGGCAACTGTCTGTCAGCGGACAGAATGCCCATGTAAATGGAACAAAAGTGATATCTGATAATAATGCCAATGGATTTTTCTATTATCTTTTGCATGAAACTAATATAGTCACTTATAAAGATTATAATAAAACAGATGATTCAATAACTTCTGATGTTGCGTGGTGGTTTAATCTTAATATATATTATGACAAGGATTCTATCGTTGCATATGGTTATATGATGCATCCGTCTGATTATGATGATATCAGAGTTCAGATTACTGAATATCTTAATGATTTATTTAAAAATGCTTAAGGTTGCGTTAATTTGATATTCGTAGTATATTTTACAATAGTATTTTAATGATTAATATGAAATGGAGTTTAATTTATGGTAAAAATCGCACTTGACGCTATGGGTGGAGATAATGCACCAGCAGAGATTGTCAAAGGAGCAGTACAGGCTGTTGCTGCTGATAAGGACTGCTTTGTATATCTTGTAGGTAAGGAAGATAAGATTAAAGAATGTCTTAACGGACAGCAGTATGATTCATCAAGAATAGAGATTGTTAATGCTGATGATGTAATTGAAACAGGTGAACCTCCTGTTATGGCTATAAGAAGAAAGAAAGAGTCATCTCTTGTTAAAGCAATGTATATGGTTAAGAATAAAGAAGCTGATGCATTCGTATCTGCCGGAAGCTCAGGAGCAATCCTTGTTGGTGGTCAGACTATAGTTGGAAGACTCCGCGGAGTTGACAGACCACCAATGGCAGCACTTATCCCTACTAAGGATGGTGTTTCACTGCTTGTTGACAGTGGTGCTAATGTAGATGCAAGAGCAACTATGCTTGTACAGTGGGCTGTTATGGGTTCTATATACATGGAGAATGTTGTTGGAATTAAGAATCCAAGAGTTGCAATTGTCAATGTCGGACTTGAGGAAGAAAAGGGTAATTCACTTGTCAAAGAAACATATCCAATGCTTAAAGAGTGTCCTAACATTAATTTTATAGGAAGTATTGAAGCAAGAGAGATTCCTAACAGCTATGCAGATATCATTGTATGCGATGCATTTGTTGGAAACTGTATCTTAAAGCTTTACGAAGGAGAAGCCAAGATGATACTTGGAAAGATTAAGGGCGTTATGATTTCATCATTAAAGACTAAGATTGGCGCACTTCTTATCAAGAAGTCATTAAAGACACAGCTTAAGTCAATGGATGCTTCAGAACACGGTGGCGCTCCTCTTATCGGTCTTAACGGTCTTGTTGTCAAGACTCATGGAAATGCTAAAGCTAAAGAGGTTAAGAATTCATTAATTCAGTGTGTAACATTTACAAAAATGAATATAAATGATAAAATTATTGAGGCGCTCAGTCAGATTCCAGAGCAGCATAATTAAAGATTGAAAGGATAGATATTATGGAATTCGAGAAGTTACAGAATATTATTGCAGATGTACTTAACATTGATAAATCAAAGATTACTCCAGAGACAACATTTGTTGATGATCTTGGAGCAGATTCATTAGATGTATTTCAGATTATCATGGGAATTGAAGATGAATTCGATATCCAGATTCCTGATGATGCAGCTGAATCAATTGTAACAGTTAATGATGCGGTTGTTCAGATTCAGAACGCAACTAATAAATAAACCATACAGATTGTGATGAAAACTAAGAGCATAAGGAGCAAATATTCTTGCATAATTTGTTCCTTATGCTCTTGTTTTCAAAAGTTCGCAGAAAGGTGTATTATGCATAATAAAAATTTATCTGTGTTTATGCAGACTATTGGTTATGATTTCAAAGATATAAGTCTACTTGAAGTTGCTCTTACTCACAGTTCTTATGCCAATGAGCAGAAAAAAGGAAATTGCTGTGATAATGAAAGAATGGAATTTTTAGGTGATGCTGTTCTTGAACTTTCATCAAGTGATTATATATATAAGAATCACGCTGAGATGGCTGAAGGAAAGATGACAAGACTTCGTGCCAGCATTGTATGTGAGCCTACACTTGCTTTATGTGCAAGAGCTATTAAGCTTGATACATTTATAAGACTCGGTAAAGGAGAAGAGCTTACCGGAGGAAGAAGCAGGGATTCTATCGTATCAGATGCCTGTGAAGCTGTTATAGGAGCCATCTATCTTGATGGTGGTTTTGCTAATGCAAAAGAATTTGTTAATAAGTTCATTCTTAATGACCTTGACAATAAGAAACTCTTTTTTGATAGCAAGACTATATTACAGGAAGTTATTCAGGGACTTGGAAAAGAAGTTGATTATGAATTCATCGGTGAAGAAGGTCCTGAACATAACAAACAATTCGTTGTAGCTGCTGTAGTTGACGGGCTTTTTAATATTAAAGGAACAGGCCATACTAAGAAATCAGCATCTCAGAATGCGGCATATGCTGCACTTATCGAGCTTAAGAATAAAGGCTACGATATCAACTCTGATAAGAAATAATAAGTGAGGGGTTATGTATTTAAAAAGTATAGAAGTACAGGGATTTAAGTCATTTGCTAATAAGATAGTATTTGACTTTCATAATGGTATTACAGGTATTGTAGGACCTAATGGTTCAGGTAAAAGTAATGTCGCCGATGCTGTGCGCTGGGTTTTAGGCGAACAGAGTGCCAAGCAGCTTCGTGGTTCTAAGATGGAAGATGTTATATTTGCAGGAACTGAGAACAGAAAGCCGGTTGGTTTCGCATTTGTATCTATAACACTTGATAACAGCGACCATGCACTTCCGGTTGATTACGATGAAGTTACAGTATCAAGAAGAGTATACCGTTCAGGTGAGAGTGAATATCTTATCAATGGTAACTCATGCCGATTAAAAGATGTAACAGAAATGTTTTATGATACCGGTATTGGTAAGGAAGGATATTCTATTATCGGACAGGGACAGATTGATAAGATTCTTTCTGGAAAGCCTGATGAAAGGCGAGAGCTTTTTGATGAAGCCGCTGGAATTGTTAAGTTCAAGAGAAGAAAAGCTACTGCAATCAAGAAACTTGAAAATGAGCGGGCTAATCTTGTCCGTGTTAATGATATTTTATCAGAGCTTGAAAAACAGGTCGGACCATTACAGGTCCAGTCTGAAAAGGCCAAGGAATATCTTGAATATAAAGCTGATTTAAAGAAATATGATGTTAATGCATTTCTTTTGGAATCAGACAGGATAAGCAAAGATCTTGAAGAACTGATAGGAAAGATTGGCATTGCTGATGAAGACCTTTCCAATTCAAGAGCTGAGTATGAGAGTACCAAGGCTGAATATGAAGAAGCTGAGGAACAGCTTTCTAAGGTGAATTCCGACATTGAGAATGTTAATTCACTTTTGTCAAACACTGAGCTTGAAAGCCAGAGACTTAATGGTGAGATTAATGTTATCACAGAGCAGATTAACAGATTCACTGATAACGAAAAGCATTACAGTGATAGAATTACAGCTATTGATAAAGATAAAGCTGCAAAGCAGACCAATGTAGCTGATTTTAAGAAACAGCTTGAAGAACTTTCAACATCTGTAGAAGAGTTCGAGAATAATCTTAAAGCAAAACAGAATGCTGCTGATGTTATAAAGCAGGATATTGACGGAGTGTCAGATCAGATTGAAAGCCGTCAGAATGATATCTATGACAGACTTAATGCCAAGTCTTCTATTAATGCTGAGAATCAGAAGTTTGCAACCATGCTTGAGCAGCTTAATATAAGAAAAGCTGAGCTTAACAGTCATCTTATTAAAGATAAGAGTGATGAAGCTGAACAGAACATTAAGATTAATGATATCGGTGCAAGATTAGAAGCTGCACAAAAAAATGCTTTGGAAATAGCTGAAAGAATTGCAACCAATAATGATAAGGTAACAGCAATTAAGAATGAAAATGCTGACCTTAATGCACAGCACGATAAGATTGTACAGAATTATCACAGAGAAAAATCAAGGCTTGAATCTCTCATTAACATTACTGAAAGATATGACGGTTATGGCAACAGTATCCGTAAGATTATGGAATTAAAGGACAGCAATTCCGGAATTCTTGGTGTTATTGCAGATATTGTAAAGGTTGAAAGAAAGTATGAAACAGCTATTGAGACAGCATTAGGCGGAACAATACAGAATATTGTTACTGATAAGGAATCTACTGCTAAGGAGCTGATTGCATATCTTAAGCAGAATAAGCTTGGACGAGCTACATTTTTACCACTTAATGCAATATCAGGAAGAAATACTCTTGAGAAAGAGCCATGTATTAAAGAAAATGGTGTTATAGGAATTGCAAGCAATCTTGTAAGAGTTTCTTTTGAATATGAGAACTTAGCTAAGTATCTTCTTGGCAGAATTCTTGTTGTTGATAATATTGATAATGCGCTCCTTATTGCCAAGAAATACAAGTATAGCTTAAGAATTGTAACTCTTGAGGGTGAACAGCTCAATCCGGGCGGTTCAATGACCGGTGGTGCATTTAAGAATTCAAGTAATCTTCTTGGTAGAAGAAGAGAGATTGAAGAACTTAAGAAATCTGTGTCAGAACTCAGTAAATCATCAACTGAGCTTAAAACTAAGATTGCAGATAACAGAGCTAAGATAGCGTCTATAAGAGAGCTTATTGACGCAGATAACAAAGCTAACAGAGAGGTGTCTTTAGCTGTTAACACAGAGCAGATGAATCTTAATCAGGCAAAGCAGAAGTTATCTGAAATCAGAATTATATATGATAAAGATAAGGCTGAAACTACTGAGATTGACAGACAGATTAAGGAGATTGATGAGAATAAGAATCAGGTAAGCGGAAGCTTAAGTGCGCTTGATATACAGAATGAAAGCTCAAGAAAAGAAATTGAGAATCTTAACAAACAGCTTGAAGCAAAGAAGGCTGAACTTGATAAGGCTAATGATGATATTGAGAATCTTAAGATAAGATTCAGTTCGGTAGAGCAGAAGACAGCATTTATTCAGGAAAATATTATAAGAATCAATTCTGAAATTGCTGCTCTTGAATCAGAAGAAGCTGATATAAGACAGAGAAAAGAATCTTTATCATCAGAAGTTGAAGATAAGAATGCACAGATTGAAAAGTTAAGAAGTGATATTCATAAAGCGAAGAATCAGATAGAAGACTGCAATACTAAGATTACAGCTCTCCGCAAGGATAGAGATATTATTAATGCAAGCCATAAGACATTCTTTGATAAACGTGAAAAGATTAATGAACAGATTGTTCTTCTTGAAAAAGAAAGTATGCGTCTGCATAACCAGCAGGAAAAGTTAGAAGAAGAGAATGACTCTATAGTAGATTACATGTGGAATGAATATGAGCTTACATACAGCTATGCTGCTGAATTAAGAAGTGAAGAGCTTACTGATATATCTGATATTAAGAAGCAGATTAACATTCTGAAAGCCAATATTAAAAAGCTTGGTGTTGTTAATGTCAATGCTATTGAAGAATATAAGGAAGTAAGCGAACGATACAACTTCTTAAAGACACAGCATGATGATATGATTAAGGCTGAAGAGGCTCTGGTACTGGTTATTGATGAGCTTGATAATGGTATGAGAATTCAGTTTAAAGAGAAGTTTGAAGAAATTAAGGTTGAATTCGACAAGGTATTCAAGGAATTGTTCGGTGGCGGACGAGGCACAATAGAACTTGTTGAAGGTGAAGATATTCTTGAGGCAGGAATTGTTATTATTTCACAGCCGCCAGGAAAGAAGCTACAGAACATGATGCAGTTATCCGGTGGTGAAAAGGCACTTACTGCAATCGCACTTCTTTTTGCTATTCAGAACCTTAAACCTTCACCATTCTGTCTGCTTGATGAAATTGAGGCCGCACTTGATGATTCTAATGTAGGAAGATATGCTAATTATCTTCACAAGCTTACAAAGCATACACAGTTTATTGTTATCACTCACAGACGAGGAACAATGGCTGCAGCTGACAGACTCTATGGTATAACTATGCAGGAGAAGGGTGTATCTGCACTTGTTTCTGTAGACCTTATAGCTAATGACCTTGACAAGAAGAAGGAGTAAATATGGGATTTTTCAGTAAATTAAAAGAAGGTTTAACCAAGACAAGAGATAATATTGTTTCCGGAATTGATTCTGTTTTCTCAGGATTTTCGTCAATTGATGACGATTTCTATGATGAGCTTGAAGAAACCCTTATTATGGGTGATATAGGTGTTGTTGCAACTGAAGAGATTCTTGACGACCTTAAGAATAAGGTTAAAGAAAATAAGATTAAGAATCCTGCTGACTGCAAGCAGCTTCTTATTGACAGCATTAAGGAAAAGATGAATCTCGGCGAAAATGCATATGAATTTGAGAATCGCAAATCCATTGTTATGCTTATCGGCGTTAATGGTGTAGGAAAAACTACATCTGTAGGCAAACTTGCCGGTCTTCTTAAAGCACAAAACAAGAAGGTTATTATGGCTGCAGCCGATACTTTCAGAGCTGCGGCTATAGAGCAGCTTACAGAATGGTCTAACAGAACTGGTGCTGATATTATTGCACAGAGTGAGGGTTCTGATCCAGCTGCCGTTATATATGATTCAATCGCTGCATGTAAAGCAAGAAAGGCAGATGTTCTTTTATGTGATACAGCTGGACGTCTTCAGAATAAGAAGAATCTTATGGAAGAGCTTCGTAAGATTGACAGAGTTATAGAAAGAGAGTATTCTGATGCATACAGGGAAAATCTTATCGTTCTTGACGCAACAACTGGTCAGAACGCCCTTTCTCAGCTTAGAGAGTTTAATGATGTAACTAATATCACAGGTATTATTCTTACTAAGATGGATGGAACTGCCAAAGGGGGAATTGCCGTTGCTATACAGGCAGAATTTGGTATTCCTGTTAAATATATTGGAGTTGGTGAGAAAGTCGAAGATTTACAGAAGTTTGATTCAGACACATTTGTTAATGCATTATTCGATGTAGATAACGGCTCTGATGAAGATAGATAAGTTAATAAATTAAGATGGGAGATTAAGTGTAATGGAAGAATTAACATTGAAAAGTTTCGAGGAAGCTGCCGAGAAGGTTAAGGAAGCAACACTTCCTACTAATCTGGTATATAGTGAGTATTTCAGCAGCCAGACTGGTAACAGAGTATACCTTAAGCCAGAGAATATGCAGTACACAGGTGCTTATAAGGTAAGAGGTGCATATTACAAGATTAGTACGATGTCAGAGGAAGCAAGACAGAAGGGACTTATTACAGCTTCTGCCGGAAATCATGCACAGGGTGTTGCATTTGCAGCTAAGAAATATGGGGTTAAGGCAACAGTAGTTATGCCTACAACAACACCACTTATCAAGGTAAACAGAACTAAGGGATACGGTGCAGAGGTTATTCTTTACGGTAATGTTTATGATGAAGCATGTGAATATGCAATGAAGCTTGCCAAGGAGAAAGGACTTACATTTGTTCACCCATTTGATGATTTAGATGTTGCAACAGGTCAGGGTTCTATCGCAATGGAGATTATTAAAGAGCTTCCAACTGTTGATTATATTCTTGTTCCTATTGGTGGTGGCGGACTTGCAACAGGTGTATCTACACTTGCAAAACTCCTTAATCCTAATATCAAGGTTATTGGTGTTGAGCCTTCCGGTGCTAACTGTCTTCAGGAATCTCTTAAGGCTGGAAAGGTTGTAACTCTTCCTACTGTAAGTACAATTGCAGACGGTACAGCTGTTAAGACTCCAGGAAGCAAGTTATTCCCATATCTTCAGAAGAATCTTGATGATATTATTACAGTTCCTGATGAAGATTTAATAGTTGCATTCCTTGATATGGTAGAGAATCATAAGATGATTGTTGAGAATTCAGGTCTTCTTACAGTTGCAGCATTAAAGCAGCTTGATGTTAAGGATAAGAAGATTGTTTCAATTCTTTCTGGTGGTAATATGGATGTTATTACAATGTCATCTGTTGTTCAGCAGGGACTTGTACAGAGAAGCAGAATCTTCACTGTTTCTGTACTTCTTCCAGATAAGCCGGGTGAACTTGTAAGAGTTGCTTCTATTATTGCAGAAGCTAACGGTAATGTAATCAAGCTTGAACATAACCAGTTCGTAAGCATTAACAGAAAAGCAACTGTTGAGCTTAGAATTACAATTGAAGCTTTCGGACATGAACACAAGGATGAGATTGTTGACAAGCTTGAAGCAGCAGGTTTAAGACCTAGAATTGTTAAAGTAAACATTTAATCACTATCTTCAGCAGAGGGAAATCTATGAAGAAATATTCTTTCAAAAGATATGCAGGAGTTACAATGGCATTATTTGGGGCAGCTGCGCTGTCCCTATTGCTTTTTTTTGCATTATTCAGAATTGATGCCATCCACAAAGCATTTTCGCATATATGCAGAACTCTTATGCCTTTTATAATTGGCGGGGCATTAGCATATGTAATATGTCCAATATGTAATTTCTTCGATAATATATATAATAAGGTATTTAAGTTTATTAAGAATGAGAAAAAAAAGAAAAGCCTGTCCAATAATCTTAGTGTGTTTACAGGGCTTCTTATAGCAATTCTGTTCATATATTTTATGATTATTGTTATTATTCCTAATCTTGTAAACAGTGTTGTACGTCTTATCCAGATTATTCCTGATAATGTCAATAAAGTTATTGATTTTGTACAGAAGTTTCTTAACGAGAATGAAACTCTTATGAAATATTCAGAGAATATTATTGATAAAACATATACATTTATTAATGACTGGCTTGGTAACGAGTTTCTTGGATATGCACAGGGAATTGCTACCGGTGTTTCAACTGGTGTAGTTAATATTATTGTTGTACTTTTTAATGTTCTTATCGGATTTATTGTTGCAGCGTATCTTCTTACAGCAAGAAAAAAGCTTGCAAAGCAGGGAGAGATGGTTGTCTATAGTATATTCAAGAAAGAACGTGCTGCCAGCGTTATGGAAGAGATTAAGTATACTGATAAGGTGTTCAGCGGCTTTGTTAATGGCAAAATCCTTGATGCCTTTGTAATAGCACTTATATGTTTTATATCACTTAAGATATTTACAATATGTAATCCTGGCAAAGAGATGATGAGTGAGATTCTTATTGCATTCATTGTTGGAATATTTAATGTTATTCCTTTCTTTGGCTGGTACATAGCATGGTTTATTGGAGCTTTATTATGTCTTATTGTCAATCCTGCACAGTGCCTGTTCTTTGTAATATTTAATTTTATATTACAGCAGATTGACGGTAATATTATCGGGCCTAAAATTCTTGGTAATACTACAGGAATCTCAAGTTTCTGGGTATTGTTTGCAATACTCCTCTTTGGTGATATATGGGGATTTGCAGGGATGCTTTTAGGAGTTCCTATATTTGCAGTTATATATCATCTTATTAAGAAATGGGTGTTTAAGAGACTGAAGATTAACGGAATGGAGAATTTAAGCGAAGAATATGAAATGGAATATCCTCCTAATGAACGTGAAAAGAGGCTTGAAAGCTGATTTAATAAATTTTTCAAAAGTGTCAAGTAAAAATGCTTGACACTTTTTTTGATATCTGATATTATACTCAAGGCTTATGAGTCAATCATGGCTTATATGATATTTAAGTTTGTGGCAGGTATTATGGAAAGAATTGTTGAACAGAATCTTTTATATGATTTTTATGGAGAGTTACTTAACGACCATCAGAAGAAGATATATGAAGATGCTATCTACAATGATTTATCTCTCAGTGAGATTGCCGATGAATATGGTATATCAAGACAGGGAGTACATGATCTGATTAAGAGAGTTACGAAGACACTTGATGGATACGAAGCTAAGCTTCATCTTATACAGAAGTTCCTTGAAACCAAGGACAAGGTATCTAAGATTGATTCTTTAGTTGATGATTACATGGAAAGTCAGGATATATCTGATATTCATGAAATCAAGAAGTTATCCAATGAGATTCTTGAAGAATTTTAAGGAGAGATATTATGGCATTCGATAGTTTATCAGAGAAATTGCAGAATATTTTTAAGAATCTTCGTGGTAAGGGCCGTTTATCAGAAGCTGATGTTAAGGCTGCTCTTAAGGAAGTTAAGCTTGCCCTGCTTGAAGCTGATGTTAACTTTAAGGTGGTTAAGCAGTTTATCAAGTCTGTAGAAGAAAGAGCAATTGGTCAGGATGTTATGTCAAGTCTTACACCTGGTCAGATGGTTATCAAGATTGTTAATGAAGAGATGGTATCTCTTATGGGATCTGAGACAACTGAGATTGCCTTGAAACCTGGCTCTGAGATTACTGTTATCATGATGGCAGGTCTTCAGGGTGCTGGTAAGACAACTACTACAGCAAAGCTTGCTGGTAAATTCAAGGCGAAGGGAAGAAAACCTCTTTTAGTTGCCTGTGATGTATACAGACCAGCAGCCATTGAACAGCTTACTATTAATGGTAATAAACAGGGCGTTGAAGTATTCTCTATGGGAACTAACCAGAAGCCTGTTGATATTGCCAAAGCTGCTATAGCCCATGCTAAGAATAATGATTTTAATACAGTTATTCTTGATACAGCAGGACGACTTCATGTTGATGAAGACATGATGAATGAGCTTATAGACATTAAAGCTAATGTATCAGTTGACCAGACAATTCTTGTAGTTGACTCCATGACAGGTCAGGATGCTGTTAATGTTGCTTCATCATTTAACGAGAAGGTTGGCATTGACGGAGTTATCCTTACTAAGTTAGATGGTGATACAAGAGGTGGTGCTGCACTTTCAATTAAGGCAGTTACCGGAAAGCCAATTCTTTATGTTGGTATGGGGGAAAAGCTTTCAGATCTTGAACAGTTTTATCCAGACCGTATGGCATCAAGAATACTTGGTATGGGAGATGTCCTTACCCTTATTGAGAAGGCTGAAGCACAGCTTGATGCTGATAAAGCAAAAGCTATGGAAGAAAAGCTTAAGAAAGCAGAATTTGATTTTAATGACTTTCTTGAGTATATGGGACAGATTAAGAATATGGGTGGTATCAGTTCAATTATGAGCATGATGCCAGGACTGTCGGGTCAGATGAAGAATGTTTCAATCGATGATGATGAAGCAGAGAAGAATATGAGAAGAACCGAATCTATCATATATTCAATGACTAAGGCAGAAAGAAGTAATCCGGACATACTTAATCCTTCAAGGAAGAACAGAATTGCAAGAGGTGCAGGTGTTGATATTGCTGATGTTAACAGACTTGTAAAGCAGTTTGAACAGATGAAGAAGATGATGAAGCAGATGCCGGGAATGATGAAAGGTGCTAAAAAGGGACGTTTCAAGTTACCTTTTTAACATAGATTAATTTTTAAGAATAATACAGGAGGTGAATGTAATGGCAGTAAAGATTAGATTAAAGAGATTAGGTGAGAAGAAAAATCCTTTCTATAGAATTATCGTAGCAGACTCAAGATCTCCAAGAAATGGTAGATTCATCGATGAAATCGGTACTTATGATCCTAATTACGATCCTTGCAAGCTCAATATTGATGCTGAGGCTGCTAAGAAGTGGTTATCAAACGGAGCTCAGCCTACAGAGGTTGTTGGAAAGCTTTTCAAGATGGCTGGTATCGAAAAATAAGACTAGTGGAGGTGTAATTGGCTATGAAAGAATTAGTGGAAATTATCGCTAAGGCACTAGTTGATAATCCGGATGAGGTTGTAGTAACAGAAACTGAAAAAGATAAGGCTCTTGTAGTCAATCTTAAGGTTGCTCCTTCGGATATGGGCAAGGTTATCGGCAAGTCTGGTAGAATTGCCAAGTCAATAAGAGCAGTTGTTTCAGCTGCAGCTTCTAAGAGCGACAAGAAAGTGATTGTTGAAATAGATAATTAAGCAAACACTACTGTCTAAGGCAGCCTTTCGGGGCTGTCTGTTTTGTTATTTATATATACATTTATGCCAGAATGGAGAATTTAAGTGGAAGATATGTTAAGAGTAGGGGTCATTACATCGACCCACGGAATCAGAGGTGAAGTTAAGGTCTTTCCTACAACAGATGATCCTCTTCGTTTTAAAAAACTTAAGAAATGTGTTATCGATGGAAAAAGAGAACAGGTAGCTGTCACTGTATCTTCAGTTAAATTCTTTAAGCAGTTCGTAATACTTAAGTTTAAAGAGTTTGATGACATCAATGATATAGAGAAATACACAAAATGTGACTTGCTCGTTTCAAGAGAAGATGCTGTTAAACTTGAGCCGGGAGAGTATTTTATATGCGATCTTATCGGACTTGATGTTATAACAGATGAAGGAAAGCATTTGGGCGTACTAAAAGATGTATTAGAGACAGGCGCTAACAATGTATATGAAGTAGAGGCAGATAATGGCGAAAGCTATTTAATACCGGTTATTGACCAGTGTATATTAGATCATGACCTTGATAAGAAGACTATAACAGTCCATATCTTACCAGGGCTTCTGGATATTAATAAATAATAAAGAAAATGTATTTTTAGTCTTGCATTATTTGCTTGATTATGATAATCTAAACAAGTTGTGAGAAAAAGGGATGGTCCTCTGTTACAGAACCTGTATTAAGAACATCATAATATTAAGGAGGTCACACATGAATACAATTATTAAGAACATCGAAGATGCTCAGCTTAAGGCTCAGGCTCCTGAGTTCAGAGTTGGTGATACTGTAAGAGTATCAGCTAAGATTAAGGAAGGAAACCGTGAAAGAATCCAGGTTTTCGAGGGAACAGTATTAAAGAAGCAGGGAACTGGCGTCAGAGCTACATTTACAGTAAGAAAGATTTCTAACGGCGTTGGCGTTGAGAAGACATGGCCATTACATTCACCTATCGTTGAGAAGGTTGAAGTTGTAAGACGCGGTAAGGCTAGAAGAGCTAAGCTTAACTACTTAAGACAGAGAACAGGTAAGGCTGCTAAGGTTAAGGAATTAGTTAGATAATTTTGTTATTCACGGTAAGGGACATTTGAAAAAATGTCCCTTTACTTATATATAAGCGACAGGAAAGGTCGGAATATTATGAGATTTTTTCAGAGAAGATATCAGGAAAATACTACATTGCTTAATATATGCAAATATATAGCAGATGTATGTGTTGTAATAGTACTTGCTTATGTTCTGGTTACATTCATATGCTGCCGTTCTACAGTTGTTGGTAATTCTATGGAGGAAACGCTGTCTAATGATAACACTGTTCTTATAAACAGAATATCATATGCATTTAATGGACCTAAGCGATTTGACTGTATAGCTTTCGAACAGGATTCTGTTGATTCCTCTAAGATATACATAAAGAGAGTAGTTGGACTTCCAGGGGAAACAGTCCAGATAAAGGATGGCAGGGTATATATTAATGATGTACAGCTTGATGATTATGTTGATACGACAATACTTACTCCAGGTGTAGCTGCCAATCCTTATAAACTTGCTGATGATGAATACTTTGTACTTGGAGATAATCGTAATAATAGTGAGGATAGCCGTTTTGCCAGTGTTGGAATGGTTAAACGTAAGAATGTTGTAGGAAAAGTATGGATGGTAATAGAACCGTTTGATTCATTTGGTTTTGTTAAATAATGGAGATATATATGGAAGAGAAGAAAAGAGCCATTAACTGGTATCCTGGTCATATGACTAAGGCCAGAAGAATGATGGAAGAAGATATAAAGCTTGTTGATCTTGTTATTGAGATTGTGGATGCAAGAATACCGTTAAGCAGCCGTAATCCGGATATTGATAAGCTGGCTAAAAATAAGGCACGTATTGTATTATTGAATAAATCGGACCTTGCAGATGACACAGTAACGGATGAATGGATAACATATTTTAAAGATAAAGGCTTTTACTGCCTCAAGCTTAACTCAAGACTCAATGTAAGCAACCGTGCAGTTAATAATCTTATAACTGTTGCATGTTCTGCTAAGATTGAAAGAGACAGAGCAAGAGGAATTAAGAACCGTTCCATCAAAGCTATGATTGTTGGAATACCTAATGTTGGTAAATCAACATTTATTAATTCATTCACCGGAAGAAAGAGTGCCAAGACAGGTAATAAGCCGGGTGTTACAAAAGGAAAGCAATGGATAAGAATTAATGGAAGTGTTGAGCTGCTTGACACACCGGGTATACTCTGGCCTAAGATAGAAGACAGAAATGTCGGTGAAAGACTTGCGATGATTGGTTCAATTAATGACCAGATTCTTAATATTGAGGAGCTTGCATTAGAAACTATAAAGTTTCTTAAGAAGAATTATCAGCCGCAGCTTTATAGCCGTTATGATATAACAGAAGATATATTTGATAATGTTGATACTGAAACAATGATGAATCCTGAAAATGCTGCTGCACTCTGTATTATGGAACATATTGCCAGAAAACGTGGCTGTATTAAGAAAGGCTCAGATATTGATTATGAAAAATGTGCTGCATGTATTCTTGATGATTTCAGAGAAGGAAAGATTGGTACAATCTCACTTGAAAGACCTTAAAGATACCGGAAAGGAAAGCTATGACACTTAAAGAGGAACGTGAACTTAAAAAAGCAGCAAAGCTGGAGGCTGAGAAACAGCGTATTGAAGCTATGCGTGAATATGAAGAAATGTATGATACATTTTCTTATATATGTGGAATAGATGAGGCTGGAAGAGGACCGCTTGCAGGTCCTGTTGTTGCAGGTGCAGTAATTCTTCCTAAAGGAAAAAGGATTCTTTATGTAAATGATTCCAAGAAATTAAGTGAGAAAAAAAGAGATGAACTTTTTGATGTTATAAAAGAAGAAGCACTTTCATACGGAATTGGAATTGTATCTCCTGAAAGAATTGATGAGATTAATATATTGCAGGCAACTTATGAAGCAATGCACGAAGCAGTTAATAAATTATCTGTAAAACCCGATATACTTCTTAATGATGCAGTTACAATTCCAGGAATAGACATTAAACAGATTCCAATTATTAAAGGTGATGCCAAGAGTCTGTCAATTGCATCTGCAAGTATTCTTGCGAAAGTAACAAGGGACAGACTTATGACCGAATATGATTCTTTGTATCCGGAATATGGATTTGCCAGGCACAAAGGTTATGGAACTAAAGTTCATATTGAAGCAATAAAAGAGTACGGTCCATGTCCTATACACAGAAGAACATTTATTAAGAATTTTATATAGGTGAACGTATATGAATATTAATATGTCCGATTTTTTCAAAAATAATATATCATCAGGCAGCCAGACCACAGATGTTAATGTGTCGGAAAATGTATCACATGAACCGTCTGGAAGCAATAATGCTGCACAGGCTGCTGGCATTAAAATATTAAATTCTCTTATGTCAGGTGACACATTTACAGGGTATGTCAGTCAGTTAAATGGGAATAATGCATATATTACAATGAACAATGGAGCACAGATTCAGGCTAAGCTTATGCAGGGTGCTTTAATTAATATCGGACAGAATGTGACTTTTATGGTGGAGGATAACTCTGATAATAAAATTTCAATCAAACCGTTTTTAGCTAATGAACAGCAGGCAGTTCTTATTGATAAAGCATTGGAGGCTGCAGGTCTCGGTGCTACTGATGATAATATTAATATTGTCAAAGAACTTTTGGGACTTGGCATGCCGGTTGATGCACAGACATTAGGGAATATGGTTAAATATTCCATGAAATTTCCAGAAGCCTCACTTAATACCGTTGCCAATCTTATGAGACTTGAGATTCCTGTTAATGAACAGAATATCCGCGAGTTCCAGATGTATGTTCAGTTTAACGGACATATTGAAAATCTCTTGTCAGATATGGAGAATGGCATAGTTAATGACCTGTTAAAGAACAATCAGGATATTATGGATTTTCAAAATGTTATTACAGGCATGTATGAGGGGCTTGATGGGGAAGAAGTCAGTTCATCAGCCGCTGGCGATGTCCTATCGCAACAGACAATTGATGAATTAAATAATATGCTGTCTGATTCAGGAGTGAAACTTAATAATGATATCGCAGAAACTTCTGTGAAGGAACTTATTAACCAGCTTGTTGAAAATAATAGTCTTAATTCTCATAATTTTCAGAAAATTATCAATTCAGGAAGTTTCAGAGAGATTCTTCATGCTGTAATTAATGATACAATGAAGCTTACTCCTAAGGATATACAGGAAGGGGAGGAAGCTGTAAGCTCATATTATAAGCGTATAAGAAAAAATGTGGTAAATATTGAAAATTCACTGAAATCAGCAGGCAATTCAGCTCCTGAACTTTCGAAGAGTCTTTCTGACATAAAAAGTAATATTGATTTCATGAATGATCTTAATAAGAATATGACATATTTTCAGATGCCGCTTAAATTCTCGGAAAGTGAAGGTAATGGGGAACTGTATGTATTCACTAATAAAAAGAATCTTACCGGAAAAACAGATAACATAAGCGCAATGCTTCATCTGGATATGGATAATCTTAAATCAATGGATATATATGTCAATCTGTCTGGGGGTAACAATGTATCAACTAATTTTGTTCTCGAGACAGAAGAACTGCTTGATTTTGTGTATCAGCATATAGACAGACTTAATGCCCGCCTTGAAAAACTTGGATATAATACACATTTTGAAATGAAGGTAGCAGCTGATTCTTCAGACCGTCTTGATTTTGTTAAGGATTTTATAGAAGCAGAGGCAAGACCAGCTGCAGGTGGACAATACATATTCGATGCAAAAGCATGACAGCTTTATCTAAAGAAGGAGCAGCATATGGAGAAAAAAAATAATGATGATAAGCCTAAAATAGCTGTTGCACTTGAATACACTCCGGGGGAACAGGCACCAAAGATACTTGCAACAGGACGTGGATATATTGCTGAATCAATTATTGAAAAGGCCGGAGAGGCTGATGTTCCTATATATGCGGATTCTAAGCTTGCTGATACTTTATCAAAACTTGAAATAGGAGAAATGATTCCTCCAGAACTATATACCGTAGTTGCAGAAATTCTTGTATTTGTAGATGAATGCGATAAGATTAAAGGGAAAGTGGGTAAATAATGGCTGTTAATAAAAGAGCTACCGGCGCAGATAAAGAACAGCTTGCTGCCAGATATCTTGTTGATAATGGGTATACTGTTCTTGAACGGAATTTCCGCAATAAAACAGGTGAGATAGATATTATCGCAAAGAAAGATAATTATATTGTATTTGTAGAGGTCAAATACAGAAGTAATAACAAATATGGATATGCAGTCGAAGCTGTAAATTACAGAAAGCAGCAGATAATAAGGCGGGTTGCACAATTCTATATAACAACAAGATATAAAAGCTGTGATATACCATGCCGTTTTGATGTCATAGGAATAGATGGCGAAACAGTAACACATATTAAAAATGCATTTTAATAAGGATTATAATCATGAACATTAAATATATTGATACAGGAACACTTTATGAAGGATTAAAAGGAGCTGTGGTTAATAATTCCACAAGAATATCACAGAAGAATGGAATTCCTTATATTGAGTTTACACCATTTGATGAATTTGACTGGGTCACTCTTCATTTTTCAACAAGAGATGGTGGAGTGAGCAAAGGGATATATTCAAGCATGAACTTTTCTTTTGACAGGGGCGATGATTATGAAAATGTATATAAGAATTATGAGTTATTTCTAGATACAATGAATATTAAGCCTGAAAACTGTGTTTGTACAAAACAGACACATACTACCAATGTGATTGCTGTTGATTATAATATGGCAGGAATGGGACTTACAAGAGCAAGAGATTTTGATAATGTTGACGGACTTGTAACTAATGAAGCCGGTCTGTGTCTTATTACATATTTTGCAGACTGTGTACCTGTATATTTTATTGATCCTGTAAACAGATGCATAGGTGCATCACATTCAGGATGGCGTGGAACGGTTGCAGATATAACACATGAAACGGTACAGCTTATGAACAGAACTTATGGGGCAAAGCCAGAGGATATTCATGCATTCATAGGACCATCAATATGTCAGGACTGTTATGAGGTTGATGAATCAGTTGCAGAAAAGTTCAGAAGTGCTTACAGCCAGAATGAAATCTGTATGATACTTTATCATACGACAGGAGATAAATACCAGCTTAATCTTCAGGCAGCTAATTATTTTAATATGATTCATGCCGGAATAAAACCTGATAACATAGGTATATCTGACATATGCACAAGCTGTAACAGTGACTGGCTCTTTTCACACAGGGCTTCACATGGAAAACGTGGCGTTTTGTGTGGATTCATGAGTATATGCAGATAATATATTAAAAAGCCAGAACAGATGTTTTGATGATAATCTGTTCTGGCTTTTTTTATTTTTTGTTATGTTCCTGTTTGTATCTGGCTCTTAATTCAGCTTCCTCAGAAGAAAGCTTTGCCCGGCCTTTTTTGCCAACCCTGGTTATAAGCAGATATATTGCTGCAAGTATTGCGATAGGAATAGCTGCTGTAAGTATTGTCGATAAAGTCTCTGTAAATACACCATTTTCAAATACAGATTTTTTAACACTTGTATACTGGGCTGAATTGATTATATATCTGATGTTATTAATCATCTCATCAGTGATTTCATTATCCTTCGACTGAAGAGAATACATATATATATATCCGCGTGCTACAGTGTAGTATTTTCTTGTATAAATTGTCTGCTTTTCGTCTGATACAGATGTAACCTCTGTCCTGAAATATGGACGGTCGTTAATTATATCTATAGCCTTGCCTGTCATTGTCTCTGTCAGGCCATCTTCCTGCTTGGCATTCTCTGAGTCAATATATTGCAGGAACATGCCACTTAACTGATTCTCATCCAGTTCATCAAGGTTGGAAAGTGATGCGCCTGCTTTCATTCCGACAACAGCAATTTCGTAAGAAATATCTTTTGAAAATGCTTCAAGATATATATTAGATGCTTTCATTGAGTTCTGTACTTCATTGGCATCCTGTGCGCCAATATCCTTAAGATATGCATTATTGCCTGTTGTTGTCTGCGTAAAGCATATCAGTTCCTCAGGAACTTTTAATTTTAAATCAATTGCAGAGAACTTATAAGATGTATCTGCTGCCAGTGCAGTAAAAGATGGAAAAATAATTGCCGATATAAGAACCAATACCGGAATAAATGTTAATTTTTTGCGTGATAATTTCACAAAAACACCTCCTAAAGTGCTTAAAATCAATATTCTGTATGATATCACAGTGCTTTACAAAAAGCAATTAAACTGATATTATATTATAGATTGCGTGTATTAATTTTTTGTAAATTTGCTATAAGAGCAAGGAGGAATTATGAGTAAACCAATAGTTGCTGTTGTCGGAAGACCTAATGTTGGAAAATCAACATTATTCAACAGTCTGTGCGGACAACAGATTTCAATAGTTAAAGATACACCGGGTGTTACAAGAGACAGAATTTATGCAGAGGTAAGCTGGTTAAACCACAATTTTACACTTATAGATACCGGTGGTATAGAGCCGGATACAGGTGATATTATCCTTTCGCAGATGCGTGAACAGGCTGAGATTGCCATTGAAACTGCGGATGTAATTATATTTATGACTGATGTTAAGCAGGGACTTGTAGATTCAGATTCTAAGGTTGCTGATATGTTAAGACGCTCACACAAGCCTGTTATTCTTGTTGTCAATAAAGTTGACAGCTTTGAGAAGATGATGCCTGATGTATATGAATTCTATAATCTTGGAATTGGAGAACCATTTCCTATATCAGCCGTTAATAAGTTAGGTTTTGGTGAAGTACTTGATGAAGTGGTAAGTCATTTCCCAGAGGGTTCAGATACTGATAAAGAAGATGACAGACCTAAGGTGGCTATAATAGGTAAGCCTAATGTTGGTAAGTCATCTATAATCAATAAGCTTGTAGGCAAGAACAGAGTTATTGTATCTGATATTGCCGGTACAACAAGAGATGCTATTGACACAGCTATCAAATATAATGGTAAAGAATATGTATTTATTGATACAGCGGGACTACGCCGTAAGAGTAAGATTAAAGAAGATCTGGAGCGTTTTAGTATCATAAGAACTGTTGCAGCAGTTGAAAGAGCTGATATTGCAATTCTTGTTATTGATGCTACGGAAGGTGTTACAGAGCAGGATGCCAAGATAGCCGGAATAGCGCATGAAAGAGGCAAGGGTATTATTATTGCTGTTAACAAATGGGATGATATAGAGAAGAATGACAAGACTATCTATGAGTTTACGAATAAGATTAAAGATACTCTTGCATTTATGTCATATGCTGAGATTATATTTGTTTCTGCCAAGACAGGTCAGAGACTTAATAAAATATATGAATTAGTTGATCACATTGTTGATGCACAGACTATGCGTATTCCTACCGGTGTGCTTAATGAAATTCTTACAGAAGCAGTTGCAATGAAGCAGCCACCTTCAGATAAGGGTAAGAGACTTAAAATCTATTACATGACTCAGGTTTCGGTAAAACCACCGACATTTGTTATGTTTGTTAATGATGTAGCACTCACACATTTTTCTTATACAAGATATATAGAAAACAGAATAAGAGAATCCTTTGGATTCAGAGGTACATCTATCAGATTCATCAACAGAGAACGTAAGGAGAAAGAGTAATGTTATTTAAAATAGGTGTTCTTATATATGGATATTTTGCCGGAGCACTCATTCAGGCAGGATACTGGATGGGAAAGTTCAATAAGATTGACATCAGGGATTATGGCAGTGGCAATGCGGGAACTACCAATGTTATGAGAACTCTTGGCAAGAAAGCCGGAATTGCAACTTATCTTTTAGATGCATTTAAAGCAGTTATTGCTGATATATTGATACATTTTCTTATAGTACCACATACTGCAATTCCGGAAATGCTTCTGTTTCTGTATTGTGGACTTGGAATCGTGCTTGGACATAATTTTCCGTTCTACCTTAAGTTTAAGGGTGGAAAGGGAATAGCAGCATCTTCAGGTGTTGTTATAAGTCTTATGCTTTTCCCTAAATACTGTTTCATGTTTACAGTTTTTGGTATTGTCTTTTTTGCACTTGTAGCCAGGATAAGCCGTTATGTTTCACTGGCCTCACTTATAGGCATGGCAATGTTTTTTGTAGAATTTCTTATATGGGGATTCTTAGGCTGGCTTCCATTAAATGGAACAGACCTTGTTGAAGGTACTGTTATTGTTTTCGCTCTTGCAGCGCTTGCATTTATCAGACACCGCAGTAATATTGTAAGACTGGTTCAGGGAACAGAACGAAAAATCGGTGAAAAAAAGAATTAATTTTTGATGCGCTTATGCGCAGATTGGAGTATAATTATGGCAAATGTAAGTGTTTTAGGAGCAGGAAGCTGGGGCTTAGGTCTGGCTTTACTTCTTAATAACAACGGACACAATGTAACAGTATGGTCAGTTTTAAAGGATGAAGTTGACATGCTTCAGACTGAAAGAGAACATAAAAGATGCCTTCCGGGTGTAAAGATTCCTGATAGTATTACTATTTCAGGAGATACAGAGAATGTAATTAACAGTGCAGATGTACTTGTACTTGCAGTTGCATCTCCTTATACACGTTCTACTGCAAAGCTGATTGCACCTTTCGTAAAGGAAGGACAGATTATTGTAAATGTGGCAAAAGGTGTTGAGGAGCATACTTTATTAACACTCTGCCAGATTGTAGAAGAGGAGATTCCTTGTGCCAAGGTTGCTGTTTTATCAGGACCAAGCCACGCTGAAGAGGTAAGCCGTGGTATTCCTACAACATGTGTCATAGGTGCACATGAAAAGGCAACCGCTGAATATTTACAGAACATTTTTATGAGTGATGTATTCAGGGTATATACAAGTCCTGATATGCTTGGAATATGCATAGGTGGTGCATTAAAGAATGTTATCGCGCTTGCTGCAGGTATTGCGGATGGGCTTGGCTATGGTGATAATACTAAAGCTGCTCTTATAACAAGGGGTAATGCTGAGATAACAAGACTTGGTGTTGCGATGGGAGCTAATCCTCATACTTTTGCTGGTCTTTCAGGTATTGGTGACTTAATCGTTACATGTGCAAGTATGCACAGCCGTAACAGACGTGCAGGAATCCTCATAGGTAAAGGATACACCAAAGACGAGGCTATGAAAGAAGTGCAGATGGTAGTAGAAGGTGTGTTCTCTGCAAAGGCAGCGTTAGAACTTTCTAAGAAATATAATATTGAGATGCCGATTGTAGAGCAGGTTAATAAGGTGCTTTTTGAAGACAAGCCTGCTGCTGAAGCTGTTAAAGAACTTATGTTAAGAGACAAGAAAATTGAAATAGATAATTCTGAATGGAAATAATAATCAGTTTTATCTGAGCCTGATTAAAAGAGGGGGATACCAATGGCTCATATCCGTAATTTAACTAACAGGGCATATATATCCAACAGTCTGAAAGAATCACTTGGCCGTTTTGAGATGTACAGATATAGTTTTATATATGCACCAACAGGCTACGGAAAATCCAAAGTCTGCAAAACTTTTTTTAAGAATTATTCAGGTTACACCGTTCTTTGGATAGATGCAGATAGTTCGCGGGATATATTCTGGGAGAACTTATGCAATGCAATAAAGATTCTTAACCCATCTTTTGCTGAATCCTTTAAGAAAATAGGCTTTCCTGATTCTCCGGAAGATGTAAATGCGATTATTAATATCCTTTCAATTATGAATTCTGACAAATCTTCAGCTCTGCTTATAATTGATAATTTTGATAATATACTGGATGATAATATATGTAAAATATTTGCATCTTCATATTCATCAACTGCTATTGGTTTTAAGTATATATTTATATTAAGGAAAATCACAAGCCAGAATATAATTAACCTGATATCAAAGGATGAAGCATTAGGCATTGGAAAAAATGAACTCTCATTTTCTCTTGAAGATATAGAAGATTATTTCCGTCTTAATGAAGTTATTCTTGATAAAGAAACTGCCAAAACAATATATGAAACAACATCAGGATGGCCTTATGTTGTACATTTATGTGCGGAAGCTCATAAGAATGGAATGGTAGAATTTGTAAACGATAAATGCAATACATTCATTGAAAATAATATATGGCTGGAATTAAACCATGATGAAAGAGAATTTTTGTCAGATATGGGTGTATTCAGTTCTTTCACATTAAACCAATGTATTAAACAGACACTGTTAAAAGAAAAAGAATGTCTTGATATGCTTAATGGTATTGCATTTGTTGATTATAATGAGCATACTCGAAAATACAGTTTTAATCCTATGTTCAAAAGATTTATTGAACAGATGCTCAAAGAAAAGCCTGCTAAAGAATTAAGAAATATTACTCTGCGTGCTGCAAGAACTAATCTTGAGGCTGGCAATTATTTTGAGGCAATGAAACTTTTCAGTCAGTCTAAGGAATATAGTGAAATATATCAGTGCACTTGCGATTTTGTGCATATATATCCTTTTGTTATCAAACAGAATAAGGATGTTTTTTCTGATATTGCCAACCATTACTGGAATGTCGAAAAGAATGGTCAGTACACATTTTCAATTATAATATGTTTTTCTATGCTTTTATTTAATGAAAAGCATATGGTTGAAACACTTCTTTCAGATATAGGCAATGACATTAACAATGATTCGATTCTTAATGAGAGCCAGAAAATTTTATATCTTGCAGAGCTCCAATATATTAAAGCATATACGGGATATAATGATTTTAATAAAATGAGAGAGGCGTTCAATATTATTCCGACTCTTTCAAAATCACCTGTTAATATAATTGCCAATGGTTTTCCGTTTAATTTTGAGTGCCCTTCGGTTATGATGTTATATCACAGACAGGCTGGTGCACTTGATGAAGAGATAAATGCATTAGAGAAGTGTGCGCCTGATTATTACCGCATAACAAATGGGCATGGAAAAGGCTTTGAAGCTGTTATGAAAGCAGATGCTTTATATAATAGAGGCGATTTTGACAGTGCTGAAATATTATGCCAGAAAACAATCTATATGGCTGACAGCCGTAACCAGTATGGTATATATATTGCAGCCTGTTATATTTTAGCAAATATCTCTTTATACAGAGGTCTTAACGATCAATATAAAGAAAACATGAACAAAATTGAACAGGCTGCAAGAAAAGATGATAATAAAACCGGTTCTCTTGTCAAGCTTGCAGATATATGTAATGCATGTATGCTCAGTAATATAGAACATCAGGATGAAATTGCCGCATGGCTTAAAGATCAGAAAAAAATTGAAGATACTGTCAGTTTTTATTCACTCAGCTTTGTAAATGTACTGTTTGGTAAATACCTTATTCTTAATGGTGAATATCATCATTTCTTAGGAATAAGCGGACAGTTATTAGGGCTGAACAACCTTTTTTCATATGTTCTACCACAGATTTACACATATATATATCTTGCTGTTGCTAACTATCAAACAGGTGAAACTGAAAAAGCACATAAGTTTTTATTAGAAGCAATAAAACTTGCCGAGCCGGACAATATATATATGCCTTTCGTACATAATTACAGCTTAATATCTGATCTTATTGCAGAAACAGTTGTAAGCCGTGATTTTTCAAGCTTTATAAAACACATAGTAAAAATTTCAAAAAATTATGAAAAGGGTATTAAAAGCATAAAAAAAGCAGGTCATGTACTTGCTGATTATGGACTTACAGTAAGAGAAGCTGATGTTGCCAAGCTTGCAGCGCAACGGCTTTCTAACAAAGAAATTGCAGCTCAGTTATTCATTGCAGAAAGCACTGTCAAATCTAATATGAAGGTTATATTTAATAAGCTGCAAATCAATTCACGCGCTGAATTAAAGAATTTTTTCGAATAAGAATATAGGAAAAGGAATTATTAATATGAGAGTAATAGCCGGTACAGCCCGCAGTCTGCCTCTTAAAGCAGCAGAGGGGGACAACACAAGACCTACTACAGATAGAATTAAAGAAACTCTTTTTAATATGTTACAGTCAGATATTGCTGGATGTAGATTTCTTGATTTATACGCAGGAAGCGGTGCTATTGGCATTGAAGCATTAAGCCGCGGTGCTAAAGAAGCCGTTCTCGTCGAAAATGCAAGAGCAGCATTAGCTGTTATTAAAGACAATCTTGCATTTACAAAGCTTGATTCAAAAGCTGTTATAATGGAACAGGATGTTTTATCAGCTATAAACAGACTTGCAGGAAAAGGAGTATTTGACATTATATTTATGGATCCTCCATATGGGAAAGATTACGAATATGATGTTTTAAATGCATTATCACATTCAGATATAATTGATAAATATACAATAATCATAATAGAGGAAGCTCTGCATGTTCCTTTAGATTATATTAATGAGTGTGGTTTTGAGACAATAAAAGTCAAAAATTATAAAACAAACAAGCACATATTTATAAGACTAAAGGAGAGTGAATAACTGTGAAGAAAGCAATTTATCCAGGAAGCTTTGACCCGGTAACATTAGGACATTTGGATATAATAAGGCGTTCAGCAAGTCTTGTCGATCATTTAATAGTTGGTGTACTTAATAACAGTACCAAAACACCATTGTTTTCAGTAGAAGAGCGTGTTAATATGTTAAGGGAAGTCACTAAGGACTTGTCTAATGTTGAAGTATTAAGCTTCAGTGGTCTTTTGGTTGATTTCGCTGCAGAACATAATGTATCTGTTATTATAAGGGGATTAAGAGCTGTTACTGATTTTGAATATGAACTTGCCATGTCACAGACAAACAGAGTTGCAGCTCCTGGAATTGACACTATATTCCTTACAACAAGCCTGAAATATGCTTACTTAAGTTCAAGTATTGTAAAGGAAATGGCTATGTATGGGGGAGATATTCATAAGTTCGTTCCAGAAGAGATAATTGACAGAGTATATGAAAAATATGGGATTAAGCAATAAAACACTAATAAAGGAGTATTACCATGAGTAGAATTGAGCAATTAATAAGTGATATTGAGAGTTATATAGATAATTGTAAATATTATCCATTATCTAATGTTAAAATTATTGTTAATAAAGAACAATTAGAAGACATGCTTACTGAGTTAAGATTAAAAACTCCTGATGAGGTAAAGAAATATCAGAAAATATTAAGTAATAAAGATGCCATCCTTGCAGATGCAAAGGAACAGGCGGATGCAATTATCAATGCTGCTCAGATTCAGACAGAAGAACTTATTAATGAGCATGAAATTATGCAGAGAGCCTATGCTCAGGCTAACGAACTTATTGAACAGGCAACTGCTCAGGCACAGACAATCCTGGATAACGCTACAGAGGAAGCCAACAGCATCAGATATGGAGCAATGCAGTATACAGATGACATGCTGGCTAAGCTTCAGTATATTATAGAACATTCAATAAAAGACAATAAAGAAAAATATGATTCACTTCTTTCAGGTCTTGAAAATGTTCTTTCTGTCGTTAATAATAACAGAAATGAACTTAGTGGAATAGAAGAAAACAGTACAGAAGAATCTGCTGATACTGACGCTTCTAACGAAACTGATTCACAATCAGATGATGAAGAATAATTGATTATATTAATTTTAATACATATGTCAGAATCAATATTATCTGTGTTACAATACATAGAATCATTTTCTGACATATGTATTTTTTTATGCTTATGTATTGGCCACATACACATTTTGTCTGCATTATTGTGCATATTCCGCCAAATGCATCAAGAAAAACAATAGCTGAAAGCCTAAATATATATGGTAAATCTGACTGTTTTATTATGCAGAGTCCATTTGATATTTCTAATGAGCCTGCCAACATTTTATTTATAAAACCTTTTATCGGGATACATTGCATTATACTTATTATTACGGAAAAAAGTATAATATATACGCCAAGTTTAAGAGTGGTTTCAACAGATGCATTTACTGATTCTTCAAATATTTTAAATAATTTCCTGAAATTCAGATTCTGTGACAGATTTTTTTCATTGCGCTGCTTATGATTATATTTCAATAATAAAATGATAGAACATAAAATAACAGGAATATATGTAACAAGAAGAAATATTACTAAACTTATTTTCCTTTCAAGAATATTAATATATACATAACTTATAAGAAACGCCGGGCTTGGAATGTTAATCAGACCTGCCAGCCTGTCCGTAAACCTGCTGTCCGGATTATTTTTTTTGTACCACGAACATATATATGCTCCATTGGGAAATCCTGTCATTATACCTGCAAGTACAAGTATTACAATACTTTTTGTTCCTTTATATTCCAGTATTCTTACAAGCATGCCTGTTAATATAAATGAAATAAATAAACCCGGAAATACTTTTATTCCGAAAAGATACAGACCTGATATCACACCCTCACATACAGGAACTGACAATGCCGAAAAAATAAACAGAAGTAATAATAGTATGCTTATCATACGACCTCTTTGACAATTGATATTTAATAATATTCTCAAAAAATTCTAATTATGTGTTATAATAAAATGTAAATTTGCAATCAAGGAGATTACAATGGAAATTCAGATGTGGAAGGAAATTCTTACACCTTACGATCTTGCGGTGGAAGAACTTCAGGTTAAATTTAATCATATAATTAAAGAGTATCGTCAGGCTGGCGTGTATTCACCGATAGAACAGGTTTTAGGAAGGGTTAAAAGCATTTCCAGTATAATTGAAAAGGCACAGAGACGAGGAATTGATATTGATAAAATACAGGAAAACCTTTTTGATATTGCAGGAATCAGACTTATATGCCAGTTTACAGAAGATATATATACAGTCGTGAGGCTTATCAAGAAACGAAAAGACATGACTGTAATAAGTGAGAAGGATTATATTAAGAATATTAAAGACAGTGGTTATAGAAGTTATCACCTTATAGTCCATTATGAAGTTGAGACAGTGAAAGGTACTACTATTATACCTGTGGAGATTCAGATAAGAACTCTTGGCATGAATTTCTGGGCAATTATTGAACATTCGCTTCAATACAAATATGATGGTGAAATTCCTGCACATGTGAAAGAAAGACTAAATGCGGCATCAGATGCACTTATAACACTTGATAACGAAATGTCATCTATCCATGATGAAATTATTAATTCCCAGACCTACTTTATGGTTAAGGCAAATATTGTTTCAGATATATTAAGTACAATCCAGAATCTGTACAAGGTTGCCAATAAGCAGGTTGTTATAAAAATCCAGGATGAATTCTATGAAATATTTGAAAAAGGCGATGTTAATGAACTTTCAAGATTTTCACGCCAGTTGGATATAATTGCTGAGGATTACCGGGCACAGTCAGTGCAGTAACTCATTACAGAAACTATACAGAATTGAGGTATACAAAGTGAATTTACCAGAGAAATATACAGAATCAATGAAAATGATGTTAGGTGATGAATATGACAGCTATATAGAAAGCTTTAATGATAAGAGATTATATGGACTGCGTGTCAATAACCTTAAAATTTCAACAGAGGATTTCCTTAAGATATGTCCGTTTAAGTTAGAACCTGTTCCTTGGATTGAGAACGGATTCTATTATTCAGAAGATGACAAGCCTGCTAAACACCCATATTATTTTGCAGGCTTATATTATATTCAGGAGCCAAGTGCCATGACACCGGCAAATGTTCTTCCTATTGATGAGGGAGATGTTGTGTTCGATATGTGTGCAGCTCCCGGAGGCAAGTCAACAGAGCTTGCAGCCAAATTAAACAAAACAGGACTACTTATAACCAATGATATAAGCAATTCGCGTGCCAAAGCACTTCTTAAGAATGTTGAAGTATTCGGTGTTCCTAATCTGTGCGTCCTTAATGAAGACCCTGTGGGTATAGCTTCAAGATTCTCAGGATTCTTTGACAAAGTACTTATTGATGCTCCATGCTCAGGTGAAGGAATGTTCAGAAAAGACAATAAGCTTATCAAAGCATGGGAAAAGAATGGTCCTGAGTTCTATTCGCAGATTCAGAGGAATATCATTCTTGCCGGTGCTGACATGTTAAAACCGGGCGGTAAATTATTATATTCTACATGCACATTTTCAAAGCTGGAGGATGAAGATTCAGTAATACATCTTCTTACCAACAGACCTGATATGCACCTTATAGATATCAAGCCATATGAAGGCTTCTCACACGGCTTTGATACTGATGAAGGATATCATCTTGAGAAGGCTGTCAGAATATTTCCTCATAAGATGCCTGGAGAAGGACATTTTGTGGCATTATTTGAGAAAGACGGCGAAGATTATACATCTTCTAAAAGACCTGTATCAGGAAAGACAAAGCTTCCTGATGAATTAAAGGAGTTCATGGACAGCACAACATTTGAATATGACCCTGCTTATATCAATATAAGAGATACAAGGGTCTTTCTTACATCTCCTTATATGGCAGAGGAACGCGGTTTAAGAATTATAAGAAATGGTCTGCTGCTAGGTGAACTTAAGAAGAACCGTTTTGAACCGAGTCAGGCATTTGCAATGGCACTTACTAATGATCAGTTTAATAACTGTCTTGACCTTTCTGTTTCAGATGACAGAGTAATCAGATATCTTAAAGGAGAGACTATCGATATTGATGATTTTAATGTCAAATCTGGCTGGACACTTGTATGTGTTGATGGCTATCCACTTGGATGGGGCAAGAACGCTAACGGACAGTTAAAAAATAAATATCTTGCAGGCTGGAGATGGATGTAAATGCTTATAAGACTTGATAAATATCTTGCAGACATGCAGGTTGGTACACGCAGTGAAGTTAAAGAACTGATAAGAAAAAAGAGAGTCACTGTTAATGACAATATTGTGACAAAGCCTGAATCAAAGATTAATACAGATGGTGATTCTGTAAATGTAGATGGTAATGCTGTGGGCTATCATGAATATGAGTATTTTATGCTTAACAAGCCTGCCGGTGTTGTTTCAGCAACTGATGACAATACATGTACAACAGTGATTGACCTTATTAAAAATAAGAACAGAAAAGACCTTTTTCCTGTAGGAAGACTTGATAAGGACACCGAAGGGCTTCTTATAATTACGAATGATGGTGCTATGGCACATGATCTGCTATCACCTAAAAAGCATGTTGATAAGACTTATTATGCCAAAGTTAAAGGTAAGATAAGTGATATGGAAGTTAAGCAGTTTGCTGATGGACTATTCGTTGATGAAGAGCTGACAGCACTTCCTGCCATATTAAAGGTATTAAGCTATAATTCTGATAAGGATTATTCTGAGATTCATGTAACAATACATGAGGGTAAGTTTCATCAGGTAAAGAGAATGTTTACTGCCATAGGTTCAGAGGTTCTGTTCCTTAAGCGTATAACATTTGGTGCATTACCACTTGATGAAAGCCTAAAAACAGGTGAATACAGAGCACTTACCAAAGAAGAGATATCAATATTACAACGAAACCAAATTAAAAGATAAGGAGAATTCCATGGTTAAGGATTTTCTTCCAATTAGCAGAGAAGATATGAAAAAAAGGGGCTGGCAGCAATGCGACTTCGTGTATATATGCGGAGATGCCTATGTTGACCATTCTTCTTTTGGAATGGCTATTATAACAAGGCTATTAGAAAGCCGTGGTTATAAGGTTGGCATTATTGCACAGCCTGACTGGAAAAAGAAAGAATCAATTACAATCCTCGGAGAACCAAGATTAGGATTTCTTGTTTCTGCAGGTAATATGGATTCAATGGTTAATCATTATACAGTCAATAAAAAGCACAGAAAGAATGACGCATATTCGCCTGGTGGCAAAATGGGCATGCGTCCCGATTATGCAACTATTGTATATTGTAATCTTATAAGACAGACATATAAGAAAACACCTATTATTATTGGTGGCATTGAGGCTTCATTAAGAAGAATGTCGCACTATGATTACTGGTCTGATAAGATGAAACATTCAATCCTTATTGATTCGGGTGCAGATATTATCTCTTACGGAATGGGCGAACATTCTATTGTAGAGATAGCAGAGGCGCTTGAAGCCGGAATTGATGTTAAAGACATCACATATATAAGAGGCACTGTATATAAAGCAAAAAGCCTTGACCATATATATGATGATTATATAGAGCTTCCAAGCTATGATGAGATTGCAGCTGATAAGAAGAAATATGCTGAGAGCTTCTATACACAGTACATTAATACTGATGCTTTCAGCGCCAGGATTCTTGTTGAAAAGGTTAAGGAAAAAATGTATGTCGTACAGAATCCTCCGGCGATGCCGCTTACACAGATGGAGATGGACGATGTATATTCACTGCCTTATATGAGAGATTATCACCCTGTATATAAGAAAATGGGTGGTATTCCTGCATTATCAGAGATTAAATTTTCTCTTACAAGCAACAGAGGATGCTTCGGCGGATGTTCATTCTGTGCGCTTACCTTCCATCAGGGACGTATCATACAGACAAGAAGCCATGAAAATATAATAGAAGAAGCCGAATTGATGACACATGACCCCGATTTTAAGGGATATATTCATGATGTTGGCGGCCCTACAGCTAATTTCAGAAGAACAGCCTGTGACAAGCAATTAAGTAAGGGAGCATGTGTCAATAAACAGTGTCTTTTTCCTAAGCCATGTAAGAATCTTGTCGTGGAACACAAGGATTATATAAGCCTTTTAAGAAAGCTTCGTAAGATTCCTTCTGTTAAGAAAGTATTTATAAGGTCAGGCATACGATTTGATTATTGTATGGAAGATTCTGATGATACATTTTTAAGAGAATTGTGTGAGAATCATATTAGCGGACAGCTCCGTGTTGCACCAGAGCATATATCAGATAAGGTTTTATCAAGAATGGGTAAACCTTCAAGAGCGGTGTATGACAGCTTTATTAAACGCTATAAAAGAATTAATGATAAGACAGGAAAAGAGCAGTTTGTAGTGCCATATCTTATGTCCAGCCATCCGGGTTCAACCATGAAAGAGGCTATTGAGCTTGCTGAATATGTGCGTGACTTAGGCTATATGCCAGAACAGGTACAGGATTTTTATCCTACACCGTCAACACTTTCAACATGTATGTATTATACAGGTTATGACCCAAGAACAATGGAAAAGGTATATACACCTGTATCCCATCATGAAAAAGAGATGCAGAGAGCACTTATCCAGTACAAGAAGCCTGAGAATTACGATCTTGTAAAAGAAGCACTTCTTGCCAACAACAGAAATGACCTGATTGGATTTGGTCCAAAATGTCTTATTCCACCTAGAAAAATAAGGAGCAGAAGTAATGAAAAAAGTAGAAAAAGGTGAGTTCGGTTATCTTGCCTATAAAAAAAGCCGCAATATGATTAAAACAATTATTGCATTTGCCGTTGTACTCGTAATATTTATCATTGGTTTCATAATATGGAAATCAAAGAATAACTACCTTACAATGCTTGCTGTTGTACTTGTTCTGCCTGCTGCCAAATTCGCAGTATCATACTTTGTTCTTATTCCACATAAGAACTGTGATGAAGAATTAAAGAGTGCTATTGAAGAACGTAAAGGCGAATTAAACAGCGTCTATGACCTTGTTGTATCCAATAAGCAGAAGCCTGTTGGTATTATGGCAGCAGTTATCAGTGATAACCAGATACTTGCCTATACAAGTGCTGCTAAAGCTGACAAGAACCTTTTCGAGACAAGTGTTAAGGAGTTCTTGAAGAATGAGAAGCTTACATGTGCTGTCCTTCTCTATAAGGATAAGGATACATATCTTGAAAAAGTTAAGAATGCAGCCTTGAATTTTGATGTGAGCAAGGAAAACAGCCTTGACAGAAAAAAGTATATAACAGACGCATTACTAAGAATGAGCATGTAATTAAGCAGGTATTATATGAAAGAAATTAACATTGATGAAAAGCTCGCAGGTCAGAAGATGATGCGCTGTCTTGAGCGTTATTTATCCAACGCCCCTAAGAGCTTTCTTTACAAAATGCTGAGAAAAAAGAATATTACACTCAATAATTCCAAAGCAACAGGTGATGAGAAGTTAAAATGTGGTGATATAATCAAGATTTTCTTTTCTGATGAGACATTTGAAAAATTCTCAGCCGATAATAACAGAACAGTTAATTACGACTACTACAACAGAATATACAGGCCACTTGATATAATCTATGAGAATTCTGATGTTATATTCATTAATAAGCCTTCTGGCATGCTTTCACAGAAGGCAAAGCCTGAAGATGTGTCACTTGTTGAATATTTAATTGCACACCTTATACATAAGGGAGAACTTAACGCCGGTGATTTAGCGTCGTTCAAGCCTGGCATATGCAACAGATTAGACCGTAATACAAGCGGAATTGTAGCAGCTGGAAAGACTACTAAAGGATTACAGCAGTTATCGGAAGCATTTAAACAGAGAACCCTTGGAAAGTACTATCTGTGCATTGTAAAGGGGAACGTTGATAAGCGTGCTTTAATAAAAGGATATCTGTATAAAGATAACAAAACTAATAAAGTGACTATAAGCAGAACTGAAACTAAAGATTCACTTCCGATTGAGACAGAGTATATTCCGGTATGTTCTAATGGCAATGTGACTCTGCTAAAGATTCATCTTCTTACAGGACGAAGCCATCAGATAAGAGCTCATCTTGCAAGTATCGGACATCCTCTTATAGGTGATTATAAATACGGCCAGAAATCTGTTAATGACACATTTAACAGACAATACAAAGTAAAAGACCAGATGCTTCATTCATATGAATTGGATATTCCGGATATGGACATTCATATATACGCTGTAATACCTGATTCTTTTAAAAATGTCATGAAAGGAGAACAGTTATGCCGACCTGGAATTCAAGAGGACTTAGAGGCTCTACATTAGAAGACCTTATTAATATGTCTAATGATAAATACAGGACTTCACATCTTGCACTTGTCCAGAAGATTCCAACACCTATAAAGCCAATTAATATAGACCAGAGCACAAGACATATTACACTGGCATATTTTGACCAGAAAAGTACGGTTGACTATATTGGTGTCGTTCAGGGAATTCCTGTATGTTTTGATGCAAAAGAATGTGCAACGGATACATTTCCAATTCAGAACATCCATGAACATCAGATTGAATTCATGCGTGAATTTGAAAAACAGGACGGAATCTCCTTCATAATTATATATTTTTCTTCAAGAGATGAGTTCTATTATGTACCATTTTCTGATATAATAAATTTTTGGAATAGAAGTGAAAATGGTGGTCGAAAAAGCTTCACATATAAAGAAATAAATCAGAATTTCCGCATATATGCAAATCAGGGAATTCCTGTTCATTATCTGCAAACAATCCAGAAGGATATAGAATTACGATAGAAAGTAAGGTGAATAATATGAATCATGATAGTCATATTATGAGAAATAACCATATTGATGAATATGAATTAGTTAATGGATATGCTGTTGTTGACAATAATTTTACTATTGTAACAGCTAATGAACCTATGTATCTGTTTCTTGGAATGTCCATGCATTTTTCCATAATGGACTCAATACATCAGGTTGATCTTGATGATTTTGTTGATGTTGCAAACAGCTTAAGACCTGGCATAAAGAAATCCATGTGTATACGGATGCGAAGAATAGATAATTCATACCGCTGGGTAATTGTTGATATTGAAAAGAGGGTTATACCTAATACTGATTCATCAGAATATCTTGAATTACATATATCTGATGTTTTAGTTATCCGTGAACTTAACAAAAAATTACAGCATCAGATTAACGCATTTAAAAATAAAACTGATGAAAATAAAAATTTACTAATTACGCAGCCAGAACCTGCCATCAAAGAATTCTGTTTAAAAAACATAGAAGCTGATAATAACTGCGAACTATCACTTATATATCTTGAAGTTGACAATTTTGAGCAGTTTAAAGCTACACATACAGATGATGAATTCCATAGAATAACATATGTAATTGAAGATACTATATTAAAAGCTATTGATGGCCGTGGTTTATTAGGCCGTCTGGATGATTTCAAATACATTATTGCTATTAAAAATATCAATAATGAAGTTAAGCTGCGTGCATTTTTGGAGCATATTAGGACCCAGATTTCATGGCATTGTAAATTTATTGATTCATCATATAATATAGAATTTTCTATTGGCATAGGAAGATATCCTGATAATGGAAAGGATTTAGATCTTATTAAGAAAAAAATCCAAAAAGCAATTAATATAGCACATTCTAAAGGAGGCAACAGATATATAATCTATAAGGAGTTCCTGCACGGAGAAATCGAAGATTCTGATAAATAGTTTGTTGACAATAACTACATATTTATGTATAATTCATACAAATTTAGTGTGTTAGCATAGTATCACTTCAACGCATTAAAGCATTCAATATAACGAAAGGATATACATTTATGAAGAAAGATTTACTACATACACCAGAGGGTGTACGCGATATATACAGTACAGAATGTGCAGAAAAGAAGGTCATTGAGAATCGTCTTCATGATGTCTGTGCATCATATGGCTATAACGATATACAGACACCTTCTATTGAATTCTTTGATGTATTCAATAAAGAACGTGGAAGTGTACCGTCTAATGAAATGTTCAAGCTTTTTGACAGATACGGAAACACTTTAGTATTAAGACCGGATATGACACCTTCCATTGCAAGAGCAACAGCAAAATATTTTGAAGACAGAGTTCTTCCTGTCAAGCTCTGTTATCTTGGCAATACATTTGTCAATGTAAGCAAGTATTATCAGGGAAGACTTAAAGAAAATACGATGCTTGGTGCAGAGCTTATCAATGATAACTCTCTGGCAGCGGATTATGAGATTATCTCTATGGTTATTGACTGCATGTTATCAGCAGGTCTTACTGAATTTCAGGTTGAGCTTGGTAACGTTGCTTTCTTTAATGGACTTTTACATAAAGCTGGCATTACAGGAGATTCTGCAGAAGAATTATTAAGACTTATCAAGGATAAGAATTACTTCGGTGTTGAAGAACTCTTAGATAGTCTTAATATTGATGATGCAGTTGCCAAAGCATTGCTTGAACTTCCTCAGTTATTTGGTGGTACAGAGGTGCTTGAAAAGGCTAAATCTTTAACAGATGAAGAAGAGTGCATACAGGCTGTTAGCAGACTTGAGGAGTTGTATGAGCTTCTTAAGAATAACAATTACGATAAATATATCTCATTTGATTTAGGAGATTTATCTGAACATGCATACTATACAGGTATTATTTTCCATGCATATACATTTGGAACTGGTGAGCCCGTTGTAAATGGCGGACGTTATGACAAGCTGCTTGGACAGTTTGGCTGTGACAAGGCATCTATCGGTTTCTCTATAACAATCGACAGACTTATAGCTGCACTTAACAGACAGAATATCCATATTCCACATGATGCCAACGGAACACTTCTTGTATACAATGCTGACAGGCTTAGTGATGCTATAAATGTATCTAAGAAATTAAGAAGCACTGGCGTTAATGTCTGCATGATTGAATATAAAGACAGCAAGTCTGATTCTCAATATATTGAATATGCTAAGGAATCATCATTGGTAAATGTAGCATTTATTGATGATGAATACACTTCTGATTCAACAATAAGAGTTATTGATGAATCAGGAAAAAATGAAAGAGCAGCTGTAAAAAGCCTTTTAGGAGGTACATTTTAATGAGATATATAACTATTGCATTAGCAAAAGGCCGTCTTGCAAAGAAGGCAATGGAGATATTTGAACAGATTGGTATTCCTTGCGAAGAGATGAAGGATGAAAAGACAAGAAAGCTTATCTTCACTAATGAAGAATTAGGATTCCGTTTCTTTTTATCAAAGCCATCTGATGTTCCTACATATGTAGAATATGGTGCGGCCGATATCGGTATTGTAGGTAAGGATACAATTCTTGAGGAAGGAAGAAGTCTTTATGAAGTATATGACCTTCAGATGGGCAAATGCAGAATGTGTGTATGCGGTCCTGAATCAGCAAGAGAAAAGTTACAGCATCATGAGCTTATAAGAGTTGCTTCTAAGTATCCTAACATTGCAAAGGATTATTTTAATAATATAAAGCACCAGACTGTAGAGATTATCAAGCTTAACGGTTCTGTCGAGTTAGCACCTATTGTAGGTCTTGCAGAGGTTATCGTTGATATCGTTGAGACAGGTGCAACTTTAAGAGAAAATGGTCTTGAAGTGCTCGAAGAGGTGTGTCCTCTTTCTGCGAGAATGGTTGTAAACCAGGTAAGCATGAAGATGGAGCAGGAGCGAATTAATAAACTTATTAATGATGTTAAGAAATATATAGAAACACAGGGCAGATAACAAGCATTAAAACAAGGAGGAATACAATGCGTATCGTTGAATTAACAGATGAAAGTAAGAATAATATTTTAGAGAATCTTTTAAAGAGAAGTCCTAACAGCTATGGAAAGTTTGAATCAGCCGTTGCTGAGATTCTTCTTAATATCAAGACAAGAGGTGATGAGGCTTTATTTGAATATACTAAGAATTTTGATAAGGCTGATATCAATGCTGACAATATTGTCGTAACAGAGGCAGAGATTGAAGAAGCATATTCTTTAGTTGACCCTGAGCTTATTGATGTTATAAGAAAGGCTATCGTTAATATTCGTTCTTTCCATGAGAAGCAGAAACAGTACAGCTGGTTTGATTCTAAGCCGGATGGAACTATATTAGGTCAGAAGGTTACTGCACTTGCAAGAGTAGGTGTGTATGTACCTGGTGGAAAGGCTGCCTATCCTTCATCAGTTCTTATGAATGTTCTTCCGGCAAAGGTTGCAGGCGTTGATCAGATTATAATGTGTACTCCACCTGATAAAGAAGGAAAGGTATATCCTACAACACTTGTTGCAGCTAAAGAAGCTGGTGTTGATGTTATATACAAGGCTGGTGGAGCGCAGGCTGTTGCAGCTATGGCATATGGTACAAAATCAATTCCTAAGGTTGATAAGATATGTGGACCTGGTAACATATATGTTGCCCTTGCTAAAAAGGCCGTATTTGGTTATGTAAGCATTGATTCTGTTGCTGGTCCTAGTGAGATTCTTGTAATTGCTGATGAGACTGCTAATCCTCGTTACGTTGCAGCAGATCTTTTATCTCAGGCTGAACATGATGAGATGGCATCTGCAATTCTTGTAACTACAAGTGAAGACCTTGCACATAAGGTATCTGCAGAAGTTGATAAGTTTGTAGCTGAATTATCAAGAAAGGAAATTATCCAGAAATCACTTGATAATTACGGATATATTCTTGTTGCTAAGGATATTGATGAGGCTGTAGATGTTGCTAACGAGATTGCATCAGAGCATATGGAAATCGTTACAAAGAATCCTTTTGATGTTATGACTAAGGTTAAGAACGCAGGTGCTATCTTCCTTGGAGAATACAGTTCAGAGCCTCTTGGTGATTACTTTGCAGGTCCTAACCACGTTCTTCCTACTAATGGAACAGCTAAGTTCTTCTCACCTTTAAGTGTTGATGACTTCATTAAGAAATCGAGCATTATTTCATATTCTAGAAATGCTCTTGAAGCTATCCACACTGATATTGAGAAATTTGCTACAGCAGAGCATCTTACAGCTCATGCTAATTCAATTAAGGTAAGATTTGAAAATTAATTAGCGCACTGGCGCGGAAACGGGGATTATATGGCTGTATCTGAAATCAGACAGGCAACTGTAAAAAGAAAAACGAGTGAAACTGATATTGCTTTATTTTTAAGAATTGATGGTTCGGGAGAAGCAGAGGTCGATACAGGAATCGGCTTCTTCGACCATATGTTAAAAAGCTTTGCTAAGCATGGTCTTTTTGATCTTAAGTTAAAAGTAACTGGTGACCTAATAGTTGACTGCCACCATACTATCGAAGATGTCGGAATTGTACTTGGAGAAGCTATCAAAGAAGCTATAGGAGATAAGATGTCCATAAGAAGATATGGTGATATTATTCTTCCTATGGATGAAACACTTATCATGTGTGCCATAGACCTTTCAGGAAGACCGTATCTTGGCTTTGAATCTACATTTACAGCAGACAGCGTTGGATACTTTGATACACAGATGGTTAAAGAATTCTTCTATGCAATATCCTACAGTGCAGGCATGAATCTTCATATAAGAAAGATTGCAGGTGAAAACGATCATCACATTATTGAGGGCATGTTTAAAGCATTTGCAAAGGCATTGGATGAGGCAACTGTTAAAGATACAAGAATCAAGACAATTCTCTCTACTAAGGGAAGTCTCTAAATATACTTAAGGAGTTACATATATGCGATTATATCCAGCAATTGATGTTAAAGACGGGCAGTGTGTCCGCTTAAAGAAGGGACTTTTTAATGAAGTTACTGTATATTCTGAAAGACCTTACGAGATCGCTAAAGGCTTTGAAGAGGCAGGAGCACAGTTTATACATACTGTTGACCTTGATGGCGCTTTGAAAGGACACGGCGTTAATGCAGAAACTATTAAGAAGATATGTTCAAGTGTTAATGTTCCTGTACAGATGGGCGGTGGAATCCGTACTCTTGAGAACATTCAGGAGGTTCTTGACCTCGGCGTATACAGAGTTATTATCGGTACTAAGGCTGTTGAGAATCCTGATTTTATTAAGGCTGCCATTGACAGATTCGGTGCTGAACATATTGTTGTAGGTGTTGATGCAAAAGATGGTCTTGTGGCTATCGAGGGCTGGGAAAAGGTCAGTGATAAGACCGCACTTTCACTTGCACTTGCAATGAAGGATATCGGCGTACAGACTATTGTGTACACTGATATATCAAAGGATGGTATGCTTGCCGGTCCTAATGTTGAACAGACTAAGATTCTTTCTGATAAAACAGGTATTGATATTATTGCTTCAGGCGGCATGAGCTGCATGGATGATCTTACACATATTAATGATGCCGGTATCCATGGTGCAATTATCGGTAAGGCAATATATGAAAAACGTATTGACCTTAAGGAGGCTGTTAATCTTTTTGAATCCGGAGCATCTTACAGCAAGGCATCATCAATGCCTAAGGCTGATATTTCGTTTAAGGATTTAAAGCTTGATGCCAATGGTCTTATTCCAGTTGTTGTACAGGATTATGTCAATGATGAAGTCCTTATGCTTGCTTACATGAATGAGGAAGCCTACAATAAAACTTTAGAGACTGGCATCATGACTTATTATAGCCGAAGCCGTCAGGAGCTCTGGGTTAAAGGTCTTACATCAGGTCATTTCCAGTATGTTGGTTCTCTTGACATCGACTGTGACAATGATACTATTCTTGCAAAGGTTCGTCAGGTTGGTGCTGCATGCCACACTGGAAACAGAACATGCTTCTATAGAAATATTAAAACATGGAACAGATAATTTATGGAATATAAATATATAATCACAGATATTAACAATAAAATCTTCTGTTGCATATATACTTCTGATAATACCTGCCACTATCTTAAGCCTTTAGATAGTGGCAGTGTTGTTGGTAACATATATGTTGGAAGAGTTGAAAATGTAGTTAAAAATATTAATGCTGCATTTATTGAGATAGAAGATAAGCAGAAATGTTATTACTCTATACAAGACAACAAAGCACCTATATTTTTTAATGAGAAAAACAATCCTGCAATATGTCAGGGCGACAGAATTCTCGTAAAGGTCACAACCGAACCACTCAAAACCAAGCCTGCAAAGGTGTCTTCAAAGATAGAGCTTACCGGTAATTATGCAGTTGTTTCTAACGATGTGAAAGGTGTTCATATTTCAAAAAAGATAAAGTCAAATGAAACAATCTCAGAGATAAAAAAACGTGTTGCTGACATTCTCATTCAGAAGCAGCGGGAAGCCATAGAAAAAACAGGTTATGATTATCTTTCAAATTTCGGAATAATATTAAGAAGCGGCTGTGCTGACGCTGATACTGATGATATTATTAAAGATGTAAAAGCATTGTGTAACGAATACACTGATATGCTCCGAAAAGCTGTTTTTTCAAAGTTCTATACACTTGTACATAAAGACAGACCTGAATATATTGAGGAAATTGTTCACCTGTCAGGAAAAGACCGTGTTGAGGTTATCACAGATATTCCGGATATATATAATGAATTAGAAACATATCTGCCTCGTAGCAGCAATATGAGTATCCGTATGTATAAAGATGAATTATGGCCTTTATACAAGCTCTATTCTATAGAAAAAGAGATAGATACCGCTCTTTCCAAGAAGGTCTGGTTAAAATCAGGTGGATATCTTATTATCGAACAGACTGAAGCACTTTCTGTCATTGATGTTAATTCTGGTAAGAATGTAACTAAGGCAAAGAGCATGGAAGCAATCGAGGCTTCTGCATTAAAAACTAATCTTGAAGCCGCAGACAAGCTGTGCCAGCAGATTAAGGTGAGAAATCTCTCAGGAATTATTATCGTTGATTTTATTAATATGAATCAGAGAAATTGCGATATTCTGATGGAACATTTGAAATTTCTGGCAAAAAAGGATATAGTAAACACTACAATCGTTGACATCACCAAGCTTGGTCTTGTTGAGATTACACGAAAGAAAATCGGAAAAAGTCTGTCTGAAAGTCTTAATAAAGCCTGAAAATGCATGGAGGATTTATGGATAATACTGAAGTAAATATTTCACAGGAAATTCCTGCATACGAAAGAAGATATAGAAAGATATCAGAATGGTTTCTTAATTGTAAGCCGGCATATGCTATTCTTAAATTTATCTACAAATACATGGCTTATATGATAGCATTTGCATATATTCTTCTTGTAATAATGAGTTTACGAGGGACTTTCTTTTCTGAGACAACTCCGATTATGTTAAGAAACAGCGGTATAGTTGTTGAAACTGATAAATTTTTACTTACATCCAAGTTTATCCTTACACCTTTTACATCATTTATTCTTGTATCTGTTATAAGAAAATGTATTGATGCGAAAAGACCATATGAAAAATACAATATAAAGCCATTATTTATTAAGGAAACTAAAGGCGAATCAATGCCAAGCAGACATGTTTTTTCCATTACAATTATTGCGATGTGCTGGCTTTATGTTTCTGTTCCTGTGGGGATTATTATGCTTTTGCTTGTAGCAATTATGTCAGCAAGCAGAGTGCTTGCAGGAGTACATTTCGTAAGAGATGTTGTTGCCGGATTCGCAGTAGGAATTATATGTGGAATTGCCGGCTTATGGCTTATCTGAAATTTTTTGAAATATTTCTAAAAAACATTTGACAAATAGTAACTGAATGTATATTATATATTTTGTGTGCCGCTCAGTTAGGGTATAAGTGTATCTGATGTATGTCGGATTCCCCAAAACTGGCGAGTATTTAATTAAGGAGGATACCATATGTACGCAATTATAGCAACAGGTGGTAAGCAGTACACAGTTTCTGAAGGCGATACTATCAGAGTTGAGAAGCTTGCAGTTAATGCTGGTGACACTGTTACATTTGATCAGGTTCTTTTTGTAAACAACGGCGAGGCTAAGGTTGGTGAGCCAACAGTTGCCGGTGCTACAGTTACAGCTAGCGTTGTAGGCGAAGGCAGAGATAAGAAGGTTATCGTTTACAAGTACAAGAGAAAGACTGGATATCACAAGAAGAATGGTCATAGACAGGCTTACACAGAAGTTAAGATTGAAAAGATTAATGCTTAATTTTTGTATGGATGTTTGTGAGGTGTGTTATTCATGACTCATATAACTTTTTTTAAGAACTCTGAAAAAGAGATCACAGGTTTTTATTCTGCAGGTCATGCAGGATATGCTGAATCCGGCAGTGATATTATATGTTCTGCTATTTCAGTTCTGACAATCAATACTATTAATTCGATAGAGGCTTTTACCGATGATAAGTTTGATGTGTCAGTTAATGAGGATGAAGGAATTGTTATCTTTAAGATGGCTATGCCTGTTAGTCCGGAAACTTCGATTTTACTTAAGTCATATGAATTAGGTGTTAGTTCTGTGGCTGAGGATAATCCGAAATACTTATCAATTAGTGTTAAGGAGGTGTAACCTTATGTTAAATATGAATCTTCAGTTATTCGCTCATAAAAAGGGTGTAGGTTCTACAAAGAATGGTAGAGATTCAGAGTCTAAGAGATTAGGCGCTAAGAGAGCTGACGGACAGTTTGTTTTAGCTGGTAATATTCTTTACAGACAGCGTGGAACAAAGATTCATCCAGGTGTTAATGTTGGTCGTGGTGGCGATGATACATTATTCGCACTTGTTGATGGAACTGTTAAGTTCGAAAGAAAGGGCAAGGATAGAAAGCAGGTTTCTGTTTATCCTGTTGTTTCAAACGACTAATTTGTTTTTTAGCTCCAAGTCTTCGGATTTGGAGCTTTTTTCTTAATTTGTAAATGTTAATTCTAAACAGTTAACATAATTTAAATATAGAATGGAGGAAAGGTTATGTTTGCAGACAGAGTCCGCATTTTTATTAAATCCGGCAAGGGTGGAGATGGTCATGTAAGCTTCCGTAGAGAGCTTTATGTTCCTGCTGGCGGTCCTGATGGCGGCAATGGCGGTCATGGCGGAGATATTATTTTTATGGTCGATAAAGGCCTTAATACACTCGGTGATTTCAGACATAACAGCAAATATATTGCTGAAAGCGGCGAAGAAGGCGGCAAGAGAAGATGCACAGGTAAAGATGGTGAAGACCTTATAATTAAAGTGCCTGAAGGAACTGTTATATATGATGATGAATCCGGTAAAGTTATTGCAGATATGTCTGGAGATAACCTTCAGGAAACTATTCTTAAAGGTGGCCGTGGTGGTAAAGGTAACATGAACTATGCTACATCTACCATGCAGGCTCCACAGTATGCACAGCCGGGACAGGATGCACAGGAATTATGGGTTCGTCTTGAACTTAAGGTTATTGCTGATGTTGGTCTTGTAGGATTCCCTAATGTTGGTAAATCAACATTTTTATCAAGAGTAACTAATGCAAGACCTAAGATTGCCAATTATCATTTCACAACACTTAATCCTAACCTTGGTGTTGTTGATCTTGATGGTGGTAAAGGTTTCGTTATTGCTGATATTCCTGGTCTTATTGAGGGTGCATCAGAAGGTGTTGGTCTTGGACACCAGTTCTTACGTCATATTGAGAGAACTAAAGTCATTATTCATATTGTTGATGCAGCTTCAACTGAAGGCCGTGATCCTATAGCTGATATTAAGGCTATTAACAAAGAGCTTGAGAATTATAATCCTAAGCTTCTTGAAAGACCACAGGTTATAGCAGCTAATAAGATTGATGTTATATATGATGATGGCAGTGACCCTGTACAGGCTATAAGAGATGCATTTGAGCCGGAAGGTATTAAGGTATATCCTATATCAGCTGTTACAGGACAGGGCGTTAAAGAGCTGTTATACGCAGTCAGAACACTGCTTGATAACTTCAAGGACGAACCTGTATTATTTGAAAAAGAATTTGACTACGACGAGCTTATGGATAATCCTAACGAAAGCTTTGAAGTTTCTATTAACGAAGATGGCGTATACGTTGTCAACGGACCAAAGATTGATAAAATGCTTGGTTATACTAACCTTGAATCTGAAAAGGGATTTGATTTCTTCCAGAAATTCATGAAGCGCTCAGGTGTTCTTGATGAACTTGAGAAGCTTGGAATTGAGGAAGGCGATACAGTTATCGTTGGTGATTACCTTGAGTTTGATTACTATAAAGCATAATAATAGGAGAGAATATATGACAAGCAAACAGAGAGCTTATTTAAAGGGTCTTGCAATGACAATGGATCCAATATTCCAGTTTGGAAAGAACAGTCTTACTCCTGAGAACACCGCAGCTATTGCAGAAGCTCTTGAGGCAAGAGAACTTATCAAAATAAGTGTTCTTAATAACTGTGCCGATGACCCTAGAGAAATCGCACAGATGGTTGCAGAAAGAACACGCTCACAGGTTGTTCAGGTTATTGGAAAGAAAATCGTTCTTTACAAGGAATCTAAGGACAACAAAAAAATCATTTTACCATGATTAATTCAGACAAAATAATAGGTATTATGGGTGGGACATTTAATCCAATCCACAAAGGACACACAGGTATTGCCAGATGTGCTTACGAACAGTCTGATATTGATGAAATATTATTCATGCCTTCAGGCACACCTGCTTATAAAGATAATTCTCCAATTGTAAGTGCAACTGACCGTTGTAATATGGTAAAGCTTGCAATTAAACCTTTTGATTACATGTCACTTTCTACGATTGAAACTGACCGTCCCGGTAATACCTACACAGCCGATACACTTGCACAGATATATGATTCATATAAGAAAATATATTTTATAATAGGTGCAGATTCGCTTCTTTATATTCAGGACTGGTATCATCCTGAGTATATATGCAGCCATTGTCATCTTTTATGTGCTAACAGGGACAATAATTCAGCCAGTGTACTTATAGAGCAGAAACATTTTCTTGCTGATAAATATGGTGCGGTTATTGATTTTATTGATGTTCCGGAACTTCCTTACAGTTCAACTGATATACGAAAGAAGGTTGCAATGGGTCTGTCAGTAAAAGAAGATGTCGGCGAAGAAGTAGAAGAGTATATAAAGTCCAGAAAACTTTATGTTTAAGAGGTTTTATTATGGATAACAAATATATTGAACAATTAAGAACACAGGTAAAAGACGCACTCCGTACAGACAACATGCGATACCAGCATACACTTGGTGTTGCTAATACAAGTGCCTGTCTTGCCATGTGTCATGGTGCAGATATGAACAAGGCGTATATTGCAGGTCTTCTTCATGATTGTGCCAAATGTGTTCCTGATGATGTAAAGATTGCTGAATGTAAACAATACGGACTTCCAATATCAGATATTGAGCTTGAAAGTCCTTATCTGCTTCATTCCAAGCTTGGTGCATATTATGCAGCACACAAGTACAATGTTGAAGATAAAGAAATATGCTCTGCAATCCAGTGGCATACAACAGGAAAGCCTGCAATGACTTTATTAGAAAAGATTGTATTCATTGCAGATTATATCGAACCTTATAGAAATAAAGCTGATAATCTTGATGACATAAGACATATGGCATTCACAGATATTGATATGGCGGCTTATGTGATATTAGACGACACCCTTTCGTATATAAGAAAAACCGGTCGTAACATTGATACACAGACGGTAGACACTTATGATTACTACAAAGGGATTATTAAAGAAAGAGAGAATTAAGATATGGCAGATTCCAAGGAAATGTTAAAGGTTATCATAGATGCATTACAGGATAAAAAAGCTGAAGATATCAGAGTTATAGATATAAGTAATGTATCTGTTATTGCAGATTATTTTGTTATAGCAAGCGGTAGCAATACCAACCAGATTCAGGCTATGGTAGATAATGTAGAAGAAGAGATGTTCAAGGCTGGCTTCGATGATCCTAAGGTTGAGGGGTATAATACAGCTTCATGGATTCTTCTTGATTATAAGGATGTTATTGTTCATGTATTCTCTGAGGATGACAGAGCATTCTATAATATTGAACGTATATGGCGTGATGGTAAAGAGGTTGATATTAACAGCCTGTAATGTTTAGAACGGCTTCCCGGAAGGTGACTCTGCCGTAGGTATATAGATAATCAGAACCCGCTCCCGCTCGGTCTCGGACGCAGCGATACTAGGTTCGCTACTTTGCAGCTCACCAAGTGCCGGCGTCCTCAAACGGTTCTGATTATCTATATACCTACGGCATCGTATTCTCCGGGGAGACTGCTGTACATTACTGGTTGTTAATTGGTGATAATATAAAAATATATCCAGTCGCAGATATATTTGAAAACGGAAGCTATGTTACTTGTTTTGCTGCTTTGCAGCTTACAAGTAATATAGCTTCCATTTTTGATTTCTTGTATATCTATGGCTGGATTTTTACAATCAATAATAATAATTTTTATTAGTCAATACCTAATCTTATAAGTCCGATTACTTTTCCCAGTATCTCGCAGTCGTCTACGATGATTGGGTCCATGAAATCGTTCTCTGGCTGGAGTCTTATGTGTCCATTCTCCTTGTAAAAACGCTTAACTGTTGCGGAATCGTCTACAAGTGCAACAATTACTTCTCCATTAGAAGCTGTATTCTGCTTTCTTACTATTATCTGGTCGCCTTCGTAAATTCCCATATTAATCATGCTGTCGCCTTTGACCTTTAACATGAATACTTCGCCGCCTGGCATATATTCTGATGGAATAGGGAAGTACTCTGTTATATTCTCAACAGCAAGAAGTGGCTGTCCTGCGGCAACCTGACCTAATAACGGAATATTAACAACCTCTCTTCTTGAAAGATTAAAATTATCATCAATTATCTCTATTGTACGCGACTTAGTCGGGTCTCTTCTTATATATCCATTCTTCTCTAATGACTCAAGATGTGCATGAACAGATGATGTAGACTTAAGATTAACTGCCTGGCATATATCCCTTACTGATGGTGGATATCCCTTATTAAGAATCTGTGATTTAATATATTCAAGAATCTCAGATTGTTTCTGAGTTATTCTGCCATATGCCATATTACGAACCTCCATTAATTTCTTTTAAATAATTTTACCACATTTATACACTATGTGCAAACATAATTTCTGAAAAAATGTTCGGAAAATTTGTTCGATTTTTATTGACAAACGCATGTTCTGATTATATAATCAACTCATAACAGCAGAACACTTGTTTGATTGGAGGTTTTACGTATGAATAATTCAGAATACACATATAGAAGAGCAGAAGCTAAGAAAAGAAGCGACAGACGCAGAAGAAACAGACAGATGACTGTCAAGCCATTAAGAATGGTTATTATATGTTCAATTCTTATATTTGCCGTTTCTATTGGAGGCATTATTGTCAAGGCTTCTGATGACTCGAACAGAACACGAACATATAAGTATTACACAACAGTATCTGTAGAAGATAATGATACATTATGGTCACTTGCTGACAGATATAATAATGGGGATGAAGATACAGCTTCATATATTAACAATATAATGCAGATGAATGATTTATCATCTGACACAATCCATTCAGGTAAGAATCTTGTAATATATTATTATTCAACTGAGATAAGATAATATCTAATTGCATATACATTTCCCGCATGCAGTGAAAAGCTACTTAATATTGGACTTTTCACTGCATTTTTGTTAAAATTTATTGATAGCGAAATGGCTGTAAATATAACTTAATATTTAATAATTTATTTATAAGGAGATTAACTATGAAATTTAGCGATATAGAGACTATCTCTCAGGGTGTATCAGATTATCTTGCAGATAATAAAATCGTCGATATGACCGAAATACAGCGTCAGACGTATAAGCATATAATGGACAACCGCGATATTATAGCTTGTTCATCAACCGGAACAGGTAAGACACTTGCATATCTTATCCCGATTATTAACAGATTAAAGAGTAATACTCATAATATTCAGGCCGTTGTTCTTGTTCCAACAGCAGAGCTTGCAATACAGGTCAATAATACGCTTAAAGATATCTTTGCACATATGGATAATACATTTTCATCTGTTGCATTAATAGGAGATGTGAATATATCAAGACAGATTGATTCTATTAAATCTAATAAGCCTGCAATAATTATCGGAACACCTAACCGCATACATCAGCTTATAAGTAACAAGAAGATTAAAGTACATGAGGTTAAGACTCTTGTTCTAGATGAGGCAGACAAGCTCTTTGATAAGACATTTATTCAGGATGTAGAAGCAATTAGAAAGTCTTTAATGAAGTTCACACAGGTTCTTTTATTTTCTGCAAGCGTAGATAAGAAGACAAGAACTAATACTTTGTGTTTCAAACCAATATTCATTGATATTAACAGTAATTCTGGTAATACAAGTCAGATTCCTTCTACAATCAAGCATATAAGCGTTATTTCTGACAGAAGGGAACGAATTGAAACTTTAAGAAAGATTATTAAAGCTGTTAAACCAGAGAAAGCAATTATATTCGTTAATTCCAAGTATGATCTGGAAGAATCCCTTCAGAAGCTTGAATATCATCATTACAATGTAGCTTCAATTGCCGGTAATAAAGATAATTCAGCCAAGAAAGCTGCAATAGAGAATTTCAGAAGTGGAAAGATTCAGCTTCTTATTGCAACAGATATAGCAGCCAGAGGACTTCAGATTGATAATATTGATACAGTAATTAATGTAAACCTTCCTGAGGACAATAAGGAATATATTCACAGATGTGGACGCTGTGGACGTAATGGGAACACAGGAACGTGTATATCAATTATAACTGATAATGAACTTAACAAGATTAAATCATACCAGAAAGCATTTCATATCAATATAGTCACTAAGAAGCTCTATCAGGGAAAATTAGTTGCAAAATAAGAGATAGCAGAATATAATTATCCATGCAGTAATCACTTCGCTAAAGTCAGGTTTAACGAAGTGATTAGTATTTTTTATATATGGAGGTATTCTTAATGGCTGAAAAAACCTACACCGAACAACAAAACATCAAGTACAAGAAAAAGCTTAATGACTTGCTTGATATATTACCTGATTTCTGTACACAGTATTTTGACAGTCTGGAATTTAATAAGCAGCCAAGAACTAAGATTGCCTACGCAATGGATATTAAAGGCTTCTTTGAATTTCTCATTGAATGCATACCTAAGTTCAGTTCATATGCTATGAAAGACTTTAAACCATCAGATTTAGAAAAGATAGATGGTACAGATATAACCAGATACTTACGACATGTAAAGTTATATAAAAAGAACGGCCGTGATATAACTAACTCAGAAAGTGCTGCCAAGCGTAAATTATGTGCATTAAGACGTTTTTATGAATATTACTGCCGTTATGAAATAATCAGTTTGAATCCGACTATAAAAGTTGATATGCCTAAAATTCATGAAAAAGCTATTATAAGAATGGAGCCTAATGAGGTAGCTGAATTTCTTGATAATGTGGAATCTGGCAATAAGCTTACCAAAACACAGCTCCAAAGCCATGAAAAGCTTAAGACGCGTGATCTGGCTCTCCTTACACTTATGCTCGGAACTGGTATCCGTGTATCAGAATGTGTTGGATTAGATATTAATGATGTAGATTTTGATAATGACAGAATCAGAGTTATAAGAAAAGGTGGCTCTGAAAGCTTTGTATACTTTGGTGACGAAGTCCGTGAAGCACTGCTTAATTATCTTGAAGAAAGAAAGAATTTAACACCTGATGAAGGACATGAGAATGCGCTATTCATATCAGCCAAAAAGAAGCGCCTATGTGTGCGATCCGTTGAACTTCTTGTTAAGAAATATGCCCAGACTGTTACAACTGTAAAGCATATTACCCCTCATAAGCTTCGAAGTACTTATGGTACTAATCTGTATCAGGAAAGCCAGGATATATATCTTGTTGCTGATGTTTTAGGGCATAAGGATGTTAATACTACACGAAAGCATTATGCAGAGATTGTAGAAGAAAACAAGCGTTCGGCAAGAAACATTGTCAAGTTAAGAAAAGACTGACAACATATAAAAGGCGATACTCTTCCACTATTATGTGTCAGAATATCGCCTTTTATTTAATATTAATATTCTACTGATAAATTTCACGCCATTCCATATCGCCTCTCTCAAGAGATTTAACAAGCAATTCTGCTGTTGCAAGATTAGTGGCCAATGGAATATTATACATATCGCAAAGTTTGCATATATTATCAGAATCCGGTTCATGTGCTAAAGGATTCTCTGCCTCTCTAAGAAAAATAACAAGATCAATCTGGTTATGTTCAATCTGTGCACATAACTGCTGGTCACCACCAAGATGTCCTGCAAGAAACTTATGCACTGACAAATTAGTAACCTCTTCAATAAGTCTTCCAGTTGTACCTGTAGCAAAAAGCTGATTCTTATTAAGAATACCCTTATATGCTATACAGAAATTCTGCATTAACTTTTTCTTAGAATCATGTGCTATTAAACCAATGTTCATTAAAGCTTCCCCCTAATGTATAAATTAAAATGTATAAAAGCTATCCTCTGAAATCATCTGCAAACATGTCATCATCTCTTTCAACATTTCTTTGCAGACTTACATTGAGTACAATGCCCATAGCTATGAATAATGTAAGTAAAGATGTGATACCACAACTAAAGAAAGGTAACGGAACTCCCGTATTAGGAAGTATCCATGAAACAACACCTATATTAATAAATGTCTGAAAGCCTATATATATTGCCACCCCGCAACATATAAGCCGTCCTCCAAAATCCTTAGCCCTCACTGCTGCTATTATACACTCAATAACTATCAGAAACAATAAAAAAATTGTAATACAACTTCCTGTAAAACCTAATTCCTCACCTATTACAGCAAAAATAAAATCATTCTGTGCTTCTGCAATATATCCCGCATTCTTTAATGATGAAGTATCCTTGTTATTAAGCCCTTTTCCTGTAAGCTTACCAGAACCAATTGCCTGAACAGCATATGCCTGCTGATATGTTCCTGCATCATTCATATCAACTTCTTCTGACTTACCTTCAATAAAATCAACAATTCGTTTTCTTTGATAATCCTCTATAAGGATTGGGTGTTCAACTGATACAACATATATCAAAAATGCTGATAAAACCGGAATTGCAATCAGAATTGCAATTCCAAAAATCTTATAGCTTACTCCTGAGCAATAAAGCATTGCAATAACAATAAGAGATAAAAGTATAGCTGTAGAAAGATTCGGCTGTAATGCAACAAGTAATATAGGAAACAATGTAAGACATGCTATTAATAAAAGAAACTTAATTGAATTAAGTTTTTCTTTATTTGCTGCAACAAGTTTTGCAACCAGTAAAATAAGCGCAAGCTTTAAAAATTCAGAAGGCTGTAACTGTATCGGACCTATCTTAAACCATCTGGTAGCTCCATGCGATCCATGACCAAACACTGTAAGAACACCTATAAGCATGATATTAACTATTACGTACCATATCCAGTAATACTTTAATAACCAATTATAATCAATAAATGAAACAATAATCATTATTATAAACGATATTGCAATACCTGCTCCCTGCTTCAATGTATATGCACTATTGGCACTATTAACTACAGCCAGTGCAAATACTGATGTTACAATCAAAATAAAAACTAATATAAAGTTGTAAGAACGCAATTTATATTTTTTTAACATAATAAAACCCTTATTACTTTTCGCTATTTCTCATATCCTTAATTGGAATATTAGCAAAAATTGCTGGAACAGAACCGTTATTAGTATCAGATTCTGTAGAAGTAATCTGAATATCAAGTCCGTCTGTATCAATTTCCATATATTTTGAAATGACCTTTATAATATCATTCTTAATCATTTCCATAACCTCTGGTGAACAATTAGCTCTGTCAGATACAAGCAACAGTTTTAATCTGTCTTTAGCAACATCACTTGAACCTTTTTTCTTAAATAAATCAAGTAATCCCATATTTAATCCCTCCCTTAATAAGCTTTTTCAGCTTATTATAAATATACTAATTCTTCTTATCACTCTTAAATAATGAAGAGAGTTTCTTAAAGAATCCTCCCTTGCCATTAAGATCAAGGAAAGGAACTTCCTCACCGGTAATTCTGCGGCAAATATTCAGATAAGCCTGTCCAGCAAGTGAATCATCCCCAACAAGTGGCTGACCTTTATTAGTTGCCACAACTATATTCTCATCATCAGGAACAGCTCCGATAACATTAAGCTGTAAAATATCATTAACATCATCAATAGACATCATCTCGCCTCTGTTTACCATATCCATTCTGATTCTGTTAACAATTAAATCTTCATGATTCTGCAGTCCATGCGCATCAAGAAGTCCAACAATTCTGTCAGCATCTCTGATAGCAGAAACCTCTGGTGTAGTAACAACTAAGGCTCTGTCTGCACCAGCAATCGCATTCTGGAATCCCTGCTCAATACCAGCTGGACAGTCAAGAATTATGTAGTCAAACCCTTCTGGATCATTCTTAATTTCATCAATAACCTTAACCATCTGCTCAGGTGTTACTGCTGACTTGTCTCTTGTCTGGGCTGTAGGCAGAAGAAAAAGCTTTGGACATCTCTTATCAGCAATCATAGCCTGCTTTAATCTGCAGTTACCCTCAACAACATCAACAAGATTATATACAATACGGTTTTCGAGTCCTAATACAACATCAAGATTTCTAAGGCCTGTATCTGTATCAATCATTACAACCTTCTTTCCAAGTTTCGCAAGACCTGTACCAATATTAGCTGTCGTTGTCGTCTTGCCTACTCCGCCTTTTCCTGATGTTACAACTATAACTTCACTCATATTAAACCTCCATTAATAATTCATAGTAAATCGCAATATATTAATTATGCGAGATTTTTATTCTTAAATCAACTGTTTTTTTATAAAACAGAATAAAAACATATTAAATTAATCCAGTGATATATCATCAAGTGCATTCTGCTCCAGATCCTCAACATATATATTCTGATCATATACATATGCAATTTTAGGTTCTAATATTTTTGACTTATTCTTACCTTTAGATATTTTATTAACTCCTGAATCTGAACTTCTTGCAATAATATCACCTATCTTTATCTGCATAGGACTCATTTCAAGTGCTACAACAAATGCATTTTCATTACCATCCACACCTGCAAATATATTGCCTTTAAGACTTCCAAGTACAATAACACTGCCTTTTGCCACAACCTTGCCGCCCGGATTAACATCTCCTAAAACAACAACACTTCCGTCTGCCTCAAACACCTGACCCGAACGAAGTGTTCCCTTATAAAACATACATGTAGTTTTTGGATCTGTAATCTTCTGTCTCTCCGGCTGATGAGAAATATTAAAGCTATTCATAGCTTTTTTTACTGCTTCTTCGTATACAGACTTAATATCATTATTTTCATCAAGAACACATACAATATTAAGTTCAGATACATCTGATATCACATTGAGAATTCTTTTTTCTTCTTCAGCAGATAAGTTTCTTCCATCAAAAGAAATTGCCATAGTTGCATTATTAAAAAATTTAGATGCATTTTTAAACTTATCTGAAACATTTTCTAATAACTCTTCAAAAGGCATCTCCTCATCAAGAAATACTGTAATTCCATTCTTACTTCCTTTGATTATTACTGAATTATCCAAAACATTCACCTCTCATATCATATTATCATTTCTTTAGTACATATTAATCACTAATATTAAAAAGCATTTTATAAATATCTGCACCAAGTGTTACAGCATTTCCTGAAGCATAACCATTCTGGATACGCACTGCCATACAATATTCAGGATTTTCATATGGCGCATAGGTAATTAGTGTTGCATGGTCAGGATCAGTAGTTTTTTCCTGTGCAGTACCTGTCTTTGCAGCAATTGACATTTTCAATGATGAAAATGCTGAATAAGTTCCTGCAGCAAGATTCATACCTGTATGAACTGTATTCCAGATATCAGAACTTAACTCAACTTTATTATTAACCTCAGCACTGTTATCCCTTAAAACATTACCATCATAATCAGTTATTTTATCAATAAGTGTAAGATTATAACATGTTCCTGATGTTGCCAGAGTTGTAACATATCTTGCAAGATTAAGTGTACTGTATCTGTGGTTACCCTGTCCGATTGCAGATGCAATTGCATTCTGCGAAGAAGCTCCAGGAGTTCCTTCTTCTATCTCTATTCCTGACTTTGTAGAAAGACCAAGCATATCAGAATATTTTTTTAATACATTAGTTCCGTAAGTACTATTATACGAACCATTTTTGCTGCATGCAAGATTATATCCAACATTATACATATAAACATTACATGAATCCCTGATTGCAGTAACAGGGGTTTCACTTCCATGTCCCCATTTCTGCCAGCATCTAGGTGAAGGAGTTACCTTATCAAACACACCAGAGCAATTAAATGTAGTAGATGATGATATTATGCCGGTGTCAATACCAGCAATAATTGTGCAAGGTTTATAAGTAGAACCTGGTGCTATAAATGACTGTGTTGCCCGGTTAAGAAGCGGACTCGCATTATCACTTACAAGAGAATTGTAATATTTGGCATCAACCGTTCCTGACAATTTATTATTATCATAACTAGGATAAGATACAAGTGCCAGAATATCACCATTGTTTGGATTAGTTACAACAGCAGAACCAGAACAAGGCTTAAGAGCAAGCTGTCCAACAGTTATAATTTTATTAGAAACAATATATGACATAAATTCATATGCTCCCATGCTTCCAGATACCAGAGCCTGATATTTTGAATCATCAGCATTAATATCAAGAACACCCTGCTCATATAATAACATACACACCTGTCTGCCCGATATGCTGCCTGCATTAATCATGTACTTATACATCTTCTTAAAAAATGCAGTATCTGAATCAAGCGCTGATATAACATAATCAACAAGCGCATCATATGACTCCTGAAGACTCGTATATTTCTCAGATGTAAGTGATGACATATTAATCCAGTTCTTAGATATACCATAAGTAAGAAGCTGTGAAAGACTTGTCGAATCTCCATATATCCAGTCATAATAAACACTGTCACTTGTATCAACATTTGCAAGACTGAATATATTCTCACTTCTTAAAAGATCATAGATATACCATATATACAGTTTCTGCTCTTCTGATAACTTTCCATATGCAGTATCACCAGAAGTAAGCTCATCCTTCAACCATGAAAGAGTCTCTGATTTCTTAGTCTCAAACTGACTGTATATCTCAGCTTCATTAGCTGTATTCTGCTCCTGTATCTGCTTTAAAGAAACCAGGTTATTATCAATAAGCGCAAAATATACTTCCTGAGCTGTTATATATATAGTATCAACATCACCTGAACCATTATATGTTATCTTATTATTTCCCGGCGTAAAATACTGCATAAAAATACTGGTTATTTCGTCTTCAATTGCATGATAAATAGATTTCTGAAGATTAATATCAATTGTAAGATATACATCATGTCCTGCCTGTGGATCTTCCTCATCAAGCACTTCTGTAATTCTTCCAACAGTATCAACATATACTGATTTTTCTCCCTTAGAACCTGACAACTCACTTTCCATACTCTTTTCAATACCGGACTTGCCTACAATATCATTGCTTTCATATCCATCTCCAAGTTCTTCAAGTTCTGCATTAGAAACAGTACCGGTATATCCTAGAATCTGTGAGCAATAGACACTGTCGACATATCTTCTGATATACTGTTCTTCTACCGTAACACCTACAAGCTCATCACTGTTTTCTAATATAGCTGCAACTGTCTTGTCAGATACTTCATTTGCAATAATAAATGTAAGATATCTGTTATACGAATTGGCAGCCATATATCTTCTAAGATTAACCATCATCAAAGAGTGTTCAATTCCAAACTCTTCATAATTGATGCTGTATACTTCACAGAGATATTTAAACATATTCTCTGCAGATGTAGCTTTCTGTTCATCACTTAAAGCTGCAATCGACTCAGTTCCATAAGAATCTCTTAAAAACCTTAAAAGCGAGGTTCCTTCAACATTATACGAAAACTGTCCATTATTATAGATAATTGGAAGATCATTAGAATAAGTATCTCCATTCGTTTCAATAATAGTTAATGTTTTATCTATTGAATTATTAATAGTTTTATTTTTTACAGCATTATCTGAATATCTGCCTGAATCACTTATTTTAACGGCATAAGATAAGTCATTATAGGCAAGAAGCACACCATTTCTGTCATAAATACGGCCTCTCGCAGCCACAACGCTCATATCCTTTTTAATAGAACTGGATAAATCCTCTACATATGAGTCTCCATTTACTATCTGAAGAACAAATAATCTGTGTACAAGAATGGAAATCATAATAATAAACACAAGAATCATAGGAAAAATCCTTGATTTCAGGAGACTAACAATATACTCAAATACTTCCTTCATCAATCTTACCCTTCTTTTTTCTTTCTCTTCCCTGCTGCGTTATAACACACAAATAATGTATCGGATGATACACCAATAACGAAACAAGTGCTGTATATACTACTTCCGGCAAGATAAATCTTGACATAAAATAGCCTACATTAAGTCTGTTATACAGCAGGAAATTACCAATATACGATATAAATCCATATCCAAAATCAGCAATAATCACAAGTGCCAGTGGTATAAGAATTTCTCTCACTTCGTACTTCTGATATAAAAATCCCGAAAAATATCCTATGTAAATAAAAACAAGTGCTGTAAAGCCAAAAAGTCCTGAAAAGAATAAATCATACATTATACCTGCAAAAAAACCTACAAACATTCCCTCATTCTTACCTGCAAAAAATCCAAAGAACACTGGCAATATAATCAGCCAGTTAGGTGAAATATTTGCAATTGAAATAACTCTTGCCAAAGATACCTGCATGAGATAGAAAAACAATATTAAAATCAATTCTGATATTTTTCTTTTCATAATCCCTTATCCTAAACACTTATTCTTTAAGCTGTGTTATAACCAAAACTTCCTGCAGATTGTTAAAATCAACTGCAGGAACAATGTATCCTGACTGGGTAAGATTATTAGAATCCAGCTTAACATCCTTAACATATCCAATCAGTATTCCCTGTAAATACTTGTCGCTTATATTGGAAGTGACAACTTTATCTCCATTTCGTACGATAACATTACTGTTAAAATGTGCTACCCTTATCATACCAGTATCCATAAGTTCAATATCACCCTCAACAATACATGTATCATTAGTATTAATAAGCATTCCACTCACATTACTGTTATTCTCTGTAATTGTTTTAATAATAGAATAATTACTTCCTGTTTCTGAAATAATGCCTACAAGCCCTCCGCTTGCAATAACATTCATTCCAACCTGAATGCCATCATCAGTACCTTTGTCTATCTTAAGTGAAGAATGCCAGTTATCTGTTGTAATGCCTATAACTCTTGCACCAATTTTAGAATACTCTGTATATTGTGAATCAAGTTCATATAAATCTCTTAACCTTGATAATTCATAAGAATCCTGCTTTAACTGATTATTCTCTTCAGTAAGAGCATCAACCTGATTCTGAAGATCTTTATTTTCTTCAAGTACAACTGATATCTCCTGTAAAGTCTGATACTTATCATATACCCATAATCCAATATTGTTCATTCCCTTCTGTACAGGAACAACAACCATTGATACACATTTTCTCAAAGGTTTTGTCAAAGTATCTGTAAAAAAGCTGGTTCCTATAAAGAAACAGCAAAGAACAGTCAGCACAATAAGAATATTCTTTGATGTCATAAACGAAGAAATCTTCTTTCCCATCTTCAAACCATTCCTTAATCAAAATTTTTTTCTGTAGGAGTGTATGCAACCTTAGTAAAATCAGGATTAGAAACAACTCCCATAAGACCTCTTACAACACTTTCTGCCGGATGTTCAACAATATTAACATTAAGATTAGTTTCTTCTTTTATAAACTTCTCCAGGTTGTTAATCTGTGATGTTCCGCCTGTAAAATAAACACCATCTTTGATAATATCCGCTGCAAGTTCTGGTGGAGTCCTCTCAAGAATAACCTTTATTGCATCCATAATAGAGTGAAGTGCATCGATTATTGCCTGATATATTACATCAGAAGAAATATCAACACTTACCGGAAGTCCTGATAAAACATTTCTTCCAAAACCAGGTGCAAAGCTTTCTGAAACAGGAACTGCACTTCCTAATTCTTTCTTTAAATTCTCAGCAGTCTTGCTTCCAATCACAAGATTATAAGCCTTTCTTACATTACTTATAATACAGTCATCCAGCTTGTTACCTCCAATCTTAACAGCCTTGCTTATAACAATTCCTCCTAATGAAAGAACAGAAATTTCTGTTGTCTCAGCTCCGATATTAACAATCATGATACCTTTAGACTTAGTTACATCAAGTCCTGCACCAATAGCATCTGCAACAGGCTTATCAACTACATAAACATTCTTTGCTTTAACCTTGGAATCAACAACTAACTCATAAAAAGCTCTCTTTTCAACTTCTGTTACATCTGTTGGAACGGCAATATAAAAATCAGAACCTGTAATCTTCTTTCCTTCATTAATTTTATTAAAGAAGTTAAAAAGAAGAGTCTGCATATTTTCAATATCAGCTATCACACCAAATTTAACCGGAAAAGAAACATCAATATGCTCTGGTGCTTTCTCATACATTTCATATGCCTCATCACCAAAAGCTAAAAGCTCTGTTTTATTAGCTATAGCTATAATATTCTTCTCGTTAAGTATCTTATCTTTGTCACTACAGCACATTTTGAAATTACTTGTGCCTATATCAATACCGTATGCGTTACCCATGTCTTAATTCCTTTCTTCATCGTTAATTGATGTATTGCATTTGTTTAAAACTGAAATAAGAATTATCTCCTATAACAATATGATCTAACAGTTCAATTCCAATAATCTTTCCAGCTTCCATAACACTTCTTGTCACCTTCATATCCTCTCTGCTTGGAGACGGGTTTCCCGATGGATGGTTATGAAGAAGTACAACAGAAGCAGCCCTGTTATCCAGTGCCTCCTTAAATATTTCCCTTACTGAAACCATTGAACCTGTTGATGTTCCAACAGATAACACCTTATCCCTTATAAGACGACATCTGTTGTCAAGCATTACAAGAACCAGATGTTCTTTTTCTAAATGTCTCATATCTTCCATATAGTATCCGGCAATAGTTTCCGCATTAGAAAAATCCAGTCTTTCTCTAGCCTTCTGCTTGGCAATTCTTCTTGAAAGTTCAAGAATGCAGCATATCTGTACAGCTTTCGCTTTTCCTATACCTTTAATCTGCATAAGTTCTGAAACGGACATATCATAAAGCCCCTTAAGATTACCTGCGCTCTCCAGTAACTTCTCTGCAAGCTGGATAGAACTTAAACCATTAGTTCCTGTTCTTATAATTGCTGCTAGAAGTTCTGCATTATCAAGCGACATCGCACCATGCTGGAGACATTTTTCATAAGGAAGCAGCTTTTCTTCCTTTACACCTGTTATTATATTCTCATATACCATAAATTAAACAGCAGTCAGATTAAATAAATCTGTAAATAACAATTGCAAGTATAACTCCTATTATACTGGCAATTGTAATCTTAATCTGGAGTGCAAATGTTAACACAAGGACTCCAAGATCTAATACCAGTGGACTATCAAGCCCGAAGCTCTGTCCATAAGACAGCCAGCTAAGTGCATGCACACCGGCAGTAAGTTCTGCAATAAGACCGCCAAGCACAATGCCTATAAGAATAAAAAGCCATAACAGCCAGCCGTTCTTATATTTAGAAATATTACTCATAGATTTCACCCTTTAATCATAAATTGGAGTACGGAAAAATCCATACTCCAATGCATTATAACACAAATATTAATTCAATCAAAGCTTTATAAGGTCTTTTTCAAACATTTTCTGAACACTCATCATAATTCCAAGCTTTGCATGATACCAGGTAAGTCCCCCCTGGAAGAATACCGAATAAGGTTCTTTTAACGGACCATCAGCAGAAAGCTCTATTGATGAGCCTTGAACGAAGGCTCCGGCAGCCATGATAACGTCTGAATCATATCCTGGCATCGGCCATGGTTCTGGTGTAACGAAGCTGTCAACAGGTGCTGCAGCCTGAATTCCTTTACAGAAAGCAAGAAGCCCGTCTGCACTTCCAAGTTCAACTGCCTGAATAATATCATATCTTGGCTCACTTCCATCAGGTCTTACTACAAAACCTGCCTTTTCGTATACATTTGCAGCAAATATAGCACCTTTAAGCGCACCTGCAACAACTACAGGTGATAAGAAAAGTCCCTGATAAAAGCTCTGGTTTACACCGAGTGTTGCACCGACTTCTTTTCCAAGCCCCGGTGAAGACAATCTATAAGCTGCCTGCTCAACACATTCCTTTTTTCCTGCGATATAGCCGCCGCATGGTGCAAGTCCTCCGCCCGGATTCTTTATAAGAGAACCGACTATCATGTCAGCCCCAACCTCTGAAGGCTCGATTCTTTCAACAAATTCACCATAACAGTTATCAACCATGCATATAACATCAGGCTTGATATCCTTGATAAAACTTATAAGCTCACCGATTCTTTCAACTGAAAGTGTAGGTCTTGAAGCATATCCCTTGGAACGCTGAATTGTAACAAGCTTTGTTCTTTCATTGATTGCATTCTTAATACCCTCATAATCAAAACCACCGTCCGGCAGCAGGTCAACCTGTGCATATGTAATTCCATATTCTGCAAGGCTTCCCTTAGAAGGTCTGATACCGATAATCTCATCCATTGTATCATATGGCTTCCCAACCGGTGATAAAAGCTCATCACCTGGTCTTAAGTTAGATGATAAAGCTACATTTAACGCATGAGTTCCGCAGATAATCTGTGGCCTTACAAGTGCATCCTCTGTCTTGAATATATCTGAATATATTTTCTCAAGAGTATCTCTTCCGTCATCATTATAACCGTAACCTGTTGTTCCTGATAAATGCATCTCGGCAACCTTATTATCCTGCATCGCCTTTATAACCTTCATCTGGTTATATTCTGCATTCTTATCTATCTCTTCAAATCTGTCATGAAGCGACTTAATTATATTGTCGCAATAATCATATACTTCATCACAGATTCCCATATTCTTATACATTTCTCTCATAATTAAATAATTTCCTTTTCTTTTAGTTGTTCAAGCATATACGAAAGCGCATCTTCTCTTCGTATCTGGGAAAAATCCACCCATGTAACCAACGGCTCTCTCCGAAACCATGTAAGCTGTCTTTTTGCAAAATGTCTTGTATCCTGCTTAATCATCTCTCTAAGACCTGCCTCGTCACATCTGCCCTCAAGATAATCGAACACTTCTTTATATCCGATTCCCTGCATGGCAACATCGTCCTTTACAAGCCCCATGTCCGACAAATGTTTTACCTCATCAAGCAGTCCGTTGTCAAACATTATATCAACACGCCTGTTTATCCTGTCATATAAAATTTCTCTTTTATCATTAAGAACAAAGTAACAAAAATTATAAGGCGACTCTTTAGCTCTCTGCTCATTATTATGCTCTGATATCTTTCTGCCTGTCGTCTTATAAAATTCAAGTGCACGAATAACTCTTTTGACATTATTAGCATGAATTGCCTCTGCAGATTCAGGGTCAGCTACCTTTAACATATCATGAAGCACCTCTGCACCCTTAGTATCAGCAATCCCCTGAAGATAATCCCTATATTCATAGTCACTTTCATCATCTTCAAATGTAGAATCATATAAAAGTGCCTGTATATAAAATCCGGTTCCGCCAACAACTACAGGAATATGACCGTTCTCACGGATTTTTTCTATTGCATTTGTTGCCAAAGACTTAAATCTTGCCACATCAAAGCCCTCTGAAGGCTCAATCTCATCAACAAGATAATGCTTAACCCCCTGCATCTCTTCTTTTGTTATCTTGGCAGTTCCTATATCCATATATCTGTATACCTGCATGGAATCGGCACTTATTATCTCACCATTTACCGCCTTTGCAAGTTCTATGGAAAGCTCTGTCTTTCCAACTGCTGTCGGACCTGTAAGTATTATTAAAGGTTCTTTTTTCATATCAGCCTCTATACTATTCGTTTAAATTTCTTTTCTATCTCATATCTGCTCATCATAATTAGTGTTGGTCTGCCATGCGGACAGTTATATGGATTCTCTGCCTTCATAAGCTCGTCCATCAGTTCAAATGCTTCATTAAATGACAGTCTGTTATTGCCCTTTACAGCCGCTTTACATGACATGCTTGCAACCTTTTCAGTAATAATATCAGGATCTTTGCCGGCACTTTCTTCAGAAAGTCCATCCAGAACATCAATAAGGAGCTGTTTGTAATCCATCTTAGGAAGTCCTGCTGGAATTCCTGTAACCTTATATTCATTGCCGCCAAACTCTTCAATCTCATACCCTAATCTTTTAAATATATCCTGATTAGTCTTGTATATTTCTTCCTCATGCATATTAAGCGACAATACAATCGGTGGAAGAATCATCTGAGTTCCAATCGTCTTATTATGAAGCTTGTTCATCGTTCTTTCATAAAGCACTTTCTCATGCGCCGCATGCTGATCCATCATATAGAATTTATCTTCAAATTCAATAAGCCAGTAAGTATCAAACAGCTGCCCTATGATTCTGTATTTGTTACGGCTGTTCTCATCAAGAAGCTTATTCTCAAAAAGATTCATCTGCTTTGGTGGTTCAGATTTTGTCACAGCTTCATATCTTACTTTATCTTCCATAACCATCTGCAGAGAACCCTTAATTTCAAATGGCTCCGGAAGTCTTTTTGGCTTAATTTCTGCTTTTGCAGACTCTGCAGATTTTGTCTCTGTCTTACATGGCATACTATCCGAAACATTCTTCTCTGGCAGCTTAACATCCGGCATAACATTTCTTACAACAGGTTCTTCCTGCATTTTAACTGCAACAGGATCAGGCACAGAAACTTCTGCAATAAGTTCTTTTGAATTAAGAGCTTTTAAACATGTATCATATACAAAATTATATATATATTCATTGTTCGAGAATCGCAGTTCCATCTTGGTTGGATGTACATTTACATCAATAATTGCAGGATTAATCTTAAAATGTATCGCACTGAACGGATAATTATGTGGCATTATAAAGCCCTTATAGGCATCCTCTATAGCCTTAGTTATAATACTACTCTTGATATATCTGCCGTTGATATAATAATTCTCATATGTCCTGTTTCCGCGGACAACCATAGGCTTGCCAATAAAACCAGAAGCCTCAATATCCTGCGACTTGCCGCTGATTTCATACAGATTATTAGTTATATCCCTGCCATACACATTATATATTATATCTTTAAGATTCATATTACCCGATGTATGCAGCTTATTCTGGTTATTACTTATGAACCTGAACGAAATATCAGGATGCGAAAGTGCCAGATATTCCACAAGCGAACCAATATATCCTCCTTCGGTAGTCGCTGTCTTTAAGAACTTTCTTCTAACAGGAGTATTATAGAAAAGATTTCTTACAATAAATGTAGTTCCCTCCGGAGCGCCTATTTCTGCCACTTCACCTGGTACTCCGCCATCAATTGTATAACGCACACCACTCAGACTGTCAGCAGTCTTGGTAATAAGTTCAACCTGTGATACAGCAGCTATACTCGCTAGTGCCTCACCTCTGAAGCCCAGAGACGAAACAGCCATAAGATCTTCAATTGATTCAATTTTACTTGTGGCATGTCTTTTAAATGCTATCTCAATCTCATCTTTATTGATACCACTTCCATTATCAGTAACCCTGATAAATGAAATTCCACCTTCCTTTATCTCAACTGTAATTGCAGTTGCTCCGGCATCTATAGCATTTTCAACAAGCTCCTTAACTACAGAAGAAGGTCTTTCGACGACCTCTCCTGCAGCAATCTTATTAATCGTATTCTGGTCTAAAAGTGTTATTGGCATACATTTCTCCTATTCTGCTTATCTTACCAGCGGTTCTTAGCTTTTCCCTGCAGCTTATAAAGTGTATTCAGCGCATCAATAGGTGTCATATTGCTTATATCAAGATTCATTATATCAGTTACTATATCATCATCCTTAACAGTATCAAAAAGCGACATCTGCTTGACTTCAAGGTCATTAACCTTTCTGTACTTGTCATTCATCTTGTCAAGCTTCTTGGAATACTGTGCAATATCCTTAGCTTTCTGTGATATATCAGCATCACTTAAGTCCACAACAAGCTCTTTAGCCCTGTTAAGAACCACATCAGGAACTCCTGCAAGCTTGGCAACCTGAATACCATAACTCTTATCAGCACCGCCCTTTACAATCTTTCTTAAAAAGACGATATCATCACCATTCTCCTTGACAGCAATACAGTAATTATTAACTCCGTCAAGAGTTCCCTCTAACTCAGTAAGTTCATGATAATGTGTTGCAAAAAGTGTCTTGGCCCCTAAGTATTTAGTATTGGCAATATACTCAACAACAGCCCATGCAATACTTAATCCGTCAAATGTGCTTGTTCCTCTTCCTATTTCATCAAGAATTATAAGACTCTTAGGGGTTGCATTTCTTAAGATATTGGCAACCTCTGTCATCTCAACCATGAAAGTTGACTGACCGGAAGCTAAGTCATCAGATGCTCCGACTCGTGTAAATATACGGTCAACAATACATATATTTGCTGAATCAGCTGGAACGAAAGAGCCTGTCTGTGCCATAAGCACAATAAGTGCCGTCTGTCTCATATATGTAGATTTACCAGCCATATTAGGACCTGTGATAATTGAAATTCTGTTCATTCCATTGTCAAGATAAGTATCATTGGCAATGAACATATCATTAGAAATCATCTTCTCAACTACAGGGTGTCTGCCGTTCTTAATATCTATAATACCTTTTTCATTAATCTTAGGTCTTATGAAATTATTCTGTGTTGCAACAACAGAAAGTGAAGCATACACATCAATCATTGCAACAGCCTTGGCAGTGTTCTGTATTCTTACAACCTCTGCCGCTACGCGCTCCCTGACTTCACAGAATAAATCATATTCAAGTGAGTACAGCTTATCCTCTGCGCCAAGAATAATATCTTCAAGATGCTTTAACTCATCTGTAGTGTATCTTTCAGAACCGGTAAGAGTCTGCTTTCGTACCCATTCAGCAGGAACAAGGTTTTTAAATGAATTAGTAACCTCCAGGTAATATCCGAATACCTTGTTATACTTAACTTTAAGATTTTTAATTCCTGTCTTTTCTTTCTCCCTGCTTTCAAGCTCTGCAAGCCATTCTTTTCCTTTAATCTTGGCATTACGAAGCTCATCAGCCTCTGCTGAAAAGCCGTCCTTTATCATTCCGCCATCACGCATTGTAATCGGAGGATCATCTATAATTGCAGTGTCAACAAGATTATATAAGTCTTTTAAGTCGTCCATCTGCTCAAAGCACTGTCTGAATACATCACACTTAAAATGTCCTATCTGATTCTTAATGTGAGGTATCATCTCTAGGGAATTCTTAAATGCAATTAAATCCCTTGGATTAGCCGACTTACAACTAATCTTAGTCATGATTCGCTCAAGGTCATATATAGGGCCAAGATATTCACGAATCTCTTCCCTGTCAATTGCATTATCAGAAAGCTCCTCTATAGCGTCCTGTCTTCTTATAATCTCGTCTCTGTTAATAAGCGGCTGCAGCACGAGATTTCTTAACGCTCTTGCGCCCATTGCAGTCTTGGTCTTATCAAGTACCCACAGAAGCGAGCCTTTTTTCTGCTTTTCACGCATAGTCTCAACAAGCTCAAGATTTCGTCTTGATGAACTGTCTATAAGCATGTATTTGCCTGTTGTGTAAGGCACAATGCTTGTAATATGCGACATATCGCTTTTCTGTGTCTGGGTAAGATATATAAGAAGTGCTCCCGCAGCATCAATTCCTACTGGATAATCCTTGATTCCAAGTCCGTCCAGCATATTTACATGAAAATGTTCTTTTAACTTTGCCTTGCAGGAATCATCATCAAAGTACCAGTTTTCAAGTGTTGACACTGATATGGAAAGCTTCTCTGATATAAATGTAAGGTCTATTCCGCTCATTGCAAAATACTCATTAAGTATTATCTCTGACGGAACAAACTTATTAATTTCATCAATAAGCTCCGCACCTGTCTCAATCTCAGTTACAAAGAAGTCACCTGTTGAATAATCTGCAATAGCAACACCAAGCACATCTCCAAGATAAACAATACTCATAAGATAATTATTCTTAGTTTCATCAAGTGCCTGACTGTTTAAGTTAGTTCCCGGTGTTACAACCTTTATAACCTCTCTTTTGACAATGCCTTTTGCCTGCTTAGGGTCTTCCATCTGCTCGCATATTGCGACCTTGTGTCCATTAGAAACAAGCCTGTTAATATAAGTTTCTGCCGCATGAAAAGGAACGCCGCACATAGGCGCACGTTCCTCCTGTCCACAGTCTTTTCCTGTTAATGTAAGTTCCAGTTCCTTAGAGACAACTAAAGCGTCATCAAAAAACATTTCATAGAAATCTCCAAGTCTGTAAAAAAGTATGCAGTCCTTGTACTCTGCTTTAGTAGCAAGATAATGCTGCATCATTGGTGAATACTCTGCCATTATATTACTCCCTGATTAATCCTCGATAAGTCTGCCCATATAGTAAAATCCTTTACATTCGTCAAGATGTACTGTAACAATCTGTCCGATAAGTGATTCATCCCCTGCGAAATGTACAAGAATATTATTAGTCATTCTGCCTGTAACAAAACCTTCTTCATGGTCATCTTTACCCTCAACCAAGACTTTCATATCCATGCCCTCATATCTTCTGATATGCTCATGTGACACTTCATTGACAGTTGCAAGCAGTCTGTTAAATCTGTCCTTAACAACATCCTCAGGCACCTGATTCTCCATTCTGGCAGCAGGCGTACCTGTTCTTTTTGAATATATAAATGTATATGCACTATCAAACTTTGCTTTCTTTACAACATCAATAGTATCCTCGAAATCTTCCTCTGTCTCTCCTGGAAACCCAACAATAATATCAGTTGTAATAGAAACATCGGGCAGTATTCTTCTTATCATCTCAACCTGCTCTAAGTAATGCTCTTTAGTATACTTTCTGTTCATCAGCTTAAGAAGCCTTGAGCTTCCTGACTGAAGTGGAAAATGTATATGATTACATATTTTCTTGGAATCTCTTATAACTTCAAGAGTCTCTTCCTCAATATCCTTAGGATGAGGTGTCATGAATCTGATTCTTTCAAGTCCCTCTATCTTATCAATCTCTCTTAGAAGCTGCGCAAATGATACAGGATTGTCAAGTGTCTTTCCATAAGAATCAACATTTTGTCCAAGAAGCATAACTTCCTTGACGCCATCCTTTACAAGCCTTTCAATCTCCATAATGATATCCTTAGGCTCACGGCTTATCTCTCTTCCTCGTACATAAGGCACGATACAGTAAGTACAGAAATTATTACAGCCGTACATAATATTAACACCTGATTTGAACGGGAACTTTCTTTCTGTAGGAAGCTCCTCAACAATATCCTTTGTCTTTTCCCAGATATCAATAACCTGGCTTCCTGATGTAATTCTGTTATATATAAGCTTTGCCATTGCATATATATTAAATGTACCAAAAACAATATCAACAAACTTATAAGAATCTCTTATCTTCTCGACCACATCAGGCTCCTGCATCATACAGCCACACATTGCAATAAGCATATGCGGATTCTTTCTTTTGACATTCTTAAGATGTCCAAGACGTCCATAAACCTTAAGATTAGCATTCTCTCTTACAGTACATGTATTATATATAACAAAATCTGACTTATCCTCATCCTCTGTCTCAAGATATCCAATCTCTTTAAGTACCCCGAGAAGCTTCTCAGAATCTCTGGCATTCATCTGGCAGCCAAATGTGTGTACACACGCATATAACGGTCTGCCTATTTCTTTTGTTTTCTTTTCCAGGAACTTCTTACATTCTCCAATATAATAAAGCTGTTCTTCAAGTGCACTGGTGTTATTATCTTCCTGCATTATCTACAATTCTCCATTCTATACTTATCCTAATACAAATCTTTTCAAGTGCTGTTCTTCAAAATCTTGTAAGCATACCGGTTTACCATAATAGTATCCCTGAATATAATCTGCACCAAGTTTCTTAACACATGAAAGTTCTTCCTTTGTTTCAACACCCTCAATACACACATGCAATCCCATCTCATGTGCCATCTTAATTATAAAACTTACCATAAGATAATTATCTTTAAGTTTATCTATATCAGTTACAAAAGACCTGTCAACTTTAACTATATCAAATGTTCTGTCACGCATATATCCATAATTTGAATATCCTGTTCCAAAATCATCAATTGCGAATCTGAATTCATTCTTTACAAATTCTTTAAATACGTTCTGAACAGCTGGTATCTGGTCCATCTCTATAGTTTCTGTTATTTCAAATACATAATGATTATTAGCTGCACTGTATCTTTCGATATTCTCTAATACATCTTTAACTATATTACTTTTGACAATCTGTACAAAAGACAGATTAATATGCATAACAAAATCCGGAATACTGGTAATCCATCTGTTACATGCCTTAGCAGCAGTATTAATTATCCATCTTCCAAGTGGAATAATAAGTGCACTGTCCTCTAGAAGCGGTATGAATGTGTTAGGACCTATAAATCCATATTTTCTGCTATTCCATCTTATAAGAGCCTCTGCTCCTGACAAACTGTCATCGTCGGTATTATATATTGGCTGAAAATATAACTCAAATCCTTCAAAACCTTCACTTATACATCTGCGTAATTCATCCTGAACACTAAGTTTTTCTATATACTCTGTATACTCAGTTTCAACAAATATTTCACATCGGTTCTTACCATTGAGTTTGGCAGCATGAAGAGCAAATTTGGCATTTTTTAACAACTCATTAAAACTGTCTTTCTCTGTATCAAATTCAGCAACCCCTGCTGATATTGTAAAAAATATGTCATACTTTCTTTTTTCAATTGCTCTGTCAATACGATTTCTTATTCTCTTATAGAGAATCTTAGCCTGATTAATATCATTTTCCATGGAATACGGCATAAATATGGCACATTCATCACCAGGCATTCTGAATATTCTAAGTGGTGTGTCAATATATTTCTTTATTGAATCAGTAAGAATATTCAACACTTCATCACCTGTTTTTGCACCATATTTTTCATTAATTTCTTTAAAATTATCTACACCAACAAGCATAAGAAAACCTGACGCATTTCTGGTTTTAGCATATTCATTATATACATTTTCAAGAACAATTTCCCTGTAAAGTCCTGTATTATTATCAAATCTGCTCTGTTTCCCAATCTCCGATATTCTTCCAATAAGGTAAATAGCTCCATGGCTTATTATATACTGTCCTCTACAATTTATTGCAACATATTCTCCATCCACAGTTTTCCATCTATACTCTAAATTATGACTGCTCTTTCTTCCATTCATTCCATCCTCTATATCATTCATCAGCATATCAATATCGTCCGGATGAACAACTTTAACCAATTCCTGCGTAGCATTGGAAAATTCCTCTGAATCAAGTGCAAACACATTAGTTATTGATTTTGAATAAACAGCTTTATCATTAGTTAAATCCAGTATATAAAGATAATCATCTGTACTCTGTCCGACAAGATGAAGAAAATACTTCATTTCTTCTAAATCAAAATCTCTTCTAATCATAAAAACACCTAATACCCATAAAACAGCTTACTGTCTTATCTGCCCCTCTCCGTATATGACATACTTAGTCGTTGTAAGCGCTTTAAGTCCCATAGGTCCTCTTGCGTGAAGCTTCTGTGTGCTTATTCCTATCTCAGCACCAAATCCGAATTCAAACCCATCAGAAAATCTTGTAGAAGCATTTACATATACACATGCAGCATCTATTTCATCAAGAAATCTGTTGGCATTATTGTAATCTTTAGTAATTATTGACTCTGAATGGCCTGTGTTATATGTATTAATATGTTCTATTGCTTCGTCAACAGAGTCAACAGTCTTAACAGATATAATATAATCAAGATATTCCATTCCCCAGTCATCATCACTTGCCGGAACAATTCTTGAATCACACTGCATTGCATATTCATCACCACGCACTTCAACATTCTTTTCTTTAAGTGCATTTACAATAAGTGGAATTGCCTGCTTTGCAACAGCCTTGTGAATAACCAATGATTCACACGCATTACATACTCCAATTCTTGAAGTCTTGGCATTATATATAACTTTGACAGCCATATCAATATCAGCATATTCATCAACATATACATGACAGTTCCCTGTACCAGTTTCAATTACAGGTACTGTACTGTTGTTGACAACATTCTTAATAAGCCCTGCCCCACCTCTTGGAATAATTACATCAATGTAATCATTCATCTTCATAAGCTGGTTAACAAGTGCTCTGTCTGTATCTTTTATAAGATTAATAACATCAGGATTAATTCCGTTGTCAGAAAGTGCATTTGCAATAACATCTGCAATAGCAATATTAGAATTAATAGAATCACTTCCGCCTCTTAAGATGCAGGCATTGCCAGACTTGAAAGTAAGTCCGAATGCATCAGCAGTAACATTAGGTCTTGACTCATATATAATTGCAACAACGCCAAGAGGTACTCTCTTCGTTCCGATAACAAGTCCGTTAGGTCTTTTCTTCATGCCTGTTACTTCGCCAACCGGATCTTCAAGACCTGTAAGAACTCTTATTCCATCTGCCATTGCATTGATTCTCTTAATATCAAGCGTAAGTCTGTCAATAAGAGCAGGCTTCATTCCGTTGGCTTTGGCATTAACAAGGTCTTTTTCATTGGCTGCAATTATACTCTCTGCATTAGCTGTAAGTGCATCAGCAACCGCTTCAAGTGCCTTATTCTTCTCATCTATTCCAAGCTTAGCAAGATATCTTGATGCCTTCTTAGCCTTAATTCCAATCTGTTCAAGTGATTCCATCAATTCTCCCTCCTTATAAACTGTGTCTGTGTAATAATATAATCCGGTTTTAAATCATGTTCCTCATAAGGAATACTCTCTAAAAGCTGGAAATCAAAAGCAAGTGCCGCTTTTATAAATGTATTATCTTCCGATAGATATCTGTCATAAAAGCCTCCGCCATAACCTATTCTGTGAAAATCATAATCAAACGCAAGTCCCGGCATAATAAAAAGTCCATCTCTGATCTTAGCTTTATCGCAGACGTCAGACGGTTCCATAATTCCCATATAACCACTTACAAGATCATTCTCATCAGATAAGCAATAAAACTCCATCTGTGTCTTTGATAAAACTTTTGGAGCATATACTTTCTTGCCATCCATAAAGCACTGCGAAAGAAGCATATATGTATCAACTTCCCTGTTATAGCTCATATACAGAAATACATTTTCCGATGTCTTATATATGTCCGATTTTTTCAATCTGTCAATTATAAGTCCACTCTGCATTTCAATATCTTCATCTGACAATTCATGTCTGCGGTTCATAATAAGCTGACGCACTTCATTCTTATCCATCTAGTTACCTTTCTCTGCCTGTTCCTCTGCCAATCTTTTCATCTTCTCATCATGTCTTGCCTTGACATCTATTAAAGAACCATCAGGATTCTTAATCTTAATAGATTCTAACTGTCCTCTTAAGTTTTCTCTGAAAGCTTTAACATAATCAGCTCTTAACTGCTTCTGTTCAGCAAGTTCTGCATCTGTCAGTCCCTCTGCTTTAGACTTATGATAAAGCTCATTAATTCTTTCTAATGTTTTCTCTGTAACCATAACTTCCTCATTCTAATTAGTAAATATTATCAAATCATCACCACTTTCAGAACAACTGTTATACTCTGCTTTAGTTGACAGCATTGGATGATGAAGTTCAGATATGCGGTATACTTCAATATATTCTGAAGGCTTCTTAATAAAGAAAAATCTATGTTTCATTCTTGTTACTACAACTATATCATTAAACATATATCTGAATTTCATATCAGAATGAAGCCTGTATTCAGTCTTCTGCGTATTAAGATTAATAAAACAGGTACTTTTTTCCTCTCTCTTAAGTATATAAGGAGTATCATTAATAATATAAGTAAAACTTAAGTCCATAGCATGTTCAACATTATTATTCAGCCTTACCTGTTTAATCTTCGTAGATGTATCATATATAACAATTTCTTCTGACTGGCTCTTAAAATTATATTTTGAATAAATAATCTTTTCTGCACTTGCCTTAATATATGGAAATGTTGTTGCTTCATCAGACTTATCCAGTTCTTCTAAAGTAATCATACTGCCATTAAACGAAATTTCTGAAACAAACTGCTTGCAGTTAAGAAGTGCTATCTTTTCGGATGATTTACTGTCACGGATTTTCATCCTGTCTGCCCCGAATTTTATAATACAATTATTGCCACCGGCTGGAATAACCTTATATATTCCCATTTCATTTACAAATGTATCACTTAAATCGTTATCGGAATCAGCATTAATATCATGCATAAATATATCAATAAGCTGATTATCTTTATCCTGTTTCTGTATAAAGAAATAATTCGAATCCATTACATAAATGTAATATGTAATTTCATCTGCAATGTCTGTATTATCTATCTCCATGGTATAAACAGCTTCACTCTCATTACTCTCAAACATAAATCTGTATACAGTAAGAGATATCCTGCTTTCTGTAACAGATTCCATTGAAGTGAAAAATATATAATTTTTTTCACGACACGCATACCTGATTTTACAGAAATTATATTTCTTTATCTGTGCTGCCACTTCTGCTTTCTCGTTAGTTGCTGCATTCAGAATAAAATATTTTTTTCCTTGAAGTCCCTGATACTGATAATTATCATCTGTTATCTGCATTAAGAGTCTGTCATTGACAGGAAAAAATATACCCTTCTCCGAATTCTTCATCAGCTTAATATCCATGTATGACCTCCTGTTGTCGTCCAAGTAATCTTCAATCGGCCTTAATCTATAAGAGACATCAGGTCAAAATCAGATGCTCTGTGGTCTAAGAACAATGTTCCAACATTTTCCCCAGCCATAACCCTGATAATATTGTCAACATCATTACCATTAGTAATAATCATATCCGCCCCCGACAGTGTTGCAATCTTTCCTGCAATAAGCTTGGTTGTCATTCCGCCAGTCCCCATATTACTGCCGGATGAATCTTTACCCATTCCCATAAGCTTCTCATCAATCTCGTATACAGTTTCAACAAATTTTGCATTAGGATTAGTGTTTGGATCATCTGTATACAGACCATCAATATCAGATAACAGAATAAGAAGGTCCGCTCCGATAATTGAAGCAACAATTGCTGAAAGTCTGTCATTATCTCCAAAAGCCTGTAGCTGTTCAATCTCGTAAGTTGATACTGTATCGTTCTCATTAACGATTGGAACTGCCCCAAGCTTTAAGATTTCATTAAATGTATTCTGTGCATTAGTCCTGTTAACATCATTAACTATTGTGTTCTTGGTAAGAAGAACCTGTGATGCAACTGCACCATATTCTGCAAATATCTTCTGGTAAACCATCATTAACTTAGCCTGTCCTATGGATGCACATGCCTGTTTTACCGGAAGTTCTGTAGGTCTGTCACAAAGTCCTATAACAGCCCTTCCCACAGCTATTGCACCAGAAGAAACTAAAACAACATCTTTTCCTGAATTCTTAATATCAATAAGAATCCTTACAAGCTTTTCAATCTTTAAAAGGTCCAATCTGCCTGTCTGCTCATGCATAAGTGAAGATGAACCTATCTTTATAACAATTCTTTTCTTGTCTTTTATAAACTCTCTATAATTCCCCATATTTTAATATCTCCAGTAAAAAAATCAAATGCTGGTCTATTTTACTATATTTTTATTAAAAAGTCCATATTATCCCATACAAGCAGATGTTACTGCCATATATTCCGCAACCTTAACACCATCAACTGCAGCAGATGTTATGCCTCCTGCATACCCTGCACCTTCACCACACGGATACAATCCACATACTGATGTACTTACAAGTTCATCGTTTCTTATTATTCTTACAGGACTTGAGGTTCTGCTCTCAACGCCAGATAGTACAGCATCTTTCCTGTCGAAATCATGTATGAATTTTGAAAATCCATGCACGCCTTCAACAACTGAATCTGCCACATAAGAAGGTAATACATTCTTAAGATTAGCAAATGTATATTCTCCTTTTATGCAAGGCTCAACCTCTCCTAATTTCGTTGTTGTTATATTTTTTTCAAAATCGCCAAATAACTGTACCGGAACTTTTCCATTTCCTTCAGCATAAGCGTTTGCTTCTAACTGTCTCTGAAATTTTATTCCATCAAGTACTTCATGTCCGAAATCATCTGGTCCGACTGTAACAATTATTGCTGAATTAGCATTGCGGGAATCACGGCCTGAGTAACTCATTCCATTAACACATGTCCTGCCGTTCTCTGATGAAGCATTAACAACATAACCTCCTGGACACATACAGAAAGAATACACACCTCGTTCTTTATCTGTATTCTTCGTCTTGTAAGTAACTTTATAATCAGCCGCCGGAAGCTCATATGCAGCATCTGCATAAGCATTATAATTAATCATTTCCTGTGGATGTTCTATTCTTACTCCAACCGCAAAAGGCTTCGGCTCCATATTTATATTCTCACTGTGAAGATATTCAAATGTATCTCTTGAACTGTGACCTATTGCAAGGCACACTTTACTGCATTTTCTTACATACTCACCATCTTTGTCAGCTATGACAACGCCACACACTTTTCCGTCTTTAATCTCAATCTTTTTAAGACAGCTTCCAAAATTAACTTCACCGCCAAGCGCGGTAATATGCTGTCTTATATTCTTAATTACATCCGCAAGCACGTCTGTTCCTATATGTGGCTTATTGGCATACAGAATATCTTCTGATGCACCGAACTTTACAAAGCTCTGCAGAACATATCTTATTCTTCCAAATGTATCTGAAATCTGTGTGTTAAGCTTTCCATCAGAAAATGTGCCTGCTCCGCCTTCACCAAACTGCACATTACATTCTGTATCAAGCTCACCCGTCTCCCAGAACTGTGCAACCTTCTTAGTTCTTGTATCAACATCCTGTCCACGCTCATATACAACAGGTCTAAGCCCCGCTTTGGCAAGCTCAAGAGCACAGAATATTCCTGCCGGTCCAAATCCGATAACTACAGGTCTTTCATCTTCATTAACATTTTCTGTCGCATTAACAGGAAACTTATAGATAACCCTTTTAGACATAACAGCATTCTTGCAACATGATTTCTTAATTATATTCTCAAGCTTTTCTTCCCTGCCGGAACGCACCACCTTATACACTTCGACACTGTATATATGCATAACCTGAGGCTTGTGTCTGCAGTCAAGTGACCTTTTTGCTATTTCATAATCAATCTGTGCATCTTTTCCAAGTCTTAATTCTTTTCTTATAATTCCTTCTAAAAATGCTGTATCTTTATCAGGAGATATCTTTATATTACTAATCTTAATACATTTCTTTTCCATTATTCTTATTCCTGTCTGTTACAATAATCAAACGCTGACTTAGCAGCAACCACGCCGCTGCTCCATGCCCACTGAAGGTTATAACCACCACATCTGCCGTCTATATCCACAAGCTCCCCTGCAAAGAATATCCCAGGGTTATCAACTGATTCAAGATTATAATTCAGTCCGGATACATCAACACCACCCTGACATACCTGTGCATAATCATTTCCCTTATATCCTGTTATATGGTAGTGGAGGGATTTCATATATCTTGCAAGTCTCTGGCATATGTCGTCATCTATATCAGAAGCTGATGAATTACCCTCGATTCCAACATCTTTACATATCATCATTACAAGCTTTTTATTAAACAACCCTGACAGGCTTTCGCTTACTGACTGATGCTTTCTTGTATTAACAGCACATTTTAGCATTGATAAAAGGTCATCTTCTTTAATATCTGCTGCCACATCAACAAGAGCTTCAACCCTCTGACCTTCTTCCATCGCCCTGACAGCAAAACGACTCACCTGAAAAACAGGGATTCCTGATATTCCATAATCAGTAAACTGAATCTCGCCAGTATCCTCAGCAACCACTCTGCCTGCAACCATAATCTTAACATTTCCAAGTGCTCTTACACCCGTTGCAAGCTTCATATTCTTCTTGTCCGATTCAAGTGCCGTAAGAGCCGGAAGTGGCTTAACAACTTTAACTCCAAGTTTCCTGACAAGCTTATAACCGCTTCCATCAGAACCAGAAGACGGTGAAGCCGCCGAACCGCATGCAAGAATCACTGTCTTAGTCTTAATTGTATTAGTCTTCGCACCCTCAAGCTGTAACACATATTCGCTGCCTGCCCTGTCAATTTTTTTAACAGATGTCTCAAAAAAAACCGGAATATCAAGTGCCTGTATCTTTCCTGTAAGCGCCAGCGCCACAGAAGCCGCCATCTCTGACCTCGGATACAGATAACCGTTACGTTCCTTCTTATATACACTTAAGCCCTCAAAAAAATGTATTGTATCATCAACATTAAACCTGTTAATAATCTCCATCGCATAATCTGCGTTATTGTTCTGATACATTTCCTTAGTCATAAATGTATTGGAGAAATTACATTTGCCATTCCCAGTCTTTAATATCTTAGTTCCAAGCTTTGCTGTGTGTTCTATAATCACAGTCTGCATATTATTCTCTTTACATTGTATGGCAGCCATCATTCCGGCTGCACCTCCGCCTATAACCACACAATCAAAACTCATAAAATCTAGTCCTCATATTCAAAATAATCAAAATCTGCCGGAATCCTGCTTCCGCAGCCACCATTATTGGCATATATTCCAACAAGCGTTCCTGTATGACGCTTTCTGTCATCAGGCACACCCTCATCGCACAGATATATGCAATTTTCAAGCACTCCTGCTGGTTCCCATTGTTCACCATCATAGCTGTAGAAAAAGCTTCTTGTCAGTTTATCAACTACAACCTTTAAGTATATGCTCTGCTCCTTTATATTGTCCACCTGTGAGATAAGCTCCTCGCCATGGTTTCTGTTAATCACAAGCTGCAATTTTCTTCCATTCTCATAACACAATGACAATCTTGCATAAGTCGCAGTACTGTAATAACAGGTAAGACCTGCCTGTTCTCCGTCCTTTTCAGGATAGAAGTCAAGCTTTGTATGTGCTGTATACGATAATTCCTGTTCTCTTCTTACAAGAGTATTCTTAGCCCTTATCTCATTAAGAGTTCCGTCCATTGTCCAGAGCCTTAAATATCCTTTTCTTTCTGTAAGAGAATAATTACCCTTAACAGGATTTCTTACAAACTCCCAGTTAAGATTAAGAGTATCATCATCAAAATCATCTCTTGTCCACTTTTCAAATGTACATTCAGGTAATTCAGGTGCTTTCTGTGTAAGGCTTGGTCCTTTCCTGTCATTAATCACGAACCAGCCATCTGAAAGCCATGTTACAGGGTCAAGTGCTGTCTCTCTTCCTATTGTTGTATAATTGCCCTGATTAGGTCTTCCACACAGATAATAGCACCACCAGCTTCCGTCCTGTGTCTCAATTATATTGCCATGTCCTGTTCTCTGAATCGGTGCATCTGGATTAAACTGTCTCAATACAGGATTGTATGGTGATTCCTCATATGGTCCATACAGATTCTTTGAACGAGCAACATTGATTCCATGTCCATAGCCTGTACCGCCTTCCGCAAGCATTGCATAATAATACTCACCCTTCTTAAAAATGTGTGGTCCTTCCGGACATCTCTCTCCAGTTCCTGACCATACACACACACTTTCACCTGTAACCTTAGTGCAGTCATCACTGAGTGGTAAAAGATTGATTCCCGGACTTATAAGAAGATACTTCTTACCGTCATCATCAACAAATAAAGATGGGTCAATATTGTCAACCTCAAGCCAGGCTGGCTTTGAATATGGTCCTTGTGGCTTATCTGATGTTACAACAAGCTGGCGTCTTAATACATTATTATCTCTTTTGCCATCTCCGTTAAGCCTTAAAGTTGCCATTATAATGAATTTACCATCAACATAATTAATATCCGGTGCCCATATGCCATGTGAGTCTTTAATATCTCTTAAATCAAGTTCTTCTGAATCTGTAATTGCATGTCCAATTACATGCCAGTGAATCATATCCTTGGAATGGCTGATTGCAATTGCAGGGAAATACTGAAATGTTGAATTAGCCATATAATAGTCATCTCCAACTCTTACTACCGAAGGATCTGGAAAGAATCCTCTCTGTACCGGATTGTTATACATATCACTCATATCGTAAACTCCTTTTCTTTAATATATTTTCTGAATTTTGCAGGTGTCATGTTGTATTTCTCAGTAAATATCCTGTAAAAATATCCTTTGTTTCTATATCCGACTTTCTTTATAATCTCATCAACATCCATTGAATCTTCTTTTAAGAGAATGGCCGATTTGTTCAATCTGCAATCCTGCAGATATTCCGTGAAAGTCATACCTGTCTGTGCCTTTAAAAACCTGTTGAAATAATCCTCCTGATAACCGAATCTTTCAACAAGCATATCTATTGTAACATCTTTCATATTATCTTCAATAAAATCTGTAATTTCCTGATGCAAAAGCCAGTTAATTTTCTTTCTTATGTATCTTGACTGTGCATACTCATATACTGTTCCTAGCCGCCACAGAATCCTAAGCATAAGCCCCTGACATATATATGCAGACGCCATATCCGCCACACCACACTCGCTTATCATAGCAGTAAGCATATCCTTAAGCTCATTATCATAATCATCTTTATAGCCAAAATGTATATATCCGCTGTTCTTTAACACTTTAACAAGCTCTTTAATATAATCCACCGCCTGTTTATCCGCCATAGCATTACTTATAACTGCATTAATAATCTCATCTGACACTTCGAGTCTTATTACAAATGTGTCATCTTCCTCAAAGCTTTCCTTATGTACACACCCCGAATCAATAAAGCATACATCGCCTTTCTTTATATGCACCTTATCCCCACATACATGCTCAGTAAGGCTTCCATCAGACACATATAAAAGCTCCGCATATCCATGTTTATACATGTCAGTTTCACTACCTGCCACATACCTGTTCACATGAAACAAAAAGCTGGTTCCTTTATCAACTACATTCCCCATATCTGACACCTCCAACTTGTATAGAAACATTCTATCACAAAAAGTCGTTGTAGGAAACTTTTATTTCAAAAAGTCGTTGCAGGTAACTTTTGGCGTATTATCACTCTCTTTCGATAAAACATTTGTAATATAAACCCTTAAATGCTATAATAATTATGTTAGTTATGCCTAACTTACATAGAAAGGAGCTTTTATGTCAGAATTTATAATATTAGCAATTCCTTTTATCGGAACATCTCTTGGCTCTGCCATGGTGTTCTTCTTAAAAAAACGGATTGCCCCAAAGTTTGAAAAAATGCTTTTAGGATTCGCGGCAGGAGTTATGATTGCCGCATCAGTATGGTCTTTGCTGATACCATCTATAGATATGTCAAAAGGAAGCAGTGCTCCGGAATGGCTGGCTGCACTGGTTGGTTTTCTCGCAGGAATATTCTTTCTTCTGCTTCTTGATACTGTCATTCCACATATGCATATTGAAAGCAAGAATCAGGAAGGTATTAGAACCAATTCCATATCAAAAACTACCATGATGCTTTTCGCTGTGACATTACACAACATCCCCGAGGGAATGTCAGTCGGTGTTGCATTTGCCGGCGCAATGATGAAGGATTCAGGAATAACTGCTACTGCTGCAATGGCACTTGCAATTGGTATAGCAATACAGAATTTCCCAGAAGGAGCAATTATATCAATGCCATTATGTGGTGAGGGCATGAGTAAGAAGAAAGCATTCATATGCGGAGTGCTTTCTGGTGTTGTTGAACCTGTCGGCGGATTCATAACAATTCTTATTGCTGGTATTATCACGCCTGTTCTTCCTTATCTGCTTTCTTTCGCAGCAGGAGCTATGATGTATGTTGTAATAGAGGAACTTATTCCTGAATCACAGAACGGCGAACACAGCAATATAGGAACTATAGGTGCCGCTGTAGGATTTGCACTTATGATGGTTCTTGATATAGCATTGGGATAGTGATTACTCAATCACTATCCCACAATCCTCGCTAATATTTCATATAATCTTTAATTACATCATGGTCTTTTAACACCTTTTCAATAACAGTTCCTTTTATCTTCTTTAAGACAACCTTCTTGATAACATTAAGCGGTCCTAAATCAATCTCTAATGGTGATTTGCCATCCATAAGCTTAACAGATGAATCAAGCAGGTCTCTTACATCATATACACTACCCCAGACCTCAGGAACACCTCTGTCTACGCCAAGCAGTCCATATACAGCCTCCATTGCAGTTCTGACTGAATACTCTGTCGTAAATATTGTGTCCCTCGGAGTCTCAGCAAACTGTCCAAGAAATGCAAAATTAACGCAGCCATCAGGAATAACATCAGGTCTGTCACCTTTTCTTCTTGGCATGAAAAATGCAGTAATAAATGGCATCATTGTTGGTGTAGTGTTACAGTGGTTCTTAGCAAGCTCATCAATCTCTTCAACAGGAACGCCAAGATGATACAGCCATTCTGCTGTAATCTCTTCACCTGTACACTCTTTCATAGGCTTCTTGATATAATCACCATCAACATCAGTAAACAGGCTGTATACCCATACACACACCTCATCCTTCTTCTGTTCCTTAAACTGTCCCTGTCTGTTAATTGTCCAGCTTAAAAGCCAGCTTGAATCCTTACAGCTGACAATTCCGCCTGTAACAACATTTCCAGTTCTTGGATCCCTCTTACATATTTTCTTAATGTAAGAAATAATCTTCTCATCGCTTGTTGTAACAGTTGCAGACTCCCAGTTAGACTTTGATATATCACCACAGAACTTCTCTGGGTGTCCAAATGAACTGTCCTGTGCTGCAATATTCTTCCACAGACTCCAGCAACCGCTTGTTCTTACCTCTGCATTACCTACAGGTGCATGTGTATGGTCACCATATATAGTACCTTCTGTACAGCTTCCATTAGTAACGAACACCAAATCATTCTCAGTAAGATCAATTGACTTAGTCTCACCTTTTACAGTACATTCAATAGTCTTTGCAATCTTCTTTCCATTCCTGAAATCAAAGATTACATTATCAACTCTTGTGTTAAACCTGAACTCAACACCTGCATCTTCAAGGTATTTCTGCATAGGCAAGATAAGTGATTCATACTGGTTATACTTGGTAAACTTCAATGCTGAGAAATCAGGAAGTCCGCCTATATGATGGATAAATCTCTGAATATAAAGTTTCATCTCAAGCGCACTGTGCCAGTTTTCAAATGCGAACATCGTACGCCAGTACAGCCAGAAATCTGAATCAAAAACTTCCTCATCAAAGAAATCTTCAATTGTCTTATCATACAAATCCTCATCTTTAGTGAAGAACAGCTTCATTATTTCCATACAGCCCTTCTGGCTTAAATTAAATTTGCCATCTGTATGTGCATCTTCACCTCTGTTTACAGTTGCCCTGCAAAGAGAATAATTAGGATCATGCTTGTTAAGCCAGTAATATTCATCAAGTACAGAAACTCCCGGAGTCTCAATAGACGGAATACTTCTGAACAAATCCCACAGACATTCGAAATGATTCTCCATCTCTCGTCCGCCACGCATTACATAACCTCTTGTAGGATCATTAATTCCATCACATGCACCGCCTGCAATATCCATAGCCTCAAGTATGTGAATATTCTCACCCTTCATCTGTCCATCTCTTACAAGAAAGCACGCTGCAGCTAATGCACCAAGACCACTTCCTACAATATAAGCTGATTTATCATCAACTCCTTCTGGTTTTTCCGGTCTTGCAAATGCTTCATAGTTACCATTAGAGTAATATATTCCCTTACTATTCTTAGTATATTTCCCTCTTTCAGTATTACGGAACTCCTCATGTGCTCTTTTCTGAATGTCTTTAGTTACCTTCCTCTGCTCATTCCTTTTGTTCTTTTTTGATACAACTGCCGCACCTGCCCCCAATGCAAGAATAGAAGCTGCTCCTAGTTTTAACGCCTTTTTGCTCATAATCTTTTCCACCTTTCTGTGCTTTCTTATTTATTTTTGCCATTTTTTATTATATTTAGCATACATTTTTTCTCTAAATAAAAAAACAGGCAAAGCATGTACTTTGTCCCAAAATCGAACACTTTACATGTTTTGTCTGTTTTTAATAACTAATTATTAGCTTCACACAGATTAATCATTGTATCAATCGTTGCATCAAATGATTCAGAAAAACGCTTAATAAGATCTTTATCATATGGCGGCATTCCATCGCCTATCCATCTTGACACAATTCCAACAATAGAATAGCTGTAAAAGCTTGTTATATACTCTCTGTCATCTTCTGTAAGCTTATGGTCTTTAGAATATTTCTTAACAAAAAGTCCAACAAGATATTCTGTTGTATTATGCAGATATTTCTCAATAATATCCCTGTTCCTGGAATTATACACATGAATAACTGCTGCACGATACTCAATAATAACAGAAGCTGCCTTACTATATGTCTCATAAAAAGTTGCATCTTCCGTAATATTAATATTCTTTTCTGTCTCTTCTATAAGAACACTGTCAAGCACATCATATATATCACTGAAATAATAATAAAATGTATTCCTGTTAATTCCACATTCCTCACATATATCTGTAACCGTTACCCTGTCAATATTCTTACGCTTTAGCATATTAAGAAAACAGTCCATTATTGCTTTTTTCGTAAATTTAGCCATACATTTCTCCTGAAATTACTCACCTGCAATAAAAAGAACTCCTAATGTTCCCGGACCACAATGAGAAGATATAACGCCGCCTGCCCTTGTTTCATATATTTCATCAAACACATCAAGTTGTTTAAGATAATTCTTTACTTCATCAACTATCTCTTTATCACAGCCAGAGTGTGTAATGAATACACGGTCTTTCTTAGCCTTCTTAAGGTCTTCTTCCATATCCTTAACATAATCCAGTACAACATTCTTCATGCGTCCTCTGTACTTCTTTCCAGGATTCATCTTTCCATTATTAACTTCAATTCTTGGATGAAGTTTAAGTACACCGCCAGCCATGGCAGCCAGTCCGCTGCATCTTCCTCCTCTGTGAAGGTAAGTAAGCGTATCGACAACAAAGCTTGCCCTGACTCTCGGTCTTAATTCTAATATATTCTTCTCAATGTCAGCTGCAGACATGCCTTTTCCTGCCATAACAGCAGCCTCGACAACAAGATGTCCTATTCCTGTAGACAGATTCTCAGAGTCAATTACATGAATCCTGTCCTCTGCCTCAAGCTCTCTTGCCGCAAGTCTAAACACATTAGCTGTAGTTGACATATCCTCTGATATTGCAAATGCTACAATATCCCGGTCTTTCTCAAGAACACATTTAAACATCTCTATTGTATCATCAATAGACACCGCCGATGTCTTAGGTGTTGTCTTATTCTCATCTGCCCATTCATATATCTTATCTGGCGTAATATCAATTCCATCCCTATATTCATCATTGCCTAGCAGAATGTGAAGTGGAATAACTGATATATCAAGCTTGTCTATAAGTTCCTTAGTCAAATCACTTGTACTGTCCGAAATAATCTTAACCATGTAAATGTATATCCTTTCTAGCTGCTATATGTCTGCAGAAAATCATACAGCTGTGCTTCTCCTTCAAAATATATTCCTTTAGTCAGTCTTTCTCTTATATCATCTGGAAGTGAATCAATGTTAATATCTGCATAATCATAGAACACTTCTCGTCCTTCATCCGCAATATTTCTGTATATTCTTAAAGTTTCTCTTTCGTACTTAAGCACATACTGGTACTCTTCACTTTCAGTTACTTTAGTCACCTGCGAGCTTACCTCTTCTTTAAAATGCTGATTAGAAGGCTTCTTATTATCTGTTACCACAAGTATAAATATTGCAAGTACTACAGCTATTACAGCCATAGTCATAATCACAACATAAAGCCAGAATGATTTCTTATTCATCAATACTCCCTCCTGTAAGTTGTCCTTACTGGGAAGTATTAACATTTATAAGCAATATTATACTATAACGAAAAGCTGTCTGGCAGAATTTCACTCATTGTATAAGTCTTAAGCCCGCCGCCTTCCTCAACAATAATTCTTGTATCAGGATTGAAAAATTCAGACATCACCTGTCTGCATATTCCACACGGATAAGCAGGCTGGTCTCCTGAACATACAATAGCAATCGCCTTAAAATCCTTTACACCCTCACTGACCGCCTTAAATATTGCAGTTCTTTCTGCACAGTTAGTAGCCCCGAAAGAAGAATTCTCAATATTACAGCCTATAAATACCTGTCCATCAGTACTTAAAAGTGCCGCACCAACTGCAAAATGTGAATACGGTGAATATGAGTTCTCAAGTGCCTCTTTAGCTTTAGCAACAAGTTCATTATCTGTCATATATGTCACCTCTTAACGGGTAATTCCAAGTCTTTCAAGTACTTCATTCTGCTTTGCTTCCATAACTGCACTTTCTTCTGGTGTCATGTGGTCATAACCAAAAAGGTGCATCATACTGTGTGCTGTAAGAAATGCCAACTCCCTTTTTTCAGAATGACCATACTTGTCCGCCTGTTCCTTAATCTTCTGAACGCACAGAACAATATCTCCAAGAAGAAGCTCTCCTGTATCAGGATTGAAATAATCCTCAGCATTGTTTTCTAACTCGTCCTCAATTGCATCAAAATCCGAAGGTGTAACATAATTAACTCCCGGAAATGAAAGTACATCTGTCGGAGAATCAATATTTCTGTATTCCTTATTAATCTCGTGGATAGATTCACTGTCAACAATTGTTACATTAACCTCTGCTTCATAAGGACATTTTTCATAATCAACCGCCTCATTGACAACATCAGTAATTATCTTCTCATAATCTAAGTCAAGCTTTTCCTCGGCTTCGTACTCTATATTAATAGTCATATCAATTTTTTCTCCTTCCTGTCTGACTTCCCTTTCTTGCTTCTCTTCTCTTGGCAGCCTTAGCCTGATTCTCCTCGTAATCCTCATATGCCTTGACAATCTTCTGTACAAGAGGATGCCTTACAACATCTTTATTCGTAAGCTTTATAAATGCTATCTCTTCAACCTTGGATAAAACCTTAGTCGCAATCTCAAGACCTGACACGGTATCCCTTGACAGATCCTTCTGTGTCATATCACCTGTAACAACAACCTTTGAGCCGAATCCAATTCGTGTAAGGAACATCTTCATCTGTGCAGGTGTTGTATTCTGTGCCTCATCAAGAATAATAAATGCATTGTCAAGTGTACGGCCTCTCATATATGCAAGCGGTGCAACCTCGATAAGACCTTTTTCCATATTGGCATTAAAGCTCTCTGCACCCATAATCTGGAAAAGTGCATCATACAGAGGCCTGAGATACGGATCAACCTTACTCTGCAAATCTCCCGGCAGGAATCCGAGCTTTTCACCAGCCTCAATCGCAGGTCTTGTAAGAATAATCTTGTTGACCTCATTATTCTTAAATGCATTAATAGCCATCGCCATAGCAAGGTATGTCTTACCTGTTCCTGCCGGTCCTACTCCGAACACAATCATCTTATCCCTTATGGCGTCAACATATTCTTTCTGTCCGAATGTCTTAGGCTTGATAGGCCTTCCTGCAATCGTCCTGCACACTGTATCAGAATCAATCTCAATCAGTGAATCAGCCTTTTCTTCAAATGACTGTGCAATGGAATAATCAACATTCTGTCTTGTAATCTGGTTGCCTCTCTTAGACAGCTCATACAGATAATTAAGTACTCCTGATGCTCTCTGCACTGCTGCCTCTGCACCTATAACCTTCACAGAGCTGTCTCTTACAATAATCGTAACCTTAAGTGTTTTCTCTATAACCTTCGCATATTCATCAAACTGTCCAAATATATTGGAGCAGTGTTCTACCGGTATATTAATAAGACTCTCTACCTCACTCATCAGATGTCTCCACCTTTCTAACATCAAAATCCGCAGGAACAGTTGCATCAATATCAGCATGTGCAATATACTTATCCCCGCTTCTTTCTATATTAACATGATAATCATTTATTTGCACTTCATTTTCTTTCAAATGTTTTATAAATCTCTCAGCTTTTTCATTAAGAATAGCCGCTGCTTCCTCCTCACTATACTCAGTCTCATTTTCCTTATACTCATTAAGAGTAATCTTCTGTACACATACAGGAAGTGCAATAAAATTAGCAATCTTTATATTCCCCTCATTAACAACCTTGTCATACTCTTTTAAATGTCGTGGAAAGCCGAGAGAAATTTCATATTTATCTATGCTTATGGCATATGTCGTCATCTTTCGTCCAGTATATATTTTATCGGCATATACCGCATTTATCTCCTTATCCCATGATAACTGCGTTCTTATCAGAATATCCGCCTGAGCCTGCGTCTGGAATTGCTGTATATTCTCCTCGTAATCATCAGGAACATACAATGTATTCTCAACAAGTATATCGCCTTCTGATACCTCGTCACCAACAGTGACCTTCGGTGTTCCGCTTCTTGTTATAATGTATTCAATAACACCGGAATATCCTGATATTATATTGCCATCATTAGTGGTGCTGTGTAGCTCATCAGCTTTAGATTCATCAATGCTGACTTTCAGAATATTTCCCTCAATCCGTACATTAACCCATGTAACCTGCGACAGTTCATTTTTAATTGCCTTCTCAATATTTTCTGTATCTATATTCTTAACTTTATCACCTGTGCTGATGCCATGCTCTTTAAGAAACCTGCGCATTGAATCATCTGTATATATGTAATTTCCATCAAATTCAATACTCCACACGAATCTGCTGGCAATGAACATCAATACAAATGCAGTGGCAAAGCCAGCAATTATCGAATAATTTCTTCTGTATCTTGCAAAAAGAAACTCTATATCATGTTTCTTTAAAACTTTAATATGAACATGACATTTTCTTCGCAATTCCTTAGTCTTGAAATAATCCTGTCTTGTTATTCTCGCTCTTATTGTCTCTTTCACACACTGGCAGTTATATAATGTAATCCCGCGCCTGCAGCACAGATTAACGAACCTTTCCCGCTCCCATCCGGATATTTCAATAACAATATAATTATGTATCCTTTTCATCAGCCTCTCCTTTTAGAGAAACTTTGCCAATGCGTCCCCTAAGAAGGATTTCGTCCTGATTCATATGGTATATCACAAGATTGCTCCCGCTTACCCTTATATTGCCTATCTTCGTAGAAACCTTAAGATATTCGCTTGAATACTCAAGTATACCTCTGTAATTCTCTATAAAAACCTCGCAGTCACCCAGCATTGATATAACAGGAAGTCCTGCAACAACATCTCTGCTAAGATCACACATCTGTCCGAGCCTTATACCGCTGCTGATAAAATCGACCATATAAGCAGACTTCCAAAATCTTTTTATATTCTATGCTGTTATCCTTTAAAGTATGATTTTAGTCTGTCATTATATTTCCTATTTCTAATTCTTTAATAAAACTCTCTTTAATATCCGTTATATGTTGTCTGAAATAGTTGTGATTTGTTGCTTCAAAATTAAGTATCCTGTTAAGTTTATAATTGAGGCTTTCCAGTAAAACCGGATTTTTTATTATAAATCCAAAAAGAGCGATGCCTAAGCATCGCTCTCTCATGTCAAAAATATTAATTATTAGTTGAACTTACGTTTTCTAGCTGCTTCTGACTTCTTCTTACGTCTTACGCTTGGCTTCTCGTAATGTTCTCTCTTACGAATTTCCTGCTGAATGCCTGCCTTAGCACAGTTTCTCTTGAATCTGCGTAATGCGCTATCTAAAGACTCGTTTTCTTTAACGATGACATTTGACATACTACTTCCTGACCACCCTTCTGTTGCAAATTGTGCGCCAAACTACATAAATAGGGTATTTACTAATCGCACAAAAAACATTATATCACATTTTTGCAAATCGTCAAGCCCCAATTATCCAATCTGTTCAAGAATTGTATCAGGTACTTTAGCAATAAGCTCATCAATACCGGCAGGGTTCTTACCACCAGCCTGAGCCATATTAGGACGGCCGCCACCGCCACCGCCAACAATAGGAGCAAGAGCCTTGATAAGGTTACCAGCATGAGCACCCTTGGCAATAACATCGTCTGTTGCCATCGCAATAACGCTTACCTTATCAGCACCCTGTGCGCTGACGATAACAACAACTCCTGAACCAATCTCACCCTTTAACTTATCACCAAGGTTTCTTAATTCATTCATATCAACACCGTCAACCTTAGTTGCGATATACTTAACACCGTTAACTTCCTTGATATCTCCTGCTGTATCTCCAAGTGCATTATTAGCAAGCTCGGCCTTAAGCTTCTCATTCTCACTCATAAGGGACTTAATCTCATCATTCATAGCTGCAATCTTCTTAACAAGCTGTACCGGCTCTGCCTTGGCTGCCTTAGCTGCCTCTTCAATAGTCTTCTCAAGTTCAGCGTAGTACTTTATAACACCCTTATCTGTAAGAGCCTCAATTCTTCTTACGCCTGCAGCAACACCTGCCTCAGATACAATCTTGAAAAGTCTGATATTAGCTGTATTAGCAACATGAGTACCACCACAGAATTCCTTAGAGAAGTCTCCCATAGCAACTACTCTTACCTTCTCGCCGTACTTCTCACCGAAAAGTGCCATAGCTCCTGTCTTCTTAGCTTCCTCAATTGTCATTACATCAGTAACAACAGGAATAGCCTCTGCAATCTTTTCATTAACAATATCTTCAACCTTAGCAATCTCTTCCTTAGTCATGCTCTGGAAATGTGTAAAGTCAAATCTTAATCTGTCAGGATCAACGTATGAACCCTTCTGCTCAACATGATCACCAAGAACAATTCTTAAAGCCTTCTGAAGAAGATGTGTTGCACTGTGGTTCTTGCATGTATCTGCTCTGTAAGCAGGTGAAACTTCCATTGTTGCAGTATCTCCAACCTTCATCATGCCCTTAGTCATAGTTCCGACATGACCAATCTTGCCACCCTTTAACTTGATAGTAGTCTCAACAGCAAATTCTCCTTCAGATGTCTTAATAACACCCTTATCGCCTTCCTGACCACCCATAGTAGCATAGAATACAGTCTCATCTACAATAACAGTTCCCTTATCACCCTCAGATAAAGCGTCAACAACTTCTTCCTCTGTTGTAAGAACTGTAATCTCAGATTCATTAGTAAGCTTGTCATATCCGACAAACGCGCTTGTTATAGCAGGGTCAATCTCATCATATACAGTTGCGTCTGCACCCATATAGTTAGTTACCTTACGGGCATTTCTTGCCTTAACTCTCTGCTCTTCCATAGCTGCATTAAATCCAGCTTCATCAATTGTAATATTCTTCTCTTCAAGGATTTCCTTAGTAAGATCCATAGGAAATCCGTAAGTATCATAGAGCTTAAATGCGTCTGCTCCTGATAATACATTTTCACCCTTAGAAGCAAGTTCAGCTTCCATATCATTAAGGATGCTTAATCCCTGGTCGATAGTCTTATTAAACTTATCTTCTTCTTCAGAGATAACCTTAGTAATAAATGTTCTCTTTTCCTCTAATTCAGGATAACCGTCCTTAGAGCCTTCAATTACAGTTTCACAAAGCTTAGATAAAAACTTTCCTTCAATACCTAGAAGTCTTCCATGTCTTGCAGCTCTTCTTAAAAGTCTTCTTAAGACATATCCTCTTCCTTCGTTAGATGGCATAATTCCATCACTTACCATAAATGTTACTGAACGGATATGGTCTGTGATAACACGGATAGAGACATCCTGCTTCTCATCTTCCTTATACTTAACTCCAGCCATCTCACAAACCTTGTTGCGAAGTGCCTGTAATGTATCAACATCAAATATAGAATCAACATCCTGCACAACAACTGCAAGTCTTTCAAGTCCCATACCTGTATCAATGTTTTTCTGGATAAGGTCTGTGTAATTGCCATGTCCGTCATTGTTAAACTGTGAGAATACATTGTTCCATACTTCCATATATCTGTCACAGTCACAGCCTACTGTACAGCCTGGCTTACCACAGCCATATTTCTCACCACGGTCATAATATATCTCAGAACATGGACCGCAAGGACCAGCGCCATGCTCCCAGAAGTTATCTTCCTTACCAAATCTGAATATTCTTTCAGGTGCAATACCGATTTCCTTATTCCATATATTAAATGCTTCATCATCATCCTGATATATAGAAGGGTATAATCTGTCTGGATCAAGTCCTACAGTCTCTGTTAAGAACTCCCATGACCAGTGAATAGCTTCGTCCTTAAAATAATCACCAAATGAGAAGTTACCGAGCATCTCGAAGAATGTACCATGTCTTGCTGTCTTACCTACATTCTCGATATCACCTGTTCTTATACACTTCTGACAAGTTGTAACTCTTCTTCTTGGTGGAATCTCCTGTCCTGTAAAATATGGCTTAAGTGGAGCCATACCTGAATTAATGATAAGCAGACTGTTATCATTATGTGGAACTAAAGAAAAGCTCTTCATTTTCAAATGTCCCTTGCTCTCAAAGAAATCAAGGTATAATCTTCTTAATTCATTCACACCTCTGTACTGCACTTTAACTTCCTCCTGATTATTCAGTAATCTCTTTCTCTTTATTCTCCGATGCAGCCATCTTAGCTGCCTTCTTGGCATCTGCTGCCTTTCGGAGCTTACCACCTACGAATACTGCAAGTACCAGTAACGCAAGCATTATAACAAATCTTACCACTTCGTAAGCTATCTCACCTACGAGTACGCCGACTAACCCAACCATATTATTACCTCCACGAATTATAATAAAAGCCTTCGCAATAATTTATAATATCACAAGCAACAACATTTATCAAGATTTCCAGTTTCCATCTGTCAGGAAATGCATTGCACGCTGTTCGGCTCCCTTAATTATATTCTTATCATACCCTATAACATTAAGAAGCTTGATTGCATTCCTTGTTGTTGCAGGTCCGGCATACAGCTTATAATCAAACTTAACCTCATCCTCAGTAACTTCCTCCTGAAAATGATAGTTGCTGTAACAGTCCTTAAGTATTGTTGTAAGCTCAATATCATGTGTTGCTGCAAAGCACAACGCCCTGCCTGTATTAAGATTCTTTAATATCTCTGATGATGCTGCAATTCTCTCAACAGTGTTAGTTCCACGAAGTACCTCATCAATAAAACATAGAACTGTTCTACCTTTTTTACCAACTGCATCAAGAATTCTCTTTAATGACTTAATCTCAACAATATAGTAACTGTCTGAATTAGCAAGGTCATCCCTTAATGCCATTGAAGAATATATCCTATATACCGGAGCAATGTATTCTTTGGAAAGACTTGTTCCTATAGTCTGTGCCAGAATACTGTTGATTGCTATTGTCTTTAAAAATGTTGATTTACCCGAAGCATTAGAACCTGTAAGGAGAACATTTCCTTTAGTTGTTATTGAATTGCACACAGGATTATCTATAAGCGGATGATACACTTCTTTCACACTAAGGTTATTAGTATTCTCCATAAATTCAGGCTTACAGTAAAATGGCAGGCTTTCCCTGAATGATGCAACAGCAATTGATGTCTCTATGAATCCAAGTGTATCTACAAGGTTATATGCATCCTCACTTTTGGCAGTTATAAGCTTTGTCATCTTATTAAACTTCACAATATCCATGTGCGTTATCATTCTTAGATAATCAAGTACAACCTCTCCGATTGAACCATCAACATTGCCTGACTCAATCATCCATGAGCCTTTTGTTACTTTAGAAAAGCTCTTTAATATCTCTTTAAGCCTGTTACACTCTGGTTCAAGAAAACTTATATTGCTTTCACATATATCTTCAGATGCCGATGCCATTTTCACAATAACATTAATACATTTGAAATAATTCTCAATCTTAGCCTTATACTTGTAATAAGTAATTATTGAAAATGCTACCGACGCAATTATGAGCCATATTCCAAGCACCGGAGTTACAAGAACCGTAACAAGAATTGAAGCTATAAGAAATACCCACGCAAGATAATGCACAATATTACTTCCCTGCTCTATATCCATTATATAACCGATATAATCTGTAACTGCAATCTTACGGCTTTTTCCCATATTCATAAATATCTTCTGGATTGTAATTCTTTCCTTTTCATTAGCTGTGAATTCATCTGCAAGCCTGTCCAGTTCGTGAAGCTTTTCTGCATCTGCAACCGGTTCTCTTAACATCTTATATAGATATTCCTGTCCAACAGATGAATTAGTATTATTAATACATTTAAATACTTCATCCATGCCAAGATCATTCCATGTTATATCATCAATCATAGATTCACTCGGATTACCTTTGGCATAATGCGATATATATTCAAAACTCTCATCTGTTCCCTTGTATACAGCACGTTTGCCCCACGCTTTCTTTATGGTATTCTCCGCTGCCTTCTTCCGCTTAATACTGCTGCTTACACATACATACACGCCGATTGCAACAGCCAGCAGTACAAAAACAATAATCTCTAAATCTGTATCTGTCATAAAGCCTCCATCTGCCTGTTATTCTGCAATCTGACTGCAGTTTCAAGAGCTGTCTCCATCATTTTAGTAAATCCTGTCTGTCTCTCCTGTGCTGACAGCTTCTCACCCCTGTAGAGATGGTCACTTATTGTAAGAATAGTAAGTGCATGTTTTCTGCATCTGGCAGCAGTCATATACAACGCTGCTGACTCCATATCAACTGCAAGCACACCCATCTTCTTCCATCTGTCATTAACTGTTGTATCATCATTATAAAACACATCTGATGCCAGTACATTGCCAACTTTAACCGAAAAATGTTTTTCTTCTGCAACATCATATGCAGTCTTTAAAAGCGTAAAATCAGCTATCGGCGCATATATGCCCGGAAGATTGTACTGTGCCGCAAAGTTAGAATCAGTGCATGAGCCCATTCCAAGTACAATATCCATAAGATTAAGGTCATCATCAAATGCTCCCGCTGAACCAATCCTTATAATATTATCCACATCATAAACATTATATAATTCATATGAATATATTCCCATTGAAGGCATTCCCATACCACTTCCCATAACAGATACCCTGCATCCGTTATAAATTCCTGTGAATCCTGACATATTGCGGACCGTATTAAAGCAGCTTACATCTGTAAGATAATTATCTGCTATATACTTTGCCCTTAAAGGATCTCCCGGCATAAGAACTGTCTTTGCTATATCTCCTGTCTGTGCTTCATTATGTGGTGTCCCCATATCTGCCTCCTGTTATCAATCTTAAAAAGGCTGCTTTATATAATAAAGCAGCCCGAATAATTATTTACCTGGGTATTTAATTACTGACTCGACATCATATCCTGCAATCTTATCTCTTCCTTTAAGTCCTTCAAGCTCCATAAGAAAAAGAACTTTCACTACTTCTCCTCCAAGCTCTTCTACAAGCTTGATAATAGCTTCTGTTGTTCCGCCTGTAGCAATCAGATCATCAACAATAATAACCTTCTGTCCCGGAGTAATCGCATCCTTATGCATCTCTATAGTAGCTGTACCATATTCAAGTTCATAATCTGCTGATATAGTCTCACACGGAAGCTTTCCCTTCTTTCTTACAGGAACAAATCCCTTACCGGTATTATATGCAACAGGAACGCCAAATATAAACCCTCTTGATTCTGGTCCTACTACAACATCAAATTCTGTATCCCCTATAAGATCTGTAAGACCGTCTATTGCAAGCTTTAATCCCTCAGGACTCTGGATAACACTTGTAACATCCCTGAATATAATCCCCGGTTCCGGGAAATCAGGTATACTTCTTACATAATCTTCAACTTTTTTACTCATAATGTGTATATCCTCCTTAGTTTTGACACACAAATATATTTAGTATTTTATCATATTATAAGCCCTAAATAAAGCATTTTTTACACAATAAGACACACAAGTCCTGAATTCTCATTCATTACTTTTTCAATTGTATCGCCAATCTTTCCCATGCTCTCAGTTGTCATATTATGTGTTTTTTCATATATTCCGTCTGATACAATCTGTTCTATTGTCTTTCCAAATATATTGGTATCCCAGATTCCGTCCGGATTATCTTTCATATTTCCTTTTATATATTCAATCAGATCTTCTGCCTGATTCCTGTTTCCAACAATCGGGGCAATTTCAACCATTATTTCTGTCTTAAGCAGGTTAATAGACGGAACTTTAGCTTTTATCTTAACTCCATATTTATTGCCATTCTTAATCACTACTGGCTCATCCAGTTGTATATTTTCTTTTGAAGGTGTAACAACTCCAAAGCCATTAAGATTAACTTCGCTTATTGCATCACCAAAGCTTCCCAGTTCATTCTTCTTGTCTGAAAGAGATTTAATCATATCTATAAGCTCATGCTCATTATTAATCTGCGTTCCTGTAAGTTCACTTAATATTTTATAATACAGATCTTTCGAAAGCTTAAATTCAATTTCAACCCTCCCTGTTGACATATCAACATTTTTCACATCAATCTTTTCTATGTATTCGCATGTATTATTCAACTCAAGATACGCATCCTTCATAACATTTATATTATCAAGAATCGAAAGTGCCGCATCTACTATATGCATCTTAAGCCAGTGTGATGACTCAAGTACTTCAACCCATGCAGGTGCATAAAAATCAAGCTGTGATACCGGAAATTCTTTAAGCACACCTGATATAACCCTGTCAACATCTTCTTTTCTTAGTTGGTCACAATTAAGAGCATAGACATTTACACCATATTTTTCTTTCATAGCTTCTGCAAGCTGCACAGATTCTTTAGCATAAGGCTTCACACAGTTTAATATCACAACAAACGGCTTTGAAATCTTTTTCAGCTTATCTATAGCCATCTGCTCCGCGTTGACATAATTATCCCGTTCTATTCCTGTAAATGAGCCATCTGTTGTAATAACGATTCCAATAGTAGAATGCTCCTCTATCACCTTTTCAGTACCAATCTGTGCTGCCATTGAAAATGGAACCGGCTCTTTTGACCATGGAGTATTAACCATTCTCTCTTTGCCATTCTCCTCTGCTCCCATTGCGCCATCAACCATAAATCCAACACAGTCAATTGCACGCACTTTAATCTTAATATCATCAGCCATGCAGATTGCTGCACTCTCACCAGGTATAAACTTAGGTTCAGTAGTCATAATCGTACTTCCAGCACTACTCTGTGGCAGTTCGTCGATTGTGCGTTGTTTCTCGTTAGCATCTGCAATCTCAGGAATTACACATAGATCCATAAATCTTTTTACAAATGTCGACTTTCCTGTCCGTACAGGACCCACCACACCAAGATATATCTCCCCATTAGTGCGTTTCTTTATATCCTCGTACAGATTAAAGTTTATATTTTCCTTTCTGTCTGACATACTTTCCTCCCTGTAATTAAAGCGGTACATAAAAAATTATGCCTTCCGCATATACTTGTAAAAAATATATGTGAAAAGCATAATTTTTATTCTGCATTTAATTGTAATTTTGCTTAATTCCGAATAGTCTCAATTATTCATCAAATTCCGCAAGCACATAATAACCCCTGCTTGTCTCTCCAACCTCTTTAACAATTCCATGTCTTGACTTTAACCTGTCAGGTGTTGAATAGTTTCCTGACATTGCGACTGCCGGCTCTATCGTATAATAATAACTGCTAGGAAGCTTACCCTCCGTAATATCTACCTCATCTCCTGGCTTGACAAGATTAGGTCTGCTCATTGTGAATTCCATCTGTCTCATGTGCATACATCTCCTTTACAGATTAATCTTTTCTAAACATTTAATCGTATACTCTGCAACCTTCTGCTTTAGATATACATTATTCTCAAGCTTTAACTCAGGATCTTTCTTTAGCATATCTTTCGCTGCATCTGACGCTTCCTTTAATGTCTTTGCATCAGTAAATACATCTGCTATTCCGAAATCAAAATCACCGCTCTGCCTTACCCCGAAGAAATCTCCCGGTCCACGCAGTCTTAAATCTTCCTCAGCTATCTTGAATCCATCGTTGGATTTATTAAGAATTTCCAGTCTTTTTCTTATCTTCTCTGACTTATTGCCTGTAACAAATATACAATATGACTGATATTCTCCTCGCCCAACACGGCCTCTTAACTGATGAAGCTGTGCAAGCCCAAATCTTTCCGAATTCTCTACCATCATAACAGTGCTGTTAGGCACATTTACACCAACCTCGATAACTGTAGTTGATACTAGCACATCCGTTTCATGTGCTGCAAATCTTTCCATCACCTCATTCTTTAACGATGGACGCATCTTTCCATGAAGATATTCTATCCTTATATCTGGAAGTTCTTTCTTAAGCATTGCCGTGTAATCAACAACATTTTCGGCCTCTACAGCCTCACTGTCCTCAACCATCGGACATATTACATAGCATTGTCTGCCGGAAGCAACCTGCTTGTGTATAAATGTATACGCCTTCGGTCTGTAGCTTTCATCCACAACACAATTCTTTATAGGAAGTCTGTTCGCAGGCATCTCATCAATTATTGATATATCAAGGTCACCGTACAGTATAATTGCCAGAGTTCTTGGTATTGGCGTTGCACTCATTACAAGAATATGCGGGCTTTTCCCTTTCTGCGAAAAGTCACGGCGCTGGTTTACTCCGAATCTGTGCTGCTCATCTGTTATAACAAGTGCCAGTTCTTTATATTCAACCTTTTCCTGTATCAACGCATGCGTTCCTACTATTATTCCGGCAGTTCCATCTGCAATCCTTGCATATGCTTCCTTTTTCTGTTTCGCTGTCATTGAACCAACAAGAAGTTCAACTCTGATATCAAGTCCCGCCTTTTCAAAGCCTTTAACAAACGATTCATAATGCTGTCTTGCAAGAACCTCTGTTGGTGCCATCAATGCTCCCTGATATCCTGCAATAACCGTATTGATAAGTGCAATTGTTGCAACAACTGTCTTTCCTGAACCTACATCTCCCTGTATCAGACGGCTGCACAGGTGTTCACCTGACATATCTTGTGCAACCTCTGACACAGTCCTTAACTGTGCATTGGTAAGTGAATATGACAGGCTTTCAAGGAATTGATCCTTTTCTTTGCTTTCTGGTATTACATAGCTGTTCGGTATGTGTTCATTTGCACTCTTTAATGAAAGAGTTGCTAGCGTGAATAAAAAAAACTCTTCAAATGCAAGTCTGTGTCTCGCCTGAACATATTCTTCCATTGTCTTAGGAAAATGTATATTAACAATACTGAAATTATGCTCAGCAAGCGAATATCTCTTTCTTATATAATCAGGTATATATTCCTTTTCAAGTCCCGCGCTGTATTTTTCAAGTGCCTGTGCAACTGCCTTAGTAACAGTATTGTTAGTAAGACCTTTAGTCAGAGGATATATTGGCTGCAGTGTTCCCTGAAGTTCCTTATACTGGGCAAGTGTATACATTTTCGGCTGTTCTAATAACCAGCCTCTTTTATTAACCAGCCTTCCCCTGAATACATATCTTGCGCCAAGCCTTAATGTATTCTTTAAAAATGGCATATTATACCAGCTACATTTTATGGAGTCGCCATTATAATCCTTTATAGTCACAGTTAATATCTTAAGCCTGCCGCTCCCATATATATCCGGGCTTTTGCATACCTGTCCTTCAACAGCTACCTCTGTATGCTCTGATTCATGGCTTATATCTTTAACAAAAACAGGCTCATGGTATACATCGTAATCCCGTGGGTATAACCCCACGAGATCCGATACTGTGTATACCGAAAGCCTGTTAAAATTCTCAGCTGTCTTAGCGCCGATTCCCTTTAATTCTGTTATATTCATAATTCTTACTCAACAGATACAATATAATAATAAACCGGCTGTCCACCAAACTGAAGTTCAACATCTACATCAGGAAACTTTTCTTCAATCTTAGAAACAACTGCCTCGGCAGCAGCTTCTTCAATATCAGCTCCATAGTAAACACTTATAAGTTCAGCTTCATCCGACATCATTGACTCAATCATCTCAAGAAGAGTCTCATCCATATCAGTACCAACTGCAGCAAGTCCCTTATCACCTAATCCAAGATAATTATCCTTCTTAATCTCCTTGCCGTCAATTGATGTATCTCTTACAGCATAAGTAAGCTGTCCAGACTTAACTGTTGAAAGACTGTCTGTCATCGCATCGCCATTATCCTTAGCACTGCGTGTTGTCTCAAAGTTAATCATAGCTGTAATTCCCTGTGGTACTGTCTTAGTAGGGATAACAATAAGTTCCTTGTCTTCAACAATTGATGCTGCCTGGTTAGCTGCAAGAATAATATTGCTGTTATTAGGAAGAACATATATTGTCTTGGCATTAATCTTATCTGCTGCATTAAGGATATCCTCTGTCGAAGGGTTCATTGTCTGGCCGCCTTCAATAACTTCATCAACACCAAGTCCCTTAAAAATCTCTGCGATTCCACTTCCCGGTGCAATTGTGATAAATCCAAAATCCTTAGCTGGCTCAGCTTTTTTCTGTTCAGCTTCAGAATTTTTCTCCATAGCCTGCTTAGCTGCTGCCGCCTGCAGTTCTGACTGTGCAACAACCTTCTGGTTATGCTCCTCTCGCATATTATCAACCTTCATCTTAGTAAGCTGACCATATTCCAAGGCCTTCTCAAATGCCTGACCTGGATGGTTAGTATGCACATGAACCTTAACAATATCATCAAGAGCAACACATACTATAGAATCACCTATCGATGTAAGGAATGCTTTGAAGTCTGCTTCAGTCTTCTCATCAAATTCCTTATCAAGCATAATTATGAACTCGGTGCAATAACCGAACTTTATATCTACATTCTCTACAGCAGCTCCCTTTCCTGAGCCTGGAACTGTCTGTTCAGTGGATGGCTTACTCTCTGTTATAGAAAAATCTGTAACCTTTCCTGTAAGTGCATCATACATTCCCTTAAGAACAACAACAAGTCCCTGTCCGCCTGAGTCCACAACTCCTGCTTCTTTAAGAACAGGAAGCATATCAGGTGTCTTAGAAAGTACATATTCAGCATGTTCAATAATTATACGCATAGCCTCTTCAATATCATCTGTCTGCGATGCAATCTCAGCAGCCTTATCAGAAATCCCCTTAGCAACAGTAAGGATTGTTCCTTCCTTAGGCTTCATAACTGCCTTATAAGCTGTCTCTGTAGCTCTGCTTGTTGCAAGCGCAAGTGTCTCAACAGTAATCTCAGAAACGCCCTTCATCTCTTTAGTAAAGCCTCTTAAAAGCTGTGATAAGATAACACCAGAGTTACCTCTTGCTCCTCTTAAAGAGCCTGATGAAATAGCCTTAGAAAGATTCTCCATATTAGGATTAGCAATAGCACTCACTTCCTTAGCTGCTGACATGATTGTAAGAGTCATGTTAGTACCTGTATCACCATCAGGTACAGGGAAAACATTAAGGTCATTAATCCATTCTTTCTTAGACTCAAGGTTTTTAGCTCCTGCAAGAAACATCTTCTGCACAAGTGCTGCATCTATTGTATTAGTTGCCACGATTATCCTCCATTCTGCAATTAAGCATTATAACAATATTCCTATTAATCAATTACTCTTACGCCTTCAACATATATGTTGATTTTCTTAATCTCAAGGCCGGTAAATTCTGACACTTTATACTTAACATTCTCAATAAGATTATCTGCTACTGCAGCAATGCTTACACCATAAGATATAATAACATGAAAATCAATCTCAATAAGATTATTCTCATCTATAACCACACTGATTCCTCTTGTAAGGCTGTCTCCTTTAAGAAGCTTAACAAGTCCGTCTTTCATGCTGACAGCAGCCATACCCACAATTCCAAAGCACTCAACTGCTGTAGAACCTGCGTACTGTGCAATAACTTCCGAATCAATCGAAACTTTTCCAAGTTTATTCTCCAAAGTTCCCTTCATAGATAGTCCTCCAATACTGCGGCTTGTATTTGTTAACACCCGTAATACGGATGCAAGTTTCGCGCAGTCAAACTTTACATAAAAATATGTATATAAATAGCACAAATATTATACTATCTTTCTACAGAAAAATAAACACATTTTCGAATTCTTTATTAAACTTTGATTATCAAATGAATGTCCAAAAAATAAAGTGAATCGCGTTTTGCGCAATTCACCTTAATATACTGGTATTAACTTTAAAGCTCATAGATTATGCACGCTCAACTAAACCAGAACGTAAGCATGAAGTACAAACATACATCTTCTTAGCATTTCCGTTAACCTTTACTTTAACAGACTTAACATTAGCATTCCAAACTTTATTAGATCTTCTATGAGAATGACTCACTGCATTACCAAAGTGAGGACCTTTTTCGCAAATTGCACACTTAGCCATTTCAATAACACCTCCTTACCGGTATTGGGTAATTTACCCACAACAGAAATTATTGTATCAGATAAAAAAATATTTTGCAACACATTTTTCAAGAATTTTCTTCAAAATTCTCTCAAAAGCACAACATATTGTTCTGATTACTGGCAGAACATGTTATAACCCACAACAATCAATGTAATTATTATGCATACGCACAAGAATACATTATCCATTATAAACAGTGTTATTATCATTCCAACAGCAATCCAGAAGAATATAAATCCAAGCAGTCTGCACATAAATATACTTCCTTAATAAGTATGTTATATAATATGCACATTACATATGTTTATGAAAAACTACTCTGCTGCATCTTCAATAGCTTCATCAATATCTGCATCAGTTACAACCTTTTCATCCTTACCCTTGAATTTGTCAATAACATCAGGAATCATATCAAGAATCTTAGTTACAGTATCCTGATTCTTAATATTAACAAGCTTGGTTGCACCATTCTGAATAACTAAAACCGCGCTCGGTGTAACCTTTCCGGTCATTCCACCACCGGCATTATTCTTCTTATCCCCTGCAAATGCTCCTGCTCCAACTCCAAACGAAACATCAACAAGCGGAAGGATAATTGTATCCTTAACCGTAACCGCATCACCAACAACAGTCTTAGCTGATATAAATGCATCCATCCCCTTAAAAAGTGATGCAACTGTTGAATCAAAATTATTCTCTGCCATAAAATCCCTCCTTGTTTTGCGAAGTACTGTTAACATTATAACATAACCTTCTCTATCTGGAAATAAACTTTTTAAACTGTTCATTTCTATACACTCTTAACGCTATCACAAGCACTGAAAATATACGTATATTTCCTTTCAGGAATATACTGCCCTCTTTAATATTCTCACCAAATACCGGTTCTAAAGAAAGGTCAACTCCTGACATACCATAAAAGATTGATATATAAGCAAGCACTTTGCCCATTGTCGCCGGGTCTTCAAATCCAAGTCTTGCATTAATTCTGTATTTCTTAGGTCTAATAACCTTAATAAGTTTCTTTAACTGTTCCACAAAAAAATGAAAAAGTGCCTTATTATCCTCATCTGTCACAAATTCTTTTGCCTTCTTCACTTTTTCTTTAAGCCTGTCAGCCGCTCCGGAAACCTTTTTTACTGTATCCTTTACAATGTTTATTATCTCTTTAATCTTTGTATATATTACAAAGCATTTATCCTTAACTTTATCAAAGAAGTTCTTATTCTGTGTGGTCTTAGATTCATCTTCTGATACAGTCTCTTTAAGACTCTCTGCAGACTCTTTAATATCTTCCACATTTTTCTTAACAGCCTGTGTATCTTCTTTAGTGTCACTCACAGCCTCAGCCATCTTAATCTGTGGTTTTTTCTCATTTTCCGTAAGCTTCTTGGCTTCATCGTCGTTTACAGAAAAAATATTTTCTTCTGAGTGTTTTGTTTTTTTCTTCTTTGATGTCCTATGTTTTGAAGTTTTTTCTTTTTTTTGATTATTACTGTAAATTGTAATAAAAAGTGCCTTGGCTTTAATTGCAAGTTCTTCATCATACGAAACAAGCACCCTTAATATTCCAAGCCATGACAATTTCGCATGTGCCTTGAACTTACCATGATAATCAGCATCAGCATTATATCTTACCGGCACAAAAAGAACTGCTGCCACAACAATTATTACAAGTCCTAAAATACACGCGATAACTATGCCTGTTATCTTAAGTATAAGCAATAAAACATGCAGCATAGCCCCACCTTTCCAGCAGCATGTCAGCTGCCCTTCCTTAATTCTGTGCCAAACCTAAGATAACCAGCGACATCAACGCCTCCTGTATGGGAATATGTGTCGTCAACTATGCATCTTACCAGTTCAAGTGCCTCATCCCTGCCCTTCGCAAGTCCTACAACATACACTTTATCTCTGTATGATTTATTCTTAAAATGTGGCTGTTTCAGCATATTAGCTGAATAAACATCAAGAATATTATCAGGATTGACAGAAATTGCAACAATATAAGTATCTATGGTAAATCTGCTCTTTCTGATAAGACCAAATGTTTTGTATTTTGCTTTTCTTGCGTTATCCCCAAGATAAAGATATCTATACCACTTCAACTTAACATCCCCCAAAAAACTTAAACTTCTCATATGCACATCAGCACATTTGCATTAGTTATCACTTATCATTGTCTTAATAATCTCAACAACTGCCTTCTGCTCTGCATCATCATTGCACTGCATAAGAGAATTATTAATATAAGCCTGTATCTCTTCCGTATTGTTAAAGAATACCGGAAGACTTGAAAGCACTGATGCCATAACAGCTCTCTTAACCATTACATTCATATTCTTAAAACTGTCGTCAAGTTCCTTAATAAGCTTCTCTGCTGTCTTATCAGCATAAGAATCATCCGGTATCTCTGCAAATACCTCTGATTCAAGCTTAACAAAATCACTGCCTGACTGTAACTTAAGTGTTTTAGACAAAGCATTATATGCAGATAAAAGTTCATATTCCTTAAGCTCATCCACAAAGTTAGCAAGACTGTATTCTATTGCATAATCACCAGATGATACTGCCTCAAGAATTCTTTCCTGTTTTCCTTCAAATGCAGCAAAATCTTCTGAAATATCTTCAAATCTCTCACCTGTAATATAAGCATTTCTCGTCTTACTTAAAACATTCTTGGCATTCTCTATCTCTTCTATTCTGTCAAGTGTATTTCTTCTGGTAAGAACTATAGTGAGCGCATCATTAACAACCTGTGTAAGAAGCACATATACATCTGCATAATCTGTCATCTTCTCAGTTGCAATATCAAGTGCGCCCTTTAGTCTTACATATTCGTCTTTATCAATATTTTTGTAGTCAGCCCCTGCAAGTGTGTTATATATATCATAGACATCAGGAAATTTATCAAATCCCGCCTCACCTGAGAGCATGGCACTAGTACTTAATGTGTAATAGAAATCATCTATCGAGTCCTTTCCTGCACCATGATACAGAGTAAATGCATCCCTGATATGTTCAAAGAATCTATCCTTTAACATTCTTACAGGAAGCTGTCCTACTATCTCTGAAATCTTGCCATTAATAACAACATTATCCTTATCAGACAATATATAATGCATAATCTCATTAGTCATATAGGTATTATAGTAGTCGTAATCAAGTTCACCATCGTTAAATCTGTACTCAACTCTGTTAAGTACATGCTCATATATTCTTAATCTGTCTACATAAGCTGTTATAACTTCCATAATCTCAATAATCTGCTCACGGAATGAATTAAGTTCGTTGAATGCTTCATAATCATCACATTCATCATTCTCCACGAAACGCTCCACAAGCTCATTAAGTCTGTTAATCATGTTAAGAAGGTCTTTATCATTCTGTAAATCTCTTGCAATATCAAGTACAGTATAATAATTCATGGACATTTTTATAAATCCAAGTCCATTATACATGGAACACATTCCATTACCATACTTTAAAAGATTTTCTGAAAGATTCTTTCCCTTTGTAATTTCGCCTGCTATATAACCTAAATTCTTCAATGTATCAAACCTCGTTTATTTTAAATTCAACTTATCCAACGCATCACAGAAATCAAATGTAGCATAGTAATCCTTGATTGTCTCTGCTCGTCTGATCATCTGGACACTGCCGTCTTCCTTAAGAAGAAGTTCTGCTGATCTTAACTTTCCATTATACTGGTATCCCATAGAGAAACCGTGTGCTCCTGTATCATGGATAATAAGATAATCACCCATATCAATCTTAGGAAGCATTCTGTCAATTGCGAACTTATCACTGTTCTCACATAAAGAACCTGTAACATCATACTTATGGTCGCAAGGTGCATCTTCCTTACCCGCAACAGTAATATGATGATATGCACCATAGATCGCCGGACGCATAAGGTTAGATGCACATGCATCAACTCCGATGTATTCCTTATAGATATGCTTCTCATGAATTGCCTTAGTTACAAGACAGCCATATGGAGCAAGCATAAATCTTCCAAGCTCTGTATAAATTGCAACATCACCCATTCCAGCCGCACCAAGAACCTCATCATATACCTTATGTACTCCTTCACCGATAACTGCAATATCGTTAGGCTCCTGTTCTGGCTTGTAGGCAACACCAACACCGCCTGAAAGGTTTACAAATTTAATATCTGCTCCAGTCTTGTCTCTTAACTCAACTGCAAGCTCGAATAAAATCTTGGCAAGTGTCGGATAATATTCATTAGATACTGTATTACTTGCAAGGAATGAATGGATACCAAAATGCTTAACCCCCTTGCTCTTTAATATCTTAAATGCTTCAATAATCTGGTCATGTGTCATACCATACTTGGCATCACCAGGATTATCCATAATAGATGTTCCAAGCTGGAAATATCCGCCCGGATTGTAACGGCAGCTCATTGTTTCAGGAAACTTACCGTCTAATATCTTATCAAGAAACTCAATATGAGTAATATCATCAAGATTAATAGTAGCACCTATCTCATTAGCATATGCATACTCTTCCGCAGGAGTATCATTAGATGAGAACATAATCTCTTCCGGCTTATAATCAAGAGCGTAACCCATCATAAGCTCTGCCATAGATGCACAGTCAACACCGCAGCCATAATCCTTTAATATCTTTAAAATATATGGATTAGGAGTAGCCTTCACAGCAAAATACTCTCTATAACCTTTATTCCATGAGAATGCTTCCTTTAATCTCTTAGCGTTCTCTCTGATTCCCTTCTCATCATAGAGATGATAAGGAGTCGGATATGTCTTGTCGATTTCCTTAAGCTGTTCAAGTGTAACAAATGTCTTTTTCTTACTCATTATCTTCCTCGTTTCTGTGCTGAATTTCTAAAAATCTTTCGCAAGCCCACGCACACAGCACCAACGCATAGTCAGGCCACTGTAAGAAATCCTATATTATGCAGAAATATTTGTCAAGTTTTTAGTCGGATACGACTATAAAAAATAAGAAGCCCACATAAGGCTTCTTATTAATCCAGTACCTGAACTGATTATAAATTAATACATCCTTTAAATGCATCAGGTGCAACTTTTACATTACTACCATAATCTGCTTCTTTAAGACTTGTACAATTAATAAACGCTTCGCTTTCAATTGACTTAAGAGACTCTGGAAACTCCACCTTCTCAAGTCGTCTGCAATTTTCAAAAGCATTGAATCCTATTGTCTCAACTCCATCTGGAAAAGCAACTTCCACAATATCATCCCTGTTAGAGAATAAACCTTCTGTTATTCTTGTAAAATCAGACTGGTCAATCTCTTTAAATGTTCTGTTATACAATGTCACTTTAATTCTGTTACTGTTCATAATTTTCCCCTCTTTCCTTGTTAGTTAAGACTACAAATCCAAAAGCTTAAGAACAAGCGGGCTTATCACAGACGCCTGTGCCTGATATATGGACTGTGGATCATTCTTATACACAGAATCATATGACGCATTATTGAGAAAATTCACATTAGCTGTCATAGCATCATATGACAGTTCTTTACCTGAATATATATAACCGGTGCTATTTTCTGCCATATCATTATCAGGTAATTTCCGTCCCACGTCCATATTCTTAATTACATCCGAATCATTGTCTGTAACTACATTATACAATCCTACTGATAATCTGTCATCATTATTAGTAGAAATTGTCCCAATTAATTTACCAGCCTCAGCTGATGTACCCAATGTACTTTTCTTAATTTCAATATCAGGTGCAATGACATTCTGTGCAACACTAAAATCTGTTGTGGATGCACCATCTATTGTCTTTGAATCCCCTGCCAGAGATCCACCTAATATATCATTAATTTTATTTATGTAATTAACAGTTTCATCATATGGAGGCACTCCTCCGTATTTCTGTACAGAACCGCTTCCTGCATTATAAGCAGCAAGTGCAAGAGTTGCATTACCATTATAATTATCCAGAAGTTCTGATAACAGCTGTGCCCCTGCATATATATTCTGTTTTGCATCAAACGGATCAGTAACCCCATAGCTTTCTGATGTAAATGGCATAAGCTGCATAATCCCCTGCGCTCCACATCCTGATACAGCATCCGGGTCAAATCCTGATTCAGCCTTTGCAACAGCTTTAAGAAAATTCTCATTAATTCCAAACTCTTTTGCTGCCCCTGCAAATATGCTTTCAAGCGAATCATCAACGGCTATGTCATTATATATTTTATCGAAATCAGTTCCCGATGTGGCATTAACGCTGTTTCCTGTACTGACAAGATATGCGCTGCCATCTATCGGACTAATATTGTTAACTGTACTCATTATATTTCCTTCTTAAAAATTAGTAATTCATCAATAAAATTATACATACTGTGTGACAGAATATCAATAGCCAAAATAAGTATCAAATACAGCTTTAGCTACATACTGTGCACTTGAGACTCCTGAATATCCACCTTCAAGAATAACACATACCGCTATCTGCGGATTATCATATGGTGCAAATCCTGTAAACCAGCTATGATATTTTTCTGAATCATCATACTGTGCCGAACCTGTCTTTCCTGCCGCTTCATACGAAGAATTCTTCATTGCATAACCGGTTCCTGAAGTAACAACTGCTCTCATGCATTCCGTAAGATATTCAGCCTCTTCTGCTGACATTACTGTATCTATTGCTGAAGGCTGGTTCTTTACAACAACTCTTCCCTCACTGTCACTGATGTTATCGACCATATAAGGTGTCATCATAACCCCGTCATTGGCAACACTTGCTGCAATCATAAGATTATGAAGAGGTGACATCATTGTTTTTCCCTGTCCTATGCCTGTTTCCTGCATTTCACTGACTGACGAATCTTTAGTCACTGACATTGTACTCTTTGAGTACTCGAATCCAACAGGAAGATTAGAATTAAACAGGAAAGTATTACACAGATTAATAAATGAGGTTTTATTAAGCCCTGCTCCAATCGTAGAAAACGCTGAATTGCAGGAATTAGCAAATGCTTTTCTTAAATCCTCATATCCATGTGCCGTATGGTCAAAACATGCAATAGTCGTTCCACCTGATATATATGCCTGTCCATCACAGTTATATGAATAATTATAATAATCATTCTGATTCTGCCTTATATATGCAAGAGCTGTAATTATCTTGAATGTTGAACCCGGAGGATACAATCCCTGTGTAGCCCTGTTTAAAAGTACCGAATCAGAGCTGTCATAAGTAAGCCATTCATCATAATCGGTATTTACTACATTTGCATCAAATGTTGGATTAGATACCATTGCAAGAATCTTACCCGTAGATGGTTCCATTGCTATAACTGCGCCCTTATTATTACCAAGTGCCTTATATGCTGCCTGAGTAAGCTCTAAATCAAGTGTTGTTGTGACATTATGTCCCTTTGCCTTACCTCCTGATATATCATTTCCAATCTGGTCAAGCACATTGTCAGTTTCCTTAAGAAGATAGAAATTCTGTGACTGTTCAAGTCCTGTTTTCATTCCGGTAAGAGAAGTGAATCCAACAGAATGACAGAACAAATCATCAAATGGATAATATCTTTTTTCATTGCCATCTTCATCAAGCAGCGTTGTCGCAAGTACAGTTCCATCATCTGACAGAATATCTCCTCTTATAACCTTTGCTTCCTGACTGTCAACTCTTTTATTATATGGATTATTAACAACCTTGCCGGCATCCTTTATATTGAATACGCACAGATAAACAATTGTAGCCATAAAAAGTCCTACAAAAAAGAATGCTATTATATTAGTTTCCTTATTTCTTAAATCCTTCTTTTCATTATCTACTATATCGTTCTGTGCATTTTTGTTTTTTCTTTGTCTGACCTGCTTTTTGTTTTCTGCCATCTTTCCTGTCACCTTCATCCTGTCTCATAGTATACATTCCATTTATTAATGCAAACATTATCAGTGAGCTTAATATTGAGCTTCCTCCGTAACTTACAAAAGGAAGTGTAACGCCTGTCATTGGTATGAACTTAATCGCACCTCCGACAGTTAAGAACACCTGAACCCCATATGTAACACCAAGTCCTACTGCCACAAGACGATAAAAAAGAGTCTTACATCTTGAAGCTATATTCATCATAAGAATAAGATTATTAAGACACACCAGGAATAGGGCTATCGAAAATATAAGTCCAAATTCTTCAGATATAGCAGAAAACATAAAATCTTTCTCTGCCACAGGTATCTTATCAGGCATACCCTGACACAGTCCATAACCAAACCATGACCCCATTCCTATTGCAAAAAGAGACTGACATATCTGATATCCGCTTGTATCAATATATTCCCACGGATTACGCCATACAATAACTCTCGCTCTCACATGTGCAAAAAGCTTATATGCAATAACAGATGCACCTGCTCCGGCAATCAGTCCTGCCCCGGCATAGACCAGTTTTCTTGTTGCTATATAAAGCATTGCAATATACACCACAAAGAATATAAGTGCAGCACCAAGGTCAGTTGAAAGCACAAGAATAATAACATGAAGTGCTGCAAACGCTGTAACAATACATGTCTGTTTAAATGTCGTTGACTTATTAAACATCGAAGCAACAAACATAACATACAAAATCTTAACAAACTCTGCCGGCTGTACAGAAAACGCGCCAATACTTAAAGTAAGATTTGCACCATATACCTTGCTTCCTAACAAAACAGCACATAAAAGCACAAGCCCTGTGATACAATATATCCATCCAAAATTTCTAAAGCTTTTAACTGTCTTTAAAAGCCATGGAACCATAAACATTATTACCGTTCCAAGCACAGCAATTACGAACTGTTTTACACATTTGTCAAAATTAAGCCTTGCAATCATGATAAAGCCTACCGCCATGAGCATGCACATATTATTGACAAGAAGCCTTGAAGCCTTTGGATACAATATATAATAAAATGCTATGAATATTATAAGATATATAAGCTGCACAAAATAAAAACCTATATACTTCACATCCTGCTTCATTATATACAATACATAATATCCAAGAAAATGTATCGCAAATATTATAATATACTGCTGGACATATATTCCTTTTCTCTTTTCTTCCTTATGGATTATTGCTCCTCTGTAAGCAGAAAGAACATAAAACGCCATCAGAAACGCAAATATGTATTTTGTAAGTTCAATAAAAACTGACTGCATAGCAATCTCCTTTATTCAAGTCACTTAATCTTAGTCGATTGCCTGATGAAAATGCCCTGTAGTACCACCACACACTCCATCAGTCATAACTAATTGTATATCATCTGCTGCTCTTTCGTCAAATTCATAACGAATCACACAATTCATGGATTCTTCGGGATTTTCTTTTGTAAGATTGAGTTTTTCTCCATTCATTACAGAATAGCAGAATTCACACATGCTTTCCACTGTATAACTGCTGCCCTTTGGTCCAGTAATATTAATGCTGCCCCAGCTTCCGTCACATCTTCCGTAAGTTCTTCTCACACACTGTTCAGATACCATAAGAGGCACATCCCCATATACAACAAGTTCCGTGTCACTTCCAATTACAGGCTTCATCTCCTTATCTGTAAGTTCAAGTGGCAGTGTCATTCTGTCAAGAATAACCCCGGCATTACTGCACAGCCTTCTTAATTCATCTTTTGCAAATGTATTAAATATATATATGCTGCTGTCTGTAATAATATGCACCTTGTCAGATAATTTCTTCCAATTGTCACTTCCAAGAAAACCAATCTGCTCAATATTACGGCATACAAACCTGTCTATGCCACAGTCAGAAGCCTTCTCACACAAGCACTTAAACTTATCATATTTTTCTGCCTTAAGAATATGTGGAAGGAACATATATACATATATTTCATGTGACTGACAGTGCTTTACAGCCTCTTTTAATGAATTCTCATCATTCATATAAAACATCTTATAATCAAGATAAATGCTTTCAACACCTGAAACAGATGCTGCTTCCTTTACCTGCTTTATATCATGAAGGTATGCAGCTTTTCTTACCTGATAATTATTATCATCAGCTTCTTTCTTGTCGTCAGTCTCTGCACATTCAGGCTTATTATAAGTTCTAACAAGACCGTGTTTTAAATGTGTTTCAAGCTGTTCAAGTACATTTCTTCTTAATTCCTTAATCCAGCCGACAGGCACAAACATACCATCATCAAGCTGCACTTCTGCATCTTCCACCACAAAACATGTATCACCGGTTTTTTTAAGATTCTTAACAAGCTCCTCCTCTGAGGCCGGACGATTCTGTGCTTCGGTAACTATCTCTCCTGTACATGTCTTTTCAATTCCATCATACATTACTGTAAGTGAAATATTTTCATTCTTTCTTACAATAAGCTTCATATCTACATGAAGCTTAGGTGTTGTTCCGACATAATTATCTGCTACATATGCCTTAATCTTAGCATTATTCATTCTGTTGACAATTCTTCCCTCATACAGCGGGTATTTCTTAGGAAGATTGACAACGAATGTCTGTCCTGCTGCCACATCAGCACCGCTCTCAAAGGAATGTTCCTTATCAATCTCAAAGACATCACCTTTGTTTACATTCTTTAATGCTTTAAATGTAATTCTTCCTGCCTTGTTAGATACTACCTTAAGGCACTCCGTTCCCATATGGTTTGGACGTCCAAGTGACATCATCTTCTTTCCCTTGACACTGTCATAATAGCCTGATGTAAATGCACCTCTGTTATATATATCTGAAAGGTCATCAATATCCTGCTTATCTACCCTGAAGCCTTTTCGCCCCTTTTCAAGATACATATCAACATATTTGCGGTAAATATGTGTTACCATAGCCGCATATGTTACATTCTTCATACGTCCTTCTATCTTAAGTGAATATACACCACTTTCAATAACATCCGGAAGTATCTGTAATGCACACATATCCTTAGGACTTAATGCGTAACTGTTGTTTCTGTTATTAATCTTTTCGCCGTTATCATACACATCATAAGGCATCCTGCACGGCTGGGCACACCTTCCCCTGTTACCGCTTCTTCCTCCGTTAAAGCTTGAAAGCAGGCATTGTCCCGAATAACAGTAACATAATGCTCCATGCACAAAGCTTTCTATCTCCACATCTAATCTCTCATGAAGCTGCTTTATTTCCTGCAGATTCATCTCTCTTGAAGTGACTATTCTTGTTGCACCAAGTTCCTTTAAAAGCCTGCTGCCATACACTCCGGTCTGTGTCATCTGTGTGCTTGCATGTATATCCATATCAGGAAAATGTTTTCTTATAAGGTTAAACACACCCATATCCTGTACAATCACTGCATCAAGACCTGCCTCATAGAACGGTATAAGATATTCTATAAGACTGTTCTCTATCTCTCTTGACTTAAGAAGAGTATTAACTGTCAGATAAACCTTTCTACCGAATAAATGTGCATATTCAATAGCACAGATAAGCTCTTCATCATTAAAATTATTGGCAAATGCCCTTGCTCCAAACATATTGCCTCCCAGGTATATGGCATCTGCCCCTGCCGCCACAACAGCTTTCATAATATCAAGTGAACCTGCTGGTGCTAAAACTTCCACCTGTGTTTTTCTCTTATCAACATTCATAGTTGTAACCGCCTTTAAATTAAATGGCTGCTGCAAATGCATTTGCAACAGCCTTTATTATTAATATCAGATAATCTTATGTAAATCACTTCTTAGAATCATTCAGTTCTGTCTCTAACTTGACAATATTCTTCTGATACTTGTTAATCTCACTCTTTAATTCCTTAATCTCTTTTGCTGAACTTTCTGCCTTAATCTGTGCTGCAATAAGCTCATGCTTAAGGTCGTATATTTCCTTATCCTTGTTCTCAATATCTAATGAAAGACTGTCTGCCATCTTCTTAGCCTTGAAGTAATCATCTGCAATATTAAGATACATCATATCAGTTCTGAGCTCTGCTGACATTCGTCTGTAACTCTCTTCTTTATTAAATTCAGTTATCTTGTTATTAATGTATGATGCAACTCTCTGAAGATACTCCTCGCTTTCATATCCACCAAGCTTGATTACCTTACCTCCAAGAATTACTTCTGCTGTATTCTTTGATGACATAAGTCCCCTCCATATATGTAGAAATAAACATATTAAGTATATAATAAATACACTTACTATTCAACTCATAAAACGCATTCTTTAGAATATTTTATGTTATTTTTGTTTAAATGGCCTGCCAAGATTATCATAAGCTGCTTTAGTTGCAACTCTTCCTCTTGGAGTTCTGTTAATATACCCGTTCTGTATAAGATATGGCTCATAAACATCTTCAAGAGTTCCTGAATCCTCGCCTATTGAAGCTGCCAGTGTCTCAATACCGACAGGTCCGCCATCAAACTTATCAACTATTGTAGTAAGTATAACACGATCGTTACGGTCCAATCCATCTCTGTCAACATCTAACAGATTAAGTGCATAATCAGCAACATCCTTATTGATATGTCCGTTATATTTAACCTGTGCAAAATCTCGCACTCTCTTTAAAAGTCTGTTGGCAAGTCTCGGTGTTCCCCTTGACCTTCTTGCAAGCTCATGTGCTCCGTCTGAGTCAATATCAACATTAAGCACATTGGCTGAACGGATAATGATTTTCTCAAGCTCCGGAACTGTATAGAATTCCATATGGCTTACAACACCGAATCTGTCTCTTAAGGGTGCTGATAAAAGTCCCGCTCTTGTTGTTGCCCCTATCAGAGTGAACTGTGGCAGTTCAAGTCTTATAGACCTTGCTGTTGCACCCTTTCCGATCATAATATCAATCTTATAGTCCTCCATTGCAGGATACAGCACTTCTTCTACCTGTCTGTTAAGTCTGTGAATCTCATCAACAAATAGAATATCACCCTCACTTAAGTTGTTAAGTATAGCTGCCATATCTCCCGGCTTCTCGATTGCAGGACCGGATGTAACCTTGATATTAACCCCCATTTCATTAGCAATAATTCCTGCCAGAGTTGTCTTTCCAAGTCCCGGAGGTCCATAGAAAAGTACATGGTCAAGTGCCTCTCCTCTTTCCTTTGCTGCCTCAATATATACTTTAAGATTACTCTTAACCTTATTCTGTCCAACATAGTCATCGAGAGATAATGGTCTTAAGGAATTCTCAATACCATAATCTTCTTCAGTTATCTGTGTTGATATAATCCTCTTTTCCATATAGCCCCTCATTTCTTAAATACTATTCTGTTCTAGAATTTAACCAGCTTCTTTAACGCTTCCTTAAGAACCGTCTCAGAATCCTTATTCTCTATATCTTCCACTTCCTTGACAGCAACAAGTGCATCTTTGCTTGAATATCCAAGTGATACAAGTGCCTCAACAGCGTCATTTCTTATCATCATGACATTACTTACATTACTGTTATTGTCTGCCTTTTTATTCTTAGAAAGTGCTGATTCAAATACTTCATCAAGCTTTAACTTATCTTTAAGCTCAATTATAATCTTCTGTGCTGTTTTAGGTCCGATACCAGGAAGTGCCTTGATTGCTGCCACATCATCAGCAAGAACTGCAAATCTTAAATCATCTGCTGTGATATTAGATAATGCACCAAGCGCTGCCTTAGGGCCAATACCATTGACGCAGATAAGCATTTTAAACATGCTTAAATCATCTCTTGTAAGGAATCCGAACAGACTGCATTCATCTTCCTTGACATTCATATATGTATATATCTTAACCTCACTGCCAACTGATGGAAGCTCACCAGGAACTGAACCCGGAACATATATATTATATCCGATTCCATTGGCTTCCACAACGATTACATCTGGCAGGATTTCGGCCAGCTCACCTTTAATGTATGAAATCATTCTCTACCCCCAAGACAGTAATTGATAAACTGCTGTGCTGTTCTTCCTGATATTCCACCATGTGAAAGTTCCCACTTGTTAGCCTCTGCCATAAGCTCTTCATCTGTCATCTTAACATTGTTCTTCCTTGCAAGGCCAATAACAATATCAAAGAATTCTTTCTGTGATGGCTTAGAGTAGCTTATCTGGCATCCAAATCTGTTCACTAATGAAAGCTTCTCTTCAATAGTATCAGATCTGTGAAGACCGTTATTGCTCTCTAAATCATTTCTGTCATTCCATGTTTCTTTGATAAGATGTCTTCTGTTAGATGTTGCATAGATAAGAATATTATCAGGCTTAGTCTCAACACCGCCTTCAATTACAGCCTTTAAGAACTTGTATTCAATCTCGAATTCCTCAAAAGATAAATCATCCATATATATTATAAACTTGTAATTTCTGTTCTTAATGCTTGCTATAACATTAGATAAATCCTTGAACTGATGTTTGTATATCTCTATCATTCTAAGACCCTGGTCATAATATTCATTGACAATAGCCTTGATAGAAGTTGACTTACCTGTTCCGCTATCACCGAAAAGAAGTGCATTATTGGCTTTTCTTCCCTGAACAAAGGCTTCTGTATTCTCCACAAGCTTCTTCTTCTGGATTTCATAACCTATAAGGTCATCTAACATAACCTTATCCATATTGTTAATTGGTGTAAATGTAACGCCATTATCACCACCTATTACCCTGAATGCCTTATTAAGTCCGAACATTCCTACACCATATGCTTTATAGAAATCAGTAACATAATTAAAGAACTCATTCTCATCCTTTGCTGTCTCAAGCTTAAGGCTTAAAGCCTGTACCTTCTCACTTACATTCTTATTGTACATAAGCTCTTTCTTAACAATTGCCTTGTAATCAGATATAAGTGAAAAACAGTTAATTCCAAGTGCAGCCTCAATAGGTCTGAAATCATAATTAAACAGATTCATAAACACCTTGAAGTCGTTCTTAGCAAATTCATTAACGCTTCCATCATTAGCACCTACCTTTTCACATGTAAGGCTGAATGGATTCTCGTTAGTTATAAGATAGAATGTAAGATAATTATGCCATAAATTCTTATCAAAGCCATAATCTGTGGCAACCTCCAATATTCTCTTAATCTGCTCATATATATCGCTTATAAGCTTGTCAGGAGTCTCCTCATCCCTGTCAAATTTTTTGAAAATATCGGACATTTTCATAAGAATAGTGTCCTCATGATTACCATATATAATAAGCTTCGCAACTTCTCTGTACATTATTATTTCCTCTTCTTTCTATTATTAATTACAAGCTGCATGGCAAAGATGGCCACACCTGCAAGTGACATAAGCGCTCCCTCTTTAAGAAGCGGCGTAGAATACTTAAGTGTTACATTATGCGTTCCACTCGTAAGATATACAGCCATATACTGGCCATTAGCATTATATAGCTTTTGTCTTTCTCCGTCTACATATACCTTCCATCCCTTTGAATAAGGGATTGTAAGACACAGATATTTATTACGGTCAAGTGTTATCTGTCCTGTAACCTTATTATTTCCAAGCTCTACATCTGTTAATACATTTTCTTTAAGTGCATTAATCTCGTCAGTGTAACTGTCCATCGGCTGGCATACAATCTGTATATCATCATAAGAATACACACCAATCTTCTGGAAAGTCACTGTAACTGATGTCACATTTTCTTCCGAATAACCCATATTCACACTGAAATCATGCTGGTTACTATAATAGCTGTAATCAGATGTAAAGTAATTCATTGACTTGGTTACTCCTGTATCAGTCGTAATCCCAAGCTTAACACTGCTTGTAGACTGTGTCCAGTATATGAAATTCTTAAATATCTTCTTCTTTTCATTATGTGAAAGCTCTTTCCAGTCTGCCTTAGAGTATAAGTCTAATGGATCAAACTTCCTCTTTCCAAAATACAGCTGGAACTGTGCCGCTCCTTCATAGTCAAGACCATTAATATTAAAGTAAGTCTCGCCTGCACCACTGCCTGTAAAGTTAAATGTTACCCTGGCACCTGCCTTAGTTACTGCAAATGTATTGTCAGTACACTGTACCTCTTTAGCATCATAATCCATTGTATAATCTTTAATCTGGCTGTCATAACTTAAATCTTTAACAGATACCCTGTTAGGAAGCGCCTCCCTGGTATCTTTCCCACTTCTGCCAATAACAACAGCCTGAAGCATAGCCTTCTGCTTATCTACTGCACTTAAGCCTTCCCATTCCCTCTTATTAACAGCTTTGTCATAGGTAAAGCCTAATGGAAGTGCATTGTCGTTATTATACATTACATAATCATCATTTTCTGATTCATAAGTAAATCCATATGGAACAAGTCCGCCGGTCTTACTCACCAGATACTTTGAGGCAGATGATAAAGCTATAAGAGACGACCTGTCATCATAACCTGTGTATTTGTGCGGAAGCAGCGTATCAAGTCTGATTGCACAATCATATCTGAACTTCGATACATACGGATTAGTAAGTGTCCAGTACAGATTAGAGGACGATATTCCAGTAATGCAATTCATATTGTATGAAAGTCCCGAGCCTGAATATCTGATAAAATCTGTATCTTCAGCATCTTTACTTATAAGCTCCTTCTCGCTTCCAAACACATCTTCCTGTGCCATTTTAACGCTTATGCACTGTGCCGCATAATTTTCCCCAAATGAAGCATTTTTCCATATGCCATTAGCTAATGCCGCCACCATAACCGCTACTGTCACCATCATGCATCTGTTATATTCATTAACATTCTTTATGCTAAGTCCAATTAGCAATATTGCTCCGATTGCAACTGCACTTATAAGCTTGCCATTTCTTGAATACTTTACGCACATACATACCACAAAATATATTGTAAGTGCAATTCCAATAAAGCGGATTTCTTTTCTTTCCAGTTTTATAAGACGCGGCATCATGCACACAAGTATATATGCACATAATAATGCAAATGAATATATCCACCTGTTACACATATATGAAAATCCGTTCATTGCCTGTCCGAAGAACGGTATACATATCATCACAGCACTTATAATAAAATAAGTCTTAAGCATTGTGTACTTACGTCTGCTCTTAAACATTAAAAGCACTGCAAGTAACACCGGCACTGCAAATCCCATGCATGTCCAGAAGTTATCACCCTCAACGATAAAAAGTCCCGGAAGCTTTGCATAGTATGAAAAAGGATATACCAGTCCCATTTTATTAGGTGTATTAAATCTGCTGTCACTTAAGAAAACGTGAAGCACAGGGAGAAACACTATTGCCGCCATACACAGTCCTGTAACCGATGAAACTGCAAGTCTTAATATTCCTTTGCCCCACATTTTTACATTCTTTCCATAACAGAATATGAATCTTACAATAACATATATAATTGTTGTGAACACAAGCATGTAGAAGAAATAAAAATTACTCATTGCAGCAACAGCTACTGTTATTGTAAAGAGCCACATTTTCTTCTCTCTGATTATCTTCTCAACGCCTAATACAAGCAGAGGATAATACAGAAGCGGGTTAAGAAAAAACGGATGTCTTACTGCATTATATATTGCCCAGTAGCAGAATGCATAAGCTACTGCTCCTGGAAGGACATATCTTTTCTTATGTCCTATATAAAAACACAGCAGTGAAAATGCTATACCTGACAGATATATTCTTAAAAGAATCATTGCTTCATAGAATATATACATGTACTTTGCAGGAAACAGGAAACAGAAGAATGTAAATGGGTCGCCTATAACATAATAGTGAAATGTTCCTATAACATCACTTCCCTCACCTATTGCAAAATCCCACTGTGGTATTACAAACTGACGATTGATAAATATATTTTTAAAGAAATCCCTTAAATACTGTGAATAATATATGAGTGACTTATAATGCTGTTCCCAGCCATCAACCTCCCATATGAATGTCTTTCCAGTGAAAAAATAAAAAGAAAACACACCTATAGCAAGGATTGCAAAAATAACTGAATAAGCCAGAAAATATGTTGATTTTCTGGAATCAAGTCTTTTATAAAAATCTTGTAACTTCGATTTCATCTCTGCCATAGGTGTATCTTCTCTTTTCTTAAACTAGGAAACTGCCATAAGCATAAGCCTACGGCAGTTTCTTATTATAACTTATTGTGATTAAATTATCAATGAAGATGTATTATCTTCTTAGGGCACTTCTCAGCACACTTTCCACAACCTGTACACTTTGAATAATCAATATGTGCAATATTGTTTTCTACTGTAATAGCACCGAACTCACACTGCTTTGTACATAACATACATCCAATACATCCAACAGAGCATGCTGACATAACATCTTTACCCTTATCGTTAGATGAACAGTTAACTGTATAGTTACTCTTGTATGGTATGATTTCAATAAGGTGTCTTGGACATACAGCAACACATTTACCACATGCTTTACATTTGCCCTTATCTACTACAGCAATACCATTAACAATATGAATTGCATCAAAAGGACATGCCTTAACACATGAACCATATCCCATACATCCATATGTACATGCCTTAGAACCGCCGTTAGGAACGACGTTCATTGCTGTACAATCCATTGCACCTGAGTACACATAATTTTCTTTTGCTTTGTCGCAGTCACCAGCACATTTAACAAATGCTGTCATTCTTACTGATTCTCCAACTTCCTCACCCATGATTGCACCAATCTTTGCTGCAACCGGTGCGCCACCAACTGGACATGCGTTAGCTGGAGCTTCTCCTGCGGCAATTGCCTTAGCAAGTGCATCACATCCTGCATATCCACAACCACCACAGTTGTTTCCAGGAAGCTCTGCTCTTACATCTATCTCTTTCTGATCTACTTCAACATAGAACTTCTTACCCATTACTCCGAGGAAAAGTCCGAGAAGAAGACCAGTGCAGCTTACAACAACTGCAGCAATAATTATACCTGACATCTTGTCGTCCTCCTCTTAAATAATACCTGAAAATCCAAAGAATGCGATAGCCATAAGTCCTGCAGTAAGTAATACAATAGGCATTCCCTTAAAGCTTTCCGGAACATCATTGAATTCGTTTCTTTCACGTATACCAGCCATGATTATGATTGCTATTGTAAAACCAACAGCTGTTCCTAATCCACTGACTACAGAATCTAAAAGCTTCTGACCAATATTAAGTCCTGCTGCTGTGTTATAGTTCTGTACGTTAGTAAGTGCAATACCAAGTACTGCACAGTTAGTTGTAATAAGTGGAAGGTATACACCAAGTGCTTCATAAAGAGATGGTGATGTCTTCTTTAAAAACATTTCAACAAACTGAACAAGTGCCGCAATTACAAGGATGAATACAATTGTATTCAGATATGTAAGCTTAAGCGGTGTAAGTATACAGTCATATATAAGACTGCAGACAGCTGATGAAATAGTGATAACGCCGATAACAGCGCCACCCATTCCTGCTGCTGTGTTTATCTTCTTAGAAACTCCAAGGAAAGGACACAAACCGAGGAACTGGCTTAAAACTACATTATTGACAATTGCTGTACTTACAGCTATCAATAATAACTGTGAAAAATATCCCATATTTACCTCCCTTAGTTATTCTTAGCCTCAGCCTTAGCTTCTTCTATCTCTTCTGTGTAGTCAGGAACTTCTGCAGGCTTCATGCCTTTCTTTCTCTTAATTCTGTTCATAATAGCAATCATGAATGCAAGAACAAAGAACGCTCCTGGTGCAAGGATAAAGATACTTGCTGGTGTGTAACCGATTGTTGAGAGATCAAATAATGCGTTAGTACCATCTGAGAAAATTGTACCGCCACCGATAAGCTCTCTTATTGCTCCAAGGATTGTGATAGCAATTGTGAATCCAAGTCCCATACCTATTCCATCAAAGAATGAAGGAATTGGAGGATTCTTAGAAGCATAGGCTTCCGCACGTCCAAGGATAATACAGTTAACAACTATAAGAGGAATATATATTCCAAGTGAGTCGTACAGACTTGGCAGGAAGCCCTGCATAAGGAACTGTACCATTGTAACAAATGATGCAACGACAACGATGAACGCTGGCATTCTTACACCATCTGGAATAGCCTTACGAAGTAATGAAATCATAAGGTTTGATAATGCAAGTACTACTGTAGAAGAAAGTCCCATACCTATACCATTGATTGCTGATGTAGTAACCGCAAGTGTAGGACACATACCAAGTGTAAGTACCAGGGTAGGATTCTCTTTAATAATACCATTATAAAGTCTTTCTATACATTTATTCAAAGTCCGCACCTCCCTAGTTTCCTGCCACAAGCTTGTAAACTGCAAGCGCATAATTTACACCCTTTGTGACTGATTTAGAAGTAATTGTAGAACCACCGATTGCATCAACATTAGCATTGCTTTCTGATGCTGAACCATCTGTTACTACTGAAAATGATGCAACTGCATCAGACTTAGCTGTAAACTGTGATGTAAATGATGGATCCTGTTTAGCTCTCATACCAAGACCAGCAGTTTCGCTGATTGAAAGGAATGATACTCCAAGTACCTTTCCATCTGTTGAAATACCAACTGTAAACTTGATATCTCCGCCGTAACCATCACTATCTGTAACTGTTACAACATAACCTGCTGTCTCGCTGCCTTTCTTTCCTATAGCAACTTCATTGACCTTATCCTTAGAGAAGTCAATGTCTGATGAAGCATTAATATCATCATCAGAAGGAAGGGCATCTATTGTCTCAAAGCTGTCTGCTTCTGCAAGAACTGCTTTGTAAGCCTTTTCCTTAGCATTCTCATTAGCCTTTGCAATAGGATCAAGTGTTATCTGATATACAACACCAAGAAGAATTCCGGCTACAAGTGTTATAGCAAATAAAACTAATGCATCTTTAACTATTTTCTTCATCTTATGCAGCCTCCTTTGCTTTCTTCTCTGGCTTCTTCTTACCAAATGACTTAGGAACTGTTACTCTCTCAATAAGAGGAACTAAGAGGTTACAGAAGATAATTGCATATGAAACGCCTTCTGCTGAACCACCATACATTCTGAAAATGAATGTAAGAAGACCTAAGCAGCAGCCAAATACAATTTTACCATTAGGTGTAATTGGTGAAGTTACATAATCTGTCGCCATGAAGATGGCACCAAGTAAAAGTCCACCACCACATACTTCCTCAAGCATGTAGATTACATCGAAATGATGTCCTGGTGCAAAAAGGAATATAAGCACTGCAAATACACCTACATATGTTACAGGTATTCTCCAGTTAATAACCTTTCTTGCAAGGAGGTAGATACCACCTAAAAGAAGGCAGATTGCTGAAGTCTCACCGATAACACCACCTGTTGTACCAATAAACATCTTAGCTAATGAAACAACGCCTGTTGATTCTGCACCAGGCTTAAGGAGCGCAAGAGGTGTTGCTCCTGAATATGCGTCTAAAAATCCGTTAGATGTAACGAAATTAGTCATCGGACCTGTATATGCAATAAGAAGGAAACATCTTGCTGCAAGAGCAGGGTTCATGAAGTTCTGTCCAAGTCCTCCAAAAAGCTGCTTAACTACGATAATTGCAAATACACATCCTACGATTTCAAAACCAACATTTAATGTTGATGGAATATTTAATGCAATAAGAAGACCTGTTACTGCTGCACTTAAATCTGTAACAGTAACTTTCTTATGCATGAAATACTGATATAATGCCTCACATGCTACACAAGTAACAATACCGATTACTATACGAAGCAGTGCATCGAGGCCAAAATTAACTATACCAAATATGCTGGCAGGAGTTAAAGCAATAAGAACATCTCTCATTATTGTCTGAGTAGTATTCCCGCTTCGCACATGAGGATTAGTCGATACGTTAAAAATCTCACTCACTTTGATTGCCCACCTTTCTACTTCTTTCTTCTGTTAGCAAGTACTGTACTTCTCATAGCCTTAATCTGCTGTGTTAATGGTCTCTTGGCTGGACAGACATATGAACAGCTTCCGCACATTACACATTCCATACCATCGAACTTAGTAAAGCCTTCTTCATCATTACGTGATGCAAAACCGGCAAGCTTTGCTGGAAGAAGGTGTTCCGGACATGCCTCACCACATTTACCACATCTTATACATGCAGAAGATGTGGTCTTAGATACGATATCCTTCTGGAATACAAGAAGTGATGAACTTCCCTTAACAACAGGTACGTCAAGACTGTACATGGCAAATCCCATCATAGGACCACCGGAAATATATTTCTCAGGTTCTCCTACAGGACCACCGGCAGCGTCAAGAAGCTGTCTGTAATTAGTTCCTAACCATACATAGAAGTTGCCAGGCTCTTTAACTCCGTCGCCTGTTACAGTACATATTCTCTTAGTAAGAGGCTTACCTTCTATAACTGAAAGATAGATTGAGAATATTGTATCAACATTATGTACGATACAGCCTGCATCAGCTGGAAGCATACTTGAATTAATAGCTCTTCCTGTTGTTGCATATATAAGACTACGCTCTCCTCCCTGTGGATACTTAGTCTTTAATGGCTTAACTTCAATATCAGGCTCAGAAGCTGTAGCTTCCTGCATGATTCTTATTGCCTCAGGCTTATTATCTTCAATACCGATAATTCCCTTAGCATGGTCAAATATCTTAAGAGCAATCTTAAGACCCATAACAACCTTGTCTGATTCTTCTAATAATCTTCTGTAATCAGATGTAAGGTAAGGCTCACACTCTGCTCCATTAACGATAATGTAATCTATGGCTTCAGGATTCTTTGGAGAGAGCTTAACATTAGTTGGGAAACCAGCTCCTCCCATACCTACAACACCAGCAGCCTTGATTCTTTCTAAGATAACGTCCTTAGTAAGATCCTCGAACTTCATAGGTGTATATTCAACTTCTTTGAATTCGCCATCATTCTCGATAATGATAGAATTGCACTTACCGCCTGTAGCCAATGTTCTTGGCTCAATAGCTTTAACAGTACCTGATACAGATGAATGAATGTTCGCAGAAACAAATCCACCTGCCTCGGCTATCAGCTGGCCTGCAAGGACATAGTCGCCCTTGGCAACAACTGGCTTAGCAGGTGCGCCGATGTGCTGTGAAAGCGGGAACACCATCTCTCCTACGGCTGGAAAGAGTTCTTTGATTGGTTTATCCTTAGAAAACTCTTTACCGTCATAAGGATGACATCCACCTTTAAATGTACACTTTCCCATGACATATTTCTCCTTATAAAGTTTTTATTAAATAGTATTTTATCTCAATAAATAGCAAAAATCTACTTTTTTTTGTGTATATATTCCTATATAATAAGAGAAAATGAGTACTTTTTTAACAATCGGTTTGTCTAATCAAACCTAAAACGAGGATTTTTTATGATAACTATTAATGATACCCTGCACACAAACGCAGACACCGCAATGCTTAAAGCAATATGTCCGGATACTGACAGCATCTGCTTTTTTGATATAGAAACCACAGGATTTTCAAGAAATTATAATATAGTATACCTCATAGGCGCTGTATATTTCCGTAACGGAATATCGCATTATTTACAGTGGCTTGCAGAATCCGATTCCGATGAAGCTTATATTTTATCCGCATTTAATGATTTTCTAAAAGATTTTCATACATTAATACATTTTAATGGGGATGCCTTCGATATTCCCTTTATTACTGAGCGTGCAGCACATCTTAATGTTGCACTTGACCTTTCACATCTTGAAAGCCTTGACTTATATAAAACTGCCAGAAAATGTAAATCTATTCTGTCACTTTCTGACTATAAGCAGAAAACTATTGAACATTTTCTTGGAATAGAACGTGAAGATATGTATTCAGGCGGTGAACTTATTGATATATACAGGAAATTTGCAGCAAAACCTTCTGATACAGCACATAACGAATACAGGAAACTTCTCCTTCTTCACAACCATGACGATATAGAAGGAATGCTAAGCCTGCTTCCACTTGTTTCCTATTATGCAATAATTATGAATTCTTACACTGTTGACAATACTGTCATTGATAAAGATACTGATTCCGATGGAAATGTGAGCCTTCGGCTGATTGCTGAATGTTCTCTGCCCGTAGGCGTACCCGTGGACAGACATATATGTATTGACAATATACATATTCTGATTAAGAACCGTACATTAACTCTTGTAATCCCGATTATATCAGATACTTTGAAATATTTTTTTAAAGACTATAAGAATTATTTTTATCTGACATCAGAAGACGAAGCCATTCACAAAAGCATTGCACAATATGTAGACAGTAATAACCGTGTTAAATGCTCTGCTTCTAACTGTTACACCAAAAAGACGGGCATCTTTCTTCCGCTCTATGATAATTGTGATTTAAACATATTTAAAAAAGATTATTCTGCCCCGGAAAGATACTGCAACGCAGATGATATACTGTTAAAAAGCACTGATAACACAGAAAAATATATACATTCCGTTATAAATCATATATTTTCATAATTAAAAATGCGTAACCAGACTGATATTATTCCGGTTACGCATTTTATTAATTAGTCTTTCTGTAGAAGAAAAGATGGTCATAGCTGTATCCCATATCCCTATAACCGATTATCTGTTCAGTATTACCTACAAACAGACACCCATCAGTAACTAAAGATTTATTAAACTTCTCATATACATCTTTCTTGGCTTCTTCTGTAAAATATATAAGAACATTCCTGCACACAATAAGATGACAGCCTGTTGGATATGGATCCTTTAGAAGATTACTCTTCTTAAACTCAACACATCTTTTTATATCATCAGATATTTTATAAAACCTGTCGCCCATCTTTTCAAAGTACTTATCCTGAAATTCCTTAGGAAGTCCCTTTATGCTGTTTTCACCATATACACCATCTTTAGCCTTCTCAAGAACCTGTTCATCAAGATCTGTCGCAATAATCTTAATATCCCTCATAGGTACTTTCTTTGCAAGCACCATAGCAAGTGAATATGGTTCATCACCAGTAGAACATGCCGCACTCCATACCTTAAGTCTTGGACCGAACTTACTTATCAGATCCGGCAGTATAACATCCTCCAGTGTCTTCCACAGATTCGGATTTCTATAAAATTCAGATACATTAATCGTAATATAATTAACAAATTCTTCTCTTAACCCTGTATCTTCCTTTATTGCCTTACAATAACTATCATAACCATCATACTTATATCTTGCAATAAGTGTATCTATACGCCTCTTCATCTGTTTTTCCTTATATGCATTAAGGTCAATAGTTGTAAGACTCAGGATAAATTTCTTAAAATCCTCATAATCTTTAATCATAATCCCTCTTTTCTACATCGTTCCACGAAACAAATGTAATGTAAATTATTCTTAATTCTGTTATAATTCTATCATATTTTCAAAAAACCTGAAAGGATTATTTATAAACTAATGGATAATGAATCACTTTTAAAAAATAAAATAATGGACGCAGCAAATCGTTCCTTCCGCCAGAATATATATACTTATACCAATTTCCTGGATATCAACGAGCAGTCAGTATTCGCACAGATGAAAAACCCACTTAATTTCGTAGCTTTTAAAACATACGGTGGCAATGATGCATGTGAAAGACAGATGATACAGTTTGGTTCTTTCGAAACTCTTGGCTATGAAGAAGAATTTCCTATAACTCTTATAAAGATATCTCCTCTTATAGAAAAATATGCTGAATCACTGTCACACAGAGATTACCTTGGTGCTCTTATGAATCTTGGAATTAAAAGAGAAATGCTTGGAGACATAAATATAAAAGGCAAGGACGCCTATCTTTACTGTGTTTCACATATTGCTGATTTCATAATTGACAACCTGTCTACAGTAAAGCATACACATATCCAGTGTACAAAGACTGATATTAACGATATCGAATGTTCACCTGAGCTTGAAGATATTGAAGTTTTATCTGCAAGTGAACGGATTGACGCTGCCGTTGCCAGCCTCACAAAGCTAAGCCGAAGTCAGGCAGTAGAATTATTCAGGGCAAGAAAAATATTCATTAACAGCCGTCAGATGGAAAACAACAGCTATCAGTTAAAAGCTAATGATATACTTGTTATCCGCGGAACAGGCAAATTCATCTATCAGGGGTGCGGTAGAGAAACCAAAAAAGGCCGTGTTTATCTTTCATTTAAAAAATATGTTTAAAAAAAGGGCTGTGAGAACAGCCCTTATAATATCTTTTTATTACTCTTCTGTTGCTGGAGCTTCTTCCTGAGCTTCGTTGTCGTTAAGTAATGCCTTAATGCTTAAGCTGATCTTCTTATCAGCTTCGTTAAGGTCAACAACCTTAGCTTCAATTTCCTGACCGATTGAAAGTGCGTCAGATGGCTTTTCAATACGATCTCTTGAAATCTGTGAAACATGAAGTAATGCATCGATACCATCTTCTAACTGGACAAATGCACCGAAATCTGTCATTCTTGCAACTGTTCCCTTAACAACATTACCTACAGCATACTTCTCTGCTGCGTTATTCCATGGATTAAGGTCTGGATACTTAACTGAAAGTGCAATCTTATCTCCGTTAATCTCTTTGATAAAGCACTTAACTGAATCACCAATCTTGTAAACCTTCTTAGGATTCTCTGTTCTTCCCCAAGACATCTCTGAGATGTGAAGAAGACCATCTACACCGCCTAAGTCAATGAATGCACCGAAATCTGTAACATTCTTAACTGTTCCTTCGATTGTATCGCCTTCCTTAATCTTAGAAAGAACTGCCTCTGCTGCTGCCTTCTTAGCTGCAACAATAAGCTGCTTGCAATCACCGATAATCTTTCTGTTCTTAGGATCATATTCAGTGATGACAAATGTAACTTCCTTACCGTTATATACAGATAAATCCTTAACAAATGTATCTGAAATAAGGCTTGCAGGAATAAATACTCTTGCTTCATCAACGATAACCTCAAGACCACCCTTGATGTTCTTAGCTACACCTGTAATTGGCTCCTGATTATTAAATGCATCTTCAAGTTTCTTATTGCCATTATCTGCAACAAGCTTTCTATATGTAAGAGCAACCTGTCCCTCACCATCGTTTGATTTAAGAACCTTAGCCTTCATCTCATCTCCAACTGAGACTACAGTAGTAAGATCCACATCAGGAGCTGATGTATACTCTGAACGAGTAATGATTCCATCAGATTTGCCACCTATATTAAGTACAATTCTATCTGGCTTAACTGCAATAACTCTTCCGTCTACCACCTCTCCTGTACGGATTTCCTTCCATTCTTCGTTATCTAACATCTGTGCAAAGCTTTCTTCTGACATTAGTATAAACCTCCTCAATGATATTGTTTGGGGTTGATGCCCCGGCTGTAATACCTATGCAGTCTGATGATTCGAGCTTATCAAGCTCAAGGCCGCTAAGAGTCTGAATGTAAAAGGTTTCCTGACATTCCGTCTTGCAAATTTCATACAGTTTACGAGTGTTTGAACTACTGCTGTCCCCTATAACAATCATAGCATCAGCTCTTCGAGCAATCCGTCTTGCCTCGTTCTGACGCTCCTCAGTTGCATTACATATCGTATTACTAATGCAAATATTGTACTCTTTTTTCTTTATAATTTCAACTAAATCTTGAAATTTCTTGTAATTAAATGTCGTCTGGGATACCACACGCACATTTTTACTCTTGTCAAGTTTCAACTTTTCAGCTTTTTCAACTGTATCAACAACATGTACAGGTGTCTCTGACCACCCCATAATGCCTTCAACTTCAGGATGCTTCTCATTGCCAATAATTACAATCTGGTCACCTTCAGCACTTGCATCCTTTACAATCTTGTGAATCTTTAATACAAACGGACATGTTGCATCCACAATCTTTGCCCCGCTGTTCTTTATTGATTCATATACTGCCTTTGATACTCCATGAGATCTGATTATAACAGTTGACTTTTCAGGTTCTGGAATCTCAGATATATCATTAACAGCCTTTACACCCTTGCTCTCAAGTTCATTGACAACCTCAGTATTATGAATTATCGGACCATAAGTATATACATTTTTCTTGTCTGCCTCAGCATACACAGTATCCATTGCCCTCTGAACACCAAAACAGAAGCCTGCTGACTTTGCAAGTATTACTTCTTTCAATTATCTGCCCGCCTTCTTTTCATCTATTATCTTACTTAAAGCAGCTACAACCTGTTCTATATTCATATCTGATGTATCAACAAGCACAGCATCATCTGCCTGTTTTAAAGGAGATATTGCTCTGTGCATATCTTCATAGTCTCTTTTTTCAATATCTTCCTTGATAGCATCAAAACTACAGTTTTCACCTTTTTCCTTAAGTTCATCATATCTTCTCTTAGCTCTCGCATCAGAACTTGCAGTAAGATATATCTTTGCAAATGCATCTGGGAGTACTATTGTTCCTATATCTCTTCCATCCATGATAACATCTGTTTTCTTTGCAAGTCCTCTCTGAAGTGCAACCAGCTTAGTCCTTACTGCTGCATACTTAGATGTCTTTGATGCCATCTTTCCTGTCTCTTCTGTTCTTAAAAGTGATGTCACATTCTCACCATTAAGTATCACCTGCTGTACGCCGTCTTTGTACTCAATACTAATATCAATATTATCTACAGCACCATTAATTGCATTCTCATCATCTGGATTAATGTCGTTCTGTGAAAAATATACAGCCATTGCCCTGTACATTGCACCTGTATCAACATACACATATCCTAACTGCTTTGCTAAAAGCTTTGCTATTGTACTTTTTCCTGCTCCTGCAGGTCCATCAATTGCTATTGCACTCATTTTCTCTGCTCCTTTAAATAAATTATTGTATATGACTTGCAGCAGCGTATGCTGTTGACCATGCTACCTGTAAATTAAATCCTCCGGTCACTGCATCAACATCTATAACCTCTCCTGCAAAATATATATTCTTGACAAGCTTTGATTCCATTGTCGAAGGATTAATCTCTTTAACATTAACCCCACCCTGTGTAATTATCGCTTCATTAAAGCCTCTCGTAGAAGTTACTGTCATGTCAAAATTCTTAAGAAGCTTCACAAGTCTCTGTCTTTCTTCCCTTGTAACCTCATTAACCTTCTTTTCAGGCTTAATTCCCGACTGCATTACAATCACAGGAATAAGCTTCTTAGGAAGCAGCTCATCTAATGAATTCTTAAACGCCTTGTTCTGTTCCTTTGAGAAATCCCTTAATATTCTCTCATCAAGCTGTTCATCAGTAATTGCAGGCTTTAAGTCTATGCTTAATCTTACAGGTCTTTCCTTAACTATCCCCGTAATAACGCTGCTTGCGCTTAATATTACAGGACCGCTCACACCAAAATGTGTAAAAAGCATTTCTCCAAAATCAGTAAATACTTTCTTATCTCCATCGTAAAATGTAACCTCTATATTCTTAAGGCTTAGTCCCATAAGAAGTTCTTCCCACTCTTCTCTTACATTAAGAGGTACAAGTGCCGGAAGTATTGGTGTAACGCTGTGTCCAATACTTTTTGCAAATCTGTAGCCATCCCCTGTAGAGCCTGTGGATGAATATGAATTACCGCCTGTTGCAATAACGCACGCATCACCTTTAATCTCCTTCTGTCCTGATGCATCTTTTACAACAACACCTGCAAATTCGCCATTTTCCTCATTCACAGCTACAACCTGTGTATTAAGAAGCACATTTACACCAAGTTTTTTCATCTGCCTTGAAAGTGCACCTATAACATCAGACGAATGGTCTGACTCCGGGAATACCCTGTTACCTCGCTCAATCTTGAATTTAAGTCCCAGCTCATCAAAAAATCCCATACAGTCATAGTTAGAAAACCCTCTTAAACTGCTGTACATGAACTTTTTATTGGTAACTATGCTGTTAAATATATCTTCTTCATCCCCGGCATTGGTAAAATTACATCTGCCTTTTCCTGTAATAAAAAGCTTCTTTCCAAGCTTTTCATTCTTTTCAATAAGTGTAACCTTATTATTGTTTCTGGCAGCAGTTATCGCAGCCATCATTCCTGCTGCACCACCGCCAATTATTATAACATTGCTCATTATCACTCTCTCTTACTTTTCTTCATCAATAGCTGCATTATCCATGCATTTTTTCAATTCATTAACAACATTCTCATCTAACATATTAATCTCGTCATTGCCTGAATACTCAAAATTATCAACAAATGCGTTTATTTTCTCAATATTTTCTACTACCTGTTCACTATTCTTAAGACATATTGATACTATTAAAGCATTAATAAGGCTCATTGGTGCAACAAGTGAATCAACTATTGATGCCATATCACTTCTTGCAAACAGGTTACATGATGAATACATATTCATTGGTGAGTGTACTGAATCTGTTATTGATATAACTCTTGCCTGTCTGTTATTAGCAAATTCCATTGCTTTAAGCGTTCTCATTGAATATCTGGGAAAGCTGATACCTATTGCAACATCGCCTTCACCTATGTACATCATCTGTTCAAACAATTCGTTAGTATTGCCAGTCTTTACTACCTGTACATTTTTCTTGACCATCCTAAGATAATACCCAAAGAATTCTGCGAGTGGTTCGCACGATCTTGCTCCAATTATATACACACTTTCTGCAGCCATTATATCCTCAACAGCCATATCAAAAGATGTTGTATCAAATGACTTTAATGTATGCTCTATCTTTCTTGCATCCATTGACATAACATTATTCACGACCATATTGGTTGTCATATGTGAATTAAGCACATCAATTCTGTCGAACGAGTGAATTTTTTCTTGCAAAATGTCTTCTAACGCTTTCTGGAACTCCGGATACCCGGAAAATCCCAATGCAGCCGGAAATCTCACCGCCGTAGACTCACTTACTCCAACAACTTCTCCCAGCTTTGCCGCAGTAAGGAATGCACATTTTTCATAATTAGCCAGAATATACTCTGCTATTCTTTTATGTCCCTTGCTAAGTCCTGACATTCTCACTCTTATGAGACTTAATACATCTGTATGTTGTTCTAAATCATTCATTATCTATAAAAAGCTCTTCAAAATATGGCAGTTCTTTTACCCAGTCACAGAAGGTATGCCACTCTGCAAGCTTATGACCCTTTCTAGAATAATATATTCCAACAAGATTCTCGTAATTGAGAGTACATGTTCTCATCTGGTTATAACTTTCAGGGAGAAGCTGTATCATACTGTACCATAATACTTTGTCCTTAGTCTCTATAAACTGTGTTCTGATTTCTTCCAGGAAATCAATATTCTTCTGCATCATTTCAAGTGTGGCATCAGTCATATGGTCTGTACTGAAATCAGACATCTCAAAAGGCTTGCTGTGAATCTTGTGCATTGTACTTGTTGAATTGGCAACTGTACCAACCTTATATGTATCGTATTCCTTCCACCAGTATAGTGGTGCTGTTATATCAACCGTAACAAATATCTGTCTTATGAACTTTCTGTGGTCTGAGCCTGCCTTACATAATCTCTTGGCAAGGTCAAGATCATTAGGACCAAAAACAAATTTTCCTTCCTCATCAAAGTAACTGTCCATTCTTGCCCAGCTGTTCAATGGATTTCTTGCACCTCTGATGGCATTATTCATATTCATGACTTCAAATCGTTCTAACTTAATCACAATCGTGCTCCTTTTGCTTAATTATACTGTTTAATTTTACATGCAAAATGAATTTATATCAAGAGAAACATTCTGGATTGCAGGCTTGCTGCCTGCTTTTTTTGCAGGTCAAGTCTCTACGCAGCTTCGCTGCAAAAAAAGACCGCCACATACGCTTTTGCGCACATGACGGTCTATTATATTAATTATTAGACTGGATAAGCCTTATTAGCTGTATCTGCCTTTGTAGGATCAACCTTTGTCTGCTGAGCTTCTCTATACTTGAAGAACTCTGTCGCAACCTGTGGGAATAATGCATATGAAAGCACATCCTCATCCTGCTGCTTGTACTGCTGTACAATTGGATCATTCTTGAATTTCTCAAGCTGTGGTTCAATCAAGTCAGCTGGACGGCATGTAATAGGCTTTGTATCACCGATAGCCTTCTTCTGAACTTCTGGATTGAATGGCTTGATTGTCTGACCAAATTCACCAGCAAGAACCTTCTTAGATTCCTTAGTAATCATCTTGTATCTCTCACCCTGTAATACATTAAGAACAGCCTGAGTACCAACAATCTGTGATGAAGGAGTAACAAGAGGTGGTTCACCATAATCTTTACGAACTCTTGGGATTTCCTCTAATACATCTCTGTACTTGTCCTCTGCACCAGCTTCCTTAAGCTGTGATACAAGGTTAGAAAGCATTCCACCTGGAACCTGATAAAGTAATGTCTTAATATTAACTCCAAGAACCTTAGTATTCATAAGTCCGCTCTTTAATGCTTCCTCACGCATTGGCTGGAAGTAATCAGCTATCTCAGCAAGAAGATTCTGGTCAAGTCCTGTATCATACTGTGTACCCTTAAATGTCTCTACCATAACCTCTGTAGCTGGCTGTGATGTTCCCATTGAGAATGGTGACATAGCTGTATCAATAATATCAGCACCTGCTTCTACTGCTTTTAAGTATGTCATTGAAGCTACACCAGATGTATAATGTGTATGCATCTGAATAGGAAGAGATGAACCATCCTTTAATGCCTGTACAAGCTCTGTAGCCTTGTATGGAAGCAAAAGTCCAGCCATATCCTTGATGCAGATAGAATCTGCACCCATGTCTTCAATTCTCTTAGCTGTCTCTTTCCAGTAATCAAGTGTATAAGCATCACCTAATGTATAAGAAAGAGCAATCTGAGCATGTCCTTTTTCCTTCTTGGCAGCCTTAACAGCTGTCTCTAAGTTTCTTAAATCATTAAAGCAATCGAAAATACGGATAATATCAATACCGTTAGCAATTGACTTCTGAACAAAGTACTCAACTACATCATCTGCGTAATGATTGTAACCTAATATATTCTGTCCTCTGAAAAGCATCTGAAGCTTAGTATTCTTGAATCCATCTCTAAGCTTACGAAGTCTTTCCCATGGATCTTCCTTAAGGAATCTGAGTGAAGCATCAAATGTAGCTCCTCCCCAGCACTCTACTGAATGATAACCAACCTTATCCATCTTATCTACGATAGGAAGCATCTGCTCTGTTGTCATTCTTGTAGCTATAAGAGACTGATGTGCATCACGCAATACTGTCTCAGTAATCTTTAAAGGTTTTTTAACCTGTTCTGCCATAATATCCTCCTTTTACATAACGCCAAACATGGCCATAAATGTACCGGCTGCAACCGCTGTACCAATAACACCGGCAACGTTAGGTCCCATAGCATGCATCAGAAGGAAGTTAGAAGGATCTGCCTCAGAACCAACCTTCTGCGAAACTCTGGCTGCCATAGGAACCGCAGATACACCTGCTGAACCAATAAGCGGATTAACCTTACCATGTGTAACAAGACACATAATCTTACCAAATAACACACCTGCTGCAGTACCAAATGCGAATGCAATAAGTCCTAATGCAACAATCTTTAATGTATCAAGGTTAAGAAATGCTTCTGCACTTGTTGTAGCACCAACTGATGTTCCAAGGATAATAACAACTATGTACATAAGTGCATTAGAAGCTGTCTCTGCAAGCTGCTTAACAACTCCACTTTCCTTGAAAAGGTTACCTAACATGAGCATACCAACAAGTGGTGCTGTTGTAGGAAGAATAAGTACTACTACTACAGTAACTACTATAGGGAAAAGAATCTTCTCAAGCTTAGAAACAGGTCTTAACTGTTCCATCTTAACTTCTCTTTCCTTCTTAGTTGTTAAAAGCTTCATAATTGGTGGCTGGATAATAGGAACCAGTGACATATATGAATATGCTGCTACTGCAATAGGTCCCATATATTTAGTCTGACCAAGCTTACCTGCAAGGAATATTGAAGTAGGACCATCTGCACCACCAATAATTGATATAGCTGCTGCTGCCTTATCTGGGAATCCCATAAGAATAGCCATAAGATATGCTGCAAAGATACCAAACTGTGCTGCTGCACCAAGCAGGAAACTTGCCGGGTTAGCAATCAATGGACCAAAATCAGTCATGGCACCAACACCTAAGAAAATAAGTGATGGTAAAATACTCCATTCATCAAGTAAATAGAAATAATGTAACAAACCACCTACACCGTTACTTGAATCCTCTATTGCTAACATAATGTCAGGATAAAGGTTTACAAGAAGCATACCAAAAGAAATAGGTACTAAGAGCAGAGGTTCATATCCTTTTTTAATTGCAAGATAAAGGAAAACAAACGCAACCAGAACCATAAGGTAATTACCCCATGTAAGTCCGAAGAATGCACTCTGGTGAACGAGGTTTCCTAAAGTTGTTATAATATAACTCATCTTATACCTCCGTAAGTCACTTTATATCAGTATCATAATTAATTTAATGAAACTAATACCTTACCTGACTCTACAGAATCACCAGCTGCACACTCAACAGTTGCAATTGTGCCATCCTGAGGAGCACAGATTTCATTCTCCATCTTCATAGCTTCAAGGACAACCAATACATCGCCCTTCTTTACAGCAGCACCTGCTGTTGCATTAACCTTAAGAATCTTTCCTGGCATTGGAGCGTTAACTTTAACTGCTCCCTGAGCACCTGCTGGTGCTGCTGCCTTAGGTGCAGCCTTTGGAGCTGCTTTAGGAGCGGCTGCCTTAGCTGCTGGAGCTGCACTGCCTGTTCCTTCTTCTACAGTAACATCATATACGTTACCATTAACTGTAATTGTATAGTTCTTCATGATTATTTCCTCCTATTATTAACCTTTCTAATTGAGCGGACAACAAGACCATCCGTAGATGTTCCTTCTGATGCTGCAATTGCTGCAGTAATAACTGCAATAAGTTCAAGATCGTCCTCAACATTTTCTTCTTCATTAGAAACAATCTGTGCTATAGCATTATCAACACCAACAGAAGCTGTGTCTTCTTTCTGTTCTTTCTTTCTGTTCTCATATACGCTTATATACTTGAACAGAGAAATAATGAATGAAATGAATATAAGAACTACAAATACAGTTCCCATACCAATAAGTGTATTCATTCCGGCCTTACCCATCTTCTCACCTGTTGTGTATGATGGATTAATAGCTCCACTTTCAAGTGTGTAATCTGTATTGATTACGAATTCGAATGTACATACTCTCTTTTCGAATTTAAGTTTAACTGAAATAGTACATAATTCACTTGTTTCATCACTGACCTTTACATTAATGTTGTTAACATCAACAGACTCTTTGAGTTCACCAAGTTCATCTTTAGTGCTGTTCCAGCTATTGTATAATCCTATTGTTTTAACATTCATTCCCTGCTGGTTAACAATATACATCTTACTGTTAACATCATTAAGGGTTCTTCCTGCTTCTGCATCTGCAATAAGAGCATCTGTTCCTGCTTCACCCTGATTGCTGTCAAGGTAAAGAATCATATCCTTTGCCCAGTCCTTGAGGTAATTCTCAACATAAGCAACCTCGTTATCTTTAATGGATTCTTTAGCTGTATTAGTATCAATCTGTGCATTACCACAGGCTGTCATACTGAATACGCAGGCTAACATGCAGAATAACAATAAGAATCTTTTCAAATTAGTCTTCTTCATATTGTCACCTCTTAATTAAACTGTTCCATGCTTCTTATCAGGACGAACCTCTCTCTTTGAAAATAACATTTCAAATGCAGCGGCTACATACTGTCTTGTATTCTCCGGGTCAATAACAGCATCAACATATCCTCTTGCTGCTGCTGACTCAACACTTGACTGTAACTTAGCATATTCAGCTGCTTTCTCTGAAACAGTTGCTGCCACATCAGAAGCGGCTGCTATCTCATCAGCATACATAATCTTTGCTGCAAGCTGTGAATCCATCATTCCGATAGAAGCTGTTGGCCATGCGTAGACAAGGTCTGCACCTAAAGACTTAGAATTCATAGAAACATATGCGCTTCCATAAGCCTCACCTGTAATAACATTAACCTTAGGTACATCTGCGTTAGCAAATGCATATGTAAGCTTGGCACTTGCAATTGCAATTCCCTTCTCAGCTGCCACTGTAGCTTCGAATCCCTTAACATTAGTAAGTGTAAGTACAGGAATTTCAAATGCATTACAGAAATTAACAAAATTCTCTGCCTTGTAAGCACCCTTAACTGTAAGAACCGGTTCAAACTTCTCAGCCACTTCGCCCTCTTCATCATAAAGAGCTGTTCTGTTAGCTACAGCACCAATAGTAATTCCATCTACCTGAATAAATCCTGTAACCATTTCTTTAGCATATGAAGCCTTAACTTCAACAAATACATTATCATCAGCAATATCTGAAAGAGCTAATGCAGGATCAGCAATCTCTGCTGCCATATCCGGGCATGCTCTGTTAAGATCATCTGTTGTTGCAGAAACTGCAGCATCCTCTTCGTTGTTAGCAGGAAGCATAGAAACTAACTGTCTTACACCATTAGCAATAGTCTCCTCATCTCCTGTAAAATCAACAACTCCTGCTTCTGCCTGGAACTTAGCTGACGCTGAGTCAAGCTTTGATTCATTATTACCATCTAATGCATTAGGGCTGTTAACAAAAAGCTTGGCCTTGCTATCTTCCATAAATGTAAAATCAGATAATGAAGAAAGAATTGCAAGTCCACCGCCACAGTTACCATAAACTGCTGTAATCTGTGGAATAACACCTGATGCAATAGACATCTTCTTATAAATTGTACCGAAACCTTCAAGAGCATCTGTTGCTTCCTGAAGTCTTAAACCTGCGCAGTCAATAAGACCTATCACAGGAGCTCCCATCTTCATAGCATAATCATAAAGTGCTGAAATCTTCTTAGCATGCATCTCACCGATAGAACCATTAAGAACAGTTGCATCCTGGCTGTATACATACACAAGATTACCATTAATAACTCCGTATCCTGTAATAACACCATCGGATGGAGCCTTCTTTTCCTGAATGTTAAAATCTGTAGATCTGGCAGTCACACCAGCACCGATTTCAACAAAGCTGCTATCATCAAGTATTGCTTCAATCCTTGATAATGCCTGTGTTGTATTACTCATTACGAGACCTCCCTTGTTTTTTACGTTGCTATTGCGCAACTCTTTGTTAATTTTATTACAATCTGCCAATAATTACAAGCATTTTTAGTCCTTTGTTTCAAATACAATCACAAATCCTTTTTTTATATTTATAACCGCCTCATTTTCTTTAATTTCATTACTCTGGCATATGCTTAAGCCCTGATGAAGTATATAATCATCAAGCACATATTTAAATCCTGCAAGGCTTATAATTGTTTCTTCAGATAGTGGAACAAATGATACATAATCACCATACTGTCCTTTTTTTGATACTTTTACTTCTCCCATCTTGTCATTTATAAGATATATTTTATTGTGACTGTCACATATAAAACATGGCACATCACTGTCAAGTGCAGCCTTCATATTGCATATATTGGTAAATGTGTGATCCATCCTTGTACCTGTCGCCCCAAGTATATATATGACTGACGCTCCGGCTTTCAACGCATTTATAATAGCAATATGCGTATCTGTATAATCCTTTTCTTTAGGATAAGTCTTAATATCTATACTTTTATACTTATCAAGCAGTCCATCTTCTACTGAATCATAATCCCCCAGTATCATATCCGGCACAAGTCCGAGTTTATCAATATATTTAAGGCCACTGTCAGCTGCAATTATGTATTCCGCATTTATTGTCCTGACAAAATCCTTTGCCCAGCTTATATCAAGACTTCCCCCTGTCACTATAAGTGTTTTCATATCAATCTCCTTAATCTTACTAATCTGTAATATCATTCTTTCGTATTTTACCACATTAATCCAGATGTTCTTTATTTTTTCACAATTTTATTTTATAATATCTGAACAATAAAGGACTTATGGTTAAGTTCTATAACAAGGAGGAACATTATGTCTGAAAACGCAACTGACATAACTAATGACAACATTCAGGATAATAACGGGAATAACTCTCTTCTTACAGGTGGAAACCTGTATGAAAGCAACACTGACAAGTACAAGGATAACTTATCTTCAGCAATAACATTCTTTATATGCGGAGGCATTGGCATTATCCTTATGATTCTTAATGATGCCGGTATAATCAAGATAGTAACTAAAGATTCTCCATCATTCATATTTATTAACATTGTACTTGGTCTGTTATTTATCGGATTCATTGCAATCGGTGTCTGGTCTTTGAAATACTCTAACAAAATTAAAGCCAAGGCTGAAACTGAGGATAAGAAAGCCGCCGATGTACTTAACTGGCTGGAAGACAACATAACTAAAGAAGATATTGAGAATTCTTACACTGGAGATATTCAGGAAGAAATGAAATATTTTAACCGTACAGCTTATGTTAAAGAACAGTTAACCGTACAATTTACTGAACTCTCAGATGAAGAAGCCGAAAATTTTTCAGAACAGTTCGTTGAAAAAATGTTTAATTAATTCTTATAATCAATAAAACCCGCTGTGTAATTAACAGACACAGCGGGTTTACTATATTCTGATTAGTTGTTAGAAAGGAATTCATCAATTCCCTTAGCTCCAGCTTTTCCTGCTCCCATGGCAAGAATAACTGTAGCTGCACCTGTAACAGCATCTCCACCGGCATATACACCTTCCTTAGATGTTTTACCAGTTTCTTCTTCTGCTACTATACATTTTCTCTTGTTGATGTCAAGTCCCTTAGTTGTTGAAGATATAAGTGGGTTAGGTGAAGTACCAAGTGACATGATAACTGCATCTAATTCCATAACAAACTCTGAACCAGGAATCTCTACAGGCTTTCTTCTTCCTGAAGCATCAGGTTCACCAAGTTCCATCTTAATACACTTCATACCTGTAACATTACCCTTGTCATCTGTAAGAATCTCTGTCGGATTAGTAAGAAGGTCAAATATAATTCCTTCTTCCTTAGCGTGATGTACTTCCTCAGCTCTTGCTGGAAGCTCCTCCTCACTTCTTCTGTATACGATATGAGTTTCTGCTCCAAGTCTTAATGCTGTTCTTGCAGCATCCATAGCAACATTACCACCACCAACGATAGCAACCTTCTTAAATCTTGCTATTGGAGTATCATACTCATCCTTGAAAGCTTTCATAAGATTACTTCTTGTAAGGTACTCATTAGCTGAGAATACTTCGTTAGCATTCTCGCCCGGAATACCCATGAATCTTGGAAGACCTGCACCAGAACCTATGAATACTGCATCAAAGCCTTCATCTTCAAGTAACTGGTCAATTGTCATTGACTTACCAATAACAACGTTAGTCTCAATCTTAACGCCTAACTTCTTAACATTCTCAACTTCGTGGGCAACTACTGTTGACTTAGGAAGACGGAATTCAGGAATACCATATACTAATACACCACCAGCCTCATGTAAAGCCTCGAATATAGTTACGTCATATCCCATTTTTGCAAGGTCTCCGGCACATGTAAGTCCTGAAGGACCTGAACCGATAACAGCAACTTTCTTGCCTTTCTTCTCTGTTGGCTTCTCTGGCTCAACATTATTCTCTCTTGCCCAGTCAGCAACAAATCTTTCAAGCTTACCAATTGATACTGATTCACCCTTGATTCCTCTGATACACTGACCTTCACACTGTGTCTCCTGTGGACATACACGGCCACATACAGCAGGAAGTGCACTTGACTTACCAATAATCTTATATGCTTCCTCAATATTTCCTTCTTTTACCTGATGAATAAATGCTGGGATATCGATAGATACAGGACAGCCCTGAACACATCTTGCATTCTTACAGTTAAGGCATCTTGTTGCCTCTTCCATAGCTTCTTCCTTGTTATATCCAAGACATACTTCATCAAAATTCTTATTTCTTACGTCAGGAGCCTGCTCTCTGACTGGCACTTTCTTCATTACGTCCATTTTGAAACCCATCCTTTCTAATTACACTGTCCACAACCGCCGTGATGTGTATCGCCTTCCTGAAGCTTGAGCATTGCTCTTCCCTCTTCAGTTCTGTACATAGCACTTCTCTTCATAGCCTGGTCAAAGTCTACAAGATGACCGTCAAACTCAGGTCCGTCAACACATGCAAACTTAATCTCATCGCCAACCTTAAGACGACATGCACCACACATACCAGTTCCATCAACCATAATCGGATTCATGCTGACAATTGTAGGAATTCCAAGTTCCTTAGTAAGAAGACAGACGAATTTCATCATAATCATAGGTCCGATTGCTACACATAAATCATAATGTTTTCCTTCTGCAACAAGATCCTTAAGCACATCTGTACCCATACCTTTTCTTACATAGCTTCCATCATCAGTTGTTATGTAAAGATTACCAGCAACGGCCTTCATCTCTTCCTCTAAGATTATAAGTTCCTTATTCTTAGCACCAACGATAACATCAACATCTACACCATGCTCATGCATCCATTTAACCTGTGGATATACAGGTGCTGTTCCAAGACCTCCTGCAATGAATACAATATTCATCTTTTTGAGTTGTTCAATATCCTTGCTGATAAGCTCTGATGGACATCCAAGAGGTCCAACAAAATCTTCAAATGCATCTCCTGCTTTAAGATGTGACATCTTCTCAGTAGACGCTCCAACTATCTGAACAACTATTGTTATAGTTCCTGCTTCTCTGTCATAATCACAAATAGTAAGTGGAATTCTTTCGCCCAAATCATCCATCTTTACAATAACGAACTGGCCAGGTTCACAATGTTTAGCAACTCTAGGAGCTTCAACATCCATAAGGAAGATCTTCTCTGCTAACTTCTCAGCCTTAAGAATTTTATACATTACAATTCTCCTTTCAAAAAGTAATATTATGAAGTGCATTACGCACAATCAACCTTTAGTATTCTTTGGCAGAATAACTGCCTTCTGTACCTGTAACAGTATACACCTTACCGCTTGATGTATCAACGCCATATAAGCCTGCAGTTGTTGTAGAACCACCCTTTATTACATCATACCTGATAATATACATTTCCTTATCAGAAACTGTCGCCTTAGTTTCATATACAAAATTAGCTTTTGAACCATCTGCTGCAATATTTTCTGATTTTAACACTTTTTTTGCTATCAGTGTATTCTTAAGCTGGCTTTCTGCCTGACTGAATGTATATTTATTCTTAACCTCAACATTATAATTACGTTTTACAACTGGACTGCTCTGATTGTGTTCATTAACTATAATAAATGATACAACTGTATTACCTGATGGCATTGTGAACTCCCCTGTATACTCTGTTGATGCTGCTGTAGGTGTTGAACCATCTATTGTATAATACGCCTTGCATTTATCTGGTATATTATTAATCACTACTTTTTCGCCTTCTGAATACTTACCGGATACAGGTGTAACATCTGGTGCTGCCGGTGCTCCATACTCAATAACATATTCTAATTCGACAACATTACTGCTCACACCTATAGAATTAATCGCAACAGCTTTTATTTTGGTTGTTCCATTCTGTATTTCTATCGCAGAACCATCATATAAATCACTCTTTTTACCTGGCTCTGAACCATCAGTTGTGTAATAAACAACTGCCCCTGTATCACATGTAAATTTAAGTTCAATATTATCATCATATGAACCAGCTGCCTTTGATGGTACAGGCTCATTTACAATATATTCTTTAACAACATCTTTACAGGAACCATCTTCATATTTTCTTATAAGTTTAGTTAAATTATCGCCATCCTCTTTCTTATAATATATCTGTGCCAATGATTTAACAGCATCTTTATAATTTTCATCATAAGAAAGAATGTCCTTTAACACATCAACTGCATCATTCTCATTGCCTGAACTCTCATAACATTTAAACAGTGTGTATTTAAGATCAAGATTTTTCTTTCCTTTAGCATCTTTGGATGCCTTGCTGAGCATCCCCGCTGCATCTCCATAATTACCTTCTTCATATAACTTCATTCCCTGATTATAATAATAATCATATGACTGTTTTTTCTTCTTAGATGCAGATACAACAATAATAATTGTAATAATTGCTATAACAGCCACTGTTGCTGCAACTGAAACAATTATTATTTTTTTCTTTTTATCGTTTTTCTTCTTTGCTGAAATATTTCCATCAGCTTCTGGTATTTTGTCCTCTTCTGTTTCTGAATAATCATCATCCTCTAATAACGGATTTTCTTCATATTCATCATCTTTTAACAATTCCTTAGGAATTGTTGGAACAACCTGTGTCTTCCCATAATCTATATCATTAACATTCTGTTTTTTTTCAACAACACCATTTTCAGTTCCTACAAATGCTTTGGCAACTGTAGTTTCTTCTTCAGCCATTTTTTGTAATGACTTTGCAATTTCATCTTCTAAACTTGTGTCTTTATTAAAATCGTCTGACATTGTAGACCTCCATACAATTAAATAACATTTTGATATTAACATATTAAGACATTTTAATCAATAAAATAGATTTTTATGATTTTTATTTTTGTTTAACCAAATATACACACTTTGCTCACATTTAATGTATATATTATATATCAGATAGCAAAGAGAATTCTTTCTATCTCCCCCTCATATTTTAAAAAGGAGATGTTTGACCGCATCTCCTTTTTTCATGTCTTTATTTAATTATCTAATGCTTGTTACCCTTACAACACAGCTAAAAGTCTTATCATTTACAACTGCAGTTATTGTCGCCGTTCCAGCCTTTCTTCCTATAACCTCACCAGATGATGAAACTGTACACACTCTCGGATTACTGCTTCGCCATGTTATTTTGCTTGTCGTTCCAATGACATCAAGAGTATATCTGTCATACTGCTCAAGAGTAATATTTGATCTGCTAATTGCAAGCGAATGAACTGTACATGTTGATTCTACACCTGCACCATCACTTATAACAAAAACATCTGCTGTTCCTGGACCAACTGTTGTAATAACACCATTGTCATCTACAGTAACTATACCTGTATCAGATGAATACCATTGATAAGAATCAGTATTAACAGTAGGTCTTACTATTACTGATAATTTTCTTGATCTGCCTGTAAGCATATATATATCTTTTGAATTAATTCTTAAAGAAGATATATTAACTACCGGCGTAACATAAACCCAGCATATGCCTTTTATATTATTACCATCCTGTGATGTTGCTGTTATCTTAACCTTTCCTGTACTCAACGCAAATATCTCACCATCCTCATCAACTGTAGCAATTGACTCATTTGATGAAGTCCATGTGACATCTTTAATTGTTGCATTCTCAGGATAAACATTTGCTGTAACTTTCTTTGAATCTCCAACAAGTAATCTTACTGTACTTGGTACTATTTCAATTCCAGTTACAGGATTAACAACTTTAACAATACATGTTGCTGTAACACCGCTACCATCTGCTGCAGTTGCTGATATAACAGCATTGCCCACTGATTCTGCACTCAGATTACCCTCTGAATCAACATAACATATACTGTTGTCTGAAGATGACCATATAACATTCCTGTTAGTTGCTGTTTCTGTACCAACCGTTGCAATAAGTTTTCCTGTTGCACCAACATTCATAAATTTATCTGTTTCACTAAGCGTAATGCTTGAAACATATTCTTTTACTACAATCGTACATGCTGCTGTTAGGTGACATTCCTCTGTTGTAACCTCAATAACACAACTGCCTCCCTTTAATGCTGTTACAACACCATATTCATCTACCGTTGCAACTGATGTATCACTTGAAAAATATGTAACATTCTTATTCTCAGCATCTATTGGTTCTATAGATGGAATAATAGCATATTTTGCTCCAACCCATAACTCCTGATAATCAGAATTAAGTTTAATGCCTGTAACCGGCTGTGTAACTGTAACAACACAATATGCTGTAAGTCCTGTATCTACATTCGTACATATTATAGATGTCGTACCTGCTCCTGTAGCAGTTACCTTTCCATCACTTTCCACTGTACAGACTTCTTTATCACGGCTTTCCCATGAAACTATCTTATTATCAGCATTCTCTGGCAGACATGTTGCATTAAGCCAGAATACCTGTCCTTTTCTTACTGTAATATCTGTTGTATTAAGGACGATAGATGTAACAGGCTGTTTAACATATATATTACACATGGCAGTTACACCACCATCTAAAGACTTGCAAAGAATTGTTGCACTACCTGTTCCAACAGCTTCCACAAGTCCATTAGAATCTACAATACAAACATTTGTATTAGACGATTCCCAGCTTACTGTTCTGTTAGTCGCTGTAAGAGGAAGAACTTCTGCTGTTATTCTTAATCTGTCTCCCTTTGACATTATCTCATCTGTATAATCAAGTTTGATTGTCTCAACTGGAATACTTATAATAAAATTACATGTAGCAAGAAAAGCACCATCCTCTGTCTTGCAGACAACTGTACAATATCCTGGTGCAACATATGTTACAAGTCCATTTTCATCAACCTTGCAGACAGATTCATTAGATGATGACCATGTAACATTCCTGTTAACGCCATTACCAGATGGCAATACAGTAGCAACAAGCTGATACTGTCCGATTGCCATTGCTGATTCTACAGTTGTTGCATTAAGAACAACTCCTGTAACCGGCTCCCTTACATATACGTCACATGTAGCAACTTTAAGACCATCTTCTGTTATTACTGTAATTGTAGTAGTTCCACCAGAAACACCCTTAATAGTTGCTGTAAAGCTGTCACCCTCTACTGTTGCAACACTTGTATCTGAAGATGACCACAAAACATTCGAATTAGTAGGTCCTGATGGATTAAACAATAACTGGACTGTTCCTGTACTTCCTCTGTCAATTGTAAGTGACGATGGATTAATAGTCACTTCTCCTACAGGAGTTGTTACATATATAACACATGTTTCCGATTTAATAACACCGTTAATATTCTGCGATACCTTAAGATGAACTATACCGGCAGCTACTCCTTTAACAGTAAATATTCTTCCATCATCAGACTGTGATACTTCAATTAAATCATATGTAGGAACAACTCCAGCTGCATCAGGCTGATTAGTAACTGTATATGTTATCTGTTCCTTTGTTGGATTATTAGTCACCAGTGCTGTTATATCAATAGTACTTCCTATATTAACAGTAGTAGAAACTGTACTTAATCCAAATCCATCAATTACTGTTATTTTATAAACAAGCTGATAAGGAAGTCCATAAACTGTATATAATTCATCCTGCACTCTTGTTGCATATATAGTTGCTGTTCCTGCCCCAACAGCCTTAACAAGACCTGTTGATGAATCCACCTGAAGAACTGTATTATCAGATGTTGACCATGTAACTTCTGACGCAATGGCAGATGTTGATAACTGTAACTGGTCTCCAACATTCATATTGCTTACTTCATTTCCCATTTTCTTAAATGGAACTACAATATTCACTGCATCTTTAGTGAACCATGACTCATTACCACCCACATCTAATGTTGTAAGTCCTGCACTTACAGTAGTCACCCCTGCATGAACACCACAAACTGTACCGGCAGCTACTGTTACAATATTGGTATCTGCTGTTCTGTATACAACATTTGACTTTTCAGGATATACAACATTTGATGGTAGTTCTTCATATGAAAATGTTTCATAATCTTTATCAGATAAAACCATGTATTTAGCTGAAGGATTACTCTGTAAATGTGTTATAAAATGTCCTTGTGCATTAGTAATATTTTCTTTAAACTTAACTTCAGATCTTACTGTAAATGTATATGTAAGCGCATTAATTCCACTTCCATCTGATGTTCTTGCTGTAATAGTTGTTGAACCGCCTCCTATCACTTTAAGCACAACCTTTGATGAATCGCGATAATACATTTCAACAACACCATCAGATTTAACCTCTCCACTTGAATCATTAGATGTTTCGATAAAAAGCTTATTACTCTCACATGTATTTGCTGTGATTGTAATAAGATCTCCCTCTTTCATCAAGTCAGCTTCCTGAAGTGTCTGGTTTCCTCTTTCCCTTACAACATTAACATTGATAGGAACATATACTGCTGCAGTCGATGTTGCAAGAACATTATCATATACAACCGCGCCTGACTCTGAAAATTTTTTAGAATGATATGCAGCAGTTATTGTTGCCGCACCAGCTCTGTTACCGTATACAGTAGGATTAGTTGTACCAGATATATTCTGTAAGTATGTATCTCCACCTGAGCTTGGATTCAAAAACTTTACGACATCATAATCCTCATCAGATATTGACCACTCAAGTCTGACAGGACTTGCTATTCCATTATTTGATGGATTACTGGCATCATAATACTCATCATCTGTTCCTGAAAGATTAGCATGAATCACCGTTGATGTCTGTCCCTGCGCAACACTCGACCGTGCAGGTGTCAGACTAAGTGAAACACTTGAATCAGCATTAGCAAAAATAAATACACCTCCACACGCAACTCCTGCAATAAGTACCGCTATGGCAATCTTCCATTGTAATTTCAGACGCATTGTAATCTGCTTTATTTTCCTTATATTCTTCATATATATCCCTCACTTTTAATATTCCATTAAAATAAAGTTGTCTTTAAAATGTACAAACTAATATCTATTATATTATATCGAAACATTCTTTATAAATTTTACAACCAGTAGTGGATTTTTTCAATACAATATACAATATTTTCTATTTTTTTTTGGAAATATACAAATTGTACACCTGGGTTTTATCCTTATTCAATTAAATAATTTCTTAATTTCAGTTACATTTTTAAATTTTTTGCTTGACAGATTCATTTTTTATGTGTATTATGTCACTTGTGTTCGCGAGAAATTCCATTCAAGGAACATTACATATGCGCGAGTGGCTCAGTGGTGGAGCACCTCCTTGCCAAGGAGGGGGTCGCGGGTTCGATCCCCGTCTCGCGCTCTTTTATTTTGTAAGGAAGTCAGTATTTATCTGGCTTCCTTTTTGCTTGTCCTTAATTTTCTTTGAAGACAAACCTTATTTGCAATAACAATATTCAATTCAATTATAAAAATCACTATATTCTTTTGTCAAATAAAGTTGTAATTTATCATATTCCTTTCAAAACATATAAAAGTTTAGGCAAAAATGATGGAATTAATCGGATTATTATGGTAAAATATTGTAGCAATAAAATATTTTGGAGGTATCTAAAAAATGAAATTAAATTTAAGACCAGCTGAAGAGTGTACATTTGACGCTGTATCATTAGGTGAAGTTATGCTTCGTCTTGATCCAGGTGAAGGAAGAATCCGTACAGCAAGAAGCTTTAGAGCATGGGAAGGCGGCGGAGAATACAATGTTATCCGTGGACTTCACAAGTGCTTCGGTATGAGAACTGCTGTTATCACATCATTTGCTGATAACGAAGTAGGTCTTCTTATGAAGGATTTCATCGAACAGGGTGGCGTTGATACATCACTTATCTGCTGGAAGAAGACAGATGGTATCGGTCGTCTTTGCAGAAATGGTCTCAACTTCACAGAGAGAGGATTTGGTATCCGTGGTGCTAAGGGATGCTCTGATAGAGCTAACACAGCTATTTCACAGGCTACTCCAGAAGATTTCGATTTCGATTACATCTTCAAGAACAAGAGCGATGGTGGTTTAGGTGTTCGTTGGTTACATACAGGCGGTATCTATGCTGCTCTTTCTGAGCAGGCTTGCGAGACTGTTATTGCAGCTTGTAAGGCAGCTAAGAAGTACGGTACAATCGTATCTTACGATCTTAACTACAGACCATCTATGTGGGAAGCTATCGGTGGTTTAGCTAAGGCTCAGGAAGTTAATAAGGAAGTTGCTAAGTATGTTGACGTTATGATTGGTAACGAAGAAGACTTCACAGCTTGCCTTGGTTTCGAAATCGAAGGTAACGATGAGAACCTTAAGACTCTTAACCTTGATGGTTACAAGAAGATGATCAACGAAGCTGCTGCTACATACCCTAACTTCAAGGCTGTTGCTACAACACTTCGTCAGGTTAAGACAGCTACAGTTAATGACTGGTCAGCAATCTGCTGGGCTGATGGAGAAATCTACAAGGCTGCTCAGTATGATGGTCTTGAGATCATGGATAGAGTTGGTGGCGGTGATTCATTCGCTTCAGGTCTTGTATATGGTCTTATGACATTTGAAGATGCTGAGAAGGCTGTTAACTATGGTGCAGCTCACGGTGCATTAGCTATGACAACTCCTGGTGATACAACAATGGCTTCTCTTAAGGAAGTTGAAGGTATCGTTGGTGGTGCTGGCGCAAGAGTTCAGAGATAATCATCTGATTCATTAATTTAAGATTCATCCAAGATGGGCGGTGCCATACAGCACCGCCCTTTTTCTTTTGTACATTTGCAATAAAAACAGACAGCATTGAAATTTCAATTTCAGAATTCCAATACTGCCTGTTTTTATTTAATTATTTTCATTTACCACAGATATATCAGTCACTCCAAATAGGCATTCTGCAATATTTTGTTCCATCAAACAGAAAATGATATTCACTTCCATCCGGATAACCTACTATCCACTGCTGCAGTTTTGCTGTAATCTTTCCATCAGTATTTGAATAGCGAATTGTAACACTTCTGTATCCATTTATGGCCTGTTTAAACTCAGGTGTACTCGTTATGCTTCGGTATAAATCATCGCTATCTTCATAATGCCAGTAACTTTCCTGAAGATTTAATGTTCCATCTTCTCTGTATACAATATTATTTTCAAATTCTTCTGGGACATAACCGCCCACTCTGCCATGATTCATAAATCCCTGTTTAGTAAAGTAGAAATTATTTCCATCATATTCAAATCTATAGAAATAATCCATTTTCTCATAATAAATAAAGTACCATATATCTTTTGGATTGCCTGGGTAAACATCCCTGTAATTTGCAAAAGTTAATGACCACTTGCTGACAGGAATACCTAATTGGGCTGCTTTATTTAACAATTGTGAAAACTCCGGACTTGTACTTATTGCATCACGAAACTCATGAAAGCCTTTATAATTTTCCCAATAACTTTCTCTTATGTTAAGTGTACCATCATCATTATACACTATATGATTCTGTGTTGTTTCCTTGTTGCTGGAATTATTGTTATTATAGTAACTATTATTTGTAGCTTCTGAAACATATGTGTAATTATCATTGTTTACACTGTTACCACCTGCATCTTCATTCTGATTATTATCAGTCTCCAATTCAACGGTTTCAGACTCATCCGACATTTCTGATGTTTCTGACATTTCTGTAAAATTTGTTTCTTCAGATGAAGCATTTTCATCCGGCAATGTTTCGGTAATTTTCTTATTATCAGATATTGCCGCAACGCTCTGGCTCGGGCTATTGCTCACCACATCTTTATCATTATGTCTATCCTTATTAATCAGTGTATTATTTACAACTATTGCTATAACAACTACTATAATAATTATAAAGGCACTTATGACACTAATACATACTTTTTTGTTCTTAAGCATTAGTTCTTTTAACCTCTCTGCATATAACAACTCCAGCCAGTATCATTATAATACATGACGCATATACATATACTTTATATCCATCAGAAGTCTGAGGTGTTTCTACAGTCTCTGCTGAAGAAACTTCTGTATCTTCAACAGGTGATGTAACTTCTGTATCTTTGAGTGAAGGAGCTTCTTTAGTTATGACATACTCTGAGCAATGAACCTGCTTTACTGTCATATAGCCTTCTTCATCTACCACAACTGCCTGTGTTCCTGCAAATGTACCATCATCATTCATAAGTGAGTAATAAAGTGTAGTCCCTGCATAATTTGTTCCAACTGGTATGCGGATACTTGCTGTTGCTGGCAGTTGTCCTGAATAATTAAACTTCACCTGTGCCACAAAATTATCTTTTGTTACATATGATGGCATTGTATCTGCATAAGTCTCATTAATTATTGTTGAGAAATCATACTCATTCTTTCCTTCAACACTCTTCATTGTTCCCTTTGCAAATGTAAATGTAACATTATTATTAGATTTAATTACAACATCCTTAGTCTCATTTTCCTTTAAGATGCTTGCAAACATTTCACTATCAACCACCTGTGTGTCCTTGTCTGCTGCATCAAATGTATATGTATTATCTGTCACATCATCAGACTTCTCATCTGAAGCTTTAGTTAAATGAAGAACTGTCTTGTCTGTCATATAGTCAGGCATCATAATTGCACCGACATAACATTCTTTATCCTCTGAATCCTTATATTTAATGGTTACTTTAAGAAAATCAATATCAACTGTCTCTTTTTCTGTATAACTCGACTCTTTTAAACTCTCAGTCTGAAATTTCCCATCTGGACTTTTACTATTATATGCACCAGAAAAAGTCATTTTATCAAATACATATATGCCTTTTTTATCCCCTGTTTTTTCCCATTTAATTAACATATTTTGTGGATCAAATCCCATTTTTGAAAGCATAAATACATTCCGTTCTCCGCGTGCACTTCTTCCCTTCATACTGAAAACAAGCTTACCAGACTCGTCTCTGCTTAATTGATAAGCATCAACATAAACATTAAGAATATCATCAATCGAATATGCCGACTTATCTGCATCAATCCTAACTGTGGTATCCTCATGAAAAATATTCATCTGTCGGCTGTCATCATCATCAAAATATCCAAAATACTCTTTAAACGCAGCCGAATCTTCCTTATCCATAACATATTTGACACCATTTTTATTCATGGTATCGTCATCTTCAAAATAATAAGCTGGCTTATCTGTCACCTCTGCTGCATTAACACTTAATCCCCCAGTTACACCACTAAACAATGTTGTTACAACTATTGCTGTCGCTGCAATTGCTTCTATGCAGCCCATCAATTTCTTAATCATCCTCATATTTTTTCTCCTTTAAATGTAATTTAAGAATTTCATGTTTAATGAATTCCCTTTTTATTCTACCCCCCCCCCGATATTTTTTTGTCAAGTGCCACATTGCAAAAAAAGATTTACAAAAAAGCCTGCCAAAAGCATCTTTATGATACATTTGGCAGGCTTTTATAAACCCCCAATTATTAAAATTCTTCTATAAAACTATAACCGACATCTTAGAAAAATATCATTATAGCAAGCAATTATAAAGTTACACCCTGCTTAAAGATTGCAAGATCATGGAATCCTGCTATCTCAGCCTTAACCTTCTTACCAGAAGCAACATCTAATACAAGCTGGAAAAGTTCCTTAGCTGCATCTTCAAGTGGAAGATCATCTGTAACAATTCTTCCTGCATTGAAGTCAATCCAGTTGCCCTTATTTCCTGCAAGTCTTGAATTAGTTGCAATCTTAACTGTAGGAACCGGTGATGCAAATGGTGTTCCACGTCCAGTTGTGAAAAGAACCATCTGTGCACCTGAAGCTGCACAAGCTGTTGCAGCAACAAGGTCGTTACCAGGTGCGCTGAGAAGATTAAGCCCCTTAGTATTAACTGGCTCTGCATATGCAAGAACACCCTTTACTAATGAGCTTCCTGACTTCTGTGTACATCCTAAAGACTTGTCCTCAAGAGTTGTGATACCACCATCCTTGTTTCCTGGAGATGGATTCTCGTAAATCTCCTGACCATTCTTAATGAAGTATTCCTTAAAGTCATTAATAAGGTGAACTGTCTTCTCGAAGAGTTCCTTGTTAGCACATCTGTTCATAAGAATTGTCTCAGCACCGAACATCTCTGGAACTTCTGTAAGGATAGTTGTACCACCCTTAGATACAAGCATATCTGAGAAAAGACCAACTGTTGGATTAGCTGTGATACCTGATAATCCATCAGAACCACCACACTTCATACCAATGATAAGTTCCTTTGCATTAACCTTTTCACGCTTAAATGTAGCAGCATAAGCCATAAGCTCGTTCATAAGCTTCTCTGCTTCTTCCTGCTCGTTCTCAACATCCTGAACCTGAAGGAACTTAACTCTGTCTGGATTAACCTCTCCGATATAATCCTTAAGAACTTCAATACGGCTGTTCTCACATCCAAGACCAAGTACAAGAACTGCACCTGCATTAGGATGATTAATTAAATCAGCAAGAATCTTTCTTGTATTCTCCTGATCTTCTGTTGTCTGTGAACATCCATATGGATGAGTAAATGCAACTACTTCATCTACTCCTTCTGGCTTGTTAGCTCTTGCTGTTGCTTCAATTGCTCTTGCAATTGAGTTAACGCATCCAACTGTAGGAACAATCCATACTTCGTTACGGACACCAACCTTGCCGTTCTCTCTCATATATCCATCGAAATAAGCTGGCTCAGTAGGCTCAACATCCTTATGTCCCTCTGGTTCATAAGTATATTCAAGTAATTCGCCAAGACCAGTCTTTAAGTTATGAGTATGAACCCATGCTCCAACCGGAATATCAGCCTGTGCAAATCCAATTCTGAAACCATATTTGATAACCGGATCACCATTCTTGATAGCCTTAATTACAAACTTGTGTCCCTGTGGAATATCTTCTACAGTTGTCACATCAATTCCTGCAACATTAAGAGTTGTGCCTTTAGCAATAGGCTTTAATGCTACAGCAACATTATCATCTTTATTAATCTTAATAAAATCCTGCATATATTCTCCTTGTAATTCTAATTATTATATTAAATAAGAGCGGATGAATATAAAAACATCCGCTCTGTAATCACTCAAAGGGCCTGTTAATTAGTCGTCAAGAGCTAAATCATTAACAACTGCTCTCATACCTCTTTCTCTGATATCTGTGATGTACTCAGTAATAACTTCTTCAAGGTTAAGAACCTTAGAAAGATCCTCGCCACCGAAGAACTTAGTATTGCTTAAGTAAGCATGTGTGAATTCCTTAGCAGACTTTCCTGAATTATCTCTGAAGAAATCAAGAACAGCCTTATCATCTGTAATATTGTACTCTTCACCGTTTCTGTTACCCTTTAATACAATACCGCCGTTGAACTCAGCTTCTGTCTGTGATGTATAGAAGCTCATAAGTGCTGCGATAGAGAATGTAAGGTACTTAGGAAGCTTGTTAAACTTCTTAACATATCCTAAGAATGAAGGTAAACATCTAGCTTCCCACTTAGATACTGAGTTAAGTGAAATGCTTAATAATCTATGATCTACGAATGGGTTAAGGAATCTGTCGATAACAGCCTTAGCGAACTCTTCGCAATCTTCCTTAGAAAGTGAAAGTGTAGGAATAACTTCGTTGTAAAGTGTCTCTTCCATGTACTTTCTGATTACAGGATCCTTCATAGAATTCTCTACATTATCGTTACCAGCAAGGAATGAAGCTAATACAAATGATGTATGAGATCCGTTAAGGATTCTAACCTTTCTTTCCTTGTATGGGTGATGATCATTAGTAAATACTACATTAAGTCCAGCTTCCTTAAATGGAAGTTCCTTCTCAAGCTGCTCAAGTGGAAGGTTAGAATCACTCTCTACAACCCAGAGACCGAATACTTCAGCTCTGTCGATAAGCTGATCCTCATATCCCCATTCCTCGCAAAGCTTAGCTGCGTCTTCTCTTGGATATCCTGGAACAATTCTATCTACGAGTGTTGGGCAGAATGAGCAGTAATTGTTAACCCAATCCTTGAATCCATCTTCAAGTCCCCAAAGCTCGATAAACTTCATGATGCACTTCTTTAATTCAATACCATTATCAGCGATAAGCTCACATGGAAGTAAGATAAGTCCCTTATCAGCTGCTCCGTTGAACTTCTGATATCTCTTGTAAAGGAGCTGTGTAAGCTTTCCTGGGTATGTCTTAGGAGGACGTGCATTAGGATCGTTATCTGTCTCGTCAAATACGATACCAGCCTCTGTTGTATTAGAAACGATGAATCTAAGAGTCTCGCTTGTACCATACTCAATGTACTTGTCATAATCCTCAATAGCTGCAACTGCATCTACTACTGATGTAATCTGACGTGTGATTTCCTTAGGCTCTCCATCAACAAAACCTCTTAACTGAAGTGTGTACTGGCATTCCTGATCATGGAATCTCTCAAGTGTACCGAACTCGATAGGCTTAACGATAACAACACCACCGTTGAAATCTGTCTTCTCATTAGTTACATCGAAGATATAATCAACGAATGCTCTAAGGAAGTTACCCTCACCGAACTGCATAACCTTAACAGGTCTGTCAACTGCATGTGTAATACTCTTGTTTAATCTCTGCATCTTAAATCTCCTTTTTTCATTGGGAATAATCCGTTTTACGATAACGGTCCCTAATTATTAACCAGTAAATGGTATGTAAATAAGTGCATGTAAGCGCTTTCATAAATAAAATATACTTAAAAATGCTCTAAGTCAATACATTTTTCTGCTTTTTAAAAAATTCTTACATTACACTTGTTTTTATAATAATACCATTGTATAATTCATTTATCAATATGTAAGCGCTTACATTTATTTATTTTTTATCAATTTCAGTTAAGCGTTACATTTACAATCGTCAAGAGATGAGGTCGCACATGAATATTAATATATATGATGTTTCTAAAAAAGCTGGTGTGTCCATAGCAACTGTCTCAAGAGTACTTAACGGCAACGCCAAAGTTTCCGAGAAGACAAGAGACAAGGTTATTAATGCAATGAAAGAATTAGACTACACTCCTAATGTATTTGCAAGAGGATTAGGTCTTAATACTATGAAGACAATTGGCATTATGTGCATAGATTCATCTGATATATACCTTGCCAACGCTGTTTACTACCTTGAACAGGAGCTTCGTAAATACAACTACGATTCTATTCTTTGCTGCACCGGTAAAGATTACAATAATAAGAAGAATTATCTCGAACTTCTTTTAAGTAAAAGAGTTGACGGAATTATTCTTGCCGGTTCACAGTTTGTAGAAAATACCAGTGAACATAACAACGACTACATTATTAATGCAGCTAAAGATGTTCCTATAGTTCTGGTCAACGGCTATCTGGACGCTGACAACATTTATTCAGTAATGTGCAATGATGAAGAAGCTGTATACAATGCAACAAAACTCTTGATAAATAATTCACATCGTAATATAGTTTACTTATATACTAGTACTTCATACAGTGGCATGAATAAGTACCGCGGCTATCTTAAAGCAATTAATGAAGCCGGTATTACTCTCCCGGATGAATTCCATCATCTGTGTGGCAAGAACATATCTCATGCCAGAGATTATCTTACATATCTGTATGATAAAGGTATGAAGTTTGATGCCGTTATGACATCTGATGACTCTATCGCTGCCGGTGCTGTCAAGTTTGCACATACCCACGGAACCAGAATTCCTGAGGATTTAGAGGTTATTGGATATAATAACTCTGTTCTTTCATTATGTACAGAACCTGAGCTTACCTCTATTGACAGCAAGGTTGAGGAACTATCCTCATGCGCGGTAAGCGTGCTTATGAAGGTTTTATCCGGTGAAGATGCTGATAATCACAGTATCATCGCCGCTGATATAATAAAACGCAACACAACAATATTTTAATTCACAGGAGGATTATGAATCATGAAACAGTTCATGGACAAAGACTTTTTACTTTCAACTCCAACAGCTCAGCATTTATTCCACGATTATGCAGCTAAGATGCCAATACTTGACTATCACTGCCATATCAACCCTAGAGAAATCGCTGAAGACAGAAAGTTTGAGAACATCACACAGGTATGGCTTGGTGGCGATCATTACAAGTGGCGTCAGATGAGAACTAACGGTGTTGATGAGAAGTACATCACAGGTGATGCTTCTGACCGCGAGAAGTTCCAGAAATGGGCTGAGACTCTTGAGATGGCTATTGGTAACCCACTTTATCACTGGAGCCACCTTGAACTTCAGAGATACTTCGGATACAACGGTATTCTCAACGGCGACACAGCTGAGGAAGTATGGAATCTCTGTAATGCAAAGCTTCAGGAAGATTCTATGTCAGTTCGTAACCTTATCAAGCAGTCAAATGTTACATTAATCTGTACAACAGATGATCCTGTTGACTCACTTGAGTGGCATCAGGTTCTTAAGGATGATAAGACATTTGACGTACAGGTACTTCCTGCATGGAGACCTGACAAGGCTATGAACATTGAAAAGCCTGAATATCTTGATTATCTTGAGACATTATCTAATGTAAGCGGAATTAAAGTTAATTCATTTGCTTCATTAATAGATGCTCTTAAAAACCGTATGGATTTCTTTGCTTCTATGGGATGCTCAGTATCTGATCACGCTCTTGAGTATGTAATGTACAAGCCATACACAGAAGAAGAAATCGAAGCAATCTTTGCTAAGAGATTCTCAGGTTCTGCTATCACTACAGAAGAGATGAACAAGTTCAAGACAGCATTCATGGTATCTGTAGGTAAAGAATACAACAAGCGTAACTGGGTAATGCAGATACATTATGGTACAATACGTGATAACAACAGATTCCGTTATGACCAGTTAGGTCCAGATACTGGATTTGACTGCATTAACACATATGACTGCTCTGCTGAGATGGCTCAGTTCCTTAACGCACTTAATGCTACAGATGAGCTTCCTAAGACAATCATTTACTCACTTAACCCTTCAGTTAACGCTGCTATCGGAACAGTTATCGGATGCTTCCAGGATTCTAAGGCTGTTGGCAAGATTCAGCAGGGTTCAGCTTGGTGGTTCAACGATCATAAGGTTGGTATGACTAACCAGATGACAAGCCTTGCTAACTTAAGTCTTCTTGGTAACTTCATCGGAATGCTTACAGATTCAAGAAGCTTCCTCTCATACACAAGACATGAGTACTTCAGAAGAATCATGTGCGAGCTTATCGGTGGATGGGTAGAGAATGGTGAATATCCAGCAGATGAGAAGGCATTAAAGAAGATTGTTGAAGGTATCTCATACAACAACGCTGTAAGATACTTTGGATTTGATCTTTAATTAGTACCCGAAAAGATAAAAGCCGCTGCCACAATATTTGTGGTAACGGCTTTTTATTATATCTCTTATTACTTTTTATTCCTTGTCTTTTCCATTACATCAAGAGTATGCATCTTACCATATGCATCTCTCTTATGCTTTGGCACTTCTCCTGCCTCTGAATTAAATATACCAACATTCTGGTCTTTATTATGCTTTGCTGCACATGCCGGGCAATATCTTCCATATCTGATATCCGCACCACAGTCCTCACATTTTATATAACTATCTGAGCCATCAGGAATCTCAATTCTTCCTTCTCTTAAATACTTATTGATAATTGATACAGGGACTCCGGTTCCTCGTGAAATATTAGATGCATTTGAAGGTCCATTTTCTTCAATGTACTTTCTTACCTTACCAAATGATGTAAGTTCTTCCTGGCCACAATGATCACACTTAAAAACCTCTCCAAATGCATATCTCATAAGTTCTCCGCATTTTGGACATATCTTTGCACGTTCATACTTAATCATTGTTTCTATATGCCTTTTTTCTTTTTTCATTTTTTCTCTTTGTTCTATTTCTCTTAATGATGATTCCATATTAAACCTTCTTTCCGCTCACTGCTTCTCTGAATATATCTCTTCTCTCCGTCTTTCCAACCCGATTAATTGCTCTGTCTTTATATGTTCCGTCATTCTTAATTGACTTGCTCTTATAATTTTTGTCATCCTCTTCGGGCTGCTCTTTGTTATCAGTTCTTTCAGGCTCTTTTAATGCTTTCTCAAGCATTTCTTTGTTTTTAAATGCTGAATTATCTCTGTTCATAGAAAGCATCTGACGCTGCTTCTGGTTTATATACTGTTCAAGTTGTGAATTATTAACACTGAGCTGACAGCCATAAAGAACCTTAGTTTCATTAATAATTACTTTCCTTACAATTATTCCCATAAGACTATAATTTTTATTAAAATCATTAAAAACCAGTCTTACCGGCATATTAATAACATTTTCCATATCTTCAGAACTGACAAAAGAAAAGCCATTCTCACTGACATCCTTAACTATAACATCAACTGCCTTTCTATTAATTCCAAGCTGGGCAACACCTGAAATCCCAACAAAAAGCCTGAACGCTCCTCTTCTGTTAATTTCAAAGCCTTCCCCACTCGCTGTTATTTTATAAAAGCTGCCAGACTTTTCATGCACACATGCAACACCAACACCCTTCCACACCATTGGAGACTTATTTTCTCTTATCATTACTATATTAACAGCCACACTCTCTGATGAATTAAAAGTTAAAACTTTACCGTTGATTCTTATAGGTTCTATAAATATGCTGTTATTTCCCTGACTGACAACTTTAGAAGGAAATTCAAACTTCTGCCCTTTAATACTTAATTCTATAATTATTTTATTATCAGCTGGCATCTCCTGTAAAAGCATAGTTTTTCTCCATTACACGCAATTAATAAAATAATAATAGCACATTTACAGCAATAAAAAAAGACTCTCATGCTAAACTTGCATGAGAATCTTTTTTATGATTAATTATTCTTCATCTTCTTCTGGTTCATTCCAGTTATGATATACATTCTGAACATCATCATCTTCATCTAAGAGTCCTAAGATTCTGTTCATCTTCTTAATATCATCCTCAGATGTAAGGTCTACTGTTGTCTGTGGAATCATAGTAACCTCTGCTGAAGCAAATGTTACTCCGGCATCAGCTAATGCCTGGTTAACAGCATCAAACTCCTCTGGTGAAGTAAGGATTTCATAACAATCCTCTTCTTCATTGAAGTCATCTGCACCAGCATCAAGAGCTAACATCATAAGCTCATCAGCATCTCCGGTATATTCTTCCTTGTCTACAATCATCTGTCCCTTGTTGTCAAACATGAATGATACACAGCCTGGAGTACCAACATTACCGCCACCCTTAGTGAATGCACTACGAATATTAGAAGCTGCTCTGTTTCTGTTATCAGTAAGAGCCTCTACGATAATAGCTGTTCCGTTAGGACCATATCCTTCATATGTAACTGATTCGTAGTTAGACATATCATTACTTGCAGCCTTCTTAATAGCTCTGTCAATTGTATCATTAGGCATATTAGCTGCTTTACACTTAGCAACAACCTGTCTTAACTTACTGTTATTATTAACATCCGGACCGCCTTCTTTAACAGCTATCATAAGCTCCTTACCAAGTCTTGTAAAGATCTTACCCTTAGCTGCATCATTGGCTGCCTTCTTATGCGCGATATTCGCAAATTTTGAATGTCCTGACATAAAAATACCTCATTTCAAATTATTGTTGTAACTATTCAGAGCCAGCCTCCAAAATGCTTCGCATTTTGGAGGTGTGGCGTATCCGCCAGATAGAATTTCAAAACCAGATATAGAAATGCAAGCATTTCTAATCTGATTTATGAAATTCTGCCTGGCTCTGAACAGTTACATATTAGCTTTAATCTTCTCAATCATCTCTGCATATTCAGCATCTGTAAGATACTTCTTATCTGGGTTCATAAGGAATACTCCACCCCATTCGAACTCGTCCTTATACTTAGGGCAGAGATGGAAATGAAGGTGATGACCTGTATCACCATATGCACCATAGTTAACCTTATCTGGGTGGAAAGCAGCCATGATAGCTCTTGCTACTCTTGCAACATCTTCAAAGTAAGCAGCTCTCTCTTCTGCAGTTAACTCATTCATATCACCAACATGCTTCTTATGTGCTACGATACATCTTCCAGGATGACTCTGCTCCTTGAACAGATATACCTTAGATGTCTCAAGCTCACATATCTTAATACCAAACTTAGCTACGAGGTCACCCTCTACACAATATGCACAATTCTGATCTACCATAATCGTATCCTCTTTTCTATAACCAAATATAACTCATGCTTTTACATTGCATCCTTAATTGAGAAGCTGATTCTTCCCATCTTATCCTTACCCATACACTTGCACTTTACATGATCGCCAAGTGTAAGAACATCTTCAACATGGTTGATTCTCTCATTAGAAATCTTAGAAATGTGAACCATTCCTTCCTTGCCAGGAGCAAACTCTACGAAGGCACCGAATTCCTTAATGCTTACAACCTTACCTTCATATATCTTGCCTTCTTCGAAGTCTTCTACAATAGTCTTGATATACTTCATAGCCTTATCCATTCCTGCCTGCTCAACACCACATACAGAAACGAATCCATCATCAGTAATATCAATCTTGACACCGCACTCATCAATGATTGCGTTGATTGTCTTACCACGCTGTCCAACTACTTCGCCAATCTTAGCAGGATCAATAGATGTCTGGATAATCTTAGGCGCATACTCACCAACAGTCTTTCTAGGCTCAGCAATAGCAGGCTTCATACATGTATCCATGATGAAAAGTCTTGCTTCTCTTGTTCTTCTTATAGCCTCTTCAACGATTGGTCTTGTAAGACCGTGAATCTTAATATCCATCTGGATAGCTGTAATACCTTCTGTTGTACCTGTTACCTTGAAATCCATATCTCCAAAGAAATCTTCAAGTCCCTGGATATCAGTAAGTACAATATAATCATCATCTGTCTCACCTGTAACAAGACCACATGAAATACCGGCTACCATTCTCTTAATAGGAACACCTGCTGCCATAAGTGACATACAAGATGCACATGTTGAAGCCATTGATGTAGAACCATTAGATTCAAATGTCTCAGAAACGGCACGGATTGCATATGGGAACTCTTCCTCTGATGGAAGTACAGGAACAAGTGCCTTCTCTGCTAATGCTCCATGTCCGATTTCACGACGTCCTGGTCCTCTTGATGGCTTAGTCTCACCTACAGAGTATGAAGGGAAATTATAGTGATGTATGTATCTCTTAGTAGTTACATTCTCATCAAGACCATCAACCTTCTGTGCCTCTGATAAAGGTGCAAGAGTAACAACATCACAGATCTGTGTCTGTCCTCTTGTAAACATTGCAGAACCATGAACTCTAGGAATGATATCAACCTCAGCTGCAAGTGGTCTGATCTGGTTAATGGCTCTTCCGTCTGGTCTCTTGTGATCCTTTAAGATCATCTTACGAACAGTCTTCTTCTGGTACTGGTAAACAGCTTCACCAAGAACTGCAAGCCATTCCTCATTATCTGCAAATGCTTCCTTCATTTTCTCAGTTACAGCATCAATATTCTTCTCTCTTGTCTGCTTGTCATCTGTGAATACAGCAACTTCCATCTCTTCTGGAGATACAACCTGCTTCATAGCCTCAAACATCTCTGCAGGAACAGCACAGCTTACATAAGAATGCTTTTCCTTGCCAACCTCAGCAACAATCTTATCAATAAATGCAATGATTGTCTGGTTGATATCATGAGCCTTATATATAGCCTCAATCATCTTATCTTCTGGAATCTCATTAGCTCCTGCTTCAATCATAATAACCTTCTGCTTAGTTGAAGCAACTGTAAGCTGAAGATCTCCATCCTGCCACTGTGCCTGAGATGGGTTAACGATGAATTCTCCATCAATCATACCAATCTGTGTTGTAGCACATGGACCGTCAAATGGAATATCAGAAATAGATGTTGCAATAGCAGAACCAATCATAGCAAGTAATTCTGGTCTGCAATTCTCATCAACTGACATAACCATGTTATTAAGAGTAACATCGTTACGATAGTCCTTAGGGAATAATGGTCTCATAGGTCTGTCGATAACTCTTGATGTAAGGATAGCATTCTCAGATGCCTTACCTTCTCTCTTGTTAAATCCACCAGGAATCTTTCCTGCTGCATACATCTTCTCTTCATATTCAACGCTTAATGGGAAGAAATCAATTCCTTCTCTTGGTTCTTTAGATGCTGTTGCTGTTGAAAGAACAACAGTATCACCATAATGCATTAATGCAGCACCGTTAGCCTGTGCACACACTCTGCCGATATCAACTCTTAAAGTTCTTCCGGCGAGTTCCATTTCATACTGTTTAAACATATGAACTCCTTCCATAAAAAATATATATTTAACAGAAGGTCCGAAACAACTGAAAAATACACCATAAACTACCGCCATGATATACATTTCAGTGGTCTCGGGGTATCCCTTCTGCCATTAACAATGCAATAGGGCGGAGTTATACACTCCGCCCTGATTAATTACTTTCTTAAGCCTAAACGCTCAATAAGATTTCTGTAAGATTCAATATCTGTATCCTTAAGATATGCAAGTAAAGCTCTTCTCTTACCAACCATCTTAAGAAGACCTCTTCTTGAGTGGTGATCCTTCTGGTTAACCTTAAGATGTTCTGTTAACTCAGCGATTCTTTCTGTTAAGATAGCTACCTGAACTTCTGGAGAACCTGTGTCTCCTGGCTTTCTTCCATAAGTAGCAATGATTTCTGCTTTCTTTTCCTTAGATATCATGTCTAAATCCTCCTAAATATTAATCTCCTGCCACTAAGCTTCAGGTCGGAGTGTCCTACAGCTGGGTGACGGCTCATACTTGGTTATTGTAACACAGGCATTAAACCTTTGCAAGTATTAATTATCCAATAAGAAACATATTTCTTGCAAAATCCGAATCTGCCGCAATCTGTCTCTTCAACCCTTCTACATCTTCAAACTTCATCTCTGGTCTTATAAAATGTATAAATTCAACATCAACCTTCTTGCCATACACATCCTTGTCAAAATCAAAAAGAAACGTCTCAACACTTATCTCCGGTGCATCACTTACTGTAGGCTTAGTTCCTAAGTTAGTAACCCCGTAGAATTTTTCACCATCAATAGTCGTCTGGGTAGCATATACTCCATTAGGTGGCAGGAGCTTATACTCCGTCGGATATATGTTAATAGTAGGGAAATCAAGCTTCCGTCCAAGCTGGTTTCCTATCGAAACCACACCTGTAACATTAAACGGTCTGTTAAGAAGAACATTTACCGTTTCCATATGGCCAACCTTTAATTCTTCTCTTATATATGTACTGCTGATTTCCTTATCCTGATATTTTTCCTTTTCAACAATAATAGTTGTAAATCCTAGTTCTTCTCCTGCTTCCACAAGCATTGCTGCATCACCTGCCCTGTCTTTTCCAAAACGGTAATCAGTACCTACAACAACATACTTTGCATGCAGTTTATCAATAAGAATCCTGCATATAAAATCTTCAGGCTCCATATTCATGAATTCTTCCGTAAACGGATATTCAATCTCAACATCTATACCAAAATTCTCACACAGTCTGCGTCTTTCACTGCTTGTAGATATAAAATGCTGATACTTCTGTGGACATATTGAAAGTGGCAGGCTGTCAAATGTAAACAAAACCGCAAGCAGATTCTCCTCATCTGCTTTCTGCCTTACAATCTCAATAAGCTTCTGATGTCCTGTATGAATTCCATCGAATTTTCCTAATGTAACTGCACTTTCCTTATTTAATTGAAAATCATCTGTTCCATGAATATATTCCAAAGATGATCACGCCCCTTTACTTGTTGTCTTCGTAAAATATCTTAACCGGATAAAGCACTTCATCTCGAAATTCATATACACCGATAAAGCATTTATCAGAATCGTACACTCTGTATTTCTCATTATCACTGATTGCAGCATCTGCAGGTATCTGTTCTCTTGACAGCTTATTGCCATTGTGAAGATACCGGCTGTATTCTTCTGCAAATTTTATCTCCTGATAATCACTGAATATCTTATCTATGCCAGTTATCCTGTCTTCTATTTCACCCTTTAACACAAGAGCCGATATCTGGTTAAGTGTAAGTGTATCATCAAGCATGAATTCACCTACCCGCGTTCTTGTAAGCTTCATCATACATGCTCCACACCCAAGCTTCTTACCTATATCATCACATAATGACCTGATATAAGTCCCCTTCGAGCAGTCAACAGTAATAGTAACTGTTTTCTGTTTATCCGAAAGATTGATATCATTCACCCTTAATGTATTAATATGGACAGTTCTTGGTTTTCTTTCAATCTCAATACCTTTTCTTGCAAGCTCATAAAGCTTCTGTCCATTATACTTTAAAGCTGAATACATAGGCGGTATCTGCTCATACTCACCTATGAATTCATTACATACTTTAAGGACATCCACTTCACTCACATTAACCTCTGACTGGGCAACAATTTTCCCTGATATATCAAGAGTATCTGTCGTTGTGCCAAGAAGCATTACAGCCTCATAAGTCTTTCCCCAATCAGTTATAAGGTCACACAGCTTTGTAGCCTTACCGATGCACACAGGAAGCACCCCGACCGCATCCGGGTCAAGTGTGCCTGTGTGACCAATTTTTTTAGTTTTAAGTATTCCCCGAAGCTTTGCAACTACATCATGAGATGTAAATCCCTGCTCCTTATATACATTTAAAACACCATTCATGCATTATCCTCATTATACTGCTGCTCAATCATTTCGCCAATCTTATTAACGATACTGTGGACATTGCCCTTAGCAGAGAATCCTGCTGCCCTCACATGTCCTCCACCGCCAAATGCTGTGGCGATTCTTGCAACATCAATCATTTTCTTTGAACGAAGACTTACTTTGTATTCGTCCTTATCTGTTTCATAAAGGAATATAGCCACTTCAACTCCGTCTGTTAAGCGTAACTGCTCAATAATTCCACCAAGTTCTTTGCCAGTGACCCCATAGAAATTCATTTCTTCAATAGATACACTTGAAAATATACATCTGCCATCATAAAACAACACACTTTCAAGCAAAGCTCTTCCAAGAATCTGGTTCTGGATATAACTCTTCTTATAAAAGCTGTTATCGATAATGTCAGAATAATCAATTCCCATCTCCATCATCTTTCCAGCTATATCCATTGTCCTTCTTGATGTACAGCTGTACTTAAACACACCTGTATCATGGATTATTCCTGTGTATATGCACTCTGCAACATTTTTATCGACCTTATCCTCGTCAAATGTTGTATAGAGAACTTCACATGCCGAACTTGACTGTGGCTCTACATAATTAACATCAGCAAATGAATTATTGCTTATATGATGATCTATGCAGATAGTCTTATCAGCATTTTCAAAGCAGCTCATAAATGGTTCAATTCTATCCATTGAACTGCAGTCAAGTACTACGAATAAATCAAAATGCTTATCCTCAGCCTCATGCTTAATATCATTAATACCAGATAAATAATTAAATTCATCTGACGGCTTTTCAAGATAAACAGTAACCTCGCACTCAGGAAGATTCTTCCTGATATAATTATATAAACCTAATGTTGAACCAACACAGTCACCATCAGGACGGATATGTCCTGTGATACCTATAACCTTTGCATGTCCGATTTCTTCAATAATATTCATGACTAACCTCTTTATTCTGTCTCGTCTTCAACCTCAACGTGCATCTTATTATCATGTTCTGTAACTTCATCAATAAGCTTAGACATATTAATACCATACTCAATTGACTGATCAAGAATGAATCTTATTTCAGGAGTATTTCTTAAATTGACAGTTCTTGCAAGCTGTCTTCTTATATATCCTTCTGCACTCTTAAGACCTGTAATCGTATCCTTCTGTGACTTTTCATCACCAAGAACACTTATATATGCCTTACATGTCTTAAGGTCAGGAGCGACCTCAACCGCTACAACCGAAGTCATAGGGTTGATTCTAGGGTCTTTAATCTCACTTCTGATTATATTACTTAATTCTTTCAATACCTCTCCGTTAATACGGGTATTCTTTACACTATTTTTACGCATATATTCTCCAAATAAAAACTAAATCCTATCTTGGCACTTCAACCATGATATGTGCTTCAATCATATCCTCTGGCTGGATATCATTGAACTTTTCAAATACCATACCACACTCAGTACCTGCCTTGATTTCCTTAACCTCATCCTTGAAGTGCTTAAGAGATGCGATAGGTCCTTCATAAACCTTCTCACTTCCTCTTGTTATACGGACAACAGAATCTCTTGTAATTCTTCCCTCTTCAACGATACAGCCGGCAATATTACCAACTCCTGAAGCCTTGAATATCTGCATGATTCTTGCATGACCGATAATCTTTTCTTCATAGATAGGCTCAAGCATACCCTTAAGGGCTGCCTCAACATCTTCAATAGCATTGTAGATAACGCTGTAAAGTCTTAAATCTACCTTTTCTCTCTCTGCAACAATTCTTGCCTGATTATCAGGCTTAACGTTAAATGCAATGATGATAGCATTAGAAGCAGATGCAAGTACTACATCGGATTCATTAACATTACCAACACCACCATGAATTACCTTAACAACAACCTCTTCATTAGAAAGTCTTACAAGACTTGACTTAACAGCCTCAACAGAACCCTGTACATCAGCTTTGATGATAATATTAAGTTCCTTCATATTACCAGCCTGAATCTGTTCAAAGAGTGCATCAAGAGATACCTTATGCTTAGTATCATCAAGAAGCTTCTTTCTTCCCTCGCTGATAAATGTCTCTGCTATACTTCTTGCTTCCTTCTCAGAATCTGCAGCCATAATGATTTCACCTGCATTAGGAACATCATTAAGACCAAGAATCTCAACCGGAGTAGATGGTCCGGCAACCTTTACTCTGTTACCCTTATCATCAATCATGGCTCTTATCTTACCATAGCAAGAACCTGCTGATACAGCATCTCCCACATGAAGAGTACCCTTCTGTACAAGGATAGATGCTACAGGACCACGTCCCTTATCAAGCTCAGCCTCAATAACAATACCTCTTGCCTTTCTGTCAGGGTTAGCCTTAAGTTCATTAACCTCTGCTGTAAGAAGAATCATATCAAGAAGCTCATCAATACCCTGCTTAGTATGTGCTGATACTGGAACAAATGTAGTAGAACCGCCCCAGTCTTCTGCAATAAGACCATACTCAGTAAGCTCCTGCTTAACCTTCTCGATATTAGCATTAGGCTTATCAATCTTATTGACAGCAACAATAATCTCAACACCTGCTGCCTTTGCATGGTTAATAGCCTCAATTGTCTGTGGCATTACACCATCATCTGCAGCTACAACAAGAATAGCAATATCTGTAGCCTGAGCACCACGCATTCTCATAGCTGTAAATGCTTCATGACCCGGAGTATCAAGGAATGTAATAAGATTACCATTTACATTTACCTGGTAAGCACCTATCTTCTGTGTGATTCCGCCTGACTCCTTAGCTGTCACATGAGTTTCTCTGATTGCATCAAGCAATGAAGTCTTACCGTGATCAACGTGTCCCATAACGCAGACAACTGGTGGTCTTGGAACAAGCTTATCCTCTGGTTCTTCATCTTCCTTAAGAAGTTCTGCAATAACATCAACCTTCTCTTCATGCTCACATATGCAGTTGAACTCAAGAGCAATCTCTTCTGCTGCATCGTAATCTATCTCTTCGTTAATAGTAACAACCTTACCCTGTAAGAACAGCTTCTTAACAAGTGCTGCAGGAGCTACCTTCATCTTATCTGCAAGTTCCTTGATAGTAAGAGTATCTGGAAGAACAAGCTGCTTGATTGTCTCTTCTTCCTTTTCCTTCTTCTCAGGCTTTGTCATAGGCTTCTTATCAAATCTGCTGTTAGCGAACTTAAGATTTTCCTTAGCCTCATTATCTCTCTTTCTGTCATTCTTCTTGCTGTCTATTCTTGAATCATGTCTTCTTGAATCTGGCTTAGCTGAAAAATCAAACTCTTCCTTAGGTGCAGAATCTCTTCTGTCATTATTTCTTCTCTGACCTCCGTTAAATCCTCCACGGTTCTGGTCATTATCCTTTCTGAAGCCGCCATTTCCAGACTGTCCGTTTCTGTCATTTCTGAAACCGCCGTTATTGTTGCGGTCATTGTTTCTATAACCGCCATTATTATCACGATTACCATAACCACCATTGTTGTTACGGTCATTATTTCTGTAACCGCCATTATTATCACGGTTGCCATAACCGCCATTGTTGTTGCGGTCATTGTTTCTATAGCCGCCATTATTACGGTCGTTATTTCTGTAACCGCCATTATTATCACGGTTACCGTAGCCGCCATTGTTATTACGGTCGTTATTCCTGTAGCCGCCGTTGTTATCACGGTTGCCATAACCACCGTTATTATTACGGTCATTATTTCTGTAACCGTTATTGCCTCGGTCGTTGTTTCTATAACCGCCATTATTACGGTCATTATTTCTGTAGCCGCCGTTGTTATCGCGCTGTCCGTCTCTGTTATTATTATCTCTTCTGGAATTCTTATCCCTTGAACTGTTCTGTGGGAAATATACCTGTGAGATATGCTTCTTATCATCAGCATTGCCAGACTTATTCTGTGTTCCCTGCTGTGGCTGCTTTGGAGCCTGATTCTGCTGTCTGTTATCCCTGTTATCATTCTTTACAGGCTGTGACTGTTTTGCTGGCTGTGCTGCCGGCTTATTCTCAACCTTAGGTGCAGGAGCAAACTTCTTTCTCACACTTGAAATTTCTGCATCTGTAAGTCCGCTTACAGGCTTATAAGTCTTCTCGCTGTTGCTAAGCATATCAGTAATATCCTTAGATGTTATATTTAATTCTTTTGCCAATTCATGTACTCTCATATTTGCCATTTAACCTCTTTTCCAAATAACAGCACTGCTGTTATTCTAAACCCTGTTCAAAATATTTTTCTATGGTCTTTGCAAATCCTTCATCAAGGACTGCCAGTGATGCGCGGAATTCCTTTCCTATCGCGTGGCCAACACTCACCTTGTCACTAAAAAAATGTATCGGAACCTTGTAATAAGTACACATATTTGTAAACATTTTCTTAGTATTATCTGAAGAATCATCTGCAACAATAACTGTGTATGCCTTTCCGGTTTTAACAGCCTTCTCTGTTGAAAACTCTCCGCTTGCAACCTTTCCGGCTTTCTGCGCAAGTCCAATCATATTAAGGATTTTCTGTTTATTTTCCAATATTATTCAGCTCCTTTGCTAACTCATCATAGACAGCAGAATCTACTGCCATCTTAAATGACCTTTCAAGTCCCTTATTCTTAAATGCTTTAGACAGGCAGTCTTCATTCGCACATATATAAGCCCCTCTGCCATTCTTCCTGCCTGTAGCATCTATAACAATTGATTCATCCTGTGTCTTCAGAATACGGATTAAGTCCTTCTTATCCTTCATCTGACCGCAGCCAATACACTGTCTTTGTGGAATCTTCTTTACTGTAGCCACTATGCATCACTCCTAATAATTATTCTTCATCAAGGCTTAATTCAGATGGTTCAACATACTCTTCTTCTAAGTTCTCTTCTTCTGTATGTTCTTCAGGTTCAGCCTCGCTCTTAATATCAATTCCATATCCTGTAAGCTTTGCAGCAAGTCTTACATTCTGTCCCTGCTTACCAATTGCTAAAGAAAGCTGCTGCTCAGAAACAACAATCTTAGCCTTCTTCTCTTCATCATCAGCTACTGCTGAAACAACCTTTGCAGGGCTTAATGCGTTAACGATAAGCTGTGCTGAATTGCTGTCCCACTCAATGATATCTATCTGCTCATTGCCAAGTTCATTAACAATAGCTTTAACTCTTGCACCGTTAATACCGACACATGCACCTACAGGATCTACATTTGCAACATTGGCTCTTACTGCCATCTTAGTTCTTGAGCCGGCTTCTCTTGCAATACCCATGATTTCAACAACGCCATCTTTAATCTCTGTAACTTCTTCTTCAAAAAGTTTCTTAACAAGCTCCTGTGACTTTCTTGAAACTCTTACAACAGGACCACCCTTTTCTCTGTTAATTACATCAACAACATATAACTTAATTCTATCGCCTGGCACAAACTTCTTATCCTTGAACTTGTCATCAGCCTTAAGAACTGTCTGGAGTCTTCCAAGATCAATTGTAAGATCACCATTGTCAGCAACTCTCTGCACAATACCTGTAATAAGTTCCTTCTCCTTAGAATGATACTCATTATAAAGAGCATTCTTTTCCTGCTCTCTGATAGTCTGCACAATAGTATTCTTAGCATTCTTGGCAGCCTTTCTTGAGAACTCCTCAGACTTTACTTCAACAGTAATAACATCACCAAGCTGGCAGTCAGGCTTAATCTTTCTGGCATCTTCTAATGCAATATCAGTACCTGATACATATTTTTCTTTCTTATTCTCTCTGTTCTCTGGAACAATAACTTCCTCAACAACAGTTCTGTCAGAATAAATGTGGAAATCACCTGTTCTTCTGTCTAACTCAACACGACCGTTATCAGCCTTATCAAACTCAGCCTTGTACTCATCCATAAGAGATTTCTCGATAGCTGCAAACATAATCTCTTTATCGATTCCATTCTCCTTCTCAAGAGCATCAAGTGCCATAATTAATTCCTTATTCATTGCTTTTAATTTCCTCCAAAAATATATTATACTTCATCTACAAATGCCCATCTGATCATAGCCAGATTACTTCTGTCAAATGTTTTAGTTACATCATCAATACTGATTGTTACCGTATCTTTATCATATTCCTTAAGAACCCCGGAATATTCCTTAGATTTATCAACAGGACTGAATAATTTAATCTCAATCATTCTGCCAATACTCTTTTCATAATCCTTCTCTTTCTTAAGAGGTCTTGTAAGACCCGGAGAACTTACCTCAAATATATACTGGTCATCAATGTAATTCTCCCTGTCCAGTATCTCATTGAAAGCTCTGCTCACATTCTGGCAGTCATCAATAGTAACTCCGCCTTCTTTGTCAATGTAGACACGCAGATACCAGTCGCTGCCTTCTTTCACGTAGTCAACATCAAAAAGTTCCACGCCGTTAGCTTCAACAACCGGCTGTATAAGTTCTGTTGTCTTAGCTTCATAGCTTTCTCTTTTTCCCATGCAGTACTCACCCTTTCTAAAAGTATTCAGTTTTCTTATATATGAACGAAAGAGTGGACATCTCTGCCCACTCTTTCCGTATCACATATAGTAGCTTGTAGGGGAATCGAACCCCTGATTCCGCCGTGAGAGGGCGGCGTCTTAGCCTCTTGACCAACAAGCCATAGCTTTCGTTGTCTTGCAGTTGTGTACCGCAGCAACAAAGATATCTTAACTCAATTATCGTAATCCGTCAAGCACTTTTTTGAATTTTTTTAATATTTTTTACAATAATCATTCAAAATCTTCAAAAAAGCGCTTAAATACTGGATTTCAAGCTAATTAATAATCTTATGCAAAACTAAAAATTGCTGTAAATACTCCCGCACTTGCGATTCCCATAATCACTCCTGCAAGTAAAACTCCTAACAAAACTGCTATTACACTCTTCTTAAATCCCATATCAAGAAAACTTGCTGCAAGTGTTCCCGTCCATGCACCTGTTCCCGGAAGCGGAATTCCAACAAAAAGTAATAATGCTACAAAAAGACCTCTTCCAGCCTTCTCCTTAAGCTTCTCTCCACCCTTGTGTCCTTTTTCAATACAGAAAGTAAAGAACTTTCCAATATATTTCTTATCCTTTCCCCACTCAAGAACCTTTCTTGCAAAAAGGTAAATAACCGGTACAGGAAGCATATTACCTATTACGCACACAATATATGACTGTAACAATGGTAACTGGAATCCCTGTGATACAGGAATTGCACCTCTAAGCTCAATAAGTGGAACCATAGAAATAAGAAAAATATACAAATACTTTTTTAACATACTATCTCCTATTTAATTTAATAATAAACAGAATTGATAATACATAATATTTGTTAAAAAATCAAGTGTATTATATATTCTCAATCTGCCAGTCAATCGGTTCTACCCCATTAGCCTTTAAAAATTCATTGCACTGGCTGAAATGTCTGCAGCCAAAAAAGCCTCTGTACGCAGATAACGGACTCGGATGTGGTGCTTTAAGAATAAGATGTTTCGGATTATTAAGCATTGATGCCTTTCTCTGTGCAGGCGAACCCCACAGCATATACACAATAGGTCTGTCCTGCATATTGACAGCATTAATAACTGCATCCGTAAACTGCTCCCAGCCGTGTCCCTGATGTGAATTAGCCTGATGTGCTCTTACAGTAAGCACTGTGTTAAGCAGAAGCACTCCCTGGTCGGCCCATTTCTTAAGATATCCGTTATTAGGAATATAACATCCACAGTCATCATGCAGTTCTTTATATATATTCTTAAGTGAAGGCGGTGCTTCCTCTCCCGGAAGTACTGAAAAAGACAGTCCATGTGCCTGATGTACATTATGATAAGGATCCTGACCAAGTATCAGTACCTTAACCTTACTAAGCGGTGTAAAATGAAACGCATTAAATATATCATCTGCCGGAGGATATACAACATATTTGCTGTATTCATTCTTAACAAATGTAAATAATTCCTTGTAATATGGCTTGGAATATTCCTCCTTAATAGCAGGAAGCCAGTCATTATCTATCATTGACATATCCATATCCTCCTACATACGCATAGGAATACCATTATCTGCAAGGTATTTCTTAAGCTCCATAATATCAAGTTCCTTATAATGGAATAGTGAAGCTGCAAGTGCTGCATCTGCTTTACCCTTAGTAAATGCATCAAGAAAATGTTCTTTACTGCCTGCACCGCCTGAAGCAATTACAGGTATTGATACATTTGACGCAATTGTATTAGTAAGCTCAATATCATATCCGGCTTTCGTTCCGTCACAGTCCATACTTGTAAGAAGAATCTCTCCTGCACCGAGCTTTTCTGCCTTCATAGCCCATTCTACAGCATCCATATGCATATCAACTCTTCCGCCATTCTTATATATGCTCCAATGACCATCACTATTCCTCTTTGCGTCAATTGCAACTACAACACACTGGCTTCCAAACTTATCAGCTGCATCAGATATAAGCTGTGGATTCATAATAGCTGCCGAATTAATTGATATCTTATCAGCACCTTCTCTTAAAAGTACCTTAAAATCATCTGTGCTTCGTATTCCACCGCCTACAGTAAACGGAATAAACACTCTTTCTGCCACTCTTCTTACAAGATCAACAGTTGTGTTTCTTCCATCACTTGAAGCTGTAATATCAAGAAATACAAGTTCGTCTGCACCTGATTTATCGTACATTGATGCAACCTCTACAGGATCCCCTGCATCTCTTAAATCAACAAAATTAGTTCCTTTGACAACTCTTCCATCCTTGCAGTCAAGGCATGGTATAATTCTTTTAGTAAACATCAGCAACTCCTTTTAGCAATTATAATGACGCAAAATTCTTTAATATCTTAAGTCCGACATCACTGCTCTTTTCAGGATGGAACTGGCATGCAAACACATTGCCGCTTTCAACCGAAGCATGAATATGTGTAGTATACTCCGTAGTTGCTGCCACAATCCCCTCATCTGCTGCCTTAAGATAATAAGAATGTACAAAATACACATACGGATTACCTTCAAGTCCCTTAAAAAGTCTCGCTTCAGGCTTAATATCAAGAGAATTCCATCCCATATGCGGAATCTTGAAACCATCCTTAGCAGGAATCTTTAATATCTTTCCCGGAAGAATATCAAGTCCCTCCGCCCCCGGAGTCTCATCACTTTCCTTAAATAAAAGCTGTAATCCCAAACATATTCCAAGGAATGGGGTTCCATTACCTGTCACCTTCTTAATAGTATCAACTAGTCCGAACTTATCAAGATTGTTCATTGCATCACCAAATGAACCAACTCCCGGAAGAATAACCTTATCAGCCTGTAAGATTTCACTTGAATCTCTTGAGACTAAAACTTCCTCTCCTAATGATACCAGAGCCTTTTCAACACTCTTTAAGTTACCTGCGTCATAGTCAATAATAGCTATCATTGTACTGCCTTTCCGTATTCCTTTATTTTTAAGTAATAGTTAGTAAAATCACTGTTTGACATATCTGCCAGTGATATTCCCTGTGCTTCAGATATCTTAAATGTATTCTGTAAAGCATCAATTACATTCTGATATTCTGCCTTAAACTTATCATCAATTCCAAGTTCCTGTGCTGATGAACGATATGTATTATATCTGTCTATTCCCTTAATCAATGCATTTAATGCTTCAGTTTTCATATTAAGACTCATATAATTATTATAAGAATCATACTGTCTTCTGACATACATTATAGTTGATGCCTGCTCATACAGCGTCTTATCATTAGAATTAAGTTTCATTCCATTAAGCTTGGAATAAGCTTTGGCATACTCACCATTATTATAATATGTCTTAGCCTGTGAAGAATTAGTATTATAATATAAAGCCGAATTCAACACACAGACAAGCACTACAACTCCAGCAACAAAAAAAGCAAGCATAATTAATGAGACTGGCTTAATTTTAAGAATATCCCCCGGTTTTGGAGGTTCTTTAGTTTTCTTCTCTTTCTTAGGCTTAGGCTGCTTTTCTTTTTTAGTCTTTGCTGCTTTCTTCTGCTCTGCCGCCTGCTTTTTCTTTTCTTTCTTTTCTATAGCTGCAGCCTTTTTTAACTCTTTATTTTTCTGTTTTTCTTCATCATCGAGTCTTTCAGCCTCTTCTTCTGCTTTTTCCTCTTCTATTCTTTTTGCCTTCATCTGGGCGAGCCTATACCTGAATCTTGCAAAAAAGCCTTTCTTAGGTGCTTCTGAATCATCGAGTGTATTCTTATTACCGAATACATCTTTTATTATCTGTTCATTCTCATCCTTAGGTTCTCCATCACCAGTTTCCTGCTTATCTGTAACCTTTTCCTGTTGTGAAATATTTCCATCATTGCCATTATCTGAATTATCATCATCAGAACTCTCATCCTCAAGACTATCAAAAAACACTTTCTTTATCTTCTTAAAAAAGTTATCTTTTTTGGGTTTTTCTGGCTTTATTTTACTCTCATCAACCTTAACAGTTTCTTTATTTTCTTTAAGATCTGTTTTTCCTTTTTCAGTCTGTGCTTCTTCCAACGCCTGAGCCTGTGCCTTTGCTTCCGCATTTTTAAGTTCCTCATCAGGATTTAACAAATCATCTATTGAAATGCTGTCAGTATCAGACTTGACATCTTCAATCAAATCATCAAGATTCATATTCATAAGTCTTTTCATGTCATTATCCGACAATTCCATATCATCATCAGATGTTATAGTTGCTCCAGCTGCTTCTTCAACCGGTGTATCCTCTAACATCTTATCTACCGCCTCTTCAGCCATAGCATCCTTTTTTTCCTCTGTATCTTCTTCACCAGCATTTTCTGATTCTATTTTCTCCCTTACCTGACGGGCTATCTCTTCCGGATCTTTCTCCTTAATCTCCTGCTGCCATTCACTTTTAGGTTTTTCCTGTTGAGAATCTGCCTGCTCCTTTTCATTAATCGAATCAAGCAATTTATCCAGATAATCTTCTTCCTTATCAGACAAAATTCTCACCTCCTGAAATCAAAATACATTAAAATATTAACATAAACATTGCTTATTAACAACATTTTACAAGTTCTTTTATAAACTGTGCTCCATTCATCTCAAAAGCACATGCCCTGTCCCCGATTTCCTTAGGAATCTGGTAAAATGTACTGTGAACACGATACATCTTAGCCTTCTGATTAATCATCACAATTCTTTCAAATGGCCATCTTATAACATTAGGGTTAGAAAAATCTTCTCCCAGTTCCACAATAACCAGCTTCTTTGCAAGTGAGGATGACAGCCATTTATTGTAGAAATCCCACTGTTTCTCCTCTTCTTCAGCATTATTTTCATTGACCGGACAGACAATTCTTCTTTCATTAAGTCCACAATTCCTGATCGTACCAGCTTTATCAGTAGACACAATAAAGTAATTCACATGTTCCATAGATGCAAACAGCTTTTTCAAATTGTCATATATTTCTGTATCATCAGAAGAATATATTTCTTTCCCCAAGCCAAAAAGTACATAATCAGCACTCTTTATATCATCAATTAAATCATTATAAATCATAAGTACCTCCATTTCATAACCATATGATTATAACATCTTTTGAGAGGGTTGTCATCGCTACCTGTTTTGCGCGAGCAACGATATGCCAGAACTATGTTCTGGCATTGTCGCGGCGCTCCTCGAGAATCTATATAAAGTTCACAGTTTGTGCAAGCACAACTGTGAACTTTCCATATCTTCTCTCATCGCTGCTCGCGCAAAAAAGGACGCCCCCATGTCAGGCGGCGTCCCATAAGAGGAAGTGTAAAATGAAGAAAATTATCTGAGTAATTTATCTATTTCTGATACAAGCAGTCCGATTTCCGGCTTTGACAACTGGACATCTGCACCAAGTGATTCTCCCTTTGCTCTCATCTGTTCATTAATAAGTGATGAGAATATAACAACCGGAATATTCTTTAACTTGTCATCAGACTTAATAAGCTTTGTAAGTCTGTGGCCATCCATAAGCGGCATCTCCAGATCAGTGATAACACAGTCTATATCAAGCGGTACTTTTCCTGCCTTGGCATCTGATATAAAATCCCATGCTTCCTGACCATTATGACATAATGTAAGATTATCATAACCTGATTTAACAAGTGAATCAGATATCAGCTTAATAAGAAGAGGTGAATCCTCTGCTATGACAATATGTGCTTCACTTCTTGGTCTGCCTTCAAGCTTGAGAATATCAGAAGTCTTAAGACCTGTCTCCGGACTTATATCTGATACAATACGCTCAAAGTCAAGAATAATAATAAGCTGACCGTTAATCTTAACAATTCCTGTGGCAATTCCGTTGTCAGCAGTACTTATTGTTGTATCTGGAGTAATAATATCAGCCCATGATACTCTGTGGATTCCAACAACTGTATGTACATGAAAAGCGACATTCAATTTGTTGAAATTAGTTATAATAAACATATCCTTCGAAATATCTCCTGAAGGAGCACTTTTAATAACCTTAGCAAGGTCTACAACTGTTATCATTAAATCTCTTGGCATGAATATTCCTTCTACACTAGGATGTGCATTCGGAACCGGTGTAACCGGACTATATGGCACAATCTCTTTAATCTTGGCAACATTAATACCATAATGATTATTCCCTATTGTGAATTCAAGAACCTCTAACTCATTAGTTCCACTCTCTATCAAAATATTAGTTTCCATATTAAATTCCTCCATGTTGTTCACGAACAACTTCTATGTGAACATTATAACAGAAACATATTAAAAAAACAATGAAATAATGAAAAACTTATCTTACAGGTCTTATAATGCTTCTGCTGCACAGATAAGTTATAAGGAAATATCCTCCATAAATAACAGCAACGAATGCGAGCGTAAGCCCTATAGACGCTGCCATTGAACTCATTCCCATAGTTGCAAGAATTATGTTAATAAACTTAATTCCAAACACAGAATGAATAAGTGCGAGAATCAGCGGAAACGCAAAAAATATTCCAATCTGCTTAAAAAGCGCCATATCAATCATTCTCTCATCTACTCCAAGCTTCCTTAACATTCCATATCGTTCCTTATTGTCTGCACTGTCTGACAATTCTCTCAAAGCAAGAATTGCCGCACTGCTTATAAGGAATATAATTCCTAAATATAAGGCAATAAATGTAACTAACGCTCCAAGCCCGACACTGCTTTCAGCCAGGTCAATTCTGGAATTCCAGCTAATGAAGCTCTTCTTAAATGATATATTTTTCATTAAATTGTCTAACTGTGTTTCAATAAAATATCTTTCTTCCTTAGTGTCTGCCCTATAGTCAGCACTAAGTCCCATATTACGTACCTGCTGTGGTTTTACCGCATTATCAGGCACAACAAGAATCCCATCATTCATATTCTGAACACCAATCTGTACAAAACCATCCATGCATTCACTATATCTTGGTTTATACTCTTTTCCATTGACAGATAATGTAATTCCTTTCTTTAATGCCTGATTCCTTATCATAACCATGTTCTTATAATCTGCCACTATAATATATTCATCGTCATTAAGTTCATACGTACTATTACCATACAGTCTTGCAACAGAATTATAATCGCCAATAGTCATTACCGGCATAATAGTATCTGCCATAAACTGATAATCATCTGTATTAATATCCCCTATTGTATCTTTAACTGTCAATCCGGTGTTGTATATATTATATTCTACAACATCCTTAAAATACTTCTGTGCATCAAATCCACTGTTATTAAGCGTTTCTATTATACTTAATTTGGAATCTTCCAGCATTTCCCTGTCTTTTTCATTCATATTCTGTGATGTGGCATATGCCTCGCTCATCGCATCATATGAATATTTTGCAAGCTGTACATCAACAGGACACATACTGTCCAGATCCTTTGAAAGCGAATCCTTCATTGAAAGTGCTGCAGAAAGCACGCTTATTGTAATAAAAAGCATGATACATATAACAGTTGTCGAGAATACAGTAGTGTTAATCTTGCTGCAGAACTGCCTTAACACAAAGCTGTTCACACCTTTATAATACACACTCTTAATACTTGTGAATATTCTTATCATAAAGCCTGAGACTGACCAGAATATTAAAAATGTTGCAACACATCCAAGTGCAATAGGAATACCTATTTTATTAATGATATTTATTGACTTAACACCCCTTGTAACCATCCAGTATGCATAAGAAAGAATACCAACACCTATGACGAATACTATTGTGCAGACAACCGGGTTCTTCATGGTAACCTTCTCAGTTTTCTTACCTGCATTGAGAAGATCAATAAGCTTACATCTGCTGATACTGAATGTGTTAAATATCATAACTAACACATACATAATTGCAAAATATATTAAAGTCTTGACGCATGCCTTCATTGAGAATATGAATTTAAACTTAGTCATATCAGCATCAAACATATTAGCAACAATCACGCTCATAAACTGTGAAAGGATTGTGCCAATAACAAGCCCTGCCACAAGTGAAACAATGCCAATAAGCAGTGTCTCAAAGAAAAGAATCACTGAAATCTTTCTCTTGCTCATTCCAAGTGTAAGATATATGCCAAACTCCTTATTACGTCTTTTAATAAGAAAACGGCTTGCATATATAATCAGAAATCCAAGTATGCACGATACGAATACGCTTACTCCTGAAAGAATGTCATTCATCAGCTTGATAATATCCATCACATTTGCTCTTACATCAAGCATAACGCTCTGGCTGTCAATTGCATTAAACACATAAAATATTGCAACACCAAGAATAAGAGTGAAGAAATAGACGGTATAATCCTTTAAACTCTTCCTGATGTTCTTTAAAGATATCTTAAAGAGCATTATTAAGGTCGCCTCCTAACAATGTCACAACATCAATGATTTTATCAAAAAATTCTTTTCTTGTAGATTCGCCTCTGCGTATCTCATTGAAGATTTTACCGTCCTTGATAAATATCACTCTGCCTGCGTAGCTTGCAGTAAATGCGTCGTGGGTTACCATAAGAATTGTTGCCGAAAGCTCAGTATTAAGAAAATTAAAGCTCTCAAGTAACATCCTTGATGACCTTGAGTCAAGCGCTCCTGTCGGCTCATCAGCAAGAATAAGCTTTGGGTTCGTAATAATGGCTCTTGCACTTGCTACCCTCTGCTTCTGTCCGCCTGACATCTGATAAGGATATTTGTTTAATACATCTTCAATACCTAGCTCTCTTGCAGTCTGTCTTACTCTTAATTCAATCTCCCTTGACGGAACATTCTGTATAGAAAGCGCCAGTGCAATATTTTCAAATGCTGTTAAAGTATCAAGAAGATTAAAGTCCTGAAAGATAAAGCCTAACTCCTCTCTTCTGAACTTGTTAAGCTTATTGCCCTTTAACTGTGTAATTTCGTTGTCTCCGACATATATCTTACCTGTAGTCACCTTATCAAGTGTTGATATACAGTTAAGAAGCGTCGTCTTTCCTGAACCGCTCGCTCCCATTATAGAAACGAATTCTCCCTTTCCAACCTCAAACGAAATATTGTCAATCGCTTTGGTAAGACTTGATTTGTTTCCATAATACTTTTCAATGTTATCAATCTTAAGTATTGTTTCCATAATAATTAATTCCTTTCATATAGATTAATTATGTTTTACCACTTAACTAATCCGGTGTCGTTTGTTCAATATTACGGAACATTACATTTTTGTAACATTACGCCAGTACTATGTAATGATACTACTAACAGGTTTTATTGATAATTCTGCCATCTGATATCTCTATAATCTCATCAGATAGCTGGTCAAGTTCTTCCTTATCGTGGCATGCAATAATTATTACCGCTCCTCTTTTCTTCTGTTCTTCTAATATATCATGAACCTTCTCAACACTGACATCATCAAGTGCATTAATCGGCTCGTCAAGAATAATAATATCAGGATTTTCCATAACTGCTGCCGCAATTCCTAACTTCTGCTTCATTCCCAGAGAATACTTTCTGTAAGTTCTCTTGTCATCCGGATCAAGTCCGATATCTTCAAGTGCCTTTCTTATCTGTTCATCACCAATTCTGTTCTGAATAGATGCCAGCACCTTAAGATTCTTAAATCCTGTATAATTACCTATAAATGCAGGATTCTCAATTAACACGCCTATACTTTCCGGAAATGAGATATCTTTTCCAAGTATCTTTCCATTAATATCAATTATTCCCGAATCCGGAGTAATAAGCCCGCATATTGCACGCATAAGCATAGTCTTTCCTGAACCATTCTTTCCTCTTAATCCATATACTTTTCCACCTGTAAATTCCAGATTGATATCCCTTAATATTGGTGCTTTCTTAATCGTTTTATTAACATCTGTTATTTTAATATACATGTTTTAATCCTCCCTCACAAGAATATCTTTTTTATTAAATCCAATCATTCCAACCACATACACGACAATATACACAACAATGCATACCGCAGCTGACTGCCATACCTGTATTCTCTGTGCATTATACACACTGCTTCTTACCACCATCGAATTATTTCCTATCATAAGCGGATTGTTTATAAATACTGACATAACATTCCATGCCATAACTGCGAGCATGCCAATCATCGGATTCGTAAACATGGAGATTGTCATCTGAACCAGTGCTGTTACCAAAGAAACAACAACCGGCATTACAAGCATATACACTATAATCCACACGTTTGCCGCATTATCCGGAACAGATTTATTACTAATCTTTTCAAAAAGCTCATAATTAATCTTCATACTCAGGTTTCCATTGCATAATCCATATACAAATGCTGTTGCATACTGAATTGCATATACAGAAAGCACAGTCAGGCAGTTCCACAGACATTTACTGTTCCACCACAACCTTCTGCTTCTGCATTTCATAAGAAAATCAATTCCTACGCCTTCACAGTCATCATTGCAATAACTGTATATCATGAATGGAACAAGAAACTGAATCAGCATCCATACAAAAGGAAATACAATCTTTCCCTCCTTAATAATAAGAACAGGATCATAACCGCCCTGAATAAAGAATATCGTATCCATCATTCCGAATTCATGATTTCCTAATATTATCAGCACTCCGGCAAGCATAAGAACAGCGATTAAATATCTGAATCTGTCAGCATAGAAACCTCTTGCAATATCATGCCATATAACGCCTCTTATACTTTTGTTACTCATCTTCTTTTTTATATTCATAATACTCACGCTTTCTTTGAAGAATAAGACCTGCAATAATCAGAACAGCCATAATTAAAGCAGCTATGCCAAGCTTTCTGGCGCACTCTCCGGAACTATACCATGCAGCCCCGAATATAATCAGCTTATGGTAGGTAAGCGGTATAAATATATCTACTCCTGCAAATATAATAACAGCCACACCTGATATAACATCTGACGAAAATATTATTTCAAATATAATTCCTATAAAACATGTTATCGCAATCATCAAAGCCATTAATATCCAGTAAACAAACATTACCTGTATGCTTGTTACCTCACCTGCCGGCAATACATCCAGATTCATTAATTTATAACTTGAATAACTGTTCCAGTTAAAAAACACATCAAACTTAGTTGATGCATATGCAATTGCAGCCAGTTCATATATTAATGACAACACTGCCGAATACACTATCGTACAGATACTCTGCCACAGATATATTCCTGCTCTCGAACTGTATTTCAGAATTATCATTGGATCTCTGTCGCATTTCATCATTCTCTGATTACAGACAGCTGCTATAATCATCATCAGCGGAAACACATAATTCTGTGACATACAGGTCAATACATCTAATACACACGGTGTTCCCGACACATTTCTCTGTAAAGTTCTTAAGAAAACCGTAAGCAGAACTTCCTGTGAAATAACTGCTCCCGCAAGCCAGAACAACATTTCCCTGTTAACATATCTTCTTCTCAATTCATTCCACATATTATTTACCCATTCTCACATACTTACCCGGAGTTACTGAGAAATACAACTGCCATTCTTCTTTGTTCAGCTTATCAGCATTTATGCTGTGAGGAAATGATATGCTGTGGATAAGGAAAGGTACATCTACAGTAATGCTTGTCCCCTGCTCAAACTTAGAAAAATTAACATCTTTGTTAATATCTCTTATATAATCATTAGATATTCCCTGTGAGAAAGCTCCCGATGCCAGTCTGATATCTGCATAAGGAAATCCTTTCATCTCTCCCGTTATATCTAAAGTACATTGCGCAACCATAACGTATATTTCATCCTGTGTATCACTTCTGTCTTTTCGTTTATCAATTCCATACTCATTCATAAAATCATCAATTGACATGACCTTATAGCTGTTAACACAAGCCGAATATCCGCTAAGTTCAACCTGTTCATTAATCTCATATTCAGTGACACTTCCCTGTGGATACATCTTATTGACTTTAACTATATAGAACGCTGCCACTCCCGCCAATATACATACTAACGCTATTATTAATATTTTCTTCTTCATATCAGATTGCATCCTTTCTTCTGCTTCGTACAAAATACGATACTGTTATCAGCACTATTAACATCACCATATCAATTATCATAAATTTCAGTTCAGAATAACGAAGTTTTGATGCTGTCAGATATTCCATAGGACCGTCTCTTCCAATAGATGAACAAACAATATAATAAAAGAAATACATCATGAATGGTGTAAGTGCGACCATAAACCTGTTATTTACAAGGTCTGCAAATATGTATGCAATACAGTTAATAAGTCCAAATCCCACAAATGCAAATAAAAATACTATAACAGCCATTGCAAACGGTGCTTTAAAAAATAAATCTCCAAAAACTGACAGTTTTGAAAAATTAAACTGTGAACTAACCGATTCAGGCTTAAAAGCCGGCAAAATCATAGCTGTCACAACAAATGATATAACAAGCGGAAAGCTTGCCACAAAACCGCCTACTATAAACTGGGCAAAAAGCTTTGCTTTGTAATACTTCTTTTTATCAATTCTTGTAAATATATTATTAACATAATGCTTCTTCACATCCATCAATATGCTTATAGAATATGGCAATGCTGTCAACAACGGCATAATAAAGTAATAAAGAAATACATAAGACCCCGGTCTTACTCCCATCCACTTCATATACAGTCCCGGAAGCTGTATACCGCTGTATTTCCCCATCTCAAGCAGTTTATCTAATGTTTTTCTTGCAGGAATAATCTCGTTCCATATATTAAATCCAACAATAACTAATCCTATTACTACAGATATTATAAGCATCTTATTCTTAAATGCTCTTTCCAATTCTATTTTAATTAATTTATTCATTTTCTCCTCCTGGTTCATGTATGATTGCTAATGTTCCTTTGCATGGTGACCCCTCAATATAAAAATCTATTGCTAATATTTCATTCTCAAATTCTTCATCTGTTATAAGATAGTATAATGTTATTGTTTTTGTTTCACCCTTTTCAAGATGAACATTTCCATGAGTATTGTCTGAACTTATCCCAACATTTTCATAATTTTCAATTTTATTATATGTACCATCTTCATTCAGTTTTACAGAATACCATAATGTATGGAATTCATTATCATTATCTAATATTATATCATTATCATTAATATCTTTAGTAACCTCTAACTCTATCATTGCATAGTAATAATCTGATATAAAATTATAATCTGCATCAATACTATCTTTCTTATCGTCTAGTCCAAATCTTATTCTATTCACATCAAAATTACATTCTCTGGAAATATTAACGGTTCTAACAGATATATAAAATACATTATATGTTTTCCGATTATTTTCATCATATTTATATCTTATATCATCATCCCTCAATTCAAACTGCTGACCTATATACGCCACATCTCTTTTACTTAAGTTTTCTTCTCTTGCAGAATCATTACCTGTATTGTTTTGATTTTCATTTTGTATATTTGTCTGTTCCTGTTTTGTTTCAAGTGTCGGCATTTCTTTTGTCAGCTTATCTATTGTTCCATTCTTAACACCTATTAGAATTGACAACAACAATACTGATATAATGCCTATACTAATTACTGCACTTTTTATTTTCTTCTTCATTTTTTCCCTTTTTAATCAAGAGATTGTATATTATTATCTGATATACAATCTCTTTTTTACAAACAATTTAATCAGATTTTATACACTATCTGGACTCCATAAAAATTTTACTGAATACTCACTTCCTGTATTACTCTCACATTTAACAGCTGCATAACTATATCCATTTTCTTTTACATAATTGTACATCCATATCTCATCACTTGGAAAAACATCATAATCAATCAAATCAAAATCTTCATAATAATTACTATATCTATCAGAACCAACAAGTGATGCATTAAATGAATACCCATTAGAAGAAGATTCTCCTTTTATATATCCACAAGATGTATCTTGTTTCATTCTACCACTTGTATAATGTAGATACTCTCCCTCTGCCTCATTAAATGACATTCTAACTTCAGTATCTGTGCAATTATTAGCCCACACTACACCACCACCAATTGACATTACCATTGCTCCTGCTGCAACTATTGTTGTCAGCTTTCCTGTTAGTTTCTTTAAATCCATAAAGAAATCCTCCTTAGATTTTAATCAGATACATAAGTACCTGTCTGCTTCAATGTATCTTTTATATTTATCAATTTCAATAGTCCATGCACAAGCGGTCGTTTTTTGACACAAGTGGTAAATATTTCATGAAAATGCCCTATCTAATTTGTCTCTGGTTCATGTACGATTGCTAATGTTCCTTTATCCGGTGACCCATAAATATGAAAATCTATTGCTAATGTTTCATTTTCAAATTCTTCATCAGTTATTAGAAAATACAATGTTATTGCTTTAGTTTCCCCTTTTTCAAAATATACATTTCCATGCTTATCCGGTACATCTGAACCAACAGCTCCGCTATTACTGATACGCTGTAATGTTCCATTGCTATCTATCTTTCCTATATACCACATTGTCTGGAACATACTTATTTCTCCATCAGGCGGTACATCATGATCATTAATATCTTTGTTAACATTTAATTTCACAGTTACATAATAATAGTCTGATATGAAATTATTATTATCATCCATGCTGTCTTTTTTATTTGTCAAACCATAATCAATCCTTTTTATATCAAAATCACATTCTCTTGATATATCTACTGACTTTACGGTTACATTGAAAACATTATATGTATCTCTATTATTTTCATCATATCCATACCTTATATCCCAATCTATTAATTCAAACTCCTGTCCTATATTTACTATATCTCTTTTTCTAGAATTTCTTACCCTAGCAGAGTTGCTACTGCTTTCATTTTTTTCAGACTCGTTTTCTGCTGACTTCTCCGTTTCTGTCTGACTTGTTGCAAGTGTCGGCATTTCTTTCGTCAACTTATCTAGCGTACCATTCTTAACCCCTATTAGAATTGCCAATAATAATACTGCTATAACTGCTATACTTATTACTGCACTTTTTATTTTCTTGTTCATATCTTCTCCTTATACTAGAAAGACTGTACATTGAATTTCATCAACATACAGTCTTAATGTAATTCCCTATTCACTTCTTTTCAAGAACATATGCACAAGCGGTCGTTTTTTGACACAAGTGGTAATTATTTACTAAAAAGATTAGCTGATTTAATTTTCTTCTGGTTCATGTACGATTGCTAATGTTCCTTTGCATGGTGACCCATAATAATGAAAATCTATTGCTAATGTTTCATTCTCAAATTCTTCATCTGTTATAAGATAGTATAATGTTATTGTTTTAGTTTCACCCTTTTCAAAATGTACATTTCCATGAGTATTGTCTGAACTTGACCCTACATTTTCATAATCCTTAATTTTATTATATGTACCGTCCTTATTAACCTTAACACTAGTCCATAATGTTTGTAAATTATTATAATCATCTGCAAACATTTCATTGTCATTAATATCCTTGGTTACTTCCAATTCAACCGTCATATAATAGTAATCCGATATAAAATTATCATTATTATCCATACTATCTCTTTTTGTACTCAATCCGAAATCAATTCTATTAATATCAAAGTCGCATTGTCTAGAAATATTGACGCTCTTAACAGTTATATAAAATACATTATAAGTTTCTCGATTATTCTCATCATATGTATATTTTACGTCATTATTTCTTAATTCAAACTGCTGACCAACATTTGCTATATCTCTTCTGCTAGAATTTCTTATTCTCACAGAGTTACTGCTTTCATTTTTTTGAGACTCATTTTCTGCTGACTTCTTTGTCTCTTCCTGTTTTGTTTCAAGTGTCGGCATTTCTTTTGTCAGCTTATCTAGCGTACCATTCTTAACCCCTATTAGAATTGACAATAATAATACTGCTATAACTGCTATACTTATTACTGCACTCTTTATTTTTTTCTTCATATCTGCTCCCTTTTAGAAAAAAGATTGTATATATATTATGATATACAATCTTCTTTCTAATAAATAATTTAATTAAACTTTAGACACTATCTGGACTCCATAAAAATCCAACTGAGTAATCATCCCCTGTATTACTCTCACACTTTACTGCAGCATAATTATATCCATTTTCTTTGACATAGTTATACATCCATATCTCATCTCCTGGATTAACATCATAATCAATCAATTCAAAATCTTCACAATATCCCGTTTCATCCACCCCAACAAGTGTTGCATTAAAAGAATATCCGTTCGATGATTCTATACCTTTGATATATCCACATGATGTATCTTCTTTCAATCTACTAGACGTATAATCCAGATACTCCCCCGCAGATTCATCAAATGACATATGGGCATACTCATCTTTGCAATTATTAGCCCACACTACACCACCACCAATTGACATTACCATTGCTCCTGCTGCAACTATTGTTGTCAGCTTTCCTGTTAGTTTCTTTAAATCCATAAAGAAATCCTCCTTAGATTTTAATCAGATACATAAGTACCTGTCTGCTTCAATGTATCTTTTATATTTATCAATTTCAATAGCCCATGCACAAGCGGTCGTTTTTTTGCACAAGTGGTAATTATCTTGTTTTAAAAAACTTATTTAATTTGCTTATGGTTCATGTACGATTGCTAATGGACCTATAAATGGTGAATTTTTAAGGCTAAAACTTATAACAAGTTTATCATTTTCGACTTCTTCATCCGACAATATATAATATAATGTTAATGTTCTTGTTTCTCCTTTTTCAAAGCTAAAATTTGTTTTTCCAATTTGATTAGTTTCCGCATCAGAGCCAACACATGCACTAGTTTTAAATGACTGTGTTGTTCCATCGCTATTCAATTTTAATATAGACCAAGTCGTCTGAAAAACATTCATATAATCCATCACATCATTATCATCAATATCCTTTGTTATCTCCAATTCTACTGTTGCATAATAAAAATCTGATATAAAATTATTGTTTTCATCCAAACTTTTTTTCTTATTATCCAATCCAAAATCCAACCTGTTAATATCAAAATCACACTGTCTCGATATCTTGCAATCATTAACTTTTACATGATATATATTATATGTAGTTCTATCATTTTCGTCGTACTTACGGCCATCTATTTTTCTACGTATTACAAACTCTTCTCCATATTCAGCAACCTCGATTCCATCATAAGGTTTACTTTCTGTAGAATTATTTCTCGCATTTACCGTTGCCTTTTCTGTCTCTGCCTGATTTGTTGCAAGTGTCGGCATTTCTTTTGTCAGCTTATCTAGTGTACCATTCTTAACACCAATTAGAATTGCCAATAATAATACTGCTATAACAACTATACTTATTACTGCACTCTTTATTTTCTTCTTCATATCTTCTCCTTATACTAAAAAGACTGTACATCCATCAATGTACAGTCTTAATGTAATTCCCTATTCACTTGTTTTCAATAGCATATGCACAAGCGGTCGTTTTTTGACACAAGTGGTAATTATTCTTTATCTTTCTTAACATATTTGGTCGAAAGGAATATATGACATGTTACCTTTCCTTCCTTTTCCTCATACCTGATTTCCCCATTATATTTGGCAACAATATCCCTTATGCTCTTCGTACCAATTCCATGATTATTCTTATCAAGCTTAGTAGTCAGGAACGGATTCTTTCTGTTAAGAAATGTTTCTTTAACAGGATTTTCCACATCCATAAATATTCCACCTCTGCTTGTTATCTCAACATTGACATACGGATCACTGCATTTTGCTGCTGCCTCAATGGCATTATCAATTACATTTCCGGCAAGAATACACATATCTATATCATCAATCAGTCCAACCTGACCAAGTACCATACATGTAAATGCTATATTCTGCTTTTCACATTTATCATTCTTATCATTAAGAATATAGTTGAGCGTTCTATTATCACAGTATTTTCTATAAGCATATGAATTGATTTTCTCACTCATAATATTCTTTAAGAAATCTTCTGCCTTATCATAATTGTTGTCATCCATATAACCAATTGCAGAAGTCAGGCACTGCTTAAGGTCGTGTCTTAACTTTCTGCTTTCTTCATACATTTTCTGGACACGTTCAACCTCAAACTGTTCGTTAGCATATTCTATCCTTTTATTAATCTCCTCTGTCCTGTTAAAAAAGTCCTGCATCCAATGTCCGATTATTTCAAATGTTAAAACTGTCACAATTAATATTCCAGCGGTCTCTACCCCATAATTATATGTGTCATATATGCCTGTTCCAAAGAATAATCCCGCCAGCACTGAACTTACGCATATCTGTATGAACATCATTTCCAGATTATCCAATTCCCTGTATTTTATAATTACTGCAGACAGATAGACTACAAACATATATAATTCCACAACCAGATATACTATACATATTGCTATTATATCAGCCTGATTAGCAGATAATATGGCTATTCCGATACAATTTATCAGTGATATTTCCAGTATTACCTTAATTGTTATCTGTTCTATATACTGTACAATCAGAATGGCAATGATAATCATTAGTTCCATTATCACCCATGGATTAATTCCATAATATGTCATTATATAGACTGCTGCCCCTGCACCCACTAACAGAACCATCTTAATCACATGTATTATATTATCTCCCGTCAGCTTCCTTATCTTGTCCATAATAAATATTACACCTGTATTCATTACACACAGGAATACACATGTAAGCACTATATTGATTATATCCATCATACCTGTTTCCTACCTGTTATTATCAAACATGAATTTTCTGTATTCTTCTATGACATCTTTCTTCCTGCGCCTGCTTATAGGAACGCGCTCATTATTATACATCACAAATACATCGTTATCTTCATCAATGCTCTTAATATATTTCATATTAATAAGCACACCCTTGCTTGACTGCACAAATCCATATTTTTCAAGCTCTGCAACATGCTTACTATACGAATCTGCCAATAATATTTCTCCTTTAAGACTTTTGACACATATCTTCCTTTTCTGCGTTGCAATTGAAACAACCCTGTCAACATAGAATTTCTCTCCACCCAGTTCTATTACCTGCCTCATCTTTATCAGTTTATCAACTATCTTTACCATCATTCTTGTAAATTCACGGTCAAATCTGTCTTTAACTATATACCCAAGCGGTCTGAATCTGAATGCTTCATAAACCAGATTCTCATGAGATGTAACAAATATTATAATTGCGTCATTATTCATTAATACTATCTGTTCCGCAATATCAAATCCATTCTCATCGCCCAGTTCAAGATCAAGAAATACCATATCATAAGCATTGTCTGAATAATTACTAATAATTGTCTGACCGTCATTGTAGATATCCACCTGACAATCTTCTCCCTGAAAATACTGCTTAAATACATCTTTTATAGTCGTCCGTTCCTTCTCACAGAACTCTCTGTTGTCATCACATACTGCCACTTTCATTGCTGTCTGTTATCTCCTTATAGAAATCATTCTTGTAAAATGTAATCTTCACCCGTGTATATTCGCCCTTTACCGACTCAATGGTTATGGCATGTCCTAACTTGTCACAAAGCTTCTTTACAATATAAAGTCCCATTCCTGTTGCCTTGGAGAACTCTCTTCCATTCTCCCCTGTAAATGATTTGTCAAAAACTCTCGGCAAATCTGACGCATTTATGCCAATTCCATTATCCAGTATTTCAAGGACAACACATTTTTTATCCTCTGCTGCCGACATCTTTATATACGACTCTGCCTTTGTCTTATCCTTGTACTTTATGCTGTTATTCACTATCTGGTTAAGCATGAATTCCATCCACTTTGCATCTGTAAGAACAATCCTGTCTGCATTGCTCACTTCAAATGTGATATCATTTTCAAGCAGATCATACTTATTCTTTAATGCTACATTACTTATAATCTTAGACAGTCTGGCATCGTTAATTATATAGTCTTTTTCTGCATTTTCGCTTCTCACATAATAAAGAATCTGCTCAATATAGTTATTGATTCTGCGAATCTGCGTATTCATCCTGTCCGCAAATTCTTTATCACATTTATCCATGTTATTATGAAGCATAAGTGTAAGTGAGGCTATCGGAAGCTTTATCTCATGAATCCACATTTCAACATACTCTTTGAACTGCTCCATTCCCTGCCTGTATCGTTTAACATTCTCCGTCATCGACCTGTCTATGTCACTCACAGAATCATAGAAAATCTGCCCTTCATAGAAAGCCGGCCTGACAAGTGTCTCTGTAATAAGATATTTTTCTTCAAGTGCAGCTATGTTAATCTCCAGTTCGTCATAGAACTTCTTTCTGTGGTAATAATCTGCCAGCACAACTGCAATATAGCATATTATCATTATAAATATTTCTGCAATTATTAACTGGACAGACACCTTGAATGCCGCCATCATAAGTACGCTTATGATAAGCATTGCCACAAATATGCACACTGAATACAGTCTGTCTTTAATATATTTTCCTAACCTCATACAAGAATATATCCCTGTCCCTTTCTTGTCTCAATAACATCTTCAAGTCCAATATCTTTAAATCTGCCTCTTAACCTGCTTATATTCACAGTAAGCGCATTGTCATTAAGGTACTCCTCATTGTTCCACAGCTCAGTCATAAGCTCATCTCTTGAAACTATATGCTCCCTGTGTGATAACAGATACATGAATATTGTCATTTCATTTTTAGTAAGAGTTATCTCGTCATCCTTATACTTAATTACACCCTTGTGTGGCAGTATTTCCATTCCACGGTAAGTTGTTGTATTATCTGACTTCGCACCAAGCCGCTTAAATACCGCATTAATCCTTAACAGAAGTATTGTCGGATTATACGGCTTTGTTATATAATCGTCTGCCCCATAACTCATGGAAAGCACCTCGTCAGCCTCTGAATCCCTGCTTGTAACCATAATAACCGGCACATCTGATTTACTCCTTAACTGCTGCAAAAGCATTTCCCCATTCATATACGGAATATTGATATCAAGCAGAACAAGATCCGGCTCTTCAGCAATAATACTGTCACATGCATTTTTAAAATTAGACAGAACCTCTGCCTCATACCCTGAATTTTCCAGCAGTTCCTTAAGCTCCCTGCTTATATCTTTATCGTCTTCAACAATCAGAATTCTGTTCATTATCAGTTCCTCACTACATTTTGATATAAATGTATTGTAAACTGTTTTACTAAAAAAAGACAGAGAAAACGCAAAAAGGTTTCTCTGTCTTTTTATAAATATAAGCTGGTTTCGAGTCCGCATCCTGTTAGAAGCTGTGGCCGCCGCCACTTCCTCCACCACCGCCGGATGAGCCGCCTCCGCCGCCACCGCCTGACGAACCGCCAGAACTTGATTCTCGTGGAGAATATGTTTTTGTCTGATGTGTAAATACAACATTACAATTATTAAATGCCCTGTACTCAAACAATCCATTCATAAGGCTCTTTGTTGATGCCTTCCTCTTTGAGGAGTACACACGCACAATTATATAATTAATGACAACTGCAATAACAACCGCAAGCAATGCATTACTTATATATTTCATTGGCTGTGCAATCTTTCTTCCCTGAAGCAGCGTATATTCCTGCTCATACACCTTCATCGCACATATATAATAGTCTGCATCAGATGCATAAGTATACACATTGTCAGTAATTGTTTCTGCATATGCCTTATTAATTGTCCTGTTAATAGCACCATTGCTATGTATCCATATATTTCTGTTATCCATATCAATAACGAATATCGTTCCACTCTCAGAGCCATATTTTTCTCTGTACAGAGACTTAATATAACTCTCTGTCGAAGTGCTGTTATAGCTTATAGAGTTAAACATAACATTACCATAAGTGGTAATTAATTTCATCTTCTCAAGGAGCATGCTCTTCTCAGCAACTGATAAAATAAATGCATCATCAACAATCACTGCTTCATAGCCTGTATCTGGATTAACATAGCAGAAATCCTGATTAGCATAATCTTCAACCTCATAGCCTGTATCAGCATACACTCTGACTCCTGCCAATGCGATACTTAGAACTGCTACAAGAAAGGTCAGTAAAAATGTTATTTTTCTACGCATTATCATTACCTCCCTTGTAATTATCAAACTGTGGCAGTCTTCTTGTTGCAAGCACATTGTAGTACTTAATAAGCTCAACAAGTGTAAACATCAGCGAAGCAAGCACAAATATAACTGCACCATAATAAAAAAGGTCAGATACCGGATTAATAAGCAGAATCAGTGTTGAAACAGCCAATGCTACAAGTGCACCTACACTCCCCGGCACATTTTTTCCTCCTGATACTTCTTTATATGTCTTGCAATTACTAAGCGTAATAATAACGCCTATAGCAAAGCATGCCGCACTGACAAAAAAAGAAGACCCCACTGAAAATACTGCACTAAATAAAGAAAAAGCAAACATAAAATTAGGAATTCCAACCATGCATATTGCAAATATAACAACAGCCTTTAACAATGGTGTCATTTTATTTTTTTCTTTCTTACTTACTCTGTTAATCCTTGCATTATTTCTGCCATCAGCCATCTGTTTTGCCAGATTATCATTATCTGTTCCGGCTTTATATCTGCGGCTGGAAAGCTTTGATTCTTCCCATGAGCCTCTGTCATCAAGCTTCTGGTCCCGTCTCTTAATTTTTCCCAGTTCAAACACATACAATATAATTGTAATCAGTGCTATTACAGCTGCAACATTAAGTGTTACCTTCGGTCTTAATGTAAAGAACATATTAAGTAATATGAATATCGGAACAGCCAGAAGTGCTGACCCAGCAAAATATCTGCCAACTGATACCGGTAAATCTGCCGATACTTTTCCAGTCTGACCATTGACCGTTGCATATGCAACTCTGTCCCTGTTCCTATACGACAGAAACCATACTGGATACAATGTCCTGTCAACAGACTCGATTACCGCATTACATTTTGATTTAATAGTACTTTCTGTTTCATGAAGTGATACCCCTCCGAGCGGGATATTATTGGATACATAATCATATGTCTCTTCACCAGCCATATCAATTGCATCATTCATATAAACATCACACCCTACATCTGCCGTATCAGCATAAAATCCGCTAAGAAATGCCGGCGTAAATCCCGCCATATTCTTAACATCATACGGTGCAATCGCCTCACTTATATTATCATCAAATGAAGATGACGCATCAAACGATATTCCCTTATACTGACAGTCCATATCACCGTTAATATCAAAATGGTCCGTATAAATGTAATCTCCCCGTCTTTTGCTTTTCTCTCCTCTTAATACAACAGGACCTTTCTGCGATACATGATAAGCCCAGTACGGCATATAGATTCCCCTGAAACCATCAATATATTTTTCATCTTTTAATTCCTTAGGTGCAAACCATGCACGCTTCATCATCTTCTTATATTGATTCTTACAATCCTGCTTGGTTTTGCTGAACGGAATAATATATCCCGGACGGAGTTCTTTGGAAATTCTGCTTTCCAGCACTGTAGCTGCTCCACAGAAGCTGCAGAAATCAGCAATCGTGTTATCTGTACTCATAATTTCACCGCCACACTGCGGACACTTGAATACCGTAACATCATACTCTTTACTTTCTTCAGCCGAATTTCCTTCTCCAAGATTATATGGATTATAATGTGTATTACAATGCTCACATAACATCGACTGTGACGATATATCGAAAATTAACCGTCCGCCACAATTAGGACACTGATACATTCATTCTCTCCCCTCATATGTAATAACTTAATTCAAAGTTATGCTAATTGTAGCACCCATTATTACTCTTTTCAAACCCACATTTAGTATGAAAACACACAAAAAAAGCAGGTCATGCGACCTGCCTGTATACATTATATTTCATATTGCTCTTTCAAAACTGCACATTAAAATTCTTTCATCCGATTACTCTTAAGAATAACTCTCTTTGTTCTATCCAAACCGTCTTAACCTTTTCTCTTGGTTAAGCCCTCGACCTATTAGTACAGATCAGCTCCATATGTCACCACACTTCCACCTTCTGCCTATCTACCTCGTCGTCTTCAAGGGGTCTTACTAGCTTATGCTATGGGATATCTCATCTTGAGGGGGGCTTCACGCTTAGATGCCTTCAGCGTTTATCCCGTCCCGACTTGGCTACCCGGCTATGCATTTGGCAATGCAACCGGTGCACCAGAGGTCAGTCCATCCCGGTCCTCTCGTACTAAGGACAGCTCCTCTCAGATATCCTACGCCCACGCCGGATAGGGACCGAACTGTCTCACGACGTTCTGAACCCAGCTCGCGTACCGCTTTAATGGGCGAACAGCCCAACCCTTGGGACCTACTACAGCCCCAGGATGCGATGAGCCGACATCGAGGTGCCAAACCACTCCGTCGATGTGAACTCTTGGGAGTGATAAGCCTGTTATCCCCAGGGTAGCTTTTATCCGTTGAGCGATGGCAATCCCACTTTCATACCACCGGATCACTAAGTCCTACTTTCGTACCTGCTCCACCCGTCGGTGTCGCAGTCAAGCTCCCTTCTGCCTTTGCGCTCTTCGAATGGTTTCCAACCATTCTGAGGGAACCTTTGAGCGCCTCCGATACTCTTTCGGAGGCGACCGCCCCAGTCAAACTCCCCACCAGACATTGTCCCCCAGCCGGGTCACGGCTGCAGGTTAGAAGCCCAGTACTGCAGGGGTGGTATCCCAACATCGACTCTGATGCATCTGGCGACACATCTTCTCAGTCTCCCACCTATCCTGTACATGCAATACCGAACCCCAGTATCAAGCTAGAGTAAAGCTCCATGGGGTCTTTCCGTCCTGGCGCAGGTAACCAGCATCTTCACTGGTATTTCAATTTCACCGGGTGCATTGTCGAGACAGTGCCCAAATCATTACGCCTTTCGTGCGGGTCGGAACTTACCCGACAAGGAATTTCGCTACCTTAGGACCGTTATAGTTACGGCCGCCGTTTACTGGGGCTTAAATTCAATGCTTCACCTTGCGATTAACATCTCCTCTTAACCTTCCAGCACCGGGCAGGCGTCAGCCCATATACCTCACCTTTCGGTTTTGCATAGACCTGTGTTTTTGCTAAACAGTTGCTTGGGCCAGTTCTCTGCGGCTCCATCTCTGGAGCACCCCTTCTCCCGAAGTTACGGGGTCATTTTGCCGAGTTCCTTAACAATGCTTCTCCCGCCGGCCTTAGGATTCTCTCCTCATCCACCTGTGTCGGTTTACGGTACGGGTACATCAAACACTATAGCGGCTTTTCTCGACACAAGCTCCACATGCTTCGCTACTTTGGTTCGCTCCACATCGCGCCCTCGAGTTGACAGACGGATTTGCCTATCTGTCCTCTGCTGCGCTTGTACCGGACTTTCCTTTTCCGGCTCATGCTTCCCTCATGTGTCCCCACATTTCTGATTTGATGCAGTACAGGAATTTCAACCTGTTATCCATCGACTACGTCTTTCGACCTTGCCTTAGGCCCCGACTTACCCAGGGCAGATCAGCTTTACCCTGGAAACCTTAGATATTCGGCCTTGAAGATTCTCACTTCAATCTCGCTACTCATTCCGGCATTCTCTCTTCAAGACAGTCCACCATTCCTTTCGGTATGGCTTCGTTCCGTCTTCAATGCTCCTCTACCAATTCATGTGAATTCCTAAGCTTCGGTGTTGTGTTTTAGCCCCGGACATTTTCGGCGCAGGACCTCTCGACTAGTGAGCTATTACGCACTCTTTTAATGTGTGGCTGCTTCTGAGCCAACATCCTAGTTGTCTTCGAAATCCCACATCCTTTTCCACTTAACACACACTTTGGGACCTTAGCTGTAGGTCTGGGCTCTTTCCCTTTTGACCACCCAACTTATCTCGTGCAGTCTGACTCCCTGGCATCATCTGTCCGCCATTCGCAGTTTGATATTCTTCGGTAGGCTTTGACGCCCCCTAGGAAATTCAGTGCTCTACCTGCGGCAGACTAACCAGAGGCTAGCCCTAAAGCTATTTCGAGGAGAACCAGCTATCTCCGGGTTCGATTGGAATTTCTCCCCTATCCACACCTCATCACCACCCTTTTCAACGGATGTGTGTTCGGTCCTCCACTACCTCTTACGGCAGCTTCAACCTGGACATGGATAGATCACCCGGTTTCGGGTCTATGATAAGCGATTCCACGTGCTTTTAACACTCGCTTTCGCTTCGGCTCCGGACCTTAAGTCCTTAACCTTACCACTCATCATAACTCGCCGGACCGTTCTACAAAAAGTACGCCGTCGCACTTGCGTGCTTCGACAGCTTGTAAACACAGGGTTTCAGGTTCTCTTTCACTCCCCTCCCGGGGTCCTTTTCACCTTTCCTTCACAGTACTATGCGCTATCGGTCACTGAGTAGTATTTAGCCTTACGGAGTGGTCTCCGCTCATTCCCACAAGGTTTCTCGTGTCTCGTGGTACTCTGGATCCTGCCTTGCTGCTTTCGATTTCGGATACGCGGCTTTCACGCTTTCCCGCC